>JAHBTB010000001.1 GCA_019638795.1 Fimbriimonadaceae bacterium | reverse complement strand
GACGACCCACGCCCGGGCAAGTACGACGGGTGGAGGGTGAGTGCCGCGTTCCAGATCGACCGGGCCCCGTTCGACAAGATCCTCCTCGACCACGCGGCCAGTCTGGGTGTCCACGTCCAGGACGGCAACGGAGTCCACAAGACCCGGACGGCGGGAGACCGCGTCGACAGCCTGGTCTTGGCCGACGGCACGGAAGTCCGCGCCACCCACTACGTCGACGCGTCGGGTAACGCCGCGGTCTTGCGCAAGGCGCTCAAGATCGAGGTCGAAGAGCCACCTTCGCTGAAGAACATCGCCGTCTGGGACCACTGGGAGGACGCCGAGTGGGGCGTGAGTATCGGGAAGGGCGGCACCCGGATCCAAATCATGAGCCTGGGCTACGGCTGGCTGTGGTTTATCCCCATCTCGCCGACCAAGACTTCGGTCGGGCTTGTCGTGCCGGCCGACTTTTACCGAGACAGCGGCAAACGCCCCGCGGAGCTCTATGCGGAAGCGGTCGCCGCGGAGCCGAGGGTCGCCGCCCTCCTCGCCAACGCGACGGCGTCGGGAGACATCAAGGCGACCAAGGACTGGTCGTTCTCGGCCAAGCGCACCGCGGGCGAGAACTGGTTCCTCGTCGGCGAGTCGGCCGGTTTCGCCGACCCGATCCTGTCCGCGGGGATCAGCATGACGATGATCGGCGCGAAGGAGTGCGCCTACACGATCATGGAGATCGAGCGGGGGCAGCATGACGAGTCGTGGATGAAGGAGACGTTCCATGCCCGGCAAGCCCAGCGCGTCTTGCAACACATCCGGTTCGCCAACTTTTGGTACACCGGCAACGGGCACTTTTCCGACCTTGTCGAGTACACCAGTGAGATCGCCAAGGAAGCCGGGCTGAAGTTGGACGCCAAGGCCGCCTGGCAGTGGCTTGGCACGGGCGGTTTTGTTTCGCTTGAGACCGCCGGGGCCGGGCTAGCGGGCCACTCCATCGAGCAGATGAAGAACATCCAGTCGATGTTCTTCAACGAGGAGTCCGACTGGCTGATCACGAAGTACAACGAGTTCGAGCTGAACATGGACGACGTGGTCAACGACCGGACCCCGCTTTACGAGGACGGGCGGATCAAAATCGGCCGCGTCTTCCGCAAGGGGGCGGTCAAGCTGCCGGTGTCGGGCGGGTTCCGGGTCATCTTTGACATCCTGCAGACCGAGACAAAGCTGAGCGGGATCGTCCAGAAGCTTCGTGAGGTCGCTCACAAATACGGGCCGATCGCGGCCTTGGCCGGTATGGAAGCCCTGGAAGTCCTGCTCAAAGAGGGTTGGGTCATCGGTCGGCGGGTGGCCAGCGAGCCACTGCTGACGCCCCAAGACATCCCGCGCACGCCCAATATCGACTGGAACAGGGACCTGGTCGACCCCAAGGTGATCTTGTCCCCCGCGATCGAGGGCCTCTGAAGGGTGGTGAAGACAGACGTCGCGATCATCGGTGGCGGCCCAGCCGGCGCGACGGTGGGCACGCTGGTCAAGAAGTACCGTCCCGATCTGGACGTGACGATCCTGGAACGCGAAGTGTTTCCGCGTGACCACGTCGGGGAGAGCCACCTCCCGGCGATCTCGGCGGTCTTGGACGAGATGGGGGTCTGGGACAAGGTCGAGGCCGCCGGGTTCCCGGTCAAGGTCGGGGCCACGTTCAAGTGGGGGTCGCGCGAGGACCTGTGGCACACCGACTTCTTGGTCGGCGAGAAGTACGAAGACCTTCCCCGACCGGCAAAGTTTGTCGGCCAACGGGCCAAGACCGCGTACCAGGTCGACCGGTCGGTGTATGACAAGATCCTCCTCGACCATGCCGCCGCCCAAGGGTGCCGCGTCCACCAGGGCACTGGCGTCCGGTCGGTCGGTCGTGACGGTGACTTCGTCACTGGCTTGGTCGCGGACCCGGGGCTCGGCGAGGTCGAGGCAAAGTACTACGTGGACGCCTCGGGGGACAGCGGTGTCTTGCGCCGTGCCCTGGACATCGGGGTGGACAGCCCGACCAAGTTACGCAACATCGCGGTCTGGAAGTACTGGAACGACGCCGAGTGGGCCGAGACGATCGGCAAGGGTGCCACCCGCGTCCAGATACTTAGCCTCGGTTGGGGCTGGGTGTGGTTCATTCCGATCACCACGACCCGGACGTCCGTCGGTCTCGTCATGCCGGCGAGCCACTACCGGGAGAGCGGTCTCTCGACCGAGGCCCTGTACACCCGGGCCATCCAAGAAGAGCCGATGGTGGCCAAGCTTTTGGCCCGGGCCACCCCGGAACCGGCCCTCTCGGCGACCAAGGACTGGAGTTTTGTCGCCGACCGCCTGGCGGGTGCGAACTGGTTCCTCGCGGGGGACGCCTGCGGGTTTGCCGACCCGATCTTGTCCGCGGGCATGACGCTGGCCCATACCGGTGCGCGAAAGGTGGCGTTCACGGTCTTGGAGCTCGAGAGAGGCGAGACCGACCCCGAGTGGCTGAAACACCAATACGACGAAGGGCACCGGGGCCAGATCCGCCATCACATGCAGTTTGCCGACTACTGGTACTCGAGCAACGGCCACTTCGTCGACCTGAAGAACTACTGCGCCGAGATCGCGTCGGAAGCGGGGGTCAGTCTGACGCCGGAGGACGCGTTCCGATGGCTCGCCACGGGAGGGTTCACGCTGGACACCCCTGGGGTCGCGGCCGCCCTGACCTACCGTTTACGCGACATCAAGTACCTCACCGCCGAGATCGTCGGGGAGCGGTGGGGTTGGGAACTCGCCAAGACAAACACGTGGAAGCTTAACCGGGAAGGCACAAAGAAGGGAGTCATGGCCGAGTACGTCGGCGGGCGGGTACGCCAGACCGCCTGTCTCCGGCGAGGGGCCAAGGTGCTCCCGATCATGGACGTCTTCAAGCACCTCCTCAACGCCCTTCATCGCGAGACGGACAGTATTAGGATTTTGGAAGCCACCGTGAACGCGATGGTGCGGGAAGACCAGATCGAAATCGACCGGGCCCCCATGCTGGTGGTCGAGGCCATGGAGGCGATGGTCACCGAAGGGTGGATCATCGGGACGCTGGACCCCGACCGGCCCTGCATCAAAGTCCACTAGTCGAGGGGCTTGTCCCGCCCGCGTTCGGCAGCGTAGAGCTTGATGCCCCGGTTGGCGACCATCGAACCGAACCCGGCCATCGCCACCAACAGCACCACCCGCACGACGACTTGGAACATGCCGTCAGCTGCCTTGCCGAGGGCGACGGGCTCGCCGGGCTTCATTTCCATGGCCAGACGAGGCGGGACGGTGAAGATGTCGTAGGCGAGCTTGAAGGCGAAGAGGATCAGGGCCAAGCCGACGAGGAACGTCAGGAGACCAAACGTCGCTGAAAGCGCGTCGCGTCGCCGTTCAGCCATGGCACACGCCTCGGTCGCGCATTGTTGACAGGATACCGTCCGCTAGACTAGTTCGGCTTGGGGTTCAGGTGGCTTCCGGTACCGCCATGCCATCGTCAATGGAACAAGCATCATCGTCCCCGCCAAGAAGTAGGGCCAGACAGGGCCGACCTTGTAGAGGGCGTTGGCCACGACCGGGCCGATGATCCGGGCCATCGCCCCTAACGACCCGGTGACCCCCATCACTTCGCCGACGACTTCTTGGTCGGCGGCCTGGGAAATCAAGCTGAGCACCGACGGCCCGGCGACCCCGTTGCCGATCCCCATGATCGAAGCTCCGAGCAGAATCGGCCAGAGGGGCGGGACGAGAGGCATGGCAAAGAGCGTCGGCCCGGTGAGCAGGTACCCGGCCCGGACAAGGGTCAACTCGCCGAAGCGAGGGACGAGGAGCCGGATCAACCCGCCTTGGGTGACGGCGGCAACGATACCGACGACGACGAGGACGACGGTCGTCTCGGCGACCGAGATCTTGTACACGTCCTTGCCAAGCAGATAGAACGTGCTTTCGAGGTTCGTGAAGGCGAGGTTGGCGACGAAAAACAGGGCCAGGAGTTGGGCCAACTGCGGGTGGCCGAAGGCGTTGCGCAGGGCGGCCATGCGTCCCGTCGCTTGCTGGCTGGACGGCTGGGCCGCACGTCGCGACTCAGGAAGGGCAAACACGATGAAGGCGAGGTTGACCAGGGCGAACGAGGCGGAGACCCAGCCCAGGGCGAGTGGTGTGCCGTGGCCGACCTGGAGAAGCCAGGCTCCGAGCGGCGGGCCGAAAATGAAGCCGATTCCGAACGCCATGCCGAGGAGCCCCATCGCCTTGGCCCGCTCCTCCGCCGCGCTGACGTCACTGATGTAGGCCTGGGCGACGCCCATGTTAGCGGCGGCGGTGCCGAGACAGATTCTTGAGAGCCAGATGACCGGCAGGGACGTGGCATAGGCGTACAGCACGCTGGCGACCACGGCCATGGAGCAGGTGACCATGAGCACGGGCCGACGGCCGATACGGTCGCTGAGTCGGCCCAGATAGGGCGACACCAGGAACTGGGCGATGCTGAAGACGGCGAGGGTGAGGCCGTTCAGGACGCCGGCAAGGGCCGGGGAGTGGCTCCCGTGGGTCATGGCCTCGACGCGGATCTGGACGTCCGGGATGACGATGCTGAAGGACAGCATGTCCAGCATCACGGTCAAAAAGATCGCCACGATCGGCGGGGGCCGGCGCATAGGCTTTGTATTACGTCAGCTGACGGCCCTTACGTGACGGAGGGCCCTTCTTCCTCGAAGGGCCCTCGCGCCATTGACACGGAGGACGACACGTCCACTACTTGGCTTGTTCAGCCGACTCCCTTGTCGTTGACGGCGCCAAAGGAGCCCAAGGTCGGTGTGTTCTCAGGCCGTCGCCTATTGGCTCTCTCGCGGTGTCGGGGACCTTTCAGCCGGGGTTTGGCGCCCCGACTTGTCCCGGCGGTCACCTGGTCACCGCGTCACCGAGCCAATCAAGCGATTCCGGCCCGAGACCACGGGGTGGCGTTCCGCCGGCGATACCTCGTCGCGACTTCGTCGTCGCTCGTCGGCCCGGTCGTGGTGTGAGAATCCTTTCGGGACTCCACATCTGGCCCATGCCAGGTCTCTAGCTTTAGGTCTACGAGGTTAGCTGTCGGGTTAGAGCCTAGAAACCACTCTCTGCCTTCGCAGGCAGTTCACCCCGGGACTGGGTCCCCCGTCGCCCTTGCGGGCGTTCGACCAGGAATCGACGGCTTGCGCCGTCAGGACAATTATGGCATCAACAATTCGGTCATTGAGGATAAGAATCGCAAGAATGTTATTCCGTAGGTGCCGGCAGAGCCTGATTCAAGTAGGATAGAGTCCGACGCCACAGGACAAAGGACCCCTTCGGGCCCGGTGGTGTCGAAAAACCTTGATGTCCAAGTTCCTCTGTTCCGTCTTTCTTGCCGTCCTCGCCTGCCTGTGCTTTGGGGAAGACAAGGACGCGCGGGGAAGGACCATTTTGACCGTCTGGGGCCTGGCGATCTCGCCTCAGGAGAAGGGTCAGGACGCGGTGGTGCGGGAGTTTGAGCGGCGCAACCCAGACCTGAAAGTCCGTTTGCTTTCCATGGGCGCCGGCGGGATGAGCCCCCAAAAGCTCCTTACCGCCATCGTCGGCGAGGTGCCGCCGGACGCCGTCTTCCAGGACCGGTTCACGATTTCCGATTGGGCAGAGCGGGGCGCGTTCCAGTCTCTGGACGACCTGATCGCCCGGGACCGGGCCCGAGACCCCGAGACTCCGACTCCTGACCAGTACTACCCGGCGGTCTGGCAGGAAGCCTGCTACAACGGCAAGGTCTACGGGATTCCGACTGCCGCCGACAACCGCGTCCTCTACTACAACCGCGCCCTATTCAAGAAAAAGGCGGCGGCATTGCGGGCGGCGGGGCTCGACCCCGACCTGCCCCCCCGGACGTGGTCGGAGACGCTGGCCTACAGCAAGGTGCTCACCGAGAAGAACCCGGACGGTTCGCTCAAGGTCGCCGGGTTCATGCCGAACTACGGCAACAGTTGGCTCTATCTCTATTCGTTCCAGATGAACGGCGAGTTCATGTCGCCGGACGGGAAGCGGTGCACGATGGACAACCCGCGGACCAAGGCGGCCCTCGACTTCATGGTCCAAGGCTACGACATCTTGGGCGGCATGGACGACGCCAAGAAGTTCGAGGCGGGGTTCCGGGGCAACGAGAACGACCCCTTTGTGTCCGGCCAGGTCGCCATGCAGATCAACGGCGACTGGAACATCAAGAACTATTCGCGCTGGGCCCCACGGTTGGACATGGGCACCGCCCCAGCCCCGGTGCCAGACGACCGCTATTACCATCGGGGTGCGTTTCAGAACGAAAAGGACACCTTCATCACCTGGGCGGGAGGCTACGCGTGGGTGATCCCCCGGGGGGCGCGCCACCGGGAGGCGGCGTGGAAGTGGCTGAAATGGGTGAACTCCTACGAGGCCAGACTCCTGAACGCCCGCGAGCAGTCAGCCTACGACCGGAGCCAAGGCCGGCGCTACATCCCGCGCATCGAAGCCCACATCAAGGCCACCGAGGACATCGTCAAGGAGTTCGCGCCCGGAGACAGTGTGTTCGAGCAGGCCCTGCGCACGCACGTCTCGATGATGCCGTTCGCCCACATCCGGCCGCCGACGTTTGTCGCCCAAACCTTGTGGGACGAGCACGTGCGGGCCATCGAACAGGCGACCCGGCATGCCCAGACGTCCGAAGAGGCCCTCCGTGACGGCCAGGCCAAGGTCCAAAAGCTGATCGACGAGCATCTGCAACGGACCAAGTACGCGGTCGTCGACCTCAACACGGTCGGAATCATCGGCACCGTGATCGTCCTTGCCGCGATACTGGTCGCGTTCTTCCTCCTCGGCAAGGTCAAGCTGGGTCGCGTCGGCGGTCAAGAAGCCCGGGCCGGTTTCCTGTTCATCAGCCCTTTCCTGGTCGGCTTTCTGATCTTCACCCTTGGCCCGATGCTGGCGTCGCTGGTCTTCAGTTTCACCCAGTACGACGTCCTGAACGAGGCCCGCTACGTGGGGATGAACAACTTTGTCGACATCTTCAACGCCGACCGCGCGATGGTGGAGAAGTGCTTCTACAATGTCGCGTACCTGGCGGGTATCGGTATCCCGTTGGGCATCGTCACGGGCCTCGCCATCGCCCTGGTCCTCAACACGGGCGTCCGGGGACTCCGCTTCTATCGGACAGCCTTCTACCTTCCTTCGATCACGCCCGCCGTCGCGACGGTGTTCCTGTGGATGTGGATCCTGAACTCCAGCCCCGACCGAGGCATCCTCAATTACATTTGGCAAGGCACCGTCTCCAAGTGGTTCATGACACCTCCGCCCGGCTGGTTCGCAGTGGAAGCATGGGCGAAGCCGTCGCTGATCATGATCGGGCTATGGGGAGCGGGAAGCGGCATGATCCTTTGGCTCGCCGGGCTCAAGGGAGTGCCGACCACGCTCTATGAGGCCGCGTCGATCGACGGGGCGAGCAGTCGCCAACAGTTCTTCAGCATCACCTTGCCTCAACTGAGCCCCCTGATCTTCTTCAGCTCGGTCATGGGCGTGATCTCGGTGCTCCAGACCTTCGACAGTGTCTTCATCATCACCCAGGGCCTCAACACCGGCCCGAACGACTCGTTGGCGATGCCGGTCTACCACCTCTTCCTGGCCGCATTCGGCCAGTTCCGAATGGGCTATGCCAGCGCCTTCGCGTGGGTGCTCTTCCTGATCATCTTGGCGCTGACGGGGCTCCAGTTCGTGCTGAGTAAACGGTGGGTGCACTACGAGGTGGACAAGTGAACCCCGCGTGGCTGTTCCTCCTCTCCACCACGGCAAAGTGGGTGGGATGGCTGTTCCTGTTCCACGCGGTGTCTTGCGTCGTGCGCATGGCGGCGGCCCGGGCGTGGGGGGGGACGCTCCAGCAGGCCGCGGTACGGAGCGCCTGGGTGGGCGGTCTCCTTGCCGTAGTGGGACAGTTTGTGCCTGCTGACGTCGGCAGGGTCGTCGAGCCAGGGATGTGGCTGCCCTTGGCCTGGGTCTACATGCCGTTCCCCGGGTGGATGGTCGTGGCGAGCGTCGCCATGGTGGTGAACCGGGCCGTCCAGGCCAAGGGCTCGGTGACCCAGGAACAGGCGGCCGCCCTGTGGAAGGCGGCCGGGGCATGGGCGGTATCGGCGGTCGTCGGTGCGGCCTGGTTCAAGGCATGGGGGGCGGAGGTCACCTTGTTGCGCGGTGCCGTCCACGTCCAACCCACTACGGTGGCCGGTGTCCTCGCCCTCGCCGTCGTCGCGGTGTATCTCATGGCCCTGGTCCAGCGACGGGCTAAGGCGAAGGGGCTCGCCACGCGGATAGTCCAGCACATCGTTCTCCTTGCCGGCTGTGTCGTGTTCGGCGTGCCGTTCGCCTGGATGTTGGTCACGAGCTTCAAAGAAGACCGCGACATGGCGAACATCAACGGTGTCGTCTGGGTGCCCAGGGTGCAGTTGACCCACGCTTTCGACGACCCCGATCGGCCGCTCGTCCGCACGCGGCTCGACGGTCGTTCGGTCCTCGCCAACGTGACCAGTGAGTCTTCGGGGGGCACCTTGGAGCTTGAGATCGAACGCCCGTACCTCCTGCGCGGCCGCACCTTCTCGGAGAAGAAGAGCGAGGTCACCAAGGTGGACCGGCAACAGCCGGTGTGGACGTTTGACCTTGGGGGCACGGAGGTCACCGCGTTCACCGTCCAAGAACGGACGGACGGCAAGCGGGAGGCCGAGGTCTTAGAACCGGCGGCACTGAAGGGCAGGCGCTTTGTCGATGTTCCGGAAAAGTTCAAGCCGGTCCGCCAGGTGGGCCTGAGATGGCAAAACTACACCGAAGCCCTGGAATGGATGCCGTTCGAGACCAACTATGGCCTCCGTTACCTGCAGAACACCTTGGTCATCGTCGTGATGTCGGTCGTCGGCACCGTCCTCTCGTCGTCGCTCGTGGCCTATGGCTTTGGTCGGCTCCGGTTCCCCTGGCGCGACCAGTTGTTCAACCTTATGTTGGCGACGATGATGCTGCCGGCGGCGGTGACGATGATGCCTCGCTTCCTCATTTTCCGAGGGCTCGGCTGGATCGACACCCTCCTTCCATTGTGGGTGCCGGCGTTCTTTGCCAGTGCGTTCAACGTCTTTCTGCTCCGCCAGTTCTTCTCCACGATCCCCATGGAGCTCGAAGAGGCAGCCCGCATCGACGGTTGCAACTACTTCCAAACCTTTTGGAGAGTCATGTTGCCCCAGGTCAAGCCCGCCCTGGCCGCGATAGCGATTTGGACGTTCATGGGGGCATGGAACGACTTTATGGGGCCGTTGATCTACGTGATGTCGCCGGAGAACCTGCCCCTTTCGTACGCCCTTCAACTCTTCAGCGGCGACCGCGGCACCGAGGCCGGGCTGATGATGGCCTTTTCCACGATGACGGTCTTGCCGGTCGTGCTCCTCTTCTTCCTGGCCCAGAGGTACTTCATCGAGGGCGTCCAGTTGTCGGGCCTGGGTGGCCGCTGACTTTGTGATCTGTACTTTTTTTGTCAGATAGGGGTCGCATGGCAGGGTTTCAGGTTCGCGGGGACGTAGAATCAAGGGCAAGATGCTGGAAATCAAGAACCTGCACGCCCGTGTCGCCGACGGCCAGCGCGAAATTCTGCGCGGCGTCGACCTGACCGTGCGTCCGGGTGAGGTCCACGCGATCATGGGCCCCAACGGCAGCGGCAAGAGCACCCTGGCCAACGTGATCGCCGGGCGCGAGACCTATGAGGTCACCGACGGGGACGTCTTGCTTGACGGAGTCTCCCTGCTGGAAGACGAGCCCGAGACCCGGGCCCACCGGGGCGTCTTCATGGCGTTCCAATACCCAGTGGAGATCCCCGGGGTCAGCAACACCTACTTCCTGCGGGCCGCCGTGAACGCCAAGAGGAAGGCCAACGGCGAACCAGAACTCGACTCGATGAAGTTTTTGACTTTCATCAAGGAGAAGATCAAGCTTCTCGACCTGAAGAACGACCTCCTGACGCGGAGTGTGAACGAAGGGTTCAGCGGCGGCGAGAAGAAGCGGAACGAGATCTTCCAAATGGCGGTCTTGGAACCCAAACTCGGCGTCTTGGACGAGACCGACTCCGGACTCGACATTGACGCGCTCCGCACCGTCGCCGACGGCGTGAACGCCCTGCGGTCCCCCGACCGGATGTTCGTGGTCGTCACCCACTACCAGCGGCTCCTCAACTACATCGTCCCGGACTTCGTCCACGTGCTGATGGACGGTCGCATCGTCAAGAGCGGCGGCCGCGAGTTGGCGTTGGAGATGGAGGACAAGGGCTACGGTTGGATCGAACCTGAACCGGCAGGCCGGGCATGACCGCGACCAAAACCTTCGAGAGCAAGCTCGACGCCGTCTTGGCGGCCGGCGACCAGACCGCCGCCCAGAGCCCGGCTTGGCTGGCAGAGAAGCGCCGCTTGGCCCTGGACGCCTTCCGCGCGGCCGGCGTGCCGACGATGAAGGACGAGGAATGGAAGTACACGTCCCTTCGCACGGTCGCCGAAACTGAATGGTCGCCGGCCGAACCGGGCCCAGCATGGTTCGGCGACGAGTTGCCTCGTTTAGCCAAGGATTCTGCCCGCGTGGTGGTCGTCAACGGCCAACTCGACCGGAACCAGTCGGAGTTTGACGCAGGAAAGGGCGTCCGGATCGAGTCGTTGCGCGACGCCTTGGTCCAGGGCCCGGTCGACCAGTTCGGAGACGTGTCCCGGCCAGGGTCGCACCCCTTCGCGGCCCTGAACACGGCGACGTTCACCGACGGTGTCCTTGTCCGGGTCAGTGCCATGGCAGAGGCCGACCGACCGGTCGAAATCCTTCATGTCACGAGCGGGGAAGGCCAAGTGGTGGCTCCGCGAGTCCTTATCGTCGTCGAGAAGGGCGCAAAGGTGCAGGTCGTCGAGCACTACGTCAGCCATGGCGACGCGACCAACCTCACCATTCCAGTGACCGAAGTGTCGGTCGCAGAGAACGCCCAGGTGGAGCACGTCCGGGTGCAGGACGAGGCCCCGACCGGCCACCACATCGGGATGTGGGCCACCCACCAGGCGCAAGACAGCACCTACGAGTCCTACAACATCGCGTTTGGCGGTGCCTTGGCCCGATTGGACCAGGACATTTGGATCGGGGGCCGGCACACCACCACGCGGTTGGACGGGGTCGTGTTGGCCCGGGGTGGACAGGTCATTGACAACCACACCCGCCTCGACCACGCCCTCCCCGACGGCACCAGCTTCGAAATCTACAAGCAGATCGTGGACGACCGGGCCACCGTGGTGTTCAACGGCAAGATCTTTGTCCATCAGGACGCCCAGAAGACCGACGCCAAGCAAACCAACCAGGCCCTCCTGCTGTCGCCGCAGGCGACGATCAATTCCAAGCCTCAGTTGGAGATCTTTGCCGACGACGTGAAGTGCACCCACGGCGCGACGGTCGGCCAGTTGGAAGACGACCCCCTCTTCTACATGCGGTCGCGCGGCATCCCGCAGAAGCAAGCCGAGGCTGTCTTGGTCTACGCCTTCGCCGCCGAAGTGCTGGAACTCATCACAATGGCCGACGTGCGCGAGAGCCTGGAGAAGACGCTCTTCGCCCGCTTGGCCGAAGGCAGGGCAGAACTTGGCCAGCAAGACTAGCCTGCGGTCTCCCTGGCGGTGCGAGTTTCCCATCCTCGACCAAGAGGTGAACGGTAAACCGCTCGTCTATTTGGACAGTGCGGCAAGCGGCCAGAAGCCGCGGGTCGTCCTCGACACGATGGACTTCTACTACCGGATGGACAACGCCAACGTCCATCGCGGGGTCCACACATTGGGTCAGCGGTCGACCGACGCCTATGACCGTGCCCGGGCCACGGTCGCCAAGCACCTCAACGCCTCGCGACCGGAGGAAGTCGTCTTCACCAAGGGCTGCACCGAGTCGCTCAACTTGGTCGCTTCGTCTTGGGGCGGGACGAACCTGAAGGCCGGGGACGTGGTGCTTTGCTCCGTCGCTGAGCACCACGCCAACCTGGTGCCGTGGCAGATGGTCGCGCAAAGAACTGGGGCCCGGGTGCTGCCTGTCCCGGTCTTTGACGACGGTCAGTTGGATTGGGACGCCTACGTCGCCCTCCTTCGCGACCACCCGGTCAAGATGGTCGCCGTCAAGCACGTGTGCAACGCCCTGGGGACGGTCTATCCGGTCAAGCGCATGGCGGAGGAAGCCCACCAGGCCGGTGCGCTGATCACGGCGGACGGAGCCCAGGCGGTGCCCCACATGCCCGTGGACGTCCGCGACCTTGGGGTCGATTTTTATTCGGTGGCGGGGCACAAGGCGTTCGGCCCCATGGGGGTCGGTGCGTTGTACGGGCGATCGGAGCACCTGAAAGGCATGCCGCCCTACCAAGGAGGCGGCGACATGATCCGCACCGTCTCCTTTGAGGGAACGACGTTCCGTGAGCCGCCGACCCGGTTCGAGGCGGGGACGCCCAACGTCGCCGGTGTGGTCGGTATGGCCGCCGGCCTGGAGTGGTTGGCCGCCCAAGACTCCGAGGCTGTCCAGGCCCATGAGGCCGCCCTGACCCAGCGCGCCACCGCCAGCCTGGAGGAGGTCGCTGGGGTGACGGTCCTCGGCAAGACCCCCGGGAAGGCCGGCGTCGTCAGCTTCGTCACCGACTTTGCCCATCCGCATGATTTGGCGACGATCCTCGACAGCGAGGGTGTGGCGGTCAGGGCCGGGCACCATTGCTGCATGCCCCTCATGCAGAGACTTCAGGTCTCATCGACAGTACGGGCGTCATTCGCCGTCTACAATGACGACGAAGACGTCGAGGCCCTTGTCAGAGCCGTCGCCAAGGCGAAGGAGATTTTCAGCTGATGCTCGAAGAACTCTATCGCGAGACAATCCTGGACCACGGC
Source organism: Fimbriimonadaceae bacterium (assembly GCA_019638795.1). NCBI lineage: Bacteria > Bacillati > Armatimonadota > Fimbriimonadia > Fimbriimonadales > Fimbriimonadaceae > Fimbriimonadaceae bacterium. The sequence goes on along the minus strand of JAHBTB010000001.1, from coordinate 690,036 downwards.
CGCAAGCCGCGGAACAGCGGCCACATCGACGCGCCGACCCATTCAGCCGACGGGTGGAACCCCTTGTGCGGCGACCAAGTCCGGCTCTACCTGGTCGTCAAGGACGACGTCATCACCGACGTCAAGTTCGAGGGTTGTGGTTGCGCGATCAGCCAGGCAAGCACCAGTCTGATGACCGAGACAGTGAAGGGAATGACGGTAGAAGAGGCCCTCGACACCTTCGACAAGTTCCACGCCATGGTGGTCGACGGGACGGTCGAGGAGCTCGGCGGACTGGAGTGCTTGGCGGGCGTCCGCGAGTTTCCTGCCCGCATCAAGTGCGCGACTTTGGGCTGGCATGCCTTGCGTTCGGCCCTGGCCGGTGAGGAGGCGGCGAGCACTGAGTGACGATGCCGAAGCCCATTTCTACCGACCAACCGCCGCCAGAATTGAACGCCATCGAGCGTTCGCTCTTGGAGGCCGAGGTGATCGAGGCGGTCCGGACGGTCTATGACCCCGAGATCCCCGTCAATGTGTACGACCTCGGCCTCATTTACGGCGTCAACGTCAACCCGGACGCGACGGTGGACATAACGATGACCCTCACCTCGCCTGCCTGCCCGGTCGCGGGAATCCTTCCGGGAGAGGTCGAGGGGGCCGCCCGCTCGGCCCCGGGAGTGCGCGACGTCACCGTAGACTTAGTCTGGGACCCACCGTTCACGATCGACCGGATCCCCGAACACATCAGGTTAGAACTCGGTTTGTACTACTAAGGTCACTACACCATGAAAATAAGTGCGCAGGAAGAATACGGGCTCCGTTGCGTGGTCTCTCTCGCACGGATCGGGGGCGGTGGCTCGATGACCATCCCGGAGATCAGCCGGGTCGAGGGGCTGAGCCAGTCGCACGTGGCCAAGCTGCTCGCGATCTTGCGGCGTGCCGGTATCGTGACGGCCAGCCGTGGGCAGGTCGGCGGCTACCGCCTGGCCCGGAGCGCCGAGTCGATCGCCTTGCGTGAAATCTTGGCCCCCCTGGGCGGCCACCTCTTCAGCCCTGAGTTTTGCGCCCGGCACACCGGCCTGGAGGCCAATTGCCTCCACCAGACGGACTGCATGTTACGGCCGTTGTGGTCGAACATCGACGCGGCGGTGAACGCCGTCGTCGACCGCTACACGCTGGCCGACCTTGTGGCGGGCAAGATCGAGGGCCCCCTCGTCCAAGTCGAGTCAGGCGGGCGTCCCAAGGCGGGGGCCCGGTGAGTTTCCCCGTCGAAGTCGACCCCTTGGCCGCCGCCCAAGTCGCCAAACTTCTGGCGCGCAAGGGCGCGCCTGGGACGTTTTTGCGCATTGGAGTGAAGGGCGGGGGATGCTCCGGCTTGGAATACGTGTTCCGCCTGGACGACCGACGCCTGGACATTGACGAAAGCGTCATCGTCGACGGTGTCGAGATTGTCTGCGACGCGAAGTCCGCACAGTTTTTGGCGGGGGCCCGACTGGTCTACACCGGCAATCTGATCGGTGGCGGCTTCGCCTTCGAGAACCCGAACGCCGCGCGCCAATGCGGGTGTGGCACGAGTTTCACGCCAAAGAAGCCAGCCTAAAACAGCTTGCTGCCGTTGGGCACTGGTCGCTCGGGGCCCGCGAGGACGACGGCGCCGTCCTCGTCAGCAAACCCCGTCACAAGGCATTCGCTGACCCACGGTCCGATCTGCTTCGGCGGGAAGTTGACGACCCCGATGACTTGCCGCCCCACCAAGTCCTCAGGACGGTAGTGGGTGGTGACTTGGGCGCTTGACCGGAGGACGCCCCGCGTCCCAAAGTCGACCCACAGCTTGTAGGCAGGTTTGCGGGCTTCGGGGAACAACTCCGCGCGGACCACCGTCCCCACCACGAGGTCGACCTTGACGAAGTCTTCCCACTGGATCAAGTCCATCTTGGCCCCATTTTGGCGCTGGTGACCGTGTATCCTCAGCCTGATGCCGACGGTTTTCACGATCGGCTATAGCCAGGACACCTTCGCGCCTTTCGAGGAGCGGTTGGCCCAGCATGGGATCGACCTCCTTGTCGACGTGCGGAGTTCGCCTTGGTCCCACTATCAGACTGACTTCCGCTACGGCGTGATCGAGGGCCTGTGCCGCCAAGTCGGCTTGGAATACCGCCATATGGGTGACCGTCTCGGCGGAAAGCCTGACAATCCGGACCTCCTGACCGACGGCGTCCCTGACTATGCGAAGGTCCGCGAGTGGGAGCCGTTCCAGCATGCGCTGAACGAAGTCGCCGGATTGGCGGGGGTCCGACGTCTCGTTCTCATGTGCGGCTGTGCGAAGCCGCTCCGGTGCCATCGCGGCACCTTGCTCACGCCTGAGTTGGTCCGCCGTGGGCTTGTGGTGAAGCACATCGTCGCCGACGGCGTGCTCTTGACCCATGAAGAGGCCGAGTTGGAAGAGAGTGGCGGTCAGGGGACGTTGTTCTAGCGTCCGTCAGTCCTTGATGCCACAGAACGCCTTGTAGTTGGCGATGACCTTGCGGACGTAGTTCTGGGTTTCCTTGTACGGCGGCACCTGGTAGCCGTACTTCTTGACCGCGCCATGGCCCGCGTTGTAGGCGGCGAGCGAGAGGATCAGGGCGTTCCACGTCTCACCGTGGGTCTTGCTGTACTTCTCGATGTCCTCGCGCAGGAGCCTGACTGTCGCGTACAGGTTCTGGTCTGTCGCGTAGGCGTCGGAAAGGCCGAACCTGGCCTTCTCGTCGGGCATGATCTGACCAAGGCCCATCGCGCCCTTGTGGCTGGTCGTCGCCGGGCGGAAGTCGCTCTCGGCCTGGACAAGGGCCATCACCAGCCGAGGGTCGACCCCGTAGCGGACGCCGTAGCCGACGATGGCCCGGGCGATCTGCTCGGCGTCTTCGTTGGGCAGCTTCCGGTTGACCGACTTGATGTAGGCGGCGTACCTGGGCACCATCGCCTCGGTCTCGGCGGAGAACGGCGGGTTGTCACCCAATGGCGAAACCCCCAAGGCGGGCGGGATGTTGCCGGGCAGGGGCGCAGGCCTGCCCTTGCCTCCGCGTGACGCCGGCGGCTTGGCCGCCCGCTTCCTTGCCTCCGCGGCCTTTCTGGCTTCCTCGGCGGCGCGAAGTTTTGCTTCGTACTGTGCGACGTCGCCCTCGGGCCAGGCGGCGATGATTTGGGCGTCGGCCTTGGAAGACTCTCCCGAGCGGGAAGCCCGCACGATGAGCCGGGCCGCGACATTGGAAAACGTCATCCAGTCCGGCACCTTCTTGGAACTGACGTAGATGTCGCCACCTTCGGGGTTGACGAGGATGATCGTGGTGGCGTCACCCACCGAGATGGAGCCGCTGATGACGCCCTGCACCTCGACGACACGGTCGCCGACAAACGTGTCGAGCGCGATGGACGAAGCGGCCTGGGTGATTCCGTACTGCTTCCGCACCTTGAGGTACTCGTCCAGACTGGACTGCGCCGAAGCCAGGACGGGGACGGCAACGAGGGCCAAGGCCAGAGCGCGGGTCATCGTCATCTTGCTTCTTCCTGGCGCGTCCAAACCGAAGAGCGACCTGGCGGACAGGGCGGGATTCGAACCCGCGAGGGGCAATCGCCCCTACTCACTTAGCAGGCGAGCGCTTTCGACCACTCAGCCACCTGTCCGCGAACCGCTATTTTAGCATATTCGGCACAAATGGGTCGGTCTCGTGTGGAGGACAGGTCCCCCGCCCCCGCCGCCCGCTGGGTAGGGTCAGCCCGTGAACGACTTGGTGACCCTCAACCTTGCCCCCGGCAAAGAGAAGAAGATCCGGGGGCGATACCCATGGGTACAGCGAGGTGAACTTTTGCCCGGGCCCCGGCCGGAGGACGGCGCGCTGGCCCGGTTGGTCGACCATGAGGGGCGGTTTCTGGCGGTGGGGACCTACAACGGGGCCAGTCGGTTTCCCTTCCGGGTCATGACGCTCGAGGACGAGGCGGTCGACGAGGGGTTCTTCGCCCGCCGGTTCAAGGCCGCGCTGGCGGCGCGCGAACGCCTTGTGACCGACACCGACGCCCGGCGCGTCCTGTTCAGCGAGGCAGACGGTGTGCCTGGCCTCATCGTAGACGACTATGCGGGGCACCTGGTGCTCCAGGTACGGACTCTGGGAGCGGAGCGGCTGCGGGACGCCTGGCTGCCCGCCCTGGTCGATGTCTTCGCCCCCCGCTCCATCTTTGAGAAGAGCGACATGGCGGGGAGGGAAGAAGAAGGACTGGCCCCCGTCACGGGTCCAGTGCACGGAGACTGCCCGCCGGTCGTGCGGATGACGGAGTCTGGGCTCGTTATGGAGGTTCCTATCCTCGGTGGCCTCAAGACCGGCGGCTATCTGGACCAGCGCAACTCGCGCCGGCTCCTGGCTTCGCTCGTCCGGCCCGGCCAGAAGGTTTTGGACTGCTTTTGCTACACCGGGGGCTTTGCCCTTGCCGCCGCTCGGTCCGGCGCGACCGCCTACGGGGTGGACATCCACCCCGTCGCGATCGAGTCGGCCCGGACCAACGCGAGGTTGAACGGCCTCGAGGTCCCGTTTGTCCAAGCCAACGCCTTCGACTTCTTGGTCGAAGAAGCTGCCAGCCTGGGCCAGTTCGACTGGATCATTCTTGACCCGCCCGCCATCGCCAAGGACAAGTCGAAGCGGGACAGCCTCAAGTGGGCGATATGGAAACTTGTCTGCCGCGCGCTCCCTCTGTTGGCTCCGGGTGGCCGTCTTGTCGTCTGCAACTGCAGTTACCAGCTCCCATTGGCAGAAACCATCGACGTTTGCCGTTTGGCGGCAAACGACATGGGCAAATCGTTATTCCTAGAAGGAGTGACCTATCAAGACCTTGACCATCCCGCCCCGGTCACCTTTCCCGAGGCCCTCTATCTGAAATGTGTCTGGCTCAGGACGGAATAAATGCCAGAAATACGCATAAATTGGCAACCGCGCTTTACACAGCTTTTCCACTGGCAGTATAGTGACGTGGTCGCACGTGGGACGCGACAGGCCGGAAATGGATTTCGGGCCAGGAGGATCACGGAGGATGCTGACGGAGGGACCGTCGTTGGACTTGTCACGTATTGCCGCTGGGACCGGCGAGACTGGGGTGGCCGTCTGGGCCATTGACCCCCGCTCGACGCAATATCTGGTCGACCATCCCGGGTGCTCGCCGATCGATGAAGAGACACATGTCTTCACTGGTCCCGGCTGGGGCAGGTTGTTCGCGGATTTTGTCGACGGTCTGCAGAGCCAGGAGAGGCGATCGTTCGTCGCCGCGTCCCTTGAGCACGGCCGGAAGCCCAGCCCATGGGCGTGCGTCGACCTCGACACCATGTTGCTTCGGACCCAGACGCCTTGGTTCGACGGGGTGTTGCGCCACGGGATGACCAGTCACTTCCAGCCGATCGTCGACGTGCGGACAGGCGACACGGTGGCCCACGAGGCACTGGCCCGAGGTTGGCACCAAGAGCTGAACCTAAGCGGTGGGCAGATCTTGGAGGCGGCCCGGGCCCACGGGCGGTCGATGGAGTTTGACGCCCGGGCCCGGGAGAACGCTTTCGCGGTGGCCTCCCGTTCGATCGTGAGCACGGGGGGGCTGTTCGTCAACGTGTTCCCGACCGCGTTCACTGACGCCGCGTCCGACATGGCCAAACTGGCCGATGAGATCGACGCCTTTGAACTGCGCCGCGACCGGGTCACGCTTGAACTGCTGGAGTCAGGGGACGCCGCAGACGACGTCCTGCTGGTCGAAGTCGCCCATGCGGCCCGGCGCGAGGGAATCAAAGTCGCCCTCGACGATGTGGGGGCGGGCAACAACACCCTCAGCCATATCGACCGGGTCCGGCCCGACTACGTGAAGTTTGACCGCGCCCTCTGTCCGGTGACGCCGACCGAGGCCGACGTCTCGCTGTTTGTCGGGGTCGTCGACTATGCCCACAGCAAGGGGGCGGTCGTCGTCGCCGAGGGCATTGAGACGGAAGCCCAGTATCGGACGGCGATGGACTGCGGCGCGGACATGGCCCAGGGCTACTACATCGGCCGTCCTGGCCCGGCGCCGGACCTTGAGGTCCCGGCGTGCGCGGTTTAGCGGGGACAAATCCGTCCCTGACGCATTTCCGCTAACATGAACGGTATGGGCATGTCGATTCTCGCGGGCCTCGCCTTGGCGTCGTGCACGATGACCGCGCCGGTGCACCAGGCTAAGCAAGACGACCCCAAGGCGACGACCTACGCGGGCCTGACTGTCGAAAATGCCAGCCCGAAGCGGGCCGACAAGGTGGTCAAGTCGGACGCGCAATGGAAAAAGCAGCTCACGCCGGAGCAGTACAAGATCTTGCGCGCCAAGGACACCGAGAAGCCATTCTGCGGCGGCCTGCTTCATGTGGACAAGCCCGGCACGTTCGTTTGCGCAGGGTGCGGCCTGCCCCTGTTCACAACGGCGGCCAAGTTCGAGAGCGGCACGGGATGGCCGTCGTTCTTCCAGCCCATCAAGCGGGAAAACGTGTGGCTCCGTGTCGACCGGAGCTACGGAATGACCCGGTACGAAGTCTTGTGCGCCCGGTGTGACGGACACCTGGGGCACGTTTTTGACGACGGGCCTGTCGACAAGACCGGCATCCGATACTGCATCAATTCGGAATCAATGAAGTTCGTCCCGGACAAGTCGTAGGTGCCCGACCTGGCGGTCGGGGGATATGATCTCCGAATGCGTCTTCTGACCGGCCTCCTCCTCGCGGCCTTGGCTTCGGCGGCCCACGCCCAAGATTGGGCCGCGCACTACGACAAGTTTGAGTACCGGATCCCGATGAGGGACGGTGTCCGCCTCTACACCGCCGTCTATGTCCCGAAGCAAGGTGACGACGGGCCCGACCGGACGCACCCCATGCTCATGGAACGCACACCGTACGGTTGCCATCCGTACGGAAAGGACAAGATCAGGCCGCATTTTGGGGCGTCGACCAAGTTCTTCGACCTGCGCTACATCATCGTCAACCAGGACGTGCGGGGCCGCTACATGTCGGAAGGGGATTTCGAGGACGTGCGACCGATCAAGGGGGCCCGCACCGGCCCCAGGGACGCCGACGAGGTGACCGACACCTACGACACGATCGAGTTCCTCGTCAAGAACGTGCCGAAGAACAACGGCAGGGTCGGGGTCGCGGGGATCAGCTATCCGGGAGGCTATGCCGCAGAGGCGGCCATGTGCCCCCACCCGGCCCTGAAAGCGGTCTCACCTCAGGCCCCGACAGGCGACTGGTGGCGGGGCGACGACTTTCACCACAACGGGGCCTTGATGTTCCAAGACTGCGTCGGGTTCTTTTCCGGATTTGCCGGCCGACGGGTGGGCGGCCCGAGTGAGGAAGACACCCGGACCGCCACCGTGTCGTGGGGAGACGACGCCTACGACTTCTTCCTCCGCCTGGGCCCGCTCAGCAACGTCGACAAGGAGTACTTCCATGGGCGCCAACCGTTCTGGAACAACGTGGTCAAGCACCCGGACTTTGACGACTTCTGGAAGGCCCGGAGCTTGCCCCTCCGCCTGCGCAACGTCCGACCGGACATGCTGTGGGTGGCGGGCTGGTATGACGCTGAGGACCAATTCGGCCCCTTGGCCTGCTACCGTGCGGTGCGGTCGCGCCCTGGCAAGGGAGAGGCCTATCTGGTTGTCGGCCCGTGGTTCCATGGGTGCTGGCACTTGGGTGAGGCCAACCGGGGCTCGTTCCCCGACTGGATGGTGGACACCGCCAAGACCTTCAAGGAGTCGATCGAGTTTCCGTTCTTCGACGACCGGTTGCGGGGTCACCGGGCCACCACTCGTCGACAGCCGCTGGTGAGTGTCGTCAACACGACGGACATGAACTGGCGACGGTTCGCCGCTTGGCCACCCGCCACCACGCCGATGTCGCTTTACGCGGCGCCCGGGGGGCTCTCCTTCACGCGGCCCAAGCAGCGAGGCGACTTTTCCTACACGTCTGACCCGGCCAAACCCGTCCCCTACTATCCGGGCAAGCTGACTGGCCGGAACACCCAGTACATGCTGCCGGAACCCTTGCCCGCCGAACTGGCTGACACGGTGACGCTGGTGGCCCCGCCTCTTGGACGGGACGTGACCGTCGCCGGGCCGATCGACGTCGACCTTTACGTCAAATCGACGGGGACGGACGCCGACTTCGTCGTCCGGGTGGGCGAGCAGGGCGAGACGGCCGGCCACGACCCCGCGGTCAAGTTCATCCGGAGCGACGTCATGCGGGCCAAGTACCGCGAGAGCCTTTCGCGGCCGACTCCCCTCGCGCCGGGCAAGGTGGAGCGAGTCCACTTCCGGCTGAACGACGTCTTCCACACCTGGAAGAAGGGGACGCGCCTCGTCGTCAGGGTCCAGTCCAGTTGGTTCCCGTTGATCGACCGGAACCCCCAAACGTTCTGCGACATCTACCACGCCCAGGAGAAAGACTTTGTCAAGGCCGTCCAATCCATCCTCTACGGACCGACGACCCCGACGAGGGTGACCCTTCCTCTGCTATCCTCAAACTAGAGCTATGTCGAACGAATCTGACCGAATGAGCCGCCGCAGCCTGCTACAGACCTCGGCCGTCGCCGCGGCCACCGCAGCTGTCCCTTCGTTGGTCGGAGCCCAGTCACGGGTCCCCGACACGGGCAAGGTGCCCGCCACCAAGCACAAGACGATGCTGGGCGTGCCGTTCGAGAAGCACGACCGCGTGCGCATCGGGTTTGTCGGCGTGGGCGGACGCGGGACCAGCCTGCTCAGCGACTTCCTGGCGACAGGACACGTGGACGTACCCGCCATTTGCGACATCGACGAGAAGCACGCCAAGCGCGGGGCTGACATGGTGGAGAAGCGTGGTCAGAAGCGGCCTGAACTCTACACCAAGGGCGACCATGACTTTGAGAGGCTCTGCGCCCGAAACGACCTCGACGTCGTCTTGACCGCCACCCCGTGGGATTGGCACGTCCCGGTCTGCCTGAGCGCGATGAAGCACGGGCACCATGCCTTCACCGAGGTTCCCGCCGCCTACACGATCGAGGACTGCTGGGCCCTGGTGGAGGCCAGTGAGGCCAGCCGCAAGCACTGCGTGATGATCGAGAACTGCACCTATGACCATGCCGAGATGATGGTCCTCAACATGGTGCAGGCCGGCCTTTTCGGCGTCCCCCTGCATGGAGGGGCGGCCTATGACCACGACCTGCGCGACGTGCTGACCAACGGGACGGGCGAGTCGCTGTGGCGTCGCTTCCCGCACATGAAGCGGAACGGCAACTTCTATCCCACCCACGGGCTCGCCCCGGTGGGCAATTACTTCGGCAACCACCTGTACGACCGCTTTGACTACATGGTCTCGATGAGCTCGCCCGAGGCCGGCCTCAGTGAGTACGTCAAAGCCAAGTTCCCCGAAGGCGACCCCAAGCGCAAGGAGAAGTACATCTGCGGCGACGTCAACACGTCCTTGATCAAGACGGCGATGGGCAAGACGATCATGCTGCAGCACGACGTCAGCAACTGTCGTCCGTACAGCCGCATCAACATGCTCCAGGGAAGCAAGGGCATATTCGAGGACTACCCGCCGCGCATCTACTTCGACGGTGGCAACGACGAATACGTGCCGCTGGACAAATACAAGGACGAGTGGGAGCACCCGCTGTGGAAGGAAGTCGGCGAGATGGCCCGCAAGAACGGGGGCCACGGCGGTATGGACTTCATCATGGCCTACCGCATGGTCGAGTGCATGCGGCAGGGCACTGTGCCGGACATGGACGTCTACGAAGCGGCGGCTTGGAGCGTGCCCGGTCCGCTCAGTGAGATCTCCGTGGCCCATGGTTCGGTGCCGCTCAAGTTCCCGGACTTCACCCGGGGCGAGTGGAAGAAAGGCCACCAGACGTTCTTGCGCCGCCCGATCCGCAACTAGAGAGTTGATCGCGTCCGTGGTCTTGGGCTAACCTGCCGGGACCATGGACAGCGACACCGGCGTCGCCAATCGGCCTGGCTTCTGGGGCATGAGCCGCTACCAGTGGACGGTTCTCTTTGCCGCATGGCTCGGCTGGGGGTTCGACGTCTTCGACGGCTTGCTGTTCAACTACGTCGCGCCGAACTGCGTGCCGACGTTGCTGGGCATCCCGATCGGTACCCAACAGGCCAAGGAGCAGACATCGCTCTGGATCGGCCTCCTGACCTCGTTGCTCTTGGTCGGGTGGGGTGTCGGCGGCATCCTGTTCGGACGGGTCGCCGACCGGATCGGACGGACAAAGGCGCTGATGCTGACCATGGCGATGTACGCCCTGGGCACGGCCGCCTGCGCCTTCGCCCCCAACATGGCGTTTCTTGTCGTCTGTCGCGTCATCGCCAGCCTCGGCATCGGCGGGGAATGGGCGGCGGGCGCGGCGATGGTCGCCGAGGTGGTCCCCGAGAAGCGCCGCGTCGAGGCCGGTGCGATTCTCTACACCAGCGCCCCGGCGGGCCTGTTCCTGGCCACATATGTCACGCACCAGGTCCAGGGCGTCCATCTGGTGGGCAGCCCCGAGACGTCTTGGCGCACGGTGTTTCTCTTCGGTCTGGTGCCTGCCGCGGTGGCCTTCCTGGTGCGCCTTTTTGTCAAGGAGCCCGAGAAGTGGAGCGGCAATGCGGTCGAGGCGGCCCGGGCGGGGATCCGCGACCTCTTCACCCCTGAGTTCCGCCGGGTCACATGGAGCGGCTTGGGAATGGCCTTGGTCGCCTTGGTCATGTGGTGGGCGTGCAACGCCTTCAACCCCCAGGTGGCGACCTTGCTGGCCCAGGCCCGGGCAACCGCCCAGGGCTTGGGGAAGGAGGCGACCCAGATGCTCATCGAGGAATGGAAGGCGGTCGCGACCACGTGGTTCAATGTGGGCGGCCTGCTCGGGACGCTCCTCACCGTGGTCTTTGCCAAGACGATGGGGCGAAAACCGATGTACTTCATCTACTTTGTCGCCTCGGCGGCCGCTATCTTCACGACGTACGGCGCCCCGGCGCCCGACGAAGTGCGCCTCTCCATGTTCTTCTTCATGGGGCTGACGGTTTTTGGTGTCTTCGGCAGCTTCACCTACTACCTGCCCGAGCTCTACCCGACCCGGCTCCGCGCCACCGGCGCGGGCTTTTGCTACAACGCCGGGCGGTTCGTCGCCGCAGCGGGCCCACCGCTCGTGGGGCTGGTGATGAAGTCGTCGTCCCAGCCCCTTCAGGCGATCGCATGGGTGGCCGTCGTTCCTTTGCTCGGCTTGTTCGTGGTGCCCTTCATCGTGGAGACCAAGTCTGCCGTCTTGGCTGATTGACCGAACGAAGTTTCCTGACAGTCGAAACAGTCAAGCGGGGGGCGGATATGGTGCCGCCAGACGTGGCCCCCAGCTTCGTAACTTATGGTCGGGAGGGAACTCCCTGCCCCGTGACCAAGACTACCGTCCCGCCACGGGAAGGCATTTATCATGAGCAATCGACGTTCAGCATTCACCTTGATCGAGCTTCTTGTTGTGATCGCGATCATCGCCATCTTGGCGGCGATCCTGTTCCCGGTCTTTGCCCAGGCGAAGCGGGCCGCCAAGTCTGCGGCGACGATCTCCAACCAGAAGCAAGTCGGTCTCGCCCTGCAGATGTACGGCAGCGACTATGACGACATGACCGCCCAGGTCGAGTCGTTCCTGCCCGACGGCAACTACGGAGTGACGATCCTCCAGCGGCTTTACCCCTACATGAAGAACCGCGAAATCATGTGGGACGCCGCCGAAGCCCGCCCGAGTGACGCCGACCTCGGCCCGATCACGATGACCGGCGAGTACTGGGGCGACTGGATCCACTACCACAACCTCAGCGCCAACATCTTCGGGCTCTTCGGCTACTGGACCAACCCGTGGCCGACCAAGGTCTACAACCGGAACCTCAGCAGTCAAGAGAACCTGGCCGAGCGCGCCGCGTTTGTGACGACGACGTGGCCCGGCGACACGCGCTGGGGATGGTTTGGGTTTGTCAACTATTCGGCGATCGAACCCAACTACACGGATCCCAATGACTTCTGGGCCAACCAGTGCTATGCCGCGCGAGTCCGCCACAACGACGGCAACATCGTCTCGTATGCCGACGGCCACGCGGGCCGGGTACCGGCCGGGAAGATCTATAACGCCCCGGGCCAAGACTTCTGGGACGGCTACCGTGACGCCCGGCAGCGCTTCTGGGGGTCGTATTGGAGCGCGACTGAGTGAAGGGGGACGCTAAGCCCCTCTCGACCGCGGCCGTGGTCGCGGTGGTCTCCCTCGTGGTCGTGGTGGTGCTGGTGGTGTTCGGCTTTATGCTGAACCCGCCGCCGCCGCCCTCCACGGGCGGTCCGCCCAAGACGCCGATGTCGAGTGCCAAGGGGCCGCCTCCACCCCCGCCTGGCGGCTTTCCTAGGGCCAGTCAGGAGTGATGTCCGGTCAAAGGGCCGTCGCCTTGCGCGACGGCTTTTTGCTACCTTCCGCCGGAGTAACCGTGATCCTTGAGAAAATCTTGAGGAGCTTGGCCGCCTCTGCTTCGGTGACCTGGTTGTTCCATAGCTCGGCCAATTCGGCCTCGACCGTGGGCCATGCGCTTTGACGCGCGGCCAGTCCGGCCTCGGTGAGGACGGCATATGTGCCCCGGCGGTCGCCGGGGCACTCTTCTCGGCGGATGAGCCCGTCGCGTTCCATGCGGTCGATGAGCCGGGAAAGCCCGCTTCGGCTGAGCACGATCTCGTCGGCCAATTGGCTCAGGCGCATCCGGTGGGTGGCTTCGTATTCGAGCGTGACGAGAACGTCGTACACCTCGGCAGAGACATGTCCGGCGTCGTCAAGTCTCTTCGAGACGGTCCGGATGATCCTTCCCGAGGTCTGCAACATCGCCCGAAGGGCGCGATGTTTCACGGGGATGGCCTCCGTCAGATTCATGGGCCCAGAGTCCATTTACGAACCGATATTTTACCGATGTGCCCCTGGGCCCGCCGGCTCATCAGACTGAGCCCTTGGCACTGATCGACCCGTTGAAGAAGGCGTTGCTGTCCTTCAGGTCAAACGAGTGGCCACCGTCGTTGAAGTGGGTCTCGACGTTGTTGCCTTGCATCACGACGGGATGGAGGGGGTCCTTGACGTTCGAGTACTTGAGCGGTGTCTTGTTGTCCAGTCCAAGGACCGGCGTCGTCTCAAAGTTACCGATCCGACCGCCGTCGATCGAACACCAGTAATGGTCGCCACGCTTCGTCAGGGCGACTTTGGCGTCTTTCACCGCCTCGATCTTTCCGAACCCGCTCAAGACCGCCGTCAACATGGCCGTGAGCGCCTTCTTCTTGGCCGGAGTCGGCGCGTCCACGTAGATCAGCACCCACTCCCCAGGCCCGGTGGCATAGGCGGCCCGACATCCCGAGATGCTCATGCCGTCGTACGACCCCGACTCAAAGGCGAACGCCCCGACACCCAGGCACCCCTTGGTGACACCCGTCATTTCGCACGGGCAGGGGGCCGAGCAACTGCAGGCCTCGGCGTAGTAGCCCGTATAGTGGAACGGTTTGGCCTTAGTCGCGCCCGGTACCGTCGCCGCCGCAAGCGCAAGGAGGTTCATGACTTGGATACTCATAGGTTATCTCCATGCTCAGGCCGCAAAACTTAAAGAATGGGCGGCCCGATCAGCGCCACGATACCTGGACTTCCTCAGGATCCGTCTACTGTCTGGTTAACCGACGGAGTGTTCGAGGCTGACAGCGAGGAGCTTTTGCGCCTCGACGGCGAACTCCATCGGGAGGACTCGAAAAACGTCCTTGCAGAAGCCGCTCACGATCATGTTGACCGCGTCCTCTTCGTTGATGCCACGTTGGGCGAGATAGAACAGCTGGTCTTCTCCGATCTTGCTCGTGGTCGCCTCATGCTCCATCTTGGCGGTGTTGTTCTTGACCTCGATGTAGGGGAAGGTGTGAGCACCGCACCGGTCACCCATAAGCATCGAGTCGCACACGGAGTAGTTTCGCGCCCCGTCCGCCCCGGCGTTGATCTTTACGAGTCCCCGGTACGTGTTTTGTCCCCGACCGGCGCTGATGCCCTTGCTCACGATGGTGGAGCGGGTGCGCTTGCCGATATGGACCATTTTTGTGCCCGTGTCGGCCTGCTGGCGGTGGGCGGTCAGGGCGACGGAATAGAACTCGCCGATCGAGTCGTCCCCGCGTAGGATGACGCTCGGATATTTCCAGGTGATCGCCGAACCGGTCTCGACCTGGGTCCAGGTGATCTTGGCCCGGTCGCCACGGCAGATGCCGCGCTTGGTGACGAAGTTAAAGATGCCCCCTTTGCCGGTCTCGCGGTCACCGGGATACCAATTCTGGACCGTCGAATACTTGATCTCACCGTCCTTGAGGGCGACGAGTTCCACCACCGCGGCATGAAGCTGGTTTTCGTCCCGCTTAGGAGCGGTACAGCCCTCCAGGTAGCTGACGTAAGCCCCTTCGTCCGCGATGATGAGGGTGCGCTCAAACTGGCCGGTGTTCTCGGCGTTGATGCGGAAGTACGTCGACAGCTCCATGGGGCATCGGGTGCCCTTCGGGACATAGACAAAGGAACCGTCGGAGAACACCGCCGAATTGAGGGTCGCAAAGTAGTTGTCGCTGTACGGGACGACACTGCCCAGGTACTCCTTGACCAAGTCCGGGTGCTCGCGCACGGCCTCGCTGATGGAACAGAAGATGACCCCTGCCTCGCGGAGCTTCTCCTTGAACGTCGTCACAACCGAGACGGAGTCGAACACCGCGTCGATGGCGACCCCACCCGACGCCGGCTCACCAGAAGCATGGGCCTCACCAGCGCCCTTGACGTTCAGAAGGATCTCCTGCTCGCGGAGGGGGATCCCCAACTTTTCGAAGGTGCGCAACAGTTCAGGGTCCGCGTCCTCCAAGCTGTCCAGGCTCGGCTTCTTCTTGGGGGCCGAGTAGTACGAGATGGACTGGAGGTCGACTGGCTCGTACTCCACGTTCGGCCATGTCGGGACGGACATCGTCTGCAGGTGGCGGAGCGCTTTGAGCCGCCAGTCGAGCAACCAGTCGGGCTCGCCCTTCTTGGCGCTGATAAACCGCACGGTGTCTTCGTCAAGGCCGGGGGGCAAAGTCTCGGCGTCGACGTCGCTGACAAACCCCCACTTGTACTCCGTCTCGGCGTAGTGCTCAAGAAGTTCGTCGTCAGTCTGGGGGACGGTCTGGTTGTCAGTCATGCTGGTCTCGGAGTGGGAAACTGTACCGAACAGTATTGATTGTGCCATTTAGTGTACTTGGGCCCAATCCGGCTCCTCAGGAAGAGGCGGGCCGGGCGGGCCAGACGGCCCGCCCGGGTCCCGGTCAGTTCACGCGGAACTCGAGCGAGTCCACCCCGGCCAAGTACCGCAGGCGCAGCGCAGTGCTGTACACCTGGAACCGGAACTTGACCCTTCCGGTGGCCGGGTCCACGTAGTGGGCGGCGTTGTTCGTGACCGTCGCGGTGACCGACTGTCGTGCCCGGTTCATCACGGTCGACTGCACCGTCTTCCACGACGACTTGGTGTAGTCCCACAGTTGGAAGAGGCCGACAAGGGTCCCGCGCCCTTGGACGCGGACATTCGCGACGGCGGTCAGTTTGGTCGGCGTGAACGTCGGGATCGCGGCACCGAAGACGCCACCTGTGGGCATGGCCAATGTATGAGGCTGCCAGTAGAGGTACTGGTAGTCGGTCGCAAAGGTGCTCGTGAGGTCGCCGGTGAAGACGTCGCCGTTGTCCAGGGTGACGCTGTCAGCATGGATCGGTCCGGGCGGCACCACGCTCACGTCAAACGTCGCCTTCGAGTTGCCGGCCGTCGCGGTGATCGTCACCGTCTTGCCGACCGAGATGCTCGAAGTCGTGATCGGGAACGTGCCGGCCAGGCTCTCGTACGGGACCCGGGTGTTGACGGGGACCTGGAGCGTGGCCGGGTCGCTGCTGGAGAGTTGGACCGGCGTGCCGGTGGGCAGGCCAAAGCTGTCCAACGTCACCGTGCCGGTGCCCGACTCGCCACCGGTGATCACCGCCGCGCTGGCGGTGAGGTCGGTGATCTGGATGCCGTCGTCCTTGAGGCGCCACATGCCGCGCCCGTAGGTGGCGGCGAAGAGGGCCTTGGAGCCCGGCACGGCGACAAGCTTGTTGACCTGGGTGTTGGGGATACCCGCGGTCGAACCGTAGTCGTCCCACGTGGCGCCGGCGTCCCGCGTCCGCCACAGGCCGATGTCGGTGGCGACATACCAGGTGTTCGCGTCAAGGTTGTCGATGGCGATGTCGTTGACCGACACGTTCGGCAAGCCAGTCGCCCCCGAACCTGAGACCGAAACCCAGGCCGGCGTCCCGGCCGAGGTGTCGGTGCACCGCCAGACGTGGTCGGTGCCCGAGCCAGAGACCGTGACGAGGACGTCGTTCTTGTTCGCTGGGTTGACAAGCACCTTGGTCACGTAGCGGTTGGGCAGGCCAGAACCCTGTCCGTCGATCCGCGTCCAGTTCGCCCCGAAGTCGGTGCTGCGCCAGACTCGACCGTTGCCGGTGCCGACGTACATCGTGTTGCTGTCGCCCGTCGCGACGGCAAACGTCGAGACGATGGTCGTGTTGCCAGCGAACTGGAGGTTCCCGACCTTCTCGGTCCAGGTGTTGGTCTGGGCGTCGTACCGGTTCAGGTAGTCGGCGTTGCAGTAGAGGTAACGCCCGTTGTTCTGGTCGATCCACAGTTCGCCGACGAACGGCTTGGCCTGTCCGGTGAGGGCCGGGCTGATGTCCTGCTGGCTGTTGAACGAGTTGTTCGTGCGGTAAATGGACTGGTAGTAGACCGAGTGGTATTGGTTGGCGGGGTTGAACGGGTTGATCGCGCAGCCCATGCCGTCGCCAGCGCCCGGGTTGCCCCAACTCAGGGGGTTCCCGAAGCTGTGGGGCGTGGCGTTGTCTTGGGTGCCCCCCATCGCGTAGTTGTTGTTCGTCGGGTGGGCGGCCAGCGAATAGAACTGGGTGAAGCCAAGACGCCGGTTCAAGACGGTGTACGTCAGGGTGTCGGCGTCGGGGTCGTAGACGGCCCGGTACGCACCGCCGTCATTGCCGACGAGCCATTCGTTGGGGTTGGCCGGGTTGACGGCGAAGCAATGCTGGTCGTTGTGGGTGATGGCGGTGCCGTCGTAGGTGGCCGACCAGTTCGACCCGCCGGCGTTGCGCCAGGTAGTGCCGCCGTCTTTGGAGAACGTGATGTCGATGAGGCCGATCACGACGCCGTCCGCGGCGGGTTGTCCCGTGCGTTGGACGACCGTGGTCGCGATGTACCGGTCGTACCAGGCCTGGCTCCAGTTGTAGCCGTTGATGTAGCTGGAGGTCAGGTCGGTCCAGGATGCGCCAGCGTCTGTGGAGCGCAGGACTTTTTCGCTGCTGGAGGCGAGCACATAGAGAGTGTTTGGTGCGGTCTTCGAGGCCGCGACATGCAGTTCGCCGCTGGTTCCCGAGACACCGACGTCCGACCAGGTGAGGCCGCGGTCGGTCGACTTCTTCAGGGTGCCCGACTCGGTGCCGGCCCACACGACGGTGTTGTCCGCGTTCCACGACAGTGTCGTGATGCCACCGCCACCGCCGGTGACGGGCGCCCATGACTGGCCGCCGTTGATCGACCGGGCGATCGAGCCGCCTCCTGAGCCGGCGGCAAGGACCACTGAACTGTCCTGCGGGTCGAAAAGGATGGACGAGACCGGTCGAGTCCCGAGGACGCTGGCGCCGACGTTGTCCCAGGTCGCGCCGCCGTCGGCCGACCGCATGATGCCGAAGCCGGCGACATTGCCGCCCTGCCAGTCGCCCGTGCCGACCAACAAGATGTTGTGTTCGTCCGGCTTGACCGCGATGGACGAGACGCCCATGGTGGGCCAGGTGTCGCCGAGCGGGAGCCAGTTCACCCCGCCGTCGGTGGACTTGGCCAGACCGCCGTTCGGGCCACCCGCGTAGATCGTCTGGTTGTCGGTCGGGTCGAAGGCCATGGCCCCGACACGGCCGTTGCACGGGGTGATCCCGTAGTAGGTGCGGTAGGGGATCGCAAGGTTCCGTGGGCCGATGTAGTCGAAGTATTTGAGTCCTGGACTACCCGAACCACCGCCTTCGATCTGCTGTCGGAGGGAAAACTGCCCGAACCGCTGCCGTTTGCCGGTGCGCCGGAGCATGGCTTGCTCGAACCCGGTGAGGTCGATCTGTTGCTCGGGGTAGGCGCGCTGCCGTTTGAACTGCAGGTAGGCCTCAAGGTATTCGAGGCCGGGAGTCTCGTTCTCCTCACCTTCTCCCTCACCACCGATCTTTTTGCCCCCGGCCTTTTCGTAGCCTTCCCAGGCCTCCTTATAGGTGGCGATCACCTTGGCAAGTTCGTCCACCCCGGCGCGTTGGACGATACCGGCGGGCAGGGAAGGGGCCATGGGTTCGGCGCCCGTGACCTCGGGGCGGCCCTTCAGGCGCAAGACCATCCGGAGTGAGTACTCGGGGTCGTTCAACCGCATGACGACGACGTGGGCGTCGTCGCGGACCACCCTGCCGTGTTCCTTCACCAGTGCCAGCACCGCGCTATGGTCGGCACCTGGTTTGAGGCTGATTTTGATGTTGAGCCCGACCGCGTCAGTCGACGAGGCGAACGCGACACTCCAGACGAATGAAAAAGCGGCTGCCGCGACAGTCCTGACGGCAACGGTCCAACGACGGTTCATGGTGGTTTCCCCGGCACTGACGACATCGTCAGCCTATCGCAGGATACCAGTCATTGGCGGCCGCGGAAACCTGGGGCTAGTCCAACCTTTGACCAAGCCAGGAGGTCTGCCTTTCGGGTAAAAGCTGGCCTGATCCATGGCAGCCGCCGTCAGCACCGAGACCGTGACGATCACGGTCAACGACATCGAACTTGTCGTCCCCAAGGGGGAGCTGGTCGTCGAGGCCGTCAAGCGGCTGGGCTTGGAGATCCCGATCTTCTGTTACCATCCGCGGCTGAAGCCCGTCGGCATGTGCCGTATGTGCCTCGTCGAAGTGGGGTTCAAGCAGGCAGACGGGTCAATCCGCAAGATGCCCAAGCCGCAGGCCGGCTGCACCCTGCCCGTGAGCGAGGGCATGGCGGTCTACACCGAGACCGACGCGGTGAAGCGCGACCGCAAGGGCGTGTTGGAGTTCCTCCTCGTCAACCACCCGTTGGACTGCCCGATCTGCGACCGGGGCGGCGAGTGCCCCCTGCAGAACAACACCTTGGCCTACGGCCCCTCCACAAGCCGGTTCGTGGAGATGAAGCGCCACTTGCCCAAGGCCTACCCCCTGTCTCAGTACGTGACGCTCGACCTGGAGCGCTGCATCCAGTGCGGCCGGTGCGTCCGGTTCACCGAGGAGATTTCTGGTGACAGCCAGTTGGCGTTCCGGTTCCGTGGCGCGTCCATGCAGCCGTCGACGTTCCAACTCACCGACTTCGAGTCGAAGTTCAGCGGCAATGTCATCGAGATCTGCCCGGTCGGCGCTTTGACATCGGCGAAGTACCGGTTCCGTGCCCGACCATGGGACCTCGAGACCTCCCCAGGAATTTGCACCGTCACCCCGTGCGGCACGAACATCTGGTTTGACCACCGGGCAGGCAAACTCGTCCGCATCAACGGGCGCACCAACGAGGACGTGAACGAAGAGTGGACGTGTGACCGCACCAAGTTCGGCCACGACTTCTACAATGTCTCCGACCGCCTGACAACCCCCTACCAGCGCGACGGTGACGCCTTCGTGGCGGCGAGTTGGGCCGACGCCAGTGGGGCCGTGCTCAACGCGTTCAAAGGCAAGGGGGCCGAAGTCGCCGTCCTTGTCAGTGCGGCGCTCTCCAACGAGTCGCTGTTCCTGACCCAAAAGCTGGCCCGAGAGACGTTCGGCACCGCCAACATTGACTTCCGTCCAGGCCGTGGGGCCATTTGGGAAGACCGCTTGGAGAACAAGTACGGACTCGACCCGGTAGGCGGGACGATCGCCGGACTGGAGCACTGCGGCTCCGTCCTCGTCTTTGGCGCGAGCCTGGCCGACGAGCAGCCGATGACCTTCCTTCGTGTGCGCAAGGCCTGGTTCACACATGGGGCCCGGGTCGTCATCGCCCACGACAGTCCGACCGAGGTCGATTCTTTCGCCGACGTCGTCCTTCGCTATCGGGAAGGGACCGCCGCGACTGTGGCCGCTGGCCTGCGACAATTGCTCGTCCGGGCCGACGGCAAGTTCACCCCTGAGTTTGTCGAGCAGGCGACCGGGGTGCCTGCGGACAAGTTGCGGGCCGCCGCGGAGTCGTTGGGCGACGCCGGCGCCGTGGTCACCACCCGCCGCCTGGCCACGGCCGCCAGCGAGATCCTCGCTGTCACCGCGCACCAGACCGGGCGCACCTTCCTCTGCATGAGCCCCAAGGCGAACTCGGAGGGGGCAGCCGCCCTCGGGTGCCTCCCGGACACCTTGCCCGGCGGGGCGAAGGCGCCAGTGACCGGACTTGACACCCGGGGCGTCTTTGAAGCCGCAGCCAACGGGCAGGTCAAGGCCCTCTGGCTGGTCGGGGTCGACGCCTTCGACCTGGGTGACGCGGACCTGGTGACACGCGCCCTAGAGGCCGTCGAGACCCTGGTGGTCAGCGACTTCCGCCCGACCAAAAGCGCCGAGTTCGCTTCGTGGCTCTTGCCACTGGCCCTTCCCGCGGAACAGGACGGCACCTACACGAGTTCGGAGCGGCGGGTCCAGCGGATGGGGGCGATCCTCGCCGCCCCCGGGGAGGCCAAGGCGCAATGGCAGGTCGCCCAAGAATTTGGCGCGAGGTCTGGGGCCGACCCGGTCTTCAGCCCGGCAGACGCCCGTCAGCTGATCGCGGCTGCCTCGACGGAATTTGCGTCGCTGGACGCGGAGAAGGTCCAGGACGGCGGGGCGTTGCTCCCTCGCCGGGGCCAATCGCCGCACGACTTGGAAAAGCTGGCCCAGACCCTCGGCGGGTTGTGAGGGTCGCTAGGTAAAGTGAGGTCGCCTTGATCATCGACTGGTTGAAAGCTCTGCAAGACGGAACCGGCCCGTTGGGCCCTGCCGGGCCAGTCGTCCTGGGGCTCATCCGGGTGCTGCTGTTCGTCGTCCCGATCCTCATGCTCGTCCCTGGGCTGATCTGGTGGGAACGGCGTCTGCTGAGTTGGATGCAAGACCGGATCGGGCCGAACCGGACGGGCACGGTCACTTTCCCCACGAACTTTCCTATCCCGTTTCTCCAGGGCAAGAAGGTCCGCACCTTCGGCCTCTTGCAACCCATTGCCGACGGCGTGAAGCTGTTTTTTAAGGAAGACGCCACCCCCTCGGCGGTGGACCGACTGGTCTACTTCACGGCGCCTGCGGTGGCGCTGTTTCCCGCGTTCGCGTTGGGCGGCACATTGCCCCTCGCGTCGCTCCACTTCCCGTTCGACCCGCACCCGGTGTCGGGGTTGTTCTCCTATTTGACCCCGGTCGCCAACGTCGACATCGGCATCCTCTACATCCTGGCGATCTCGTCGCTCGGGGTGTACGGCGTGGTGCTCGCGGGCTACGCGAGCAACAACAAGTACTCGCTGATGGGCGGCCTGCGCGCCTCGGCGCAGTTGATCAGCTACGAACTCGCCATGGCGGTCTCGCTGGCCTGCGTCGTCATGGCCAGCGGTTCGATGCGGCTCTCCGACATCGTCCACTTCCAAGAAGGGCCGTTGTGGGGGTTCTTGAACGGCGTCCAGAACTGGGCGATCTTCACCCCGTACGGGTTTGTCGCCGCGGTCATCTTTGTGATCTGCATGATCGCCGAGACCAACCGCGCCCCGTTCGACTTGCCCGAGGCGGAGAACGAACTCATCGCCGGTTACCACACCGAGTACTCGAGCATGAAGTTCGCGGTGTTCTTCATGGGTGAGTACGCCGCGATGTTCGTCTTCAGTGGCGTCTTTGCCGCGGTCTTCCTGGGCGGGTCGAACCTGATGCCGTTCCGCTGGGAAGAACTGTCGTTGATGTACCCCCAGATGGAAGGACTCTTCCGTGGGCTTGCCTACGCCAACTATTGGCTCGGCCCCGTGGCGTTCCTTGCCAAGCAGGCGGCGGGGATCACGTTCTTCATCTGGCTCCGCGCCACCCTGCCACGGCTCCGCTATGACCAACTGATGAGCCTGGGATGGCGGTCGCTCCTGCCGCTCGGCGTCGCCAACTTCATCGTCGTCGGGCTTTGGGTCGTCTGCACCCAACTTTTCGGCCCGGTCGGCGGATGGGCTTCGCTCGTCGCCGCGTTTGTCGTGCTGTTCGTGCTCTACACCAACGTCGTGGGGATGGCGAAGGCGACGACGCCCGGCATTCAAAAACGTGAGGTCAGGCTGGTCGACCCCGCTCCCCGGAGCGTGAAAATGGTCGATCCGAACAAAGTTTCGTGATCTGGGCCGGGCCGCTGTGGGAGGCGGCCCGCCTAGCCTTGAGGAAGGACAAAGAGTGAACAAAGTGGAACTGGGAGGAAGGTGGTGAGCGCCGGTCAGTTGGCGTTCATGGCCCTGGCACTGGTCGCCGTCGTTGGAGCGGCGGGAGTCGTCCTGTTGGACAACCCGGTCAGGTCGGCCCTGTGCCTCGTCCTGAACTTCTTCGTCCTCGGGTTCCTCTATTTCACCTTGGGAGCCCCACTGATCGGGATCACCCAGATCATCGTCTACGCCGGCGCGATCATGGTGCTGTTCCTCTTCGTCATCATGATGTTGAAGCGGCAGGGAGCCCTTGGCAAGCCGGCCAAGCAGGACTCTAAAGTGATGCTGGGGCTTCTCTTCAGCGCCGTCCTCGCCTTCAGCATCTACGTGACCGTGATCGCGCCGCAGGGCGCGATGGTGGTCGCCGCACCCAGTCCCAAAGACTCGGCCCTCGGCCCAGCTTTCGGTTCGCCGCAGGCCATCGGTCTCAACCTTTTCACCGCCTACGTGTGGCCGTTCGAAATCGTCTCTGTCCTGCTGCTGGTCGGTATCGTCGGCTCGATCATGCTGGCGAAGAGGAGGATCTGACATGACGTTCCCCCTCGCTTCCTTGGTCAGCACGGTCCCCGTGACTTGGTACCTCGCCCTCGGGCTGGTGATGTTTTGCCTGGGCGGGGTCGGCGTCGTCGTCCGCCGGAACCCGGTCGTCGTCTTCATGTGCATCGAGTTGATGCTGAACGCGGTCAACCTCACGTTTCTGACATTCGCCGCTTACGGCGTCTACCCCGGTCTGAACGCCCAGACGGCCTACCAGGCGGCGATCACCGGCCAGATGATGGTCATCTTCGTGATGGCGGTGGCCGCCGCAGAAGTAGCGGTCGGGCTCGGCATCATCATGGCGATCTTCCGCCTCCGCAACGACGTGGACGTCGACGACATGAGCACCCTGAGGAACTAGATGGACAACGCCGCAGCATTCAGTTCCGTCTGGTGGATCTTCATCCTGCCCGTGTTCGGGTTCCTCTGGCAGAGCCTGGCCGGCAAGATCGTCGTCGACAACCTGGGCGACAAAGTCGGGAAGCGGGTCATGGGCTTCGCGGCCGTCATCCCGGTGGCCATCGCGTTTGCCATCGCGGTGGGTTTGGTCGGCAAGCTCCACAACCTGCCGCCTGACCAGCGCACGGTCGTCCTTACCCTGTTTGACTGGATCGACATCCGTTCGCTCCACATCCCGTTCGAGTTCCGGGTGGACACCCTGAGCATGACGATGGTGCTGATCATCACCGGCATCGGCTCGCTCATCCATCTCTATGCCACCGGCTACATGGCGGAGGAAAAGGACTACCCACGGTTCTTCACCTACCTCAACCTCTTCATCGCCGCGATGCTGTGCCTGGTGCTGGGCAACAACCTGGTCCTGACCTTTATCGGATGGGAGGGTGTCGGCCTCTGCTCCTACCTCCTGATCGGCTTTTGGTACAAGGACGTCGAGAACTCCAAGGCGGCGAACAAGGCGTTCATCGTCAACCGCATCGGTGACTTCGGCTTCACGATCGGCATGTTCTTGCTGATCTTCCAAGCCAGCCAAGACCGCAACATCATCGGTGTCGCCGACCCGCGCTGGTTGAGCTTCGACGTGCTCCTTCCCAACGCGAAGCTCCTCTTCGATGCGAACCCGCAGATGGCGATGAT
Source organism: Fimbriimonadaceae bacterium (assembly GCA_019638795.1). Lineage (NCBI taxonomy): Bacteria > Bacillati > Armatimonadota > Fimbriimonadia > Fimbriimonadales > Fimbriimonadaceae > Fimbriimonadaceae bacterium. Next base: position 665,903 of record JAHBTB010000001.1, on the reverse strand, counting down.
GGCGGCGATGTGCCTGTTCATCGGTGCGATGGGCAAGTCGGCGCAGTTCCCGCTCTACCTGTGGCTGCCGGACGCCATGGCCGGCCCGACCCCGGTCTCGGCCCTCATCCACGCTGCGACGATGGTCACCTCGGGCGTCTTCTTGCTTAACCGCATGTCGCCTCTCTACGAGGCGTCGCCCACCGTCGGGGCGATCATCGCCTTGGTCGGCGCGTTCACCGCCTTGCTCGGCGCGCTCATCGCCTTCGGCCAGACCGACATCAAGAAGGTCCTCGCCTTTTCGACCGTGTCGCAACTGGGCTACATGTTCATCGGGTGTGGAGTCGGCGCTTACTGGACGGGCATGTTCCATGTCACGACCCACGCCTTCTTCAAGGCCCTGCTGTTCCTGGGCGCCGGCGCGGTGATCCACGCCATGGCCCACAACCAAGACATGCGGAACTACGGCGGCTTGGTGAAACTCCTCAAGATCACTGGGGCGACGATGATCATCGGCTGGGCGGCGATCTCGGGTGTGCCGTTCCTCTCGGGCGCGATGAGCAAAGAAGAGATCCTCGGGGCCGCGGTCAATTCGCCGGTCCTGCTCCACGTCCCGGGCTGGGGCATTTTCGCAGGCAAGATCGCCGGTTGGGTCGGGTTCGCCGTCGCGTTCCTCACCGCCGCGTACATGACACGGATGACCTTGCTCACGTTCTTCAGTGGCGAGGGACGGTGGAAGTCCATTGAGCCCGAACACGGTCACGACCACGCTCACGCGCACCACGAAGACCATGGTCATGCCCATGCCCATCACCACGAGGACCCGCACGGGTTCTTCTATAGCGACGCCGAGATGAAGGCGCGGGAACTGGCGGAACCGCACGAACACCACCATTCTTTGGACAAGACCCATGTCCCCCACGAGGTGCCGCCCAGCATGTGGCTTCCCCTCGTGGTCTTGGCGGCCCTCTCCGTGGTCGGTGGGATATGGCTCAAGAACATCGTCAACTTCGAGCACTGGTTGTATCCCGGTTTGGCCGAGGCCCATCACGGGGCGGTCCCCGAGTCTGTCATCCTGGGCGTCTCGATCGCCGTCTTCATCGGCGGCGTGGGGCTGGGCTACCTCAAGTACTACAAGTCGCTCCCAGACGATGAATCGTGGGACATGTCCAAGTGGAAGCGTTGGCGGGTCAGCGCCGGGAGGCAGTTCGGCATTGACGCGGCGATGATGGACTTCTCGCTCCAGGGCGGGGCCAAGCTCGGGGCGTTTCTCGCCGGCATCGACAAGTGGGTGGTCGACGGCCTGGTCAACGCCGCCGGGCGGATCGCCGAGATGTTCGGGGGTCTCCTCAGCCGCACCCAGCGGGGCTATGTCCGGGGCTACGCGTTGCTTATGCAGGCGGGCGTGGTCGCCTTCATCTTCTATGTCATCTATCTACTTTCTCGAATGGGAGCGGGGAACTAACCGGTGAACAACGGTTCTGGCATCCTCACCCTGACCATCGCCGTCCCGGCGGTCGGTGCCCTACTGCTCGCCCTGGTCCCCGAAACCTACAAAAAGGCGATCAAGGGCTTGGCCATCCTCGTCTCGGCGGCGGCGTTTATCGTCTCGCTGTCGGTCCTCAGCGTTTTCAAGGGGCAGTCGTACCACCTCCAACTCGTGGAGTCGGTCCCCTGGTTGCCCCAACTGGGCATCACCTATAAGGTCGGTGTGGACGGGATCAGCGTGTGGCTGTTCCTACTCACGACCTTGCTGACCTTCCTGTCGGCGGTGTTCAGCGTCTACGTCGACAAACGGGTCAAGGCGTACTTTGTCCTGATGCTGTTGCTCGAAGCGGCGATGCTCGGGGTGTTCGTCTCCCTCGACCTGATCCTCTTCTACACCTTCTTCGAGTTCACCTTGATCCCGATGGCGATGTTGATCTGGATCTGGGGAGGGGCGCAACGCAACTACGCCGCGGTCAAGTTCTTCCTCTACACGTTCCTCGCCTCGATCTTCATGCTCCTGGGGATCATCGCCGTGGCCAACCGCTACGCCACCGTGATGCCCTCGCATGAGTTCACGTTCGACCTGATCAAGATTCAGAACGCGGTGGCGACCGGGCAACTGTGGCAGGGGGCCGACGGCGGATGGCTCCAAAGTGTCTTGTTCTGGGCGTTCTCGCTTGCCCTGATGGTCAAGTGTCCGATGTTCCCGTTCCACACGTGGTTGCCGGACGCCCACACCGAAGCGCCGACGGCAGGGTCCATCATCTTGGCCGGCGTGCTGCTCAAGATGGGCACTTACGGGTTCCTGCGGATCGTGATGCCGATCTTTCCGAACGCGACGATGGCGAACATGTACATCATGCTCACCCTCGCGGTGATCGGCATCATCTACGGGGCGATCGTCGCGGCGGTCCAACCCGACGTCAAAAAGCTGGTCGCGTACTCGTCGGTGGCCCACATGGGCTTCGTCATGTACGGCATTTTCAGCTTGACGCACACCGGCATGGTGGGAGGCGCCTACCAGCAGCTGAACCACGGCATCAGCACGGGCGCGTTGTTCCTCTTGATCGGCCTGCTTTATGAGCGCATCCACACCCGCGAGTTCAAGGCGATGGGCGGGCTCAAGGCGCAGATGCCGGTCTACGCCGCCCTGTTCCTGATCGTCATGTTGTCCAGCGTCGGGCTTCCGGGCCTCAACGGCTTCGTCGGCGAGTTCCTCGCCATGGCCGGCGGGTTCCAGCGCACCTTTGCCGACGGCCACCACCTGCTCTATATCTTCGCTGGTATCGGCGTCATCCTCGCCGCGGTCTACCTGCTGTGGATGTTCCAAAAGCTCTTCTACGGGCAGATCACCAACCCGACGCTGAAGGGCCTCAAAGACCTTAAGCCGTGGGAGATCGGCCTGGTCAGCGTCTTCATCGTCTTCATTTTCTGGGGCGGCGTCATGCCGAACACATTCATGAAGTCGACGGAGGCCGCCCTTGACGCCACGCGCCAGATGGTCGTGAACCGTGAGAACGCCCGACCGCTGTGGGGTGACCTGACCTACGAGGTCAACGCGGAAGGCGACCTCTTGCGGGTGCAGGAACGAAGCGACGTCGGGTCGTACACCGAAGTCAAGCGGGTGATGACCAACGATTACTACCTGTCCGACGACTTCAAGGGCCCGGTGGTGGCGATGGGAGGGCGGCGATGATGCTGGAGGCCAGTCGAGTCGCGACGGCGGAGACATTGTCGTTCGGCCAACCGGCCGACGTCGTGGTCTCTGCGACACCGGGGACGCCTGGCCTGACCCTGGTCTCGTCGGTTTCGGCCCGGTGCGACGTCGCCGCGTTTCTTGACCAGGTCCGCCGCGACCCGGTCGGGGCTGACGGCACCGTGGCCGGGCTGGTCGCTGAGACCCGGGCGGCGATCACGGAGGCCCTGCGCGCCGGATCGACCGGCGTCCTTTATTGGATCGAAGGGGCCTGCCCCGCCGCCTTCACGCCGATGCAGTATGGCGGGCTTTTCTTGGAACACGACCGCGAAATCCTCGCCGACACTCGCGCCAAGGTGGAGGTGGTGGTTTTTGTCGCCGACCGAGACGACGCCTACACCGACTTTGTCAGCGACCTGCCTGCCGACCTCTTCGGCTGGGCGGGGACGACCCCCGAACCGGCGGAGATCCGTGCCCTGCGGCCGGGCCGCCTGCTCGCCGACCATCCGACTGCCGACGTGAGGCTGGTTGGCCCCGTCCCTGACCGGAGGCCACGATGAACCTGCACGTCGCCATCCCCAGCATTGATTTCGGCGTCATCCTGCCGTTCGTCGTCGTCGCCGTCACTGGCATCGTCGCCCTCCTCTTGGAGACCATCCAGCCAAAGCGGGACAACGGCCTGATCCTGGGTGTCTCGCTCGCGGGCGTCATCGCCAGCTTCGGGATACTTTTGTCCCAGTTGGCCCTGCCCGCCACCAAGACCCTCGGGGGAATGGTGGTCCGAGACCAGTTTGCCGTGCTTCTCCAGTTGGTCCTCGTCGGTGCGACGGCGGTCTGCCTCATGTTCAGTGAGGATTACCTTCGGGAAAAGCGCATCGCCTTCGGTGAGTACTACCCGCTCACCCTGTGGTCGCTGTCCGGCGCCATGGTGATGGTCTCCACCGACAACCTGCTCATGCTCTTTGTGGGGTTGGAGATTCTCAGCATCGGGCTCTACTGCCTGGCCGGAATGAGCCGCCAAGAGGCGCGGTCCGAAGAGTCGGCCCTGAAGTACTTCTTGCTCGGCGCGTTCGCCTCGGCGTTCTTGCTGTACGGCATGGCTTTCCTCTTCGGTGCTTCGGGTTCGCTGGCGCTCCCCGACATCACCAAGGCGATCACCGCGCTTGACTCCACCACCGCGCCGCTCCCCGCCTTTGGCATCGCCCTGGTCCTCGTCGGCCTGGGGTTCAAGGCGTCGCTCGTTCCCTTCCACCAGTGGACTCCCGACGTGTACCAAGGGGCTCCGACCAACGTGTCTGCCTTTATGGCGGCGGTGACAAAGACCGCCGCGTTCGGTGCGTTGGCCCGGGTTCTTGTCGCGACGGTTCCGTTGGCGCACTTCTGGTTCGAGGCCTTGTATTGGGCCGCCATCGCGACGATGTGCGTCGGTAACTTGGTCGCCCTGGTGCAGAAGGACGTCAAGCGCGCCCTTGGCTACTCGGCCATCGCCCACGCGGGCTATCTCTTGGTCGCGCTCCTCGCCTACATCAAGGACCCCACCAAGGTCAGCCTGGGCACGACGGTGTTCTACTTGATCGGCTACGCGGCGATGACGGTGGGTGCCTTTGCCGTCGTCAGCCTTGCCGCCAAGGGCCAGCGCGACGGCTCCCGGTACCAGGATATCTACGGCCTCTACAAGCGGGCTCCCTTCGCTACGGTCATGCTCGTCTTGTTCTTGGCGTCGCTGATCGGCATCCCGCCGACCGTCGGGTTCTTTGGCAAGCAGCTCATCTTCATCGACGCCTTACGCGTCGGTCTGGCACCCTTGGCGATCGTCTTGGCCGTCAATTCGGCGGTGAGCGCCTACTACTACCTGCAGATCATGGTCGCCGCGTTCGTCAGCGACGAAGGGGCGGCCCGACCGGTCTCGCGCAAGCCGGGCACCGGCCTGACCGTCGCCGCGTGTGTGTGCGGGGCCGGCGTCCTCTTCGCCTCGATGTTCGGCGGCTACATCCTGTCGTCGACGCGAGCGGAATCCCTCAAACAAACCCCGCCGGCTGAGGGGAAGGTCCAGCCTCAACAAGAATTGGTGAGGCGATGAAGCTAGGCGTCAGCATGTACAGCTATGTGACCGAGGTCCAGGCCGGCCGGATGGACATTGTGTCGTTCATCCACGAGGCGGAGCGGATCGGGGCCGACGGGGTCGAGCTTCTCGACTTCTTCTACAAGGACGTCGAGGTCGACCGGGCCGCCGCCATGGGCGCCCTCGCCAAGTCCGGACTTCCCGTCGGGGTCTTCAGCGTGGCGCAGAACTTCGCCAAGCCGACGGCGGAGGAACGAGAGGTCCACCTCAAGAAGATCACGTTTGGTGTCGACGAGGCGGTCAAATACGGGGCGAAAGTAGTCCGAGTGTTTGCCGGGGACGTGCCCGCCGACGCTTCGTTTGGGTTCGAAGAGGCGCGCGGCTGGATCATCGACGGCCTCGCCGCCGGTGCCGACTACGCCCAAGAGAAAGGCGTCCGCTTGGCCCTGGAGAACCACGGCAAGCTGGCGGGGCGAGGCGACCAAGTCGCCGGGATCATTTCCGACGTGCGGGCCCGTTGTGGTCATGACGCCCTCGGCGCGAACCCGGACACGGGCAACTTCCAACTCGTCGGACAACAAAGCCACGAAGCGATCCGTGCGGTGGCCAGCCTCGCCTACATGGTCCACTTCAAGGACTTTGCCCAAGGTGAGGGTGAGGGACGGGTCTACCATTCCTTGGACGGGACTCCGTTTGTCGGCACCGTCATTGGCGAGGGCGACGTCGACCTTGACGCGTGCGTCCAAGCCCTGCGGTCTGCCGGGTTCGACGGCTGGGTCAACCTGGAGTACGAGGGTGACCTCCCTGACTGCAAGAAGGCAGTCGAAGCGTCGCTGAACAACGCCCGGCGTTATCTCGACTCGGTCGGCATCGCCTGAGCCGAAATCTCTGAGACCAGCTTCTGCAGGGCTTCGCGCTGTGTCTCCCGCTCCATGCGGTCGAACGGCGGCACATGGACGAAGCCGACGCGCTTTTCAGGGAACCGAGACGCCGCCCGGTAAAAGCTGTAGTTGCACAGGTAGTCCCCGGCGTTGTCGGCCAGAGTGAAATGGTCGGCAGCTCCGGGCCAGACCACTTCGCGCCAGAGGGACGTCCGGATCCGGTCTGGCCCCTTCGGATCAATGCGGCCAGGGCGCCGGGCTTGGCCGTCCGATCCTGGTGTGCCGCCCACGACGTTCCGCGCCACGCATTCCAGGCGGATTTTCCGCGCCCGGCCATGGACGCCGACCATTACCAAGGCGTCGAATGACGACGGGTCAAGTCCCTCCAAGAAGGCGTCGACGGCGTCGTACCCCACCGGCAGGACCACAAATGGCGCCCCACATCGCTCGACGAGCCATGCCGAAGGGTTTTCGGTGACGCGGAGAAACGGGCCGAAGCCAGTGGTCAGGACGCGCATCGGGGGTCCAGTTGGAGACGTCGGGCCAGCGAACTGCTGAACAGGGCGTCGGGATCCCAGGCGGCCTTGGCCGCCCAGTACCTTGCCATTCCGGCCTCACCCAAGCTTTGGGCGAAATCAGTGGGACGGAGGAGGCTGTCTTTGGCCAGGTAGAAGCGCCCGCCGGCCTCCAACACCAGGTCGCTCATCGTCTCGGCCAAGCGGCGCAGCCCTTCCCGGTTGGCGGTGGTGACCTTGAAGTCTTGGGCCAAAGAGAACCCGTCCACCCCGTGGCTGAACATGAACGGGTCGGGGCGATGGAGTTTCAGGACGCTGAGGAAGTTCTCTAACCCGCGTTCTCGCTGGATCTCGAACTGTCGGGCAAAGACCCGCGGGGCGGCCTCGCGAGGGACGAACGACTGGTACTGGACGAGGCCGCCGGGGTCGTAAGCCCGCTGCCATCCGGGGACGTAGTCCAAGAGAAACGAAAACGCCACGAGGCTTTGGCCGAACGACTTGCCGTCTTCCATAAGCACGCCGGAGGTGTGCTTGGCCCAGTTGACAAACCTCATCCCGACCCGGTTGTTGAGGGGCTTCAGGAACCGCCAGACCACCGACTTGGGCACGAGGCCCATGATCGTGTCGGGAAGGTCTTGGGCGTCCGGTCGGAGAGAGGGGATGTCTATGTCCGTTGTCGTCCGGTGCCGGGCGGCGTGGAAGACGCCGCGGCCGGCCGAAGGGCCGGAGGCGAAGGCGTCCAGCCACGACACCATGTAGTCGGCGGTCGCCTCATGGCGGGTGAAGGCCTCGAACTGGGCGTCCCAGTCCGCGCATGAAACTGCCTCGACGTCGAGCGCCCCGCTTGTGACGCGCTTCATTTGGAGCCGTGCACCCACCACGACGCCAAGCAGGCCCGCCCCGCTCACGACGTCGGTGAACCCGGGATCGTCCCGACCCAGAGTCACCAGCGACCCGTCCGCTCGCAAGACGTCGACGGACAGGGTGTTCTCGCCCAGAGTGCCGACGCGGAACGCGTTCTTACCGTGGATGTTCATCGCGAGGGCCCCGGCCACGGTCGGGTACATCGTGCCGCTGACGACGCTGGGCCACCAGCCGTCTTCCAGCGTGTGCCGCCACAGGGCCTCGATCGTCGCCCCGGGCCCCACGTCGATGACGCCGGTCGCCGGGTCGAAAGATCGGACGTTGTCCATCCGCGAAAGGTCAAGGGCCACCGCCTCGCCGGCGACCGCGGCGTCGCCGTAGCTCCGTCCCGCCCCCCGGAGGACGACTTGCCGGCCCTCCCGACGGGCCAGGGCGAGGACTTCGGACACGGCGTCAAGCGAACCGGGACGATACAGGAATCCGTCCGCCGACTGGCTGCCGCCGAATCCTGATAGCCGGACGATCCGGTCGCGTTCGATCATATCTTGGTGCGTCGGAACAACCACGACGGGATGTGACGGATAATGAGGAACGCCACGGCGTGGGCGGGCGAAAGATAGTGTTCGCCCGTCCGGTGGGCTTTGCCGAGGATGCGGCGGGCAGCCTCGGCGGCGGGCATCATCTTGCCCTGGGGCAGGTGGGCGGTCATCTCGCTCTGCGTCGGACCGGGCTTGACGGTCACGACGGTCACGCCCTGCTTGGCCAGGCGGTTGCGCAGCGCCTCGAGGTAGGTGGCCAGGGCGGCCTTGGTCGTGTTGTAGACCGGCTGCCCTGAGCGGCCCCGGTCCCCCGCGACACTGCCCAGTCCGATGATCGTGCCGGCCTTGACCCCTTCAAAGCGGACGGCCGCTTCATTAAGCCAGGCGACCGCCCCGGCTAGGTTGACCGCGACCATCTCCAGGTCCTTGGCGGTGTCGTACTCGTGGGCTCCTACGGGTGGCATGACCCCGCTGGCATAGACGACGAGGTCGAGCCCGCCAAGCTGACGGCACAGGTCTTGGAACAGGGCAGGCACGGCGGCGGTGTCGTGGACGTCATGCTCGGCGACGACGGCCGAGTCCGGGTGGTTGGCGGCGACGGCTTCAAGTCGGTCGCGCCGGCGCGCGACCAAGGCCACCCGGCAACCCGACTCCAAGAGTTGCTTGGCCAGTTCGGCGCCGATGCCGCTGGAGGCACCCACGACGATCGCGTGTTGAAAGTCCTTCATCCCACCCCCACGATCGGCACCGCGAACCCCTTGAGGGCGACGGCGGCTGCGACGAGGAAGCCGATGACGCTGAAGAGGATGTGGCGGTCGTGCAACAGGATCTCCGCGGGCTCTCCGCCCTCGTTTTGACTAAAGACGAGGAGGACGTACCGGCTGATGGCATAGATGACGAAGGGGGCGGTGAGGAGGATGCCCGGATAGTCGTGGGCGGTGCGGCTGCTGACGCAATAGATGCTGTAGCTCATTGCGGCCATGCCGGAGAAGATGCCGACGTACATGTTGAGCGTGCCGAGGGTGTAGTGGACGAGGCTGGCCCTCGACTGGTCGCACTCCTCGCCTTGAAGGACGAACTCATGGCGTCGCTTGGCAAAGCCGAGCATGAGGGCGAACGCCCCGGTGCAGAAAAGCAGCCAGCCGGAGATCGGCACATGGATCGCTTGGGCGCCGACACCGGCCCGGAGCACAAACCCCGTGGCGATCCAGAAAACGTCGAGGACGGGGACGGCCTTGACCCACAGGTTGTAGGCGCCTTGCATCAACGCATAGGCGACGAGGACAGTGCCCACCCAGATGTCGTCGAAGAACCCGAGGGCAAGCCCCCCGGCCAAGAGGACCACGGCCATCGCGACACCGACGGTGGGCAGGACCGCTCCCGAGGCGAGGGGACGGTGCTTCTTGTCCGGGTGTTGGCGGTCCCGTTCGATGTCGGCCAGGTCGTTGAAGATGTAGCAGGCCGAACTGACGAGGCCGAAGGCAAAGAAGGCGATGAGCGCCTGCTTCCAGGCCACGGGGTCGAGGATCCGTCCGCTGAACAGAAAGGCGGCGAAGACGAGGATGTTCTTCGACCACTGCTTGAGGCGGGCCAGTCGGACGTAGGGGGCCATGGCGTCTGCTTTCGACTACTGCAACGGACCGACGGGCTCAGGGGTTTCCCGCGCCTATGGCCTTGGCCCAGTTTCGCACACGACGACACTGCTGATGCCGCCCCGGACGTTGAACCGGCCGGTGACCCGCATCCATCGAGGCTTGGTCGCGCCGGCAAGTTCGTCCAAGAGGCGGTTGGTGACCGCCTCGTAGTAGATGCCCTCGTTCCGAAAGCTGTAGTAGTAGAGCTTCAAGGACTTCAGCTCGACACAGGTCTGGTCGGGGACGTAGTCAAGTTCGATCGTGGCGAAGTCGGGCTGGCCCGTTTTCGGACACACGCTCGTGAACTCGGGGCAGACGTGGGTGATCAGGTAGTCGCGGCCCGGGTTCGGGTTAGGAAAGGTCTCAAGGATGTCGGCACCCATGCGACGTGCAGGGTACCTAGCACGGGAGTCTGGCCCTGCGGCCCGCCATGGTAGATTTTCGGGACATGGTCGCGGTCGTTTTTCCTGGTCAGGGGTCCCAGAGGCCTGGTATGGGGGCAGACCTCTACGCCAAGGACCCTTACGCGAGGCAAGTCTTTGACGAGGTGGAAAGTGCGACGGGGCTCAACGTCGCCACTTTGTGCTTCGAAAGCGACGAAGAGACTTTGCGGGAGACCCAGAACGCCCAGATCGCGCTCTACACTTGCTCGCTGGCCGCCTACTACGCGTTCCGAGGGGCGGAACCTGGCGTCGAGGCCGAGGCGTTCGCCGGGCACAGCGTGGGCGAATACGCGGCCCTGGCCGCGGCCGGTGTCCTCAGTGTCGCCGAAGGGGCACGCCTAGTCCGACGCCGTGGCGAGATCATGGCGTCGGCCGGCAAGAGCCGGCCCGGGACGATGGCGGCGGTCCTCGGACTCGAGCGAGACACGATCGAAGCCGTCTGCGCCTGCGTGGCGCCTTCCGGAGTCTGCGTCCTCGCCAACGACAACTGTCCAGGGCAGATGGTGATCAGCGGCGACATGGACGCCGTCCAGGCGGCCAGCGCCAAGCTGTCCGAGAAAGGGGCGAAGCGGGTGATCCCGCTGAACGTCAGCGGAGCGTTCCATAGCCCGCTCATGGAGCAGCCCGCCGCCCAAATGGCCGAGGCCCTGGGATCGGCGACGTTCAACCCTGGGCACGCCCCCGTGTACAGCAATGTCACGGCCCGACCCGGTTCCGATTGGCCGACTCTGCTGGAGCAACAGCTCAAGAGCCTTGTCCGGTGGACGGAGTCGGTCCAGGCGATGGTGGCCGACGGATTCTCCACCCAGGTGGAATGCGGGAGCGGCGACGTGCTGAAAGGATTGCTTCGCCGTATCGACAAGGACACGACCGGCCTGACCGTCGTGGACACCGCGACGCTGGAGGCCACCGTCGCCACCCTTAAGGAAAGCGCATGAGAAGATTTGAAGGCACTGTCGTCGTCGTCACCGGGGCCAGCCGAGGCATCGGCCGGTCGATTGCCGAACGGTTTGCCAGCGAGGGGGCCAAAGTGGCCTGCGTCGCGACCTCGGCGGCGAACGCCGAACCGACGGCACAGGCGACGGGAGGCAAGGCGTACGGGTTGGACGTCAGCGACACCGCGGCGGTCGAGGCCGTGTTCGCCCAGATCGAGGCCGATTTCGGCAAGATCGACGTGCTCGTCAACAACGCCGGCCTGACCCGGGACACCCTGGCCCTGCGCATGAAGGAGGACGACTGGGACCGCGTCATCGACGTGAACTTGAAGGGCACCTTCAACTGTTGCAAGGCCGTGCTCAAAGGCATGATGAAGGCACGTCGGGGCCGTATCGTGAACATCTCCAGCGTTGTCGGCCTTCACGGGGCGGCAGGCCAGGTCAACTATTCGGCCAGCAAGGCGGGCATCGTCGGTCTGACGATGAGCTTGGCCAAGGAACTCGGGAGCCGTGGCGTGACCGTGAACGCGGTCGCCCCAGGGTTCATCGACACCGACATGACGGCCGAACTCTCGGACGAGATGCGGGAGGGCGTGGTCAAGAACGCCCCCCTCGGGCGGCTTGGCGAGGGGTCAGACATCGCCGGGGTCGTCGCCTTTCTGGCGAGTGACGACGCGGGTTACCTGACCGGGCAAGTCCTGACCGTCGACGGTGGCCTGACCCTGTAGGGCTCAGGGCCGGTCGGTCATCCGGAGCGGGCCCGGCATCGCGGAGATCCGGGGCTTCTCTTTGACCTCGGCGACAGGGTCGTCCGGGCCGGCTGCCCGCCTCCCGTTGAGCTGAAGGTGGAACTCGGCGAACCGGGGGTCACTGGCGGTGAAGGAAACCGCCTTGTTTGGGTCGCTCCTGAGCTTGAGGAGCCCGGTCGCCGACTCTGGCGTGTCGAGCAGCCTCAGTGTGTAGGCGACGGCCTCGCGGACTCGCCAACGCGGGTCGTCGAGTTTGGCCAGGACAAAGGGAAGCTGGTCGGTCAGTCGGTTTTCCCCGACGACCTCGACACAGGCGACGGTCTCGTCGACCATGCCCCTTCCGGACGTCAACTTCAGTTCGTCACCGATCAACTTGTGGCCGCTCGCGGCGAAGTATCGCAGCGCCGCAATTCGGTCGGCGTAGCGGTTGTTGCCGAGGAGGAGGGCGTACTTTTCCTTCGTGTCGTCGTCGCCGAACTCACGGCACCAGGCGGGGTCAAGGTGGCGGATGTCTTGCCAAGCCACCCGCTTGGCGGCGGCGACCGCCGCCCTCCTCACCTCGGTGGTCACCAAGGACGACGGCACCTTCCTCAACGCCGAAAGCATGTCCGTCAAATCAAGGTCTGTCGTTCCCTGTGACGCCAGGAGGCTGACAAGGGTCGAAGCGCCGCCGGGCAGGCGGAGTACAGTCTCGACAAAGGTCGCGTCGTGCGGGCCCTTGACGGGGAAGACACTGCCGTTCACCAGTTCGATGTCCGCAGGGTCGGTCGAAAGTTTGAGCAGTTCAAGCCTTGCCTGGGGGACCAGCGAGGCGAGCCGCCGCGGGTCTCGGACAAGCGCCCTCAGTCGGGGCACCGCCCCGCCGGGGTCCGACCTGACCATGGCGACGAGGCTTGGTTTGTCGGTCACTTGGCCGGTATAGGCGGCGTGGACCAGCCCGTTGACCCTAAGCAACTCGTCAAGGTCTTGTGCCGCCGTCTTCGGGGTCGCCTTTTCGAGGACCGGGGCCCACCGTTGCAGGCCGAGGTCGGGCGCGTCGGCCGACGTGTCCAGGGCCGATCGGGGGTTACCGAGGAATTGGCCAGCCAACAGGGCGGCGTAGGCCGGCGTTCCTGGTTCTAACGACGTCGTCGGCACACCCTGGGCCAGGGCCTTGAGTTGGTCCGGGGTAAGCGCATCCAGCGCAGAGGGGCTGGTCGTGATCGACAAGGCCAGGGCCTTGACCGCCGGGTCAGCGTCGCCAGGAACCCGCAGTTCGGCCTGGAGCCGCTGCCTCAAGTCCATAGCCGCACGGTGCGAGTCGAGCGCGGACCTGGCCTCTGCGGCATCGAAGTCCGTCAACGCGAAGACCACCTGCGTGTCGCCGGTCGGAACCAGGTCCAAGAGGACGGACAGGGCCTCCGGAGTGTTGATGCTGGCCATGAGGCTGGCGACGCGGCCGACGGCGAACTGCTGGCTCGGAGAAAGATGCCTCTCCCGCCCGACCTCCTTGGCAAAGGCCACGAAGTAGGGCATGGACTTGCGACCGCCGTTGGCGGCGAGGGCGGCGATCTTGTAGGCCCGGGCCAGCTTGTCCGTGTCGTCTGCCGCCGCCGCCACACCCGACTCGAGGGCCAAGTAGCGCAGGCCCGCGAGCGTCTGGGCCGCCTGGCGCCGAGCATAGACGTCCGGCGACCGTAACGCCCTCACGAGGGCCTTCCAACCCGACGGGCCTGACTCAAACAGCTTGGCGGCGACCTTGTCGCGCATCGAGCCGGATCCCAGGCCGACGGCCAGTCGGTCGGGCGAGGCTGATTGCAGGTCGGCCTCGGTCAAGGGGCGGCCGTAGTAGTCCCAACAGCGATAGCCGACCCACCCGAGTAACGCGGCGGTGGCCAACGCGGCTAGAACCGGGACGCGGACAAGAGGGCGACTCATCTTGATCATCCGTGGCGCGTGACAGGCCGTTCCATCAGCGCAGTCCCATTCTGACACTGTCCATTTGCGGCCACGTCCCGTGGCGTCAGCGCGGCCCGCGTAGTAATATAGTGCGGCTTCGGACAGACGCTGGTCGGAGCAGGATTTGATCCATGGCGGACAACGTTTTTGAAAAGGTGAAGAAGATCGTTTGCGAAGAGCTTGGTGTCCAAGAGAGTGAGGTCAAGGCCGAGTCCTCGTTCACGGAGGACCTGGGTGCTGACTCCCTTGACATCGTCGAGTTGGTCATGGCCGTCGAAGCGCAGTTCAGCATCGACGTCCCGGACGACGACGCCGCAAACATTAAAACCGTCGGTGACGTGGTCGCATACATCGAAAAGTTGACCAGCTAATGGCTTTGCCCGCCCAGCCTTCGGGTCGGGTGGTGGTGACGGGGCTCGGTGCGGTCACCCCGCTCGGTAACAGCGTCGCTGACTTTTGGCCCCGTGTCGTCGCGGGTGAAAGCGGTGTCGGGCCCATCACACTGATGGACCCGGCCGACTATCCGACCCAGATCGCCGCCGAAGTCAAAGACTTCGACGCGTCGGTCTGGCTCGACAAGAAGGAGGCGCGTCGGATCGACCGCTTCATCGCCTTTGCCGCCGCGGCGGCGCAGATGGCGGTCGACGACGCCAAGTTCCCCACCGACGACGCCGAACTCAAAGAGCAGACCGGCGTCCTCATCGGGAGCGGCATCGGCGGGCTGACGATGATGACCGAGCAGACGGAGCGCCTCCACAAAGACGGCCCGGGCCGGGTGTCGCCGTTCCTCGTCCCCTACATGATCCCCGACATGGCCAGCGGCTACGTTTCGATCCTGCAAGGGTTCAAGGGGCCGAACACCTGTGTGGTCACGGCTTGTGCCACCGGGGCGAACTCGATCGGAGACGCCTACCACATCATCAAGCGAGGTGACGCGGTGGCGATGTTGGCAGGTGGTGCAGAAGCACCGATCAACCCTATCGGGCTCGCCGGCTTTTGCGCGGCCCGGGCGATGACCACCAACAACGAGGCGGGCAGCAAGGCGTCGCGTCCCTTTGACGCCGGTCGAGACGGGTTTGTCATGGGCGAAGGGTCGGGTGTCCTCGTCCTGGAAGACCGCGACCACGCCATCGCCCGCGGGGCAAGGATCTATGCCGAGATCGTGGGCTACGGAATGAGCGGCGACGCGTTCCACATCACGATGCCGGACAACGAAGGCGACGGAGCCCGCCGGGCCATGGAAATGGCAGTCAAGCGGGCCGGGTTGGGCAAAGAGGGGATCGGCTATATCAACGCCCACGGCACCTCGACCCCCTACAACGACAAGTTTGAGACCTTGGCGATCAAGCGGGCCTTCGGCGACTTGGCCGCCAAGATACCGGTGAGCAGCACCAAGTCGATGATCGGGCACTTGCTCGGCGCGGCCGGGGCCGTCGAGGCGATCGTCTCGATCAAGGCGATCACCGAAGGCGTCCTGCCGCCGACGGCGAACTACGAGACGCCGGACCCCGAGTGCGACCTAGACTACATCCCGAACGTCGCGCGCCCGACCCAGGTCGACGCCGTTCTCAGCAACTCGTTCGGGTTCGGAGGGCACAATGCCACTCTCGTCTTCCGCCGGCACAACCCTTGACGAGCTGGTCCAATCCTTCCTGGACCAACTCCGGGCCATGCGCTCGGCCCACACCGTCCGGAGCTACGCCGTCGACCTGACCCAGTTGTGCCTCGTCACCGAGGGCACGTTCGATCTTTCGCCTGGGACGTTGCGGGACTACCTCCGTCGATACGGAGTCACGCCGGGGACCCGGGCGCGCAAGCTCTCCGCCCTGCGGACGTTCGTCCGCTACCTCCAGGCGGTCGGGGTTCTCGACACGGACCCCACCGAGGCACTGGCCACGCCGTACAAACGTCGTAGGCTGCCCAAGGCGCTCAGCCGGACTCAGACCGAAGCGTTGCTGGACCAACCACCGCCCGGCCGGACACCGTTGCGCGACCAAGCAGTCTTGGAGACGGCCTACGGCGCCGGGTTACGGGCCAGCGAATTGGTAGGACTTGACGTCGGCGACCTGGACCTCGAGCGAGGTGTGGCCACCGTCCGCGGCAAAGGTGACAAGGAGCGGGTCGTCGTCTTTGGCGACGCGTGCCGGCGCGCCGTCACCGCCTATATGGAGGAGGAACGGGTCACGCCCGGGCAGGGGGACCCCCTGTTCACCAACGCGAAGGGGGGAAGGTTGACGACAAGGACGGTCCAGAAGCTTGTGCACCGATGGGCTCGGGCGGCCGGTCTCCCGGACACGGTGACACCGCACACCTTGCGCCACAGCTTTGCGACCCACCTCCTCGACGGCGGGGCGGGCCTGAAGTCAGTGCAACAACTCCTCGGGCACGAACGGTTGGCGACCACCCAGGTTTACACGCATGTCAGTGTCGAACGACTCCGCGACGCGGTGGCCAAGGCGCACCCGAAGGGCGGTCAGACCCACGTCGACGCGCGCCGGAAGATCTTGTAGTTGAGCGGTCGGCGGAGATGGGCGAAGACGAAGTCGGGGAATCCGGCCATGAAGTCGAGTTCATAGTCGTCCGGCGGGGAGATGAGGACGAGGGGTGTGCCGTTGGCGGTGCCGTGCGCCATCTTCGCTTCGGCGAACGCTTCGTATCCGGCGATCTTGTGCGGTTTTTCCAGGGTCGCCACGAGGTCGACAAAGAGGAGGTCTGCGTCGTGACATTCGTCCAGGGCGTGCCGCCAGTCCTCGGTCACGACAAGTCGGTCGTCGGGCTGGAAGGCACCCACGGTCGCGCTGACGACCTCGGCGTCTTTTGTGACCAGCACGAATTTCATGGGTTGCACTATAGACCCTTGCCGGGTTGCGATTCAACGTGACCTGACCTAACGGGGGCGGGCCGCGCCGCCGACAATCGGCTTATGAGGATCGGTGCGTCGGCTTACGCGGCTCAGGCGGCGTACCAGACCCAGCGTTCACCCGAGGGTGGGCAGGCGTCAGGTTCCTATCAGGTCGGCATGCTCAAAAAGGCCCTGGAAGGGCAGACCCAGGCTGCCCAGGAACTCCTGAAAATGCTAGAGCCAAAGGGTCAGGTCGTCGATATCCGGGCCTGAGCAACAGGTATCTTGGATTGCTGTGGCGAAAAAGAGTGCCTCCAAGCCGACCTGGTGGAAAAACACCTTCTTCTGGTTTGGTGGCGCGTTGGCCGTCCTTGGCGTCTGGGGCCTCGTCGCTGGTGACAAAGTCATCCGCGACCCAGGGCAAGTCGTCGAGAACAACCTCTCCCTCTTCTATCTGATCGGCGCCGCGATCATGCTGGTCAACGGCTGGATGTCTCACCGCCAGGCGTTGTTGCATTTCCAGGAGAGCGAGGGCGAAACGGCCGAACAGCCGCTCTAAACGAGACTCCCTATGGTCAATTGTGTCTGTGGCAAGCCGATCGAGAAAGTGCCTGAGTGGCTCTCTGCGGTCCAGATCAACTTCGTCTGCTCCAACTGCCCGAACCACACCGTCAAGAGCATCACCGAGGTCAGTCTCGGCCCCGCGATGTCGGCGGCAGGAGAGACCGGCGCGATCGAGCCCGAGATCGACGAAGCCGACGAAGACGAAGACTGAGCGTTAAGCCGACTGTTCGCGGCACAGCCGTCCCACGCGCTCGATAAGCATGAGAGACGGTGTGCGGCTCTCACCAAGGGCAAGGGCGCAGGCCTGTTTCAAGTCTTGGCAAGACATCGTGGCGTTTTCGTCCACGAGCAAGCGGGCGAGGAGCGTCTCGCCTCGCGCCCAGACACAGGCCTCATAGACACCCTCGACCGCGGTAAAGAAGCGTTCTGTTTCGGCGTGGTCGGAGAAGGCGCAGGCGGACACATTTGGTTACTCGGCTGGCGAAGCCCTTTCCTGAAGGGGTAGCACTGCTTTGTACTGCTCCAGGTTGTCAACGTCGGTGCCAATATCAGCGAAGGGGCAGACTACCGCCCTGGCTTTGAACTTCAAGATACGCGAGACCCGGTTTTCAAGGAACTGTAGCGACACCAGCGAGGGGAGGGCCTGCCCCAACACAAACCTCAGGATGAAGAGCGGGCCGACCATGCCGGCCAAAGACAACGGGCTCTTGCGCTTGGCGTAGGCCTGGGCGACGATCTCCATATTGGCCAGGAGCATCTCGCGGCGGCACAGGCAGACGTTGCCTCCGGTCAACCGACCCTGCTTCGTCACGATCGCCGTCCGTTTGAGCATGGGGAACTCCTGGCGGCAGACGTCGAGGGGGACCACGGCAAAATTGAGGGCGGCGTCCGCGTCGCACTGGGCGGCGAAGGCCAAGAGAGACTCTTCGCGGAGGAACGGGAGGTCGGCGGTGACGATCAACACTTCGGCACCGTTCGTCGCCTTCAGGCCTGCGGTCACGCTACCGACGAAGTCGGTACCGGCCTCGACGTCCCGGCTTTCCGGCGGTCCGCCGACCACGACCACGGAGCCGACGGCTTCGGCGGCACGACGGACGTGGTCGAGCATCGTCCCGTCACGCCAGGGAAGTTGGCACCGGTACTCGACACCGGTCTCTGCCCGGGTCTCTTCGCTGGCCTTGCCGCCGGCCAGGATCACGATGTCCAAAGGCTCTCCTCGCGGGTAAGCGTGTGGCACCGGTACACCTTGCCGATCGACTCGGACGCCAAGGCGTCGGCAGCCCGAGACGCTGCTTCGGCCGACCCGAACACACCGAAAACTGCTGAGCCGGACCCGGTCAATTGGGCCGCTCGGGCCCCCTGGGCCTTGAGCCGCTCGACGGCGTGGAGTGACGCTGGCCCTGCCACCGACTCAAAGTCGTTGTGGAACGCGCCCGGGTCTAGCTCCCGCCATTCGCGCGGGATTACGTCAAGTGCCTTGTACGCCTCGACCGTCGAACGTCCCTCCCCCGGCATGACCACGACCAGCTCCCGCCTGGGGAGGTCGGGCAGGGGAGTGAGCTTTTCCCCGTAGCCTTCGCCAATCGCCCGACCACCCACCAGGAAGAACGGGGCGTCCGCCCCGACCGCGGCGGCGACCTCATGGCAGAAATGGTCGGGAAGCCCGCCGGGCACAAGCCTGGAGAGGAGCCTCAAGAGGCCGCTCGCGTCGCTGCTACCGCCCCCCAGGCCGCTCTGGGCGGGAACGCCCTTGACCAGCCGGACCGCGAGCGGGGGCACGGGGACGAGCTCGCGGACGAACGCCAAGGTCTTCGTGATCGTGTTCGAGGTGGGCAGTTCCATCCCGACGCAATCGACAGTGTCATTGTCGGAGGGCCTGATGGAGAGAGAGTCGACGATCGACACGGCCTGGAACACGGTGCGAAGCGGGTGGTAGCCCGCGGAGTCGGGTGGACCGACGGAAAGAAAGGTGTTGATCTTGGCCGGGCAATTGATTTGCCCGCCCTTCACGGCCTTTCCTCAAGATGCTCTTCGACGACGGCTTGAGGGATGGGCGGGAGCACAGTGACGTTTTGGGGGTAGGGGGTCATCTCAAGCTCGTCAAGGGCTTTGTCGATGGCCTCAAACTGCATTTTTGCCTCGGTGATGACGCCGAGGAACTCGCGGCTCTCCAACTCGGGCGACCGACCGGTGAGCCGGTAGTTGAGCATCCGGATCCTGAGCGCGTCAAGGGTCGTGACGAAGACGGTCGACTGGGCCTCGGTCCGCTGGATGCCGCTCACGACGGCCTTCCAATGCTGTTGGTACTCCGCGATGTTCTTGTCGGCAAGGCGGTAGAGCTCTTGCGACTGGGCGTCGGGAAGCCCCGTCGGCATGTGGGCGTTGGGGACACGGAGGCTGCCTTCGCTCTGGACGACCTCGTTTTGGATGATGTCTGCCCGTCGCAAGGCGTTGTAGAGGTCGGCGGCCAGTTTGTCCACCGTCCCGGGCAGTTCCATAAAGTCGCCGAGGCCACGCTTGCGGAGAGCTTCGACCGCCTCGTGGAACTTGGCTACCCGTTCCTCAGCGAGTGACCAGTGTTGCCGGAACCTCTGGCTGTAAAAACGCTTTTGTTTGGCCTCCTTGGAGGCCGTGTTGATGATCGCCCCGACCACAACCGCGCTCGTGCACAGGGAGAAGAGGGCGACCCCGATGTTGTTTGAAGCGAGGGTGAGGGCGGTCAGGACCACCATCAGGCCCATCACGACGATCCGACCTGGCGACAGAAACTGCTGCCGGAACACTTCTTGGTCGCGTCGGCGGATTTCGTCCATGGCGTTCTATCCTCTTGTCAGAGGATCGGGGGTCGTCGGTAGTCCCGGCCCAGGGCACGTTCGACGCCGTAGGCGGTCTGCAGGAGGGCTTCGTCACCCATGACCGGGCCGGTAAGCAACATGCCGACCGGCAGGTCGTTGGAGAGTCCGCAGGGCAGGCTGATGCTGGGAAATCCGCCCATGTTCGCAGGGATGGTACAGAAATCGATCAGCTTGAGTTTCAGAGGGTCCTCGGTGAGCCCACCGATGGGAAAGGCGACGACCGGGCTGGTCGGCGAAAGGACGGCGTCAAAATCCTTGAACGCGTTCTCGAACTCCTCGGCCATCAGTCCGCGCACCTGCTGGGCCCGCAAGTAGAAGGCGTCGTAGTAACCCGCCGACAGGGCGTAGGTGCCGACCATGATGCGAAGCTTGACCTCGTGGCCGAAGAGCTTGCCCCGCGTCTCTGCGACATTGCCGATGTGACCCTCGCCCTCGAGGCGCGGCCCAAACCGGATGCCGTCGAAACGGGCCAAGTTGCTGCTTGCTTCGGCAGGAGCGATGATGTAGTACGTCGTCACCCCGTAGCTGATCGCGGGGAGGCTGACCTCGGTGAACTCGGCGCCTTCGCGGGCAAGGACTTCGACCGTCAGCTCCAAGCACTCGCGGACACCGGGGTCCACGGCGGCGGAGAAGACTTCCTTGGGAAGGGCAAACTTCTTGCCCTTCACGGTCCCTTCCTTCAGGCGGGCCGCCGAGATCGGTGCCTGAGGCAGGGAGGTGCTGTCGAGCGGGTCGGGCCCGCTGACCGCCTCGGCCAGCAGGGCGGTGTCTTCGACGTTCTTGGCCATGGGGCCGATCTGGTCCAAGCTGGAACTGAACGCGACCAGGCCGTACCGTGACACCCGGCCGTAGGTCGGCTTGAATCCGACGATGCCGCACAGGGAAGCGGGTTGGCGCACCGAGCCGCCGGTGTCGGAACCGAGGCCGACCGGTGCGAGTTCGGCCGACACTGCCGCCGCCGATCCTCCTGAGCTCCCACCAGGGACCAAGTCGGTGTCCCACGGGTTATGGCTGGGGAAGTAGGCACTGTTCTCGCAACTCGCCCCCATCGCGAACTCGTCCAGGTTGGTCTTGCCCAAAATGGGACAGCCCATGTCGTGAAGCCGGCTGACGACGGTCGCGTCAAACGGCGGGACATAGTTGTCGAGGATCTTGCTCGCGCAGGTCGTGCGGACGCCGTTGGTAGAGATGTTGTCCTTGACCGCCACCGGGACACCCGTGAGCGGGCCGCCCGCGCCGGCGTCGATCAGAGCCTGGGCCACGTCGGCCTGGGCCCGCGCGCCTTCCGCGTCGACGGTCAAGTACGCCCGGTAGTGCTGGTCTTCAGCCTCGATGCGGGCCAAGAAAGCGTCCGTGACCTCGCGGGCCGAGACTTCCTTGGCGCGAAGGGCCTTGGCGAGTTCAGTCGCCGTCATTTGGGTGAGCGCCACGTGGTCAGTCCTCGATGATCGTGGGGACGATGTGGAGCCCGGCCTTGGTCTCGGCGGAGAGGGCGAGGGCGACGTCCCTAGGCAGGCACTCGCCCGGCACGTCGTCAGCCATGACGTTGCTGAGGGCGACCGCATGCGGCTTCGGCAAACGGCCGGTGACGTCGAGATGCTGGATGTCCTCGAAGTGACCGAGCAGCGCGTTGAGCTTGGCTTGGAAGCTCATCAACTCCGCTCCGTCAAGCTCGATCCTCGCCAGTCTCGCGACGTGCTTGGCCTCGTCCAAAGAAATCGACATCACACCCATGTTACCGCCCGCCCATAATGGGGCCGTATGCCCGGTTTGTCGCCCCGGCAGTCTTATCGGGTCACCGCCAACACCGTCGTCTACTGGGTGTTGGTCGGGACGGTCGCATTCTTTGTCAAACCGTTTATCCCCCCGTTGGTGAACCAGCGGCTCGCCTCGTCCAAGGCCGGGTATGTGCGCCAGGCCTCGGGACAACTGATCGAATGGCAGGAAATGTCACCGGCCGTCTTCGAAAGGTCGCGCGAGACGGGCAAGCCGGTGTTTGTCGCCATCGGGACGGAATGGAGCGACATCTCGTCCGACCTGGACAAGAGGGTCTTCTCTTCGGGCGACGTCTCCGAGCGGTTGAACCGTGATTTCATTCCGGTGCGCGTGGACGCCCAGATGTATCGGGCGTGGTCGTCGTGCTTCCTCCAGCTGACCCGGGCCGAGCAGGGTTGGGAGACCCACAGCCAACTGCTCTTTTTGTCCGGCGGCGGCCGCATCCTCAAGGTCGTCGACGTCTCGTCCGCGGTAGGACGGCTCGACGACATCCGGTTCATCGCGATCCTCGACGAAGTCCGCTACCCGAAGCCTAGTACCGAGTCAGACTCGGCTGAAGTCCAACAGAGGCGTGAGAACCAGTCCCTTGACGAGGGCTTCGAACAGGCGGTGGCGGATCCTGACAGCTATCGCGACGGTCTGCTCGCCGCTCTCGTGCCGGACAGGCCGGGCCTGGGATCTGGCCCGAACCAACTCCTCCCCAGCCGAGACTTCGCCTTCCTCATCGGAGCGGGCCAGCAGCAAGCGGTCCAGGCCCAAGTTGACAGTCTGATGCGGACCCCGGCGTTTTCTTGGTTGGACGGGGTCTTCTTCCGCTCGGCCCGCGACGACCGGTGGCGACGGGTCAGCTTGAGTGTCTCGGCGGCGCGAAACGCCGACATGTTGGAAGTCCTTGGTGCCTTGACCAAGGGGAAGCCTGGGTCGCCGGACCGGCGGATCGCCGACCAGATCTTTGAGTCCCTTCTTGACCGCTTTGTAAGCGACGGCAAGTTCTACGCGGCAAGCTGCACCGACATCGGGCCTGACCAGAGGTCGGCCCGCTACAGCCTGTCGTATTCGCGGGCGCGGCGCGTCTTCGGCCAAGACGCCGGACACGCTGCCGACTTGTTTGGGCTCGACCCAGGGCGGAACCCGCTCATGCTCCCCTTCGCGGGTACTTGGCCGATACCGTCGTCAAAGTCGGGCCCCTTCCTGGCGTTGGTCGACCGCATGCGTGCCGCTGAACAGTCGACCCCGGCGACGATGGCGGGGGAGTCCAGCCTGGACGTCGGTTCGCGGGTGGCGTCGGCCTTGCTCCGCTACGCGGCGTCCACCGGCCAGCAGGACCAACTTGACCGGGCCCTGGCCGCTTCGGACAGATTGCAGGCCGCCTTGGTCAACGACAGCGACGTGGTCCACAGCTTCAATTCTGTGCCGGGCACCACTTATCTGGGCGACTTCACCAACTTTGCCGAACTCGAACTGACCCGGTTCCGCCTCTTTGGCGACGTCGCCTCGCTTGAGTCGGGGAGAAAGGTGCTGGACTCGGCATGGAACCGCTACACCTCGAACGTGCCGGGCGTCGTCTTCAACGCCAAGTTCTCGGCCTACGGCGATGTCGCGGAGAACTGGACCCTTCCGAAGCTGGTCGACGACGACCTGCCTTCGACATGCGCGCAGATGGCGTACCTCTTGCGTGCCTACGCAAGCCTAGAGCCAAACACAGCGGTACGCTCCACGATGCGCGAGCGGGCCGACCAGATCGTCCGCGCGATGGCCCCGGCGGCGGCGAAAATCTCGCGGCAACTGGGAACGTTTTACTTGGCCGCCCTCTGGGCACAGGCCGACACCGCCGTCTTCACCGTCGGGCCAGACAGTGTCCGGACGGCGCGGCTGTGGGACCCGTTGGCGACCCTGGCGTGGACATATCCCGCCGTCGCCTCAGTCCGACCGGACATCCAGGCCCGCGGGCCGGGCATCTACGTGGAGACAAACGGCAGCGTCGTCGGCCCGCTGACGGTGGACCAAGTCCAGTCCCGGTTGGCCCAGCGTCAATCGTCGGTCGACGCACCCTAGGTACCGGTCCGGCCCTTGGGTCATAATCTTGGGGCCCGGACAGGTCGCATAGTGGTCTAGTGCGCCGCACTCGAAATGCGGTGAGGTGCAAGCCTCCGTGGGTTCGAATCCCACCCTGTCCGCCACCATTTTTCCCGGCCGCTTACGGCACCTTCTGACCAAGCCCGGCCGCCCAGCGCATCAACGCCGCGTATTTGGGAGAGTCGGCCTTGCTCCCGTCGGCATACTCCATCGCCCCCCACGAGCCCCATTTGGACGAAGACGATACGGACGAGAAATTGGCAAAGAGGCCGCCGCCGCTTTTTTGCCAGAGCTTCAGGTAGTCGTCGTAGACTTTGCCCATCCGAGGGTCGCGGTTGACGCTGGTGAAGAGCTCGGTGAGCCGGTCGTTGTTCTCCGCACCCTGGATACCGACCAAGTGTTGCCCGCCTTCGTAGGCGACCAGGGCCAGGCCGTACTTATCGGCCAGCGCCTTGTGCCCTTTGACCATGTCGGCGACGGCGGGGAAGACCTTGTCGCGAAGGTGCCCGAACACCTGGTCGGCCGTCCACCCGGCCACCTCGTCAGCGCTCGGGTTGTCACTGGGCGAAGGGGTATAGCCGACGTAGGGGGCGATGGCAAGCACGTCGGCGCTCTTGGCCGCGTCGCGAAACGCGAGGATTTGCTTCGCCGGTTCGATCCAGCCTGCCTGGGCGGCGAGGACCCGGACGGTGCGTGGGCGGGGGAAGGTCTGGTTCCAGGCCGCAAAGACTTGGGACGACCGGAGGGCGTACCAGCGCCAACGGTTTTCGAACCCGTCGCCCAAGTGGGCCGCCGCACCCTGCTGCTCGGCGTAGGTGCTTTGGTCAAAGCCCGGGTTCCAGACCTCGTTGCTTAACTCCACGTAGACCCGTAGCCTCTGGTCAAGGGATTTCTGGACCAGCCCGGCGAACTGTCTCACGTAATCGTCGTCCGCTTGCACCGGAATGCAGAACCAGGCGTCGGCCTGGAGACGATTGGCCAAGTCGACCATCAACTCCACCGGGACACCCTTGGCGCACCAATTGGCGTCGTCCAGGCGGGGACGTTCTGACCACGTCTTCACCTTGCTCCCATTGGTCTGCATCCAGTCCATGAAACGCAGGGCGCTCACCCCCTTCCAGCGGGCCAGGAATGTCGGGTTGAATGGGTTCTCCCGGTAGGTCTTCTCCGAGCCGGGGATCAAGACGCGAATGTTCCGGACGGGGTCGCTCGGGTCGGTCTTCATCAGGCGGACGGCAAAGTGGCCCTTGGTCGAATCGACGTGGACGATGTACCGGCCGTTGCCGCCGACCGCTCCCTGGGGGCCGCCGGCCCCGAAGTCGAGTTCTCCTTTGCCGTCGTAGAGGACGGTGTAGTCGCCCGACGGATAATGCTTGTCGTAGCTGGCGACAAACGTCTCGGCCCAGCACCCCGGTTCCAGACGCTTCACCCAGCCCTTGGCGTCAATGTCGAGCCTGGGGCCTTGCCCCCAGTCCTTGCCGTCCTGCTGGCTGATCCATTCCCGGCTGAACCGGAACATGTCCACAAAGGGGATCTCGGTGTTCCAGTCGGCCGGACCACTGAGGTTCGTGGCGAGAGACGGGCGGCCCGGCCCAGGGTTGGCCAATTGCGAAGTTGGCGCCTGGCGGGCGCAAGCGGCGACAGCGAGGACCGCGGCGGTGAGCACACCCTGTTTTATCATGGTCGGCGGCTATCGGACGTAGGCGGCCGGGACGCCGCCGTCCACCGTGAGGACACCGCCCGTGGTCTTCTTGCTCTTGGGCCCGGCAAAGAACGTGACCGCCTCGGCAATGTCCTCGGGCGTGACGTTGACCTTGAGCGTCGTCCGGTTCTTGTAAAAGTCCTCGAGTTGGTCAGGCTGCAGGCCGTAGGTGGCAGCGCGTTCGGCGCGCCATTTGCCGTCCCAGATGCTTGACCCGCTGAGAACACCGTCCGGCAGCACGCTGTTCACCCGGATGCCTGCGGCCCCGCCCTCTTCGGCCAGGCAACGCGCCAAGTGGAGCTCGGCTGCCTTTGCGGCGCTGTATGCGGCGGCGTTCTTGCCTGCGGCGACGCTGTTTTTGCTTCCGACGAAGACGAGGTTGCCGCCGACGTCCTGTCGGCGCATCACGCGGAACGCCTCACGGGCGACGAGAAAGTAGCCGGTGCTGAGAATGCTCTGGTTACGTTCCCAGTCCTGAAGGCTCGTCTCTTCGATGGGCGCGCTGCTCGCGATGCCCGCGTTGTTCACGACAATATCGACTCCACCATATGCCTTGACCGTTTGGTGGAAAGCCGACCGGACGGATTCTTCGCTCGTCACGTCCATCTTCACGGCGACCGCCCGACAGTGGCCCGGGATCGACGCCGCGACCTCGTGGGCGCCGTCAATGTTGATGTCCGCGACGGCGACATGGGCCCCTTCGGCGGCAAGTCGCTTTGCCGTGGCACGACCGATGCCGCTGGCCGCGCCGGTCACCAGGGCGACATGTCCCTCCAGGTCCTTGGGCGCAGGTTTGAGGCTGAGCTTGTACAGTTCGAGGGGCCAATACTCGATGCCGTAGCTTTCGGCGGCAGACAAGGAGACGAAGCCGCCGATGGACGTCGACCCCTTGATGACGGTCATCGCGCGGTGGTAAAGCTGACGCGAGACGTCGGCGCCGGTGGCGTCGGGCCCAAGGGTGACCATTCCGACTCCGGGGATGAGGACGACCCGGGGCGACGGCGTGAACATCACGTCACCCTCCGTCCGGTTGGCCTCGAAGTACTCGCCGTACTCGCGGACGTAGCGCGCGACGCCCTCCCTGACCTTCGCCTCCAGGGCTTCGACGCCGTCGCGGGGGCACCAGTCAACGAAGAGGGGGACGCGCTTGGTATGGACCAAATGGTCAGGGCATGCGGCCCCGACCTGCGAGAGGTCTTTTGCTTCACGGGAGTTGACGAACTCCAGGGCTTCGTCCGAAGTGTCGACGAGGAGGATCGACTTCCGTTCCTTTGACGACGCGCCACGGAGCACCGGGAGCACCTGCCCCAACAGGGCGTCGCGTTCCGCCTCGTCCATTGTCTCGACGACCGGCCCACCAAAAGGTTGACTCAGGCGATGGGCGTCCAAGTAGGCCTGTGCCTCACCGATGATGCGGAGCGTCGTCTCGTAGCAGGTCTTCGAGTCGGGCCCCCAGGTGACAAGGCCGTGCTTGCCCATCACCACACATTCGATTTGCGGGTTGTCACGGACGGCCGCACCGATTTGCTGGGAAAGGGTGAACCCGGGTCGGATGTATTCCACCCATGCCGCGCGCGTACCATAGATCTCACGCATAGCGTCCTGACCATTTGGTGAGCAGGCGACGGCAATGACCGCGTCGGGATGGGTGTGGTCGACGTGTTTGGCGGGCACGAAAGCGTGGAGAAGGGTCTCGATAGACTGCCGGGGCCTCCCGGTCTCAAAGGCGGTGCGGTCCAGGTAAGCGATCATTTCCTCGTCGCTCATCTCGGGCCGCTCGAAAAGAGGCAGGACTTCGGCGAGTTTGAGGCCGGCGAACCCCTTGTCCGTGATCGAGGCGATGTCAGAACCGGAGCCCTTGACCCACAGCACCTCGCACGGACGGCCCAGGTGGTCGGTCTCTACGGCCTTGACGCTGGTGTTACCGCCATAGATGTTGACCAAGGTCCGGTCGGACCCCAAGAGTCGCGACCGGTAGGTCAATGAGGCAAGGCCGTCTCCGGCGGGGGCGTCCGCGTCGTTCCACAGGTTCTTTGGGGTCATGTCAGGGCTCGTCAGGTGGGATACCCGCCGCCGGTGGCCGAAACGCCCCTTTCCTGGGCCTTCTGCTCTTCGTAGCCGCTGTTCCGCAACGCCTTGACCGGGTCGGTCGGCAGGCCATGGCGTCGCCGGTGCTCTTCAAGGAGGGGGCGGACGTCGGTGCGGAACGCGTCGGCGAGGACCCGGTGGGCGCCGAGCACGTCGCCGGCCGACTGGTGTTGTCGGAGAGCAGACCGGTCGACGAGGAGGGCCTTCGCATAGGCTTCCTGACAGTTGAGGACGCTTTGCACCATAGCTTCAAGCTTGGGCTCGATGTTGTGGCTCTGGTCGATCATGTAGGCCACGTCGTCCTCCCCGGCCGTCTCGACGAAAATGCAGAAGAGTTCAAAGGGGTTGGTCGTGCCGACGATCAGGTCGTCGTCGGCGTAGCGCCGGGCGTTGAAATGGAAGCCGCCGAGTCGGCCCTCATCAAGAAGAAACGCGACGATGGCCTCGATATTGGTGCCCTGGGCGTGGTGTCCCAGGTCGACGAGCACCTTGGCCTTGGGGCCGCAGGCCTGGCACTGGACCAGCGCCGCACCCCAGTCGAAGAGGTCGGTGAAATAGAAAGCCGGTTCGAAGAACTTGTACTCGACCAGCATCCGCTTGCCGTCGGGGAGGGCGGCGTGGACCTGGCGCAATGCCTCGGACATCAGTCGCTTGCGGGCACGGAAGTCGTCCTGGCCCGCGTAGTTGGTGCCGTCGGCAAACCACAGGGACAAGTCGCGTGACCCGGTCTGGGTCAGCAACCCGACGCACTCAAGGAGGTGGGCAAGAGCCTTGTCGCGTGTCCTCGGGTCTGGGTTGGTGACGCTCCCCAGCTTGTAGTCGGGGTCTTGGAAGACGTTGGGGTTGATCGCGCCGATCTCGACGCCCTGCTCTGCGGCGTGTTGGGCCAGGCCCTGCCAGTCGTCGCACCTGTCCCAGGGGATGTGGAGGGCCACCGACGGTGCACAGCCGGTCAGACGGTGCACTTCGCCGGCGTCAGCGACCTTTTCCCAGACGTTCCGGGCGGCCCCGGGCCACGCAAAGGTTTTGAAGCGCGTCCCACTGTCGCCGTAACCCCAACTGGGCGTCTCGACACGCAGTCGGGGGAGGGCGGCCAAGGCTTCGTCTGGTGTCATCGCGATAGAGGGGAGGTTACTCCACGGCCCGGTGGGTCAAGATAGCGACGTGGCGGCACCGCGGTACCACTTTGTCACCCACTGGCGCGTGACGGCCAATTGCGAGGAAGTCTACGACCTGTTGGGCGACCCGCTTGACCTGCCCCGTTGGTGGCCGGACGTCTATCTGTCAGTGCACGAGACGAAGCCAGGCGGGCCCGGTGGTGTCGGGCGCGAGATCGGACTCCTCACCAAGGGATATCTGCCCTACCGGTTGCGGTGGTCGTTCCGAGTGACCGAGTCTGACCGCCCCCACGGATTTGCCTTGGAGGCATGGGGCGATTTCATCGGCACCGGACGATGGACGTTCGTCCAGTCGGGGCCCGAGGTCGACATCACCTACGTCTGGGACATCGTCGCCGACAAGCCGTTGCTCCGGTCGCTGTCCTTCCTTCTGCGGCCCCTGTTCAGCTGGAACCACCGCTGGGCGATGGCCAAGGGCGAGGAGTCGCTCCGGCGTGAGCTGGAGCGACGAGCGAGGGGCCCGGCCTAGCCGATGGTGCGTCGGTAGATGCGCCCCACGACGGGGTATTCATACTCGTCGCCGCGGACTGCGTGGACCGCTCCCATCACGGTGAGGACCAGGCCAGCCAGACCGCCGACCGCCGCGCCGATATATCCGATGAAGCTGATGATGGGGATCCACATCAGCACCGCGCAAGCGATGAACCAGAGCGACAAGACGAACTGGAACGTCATGGACTGGATCGCGTGACGGGTCGCGAAGCCGGAGCGCTCGCGCTGGGTGAGCATGATCACGAACGCCACCGCCCAGCCGAGGACGCCGAACCCGAGGACGAGCGGCACCACATGCGCCGCCGCTGCGACCGCCCGTTCATTGCTGTTTGCCATGGTCAATCCAATTCACGAGGCGAAGCCTCGCGGGGTTGCGCGGTCACGGTGTGGCGGACCAACATGCCCTCGATCTCGTCCGGCTCCAGGATGACGACATTGGGCTCGACCTGGGCCAGAAACGCGTCAAGCTTGCCCTCGGGCACCAGTCCCTCGTCCTGGAACTCAGCATACATCGCCTCAAGGACGTCTCCGGCGGAAGGGCGCACCGGAAAGGCGTCGACCCACAGGCCTGGTTTGGGCTCGTCACTTCGATAGGACACCGCCCCGATCCACACGCGCGTCCCCATGTCTTGGGGCATGCCGTCGGCAAACCAGGCGCCGTCGTGGGCC
Source organism: Fimbriimonadaceae bacterium (assembly GCA_019638795.1). Taxonomy (NCBI): domain Bacteria; kingdom Bacillati; phylum Armatimonadota; class Fimbriimonadia; order Fimbriimonadales; family Fimbriimonadaceae; species Fimbriimonadaceae bacterium. The sequence goes on along the minus strand of JAHBTB010000001.1, from coordinate 635,938 downwards.
TCGACCCCTTCTTGCTTCAAATAGGCCTTGGTCGCCGTCACCCCTCCGTCCGCGTAAGCGAGCACGACCGTGTCGGTGTCGCGCCTGGCCACTGAGACGACAGTGCGTCCTTGTTGGACACTCACGTAGGCCGGTTCGCCGGGGCACGTCTCGCGGACAATCTCGACAAGCCGCCGTAGGGTCGTCCGCAAGGTCACTGGGCACCACCCGGGCTCACCGCCGCAAAGCCGCTCGGGGCCGGAGCGTCGGCACCCCACACGACTCCGAACGGGTCGCGGAGGCGCGGGGGGGCGGCCGACACCTCGTCACACCCGAGGGCGACGAGGGCGTCGAAGCAGGCCTCACTCGCCAGATAGAGCATCGACCCAGTGTCCCCCTTCTCGACCCGTAGCCGACAGGCCCCTGAGTCGACCGTCCAGTCTCCCGCCACCGTCTTGGACGGCACCACGTCGAACAATGTCCCGTAGAAATCGGCCGCCTCGGCGGGTTCGTCGCAGGCGACCCCGACCCGGTCGACGACCATGCACGGCCCCGGGTTCTCCAGCGCGGCGACCACCGGGCTGCCCTTGTCAAAGAACACGTTCCAGACGACGCCCCATGGATCGACGACCAGGCAGGGTTGGCCCGGCCCGCGCCATTGCTTCTCTTCGAACCCCAACCGGCGCACCTTCTCCCTCGCGGCGGGGCCGTCGTCAGTGACCATCTCCAGCACAGCCGGCCCGACCGGGCCGGGATCGACGTAAAGGCGGAGGTCACGGCCACCGAGCTCCAAGCCGTTCTCGTAGCTGACCACGCGCAACTGCATGTGCCGGGTGTAAAAGTCGCGGGCTTGGTTGACGTCCGGTGCGGTGACCCCCACGCACCGGCTCAGGCGGAACGCCATGGCCGAAACTGTACCCTTCGGGCCGCTTGGGTAAAACATTGCTTCGCCAACAGGAGACCACGCCGCCGTGTCTGAGACCATCGATACCCTGCTCCAGGAGGAGCGTTCGTTCCCGCCGTCGGAGGCCTTTCGCTCCGCGGCCAACCTGTCCGACCCCGCGGTTTACGAGACCGCCGCGTCCGACCCCGAAGGCTGGTGGGCGTCGTGGGCGGCGAAACTGGACTGGTATCAGCCGTGGCACACCGTGCTGGAGTGGGAACGCCCCTTCGCAAAATGGTTCTTGGGCGGCAAGCTCAACGCCTGCCATAACTGCGTCGACCGCCATGTGACGGCGGGACGGGGCGACCGGGTCGCCTGGATCGCCGAAGGCGAGCCGGGCGATGTCCGTGTCTTCACCTACGCCGACGTCCTGCGCGAGGTCCAGAAAGTCGCCAACGCGCTCAAGGGGCTTGGCGTCGGTAAGGGAGACCGGGTCTGCGTTTACATGGGACAGGGCCCCGAGCTGGTCCTGACCATGCTGGCCTGCGCCCGCATCGGGGCCGTCCACTCGGTCGTTTTCGGCGGATTCAGCGCGGAGTCGTTGGAGGAACGGATCAACGACGCCGAGGCGAAGGTCGTCGTCACTGCCGACGGCAGTTGGCGGCGAGGTGGGATCATCGCGCTCAAGAAGGTCGTCGACGACGCTTTGGCAAAGGGTTGTCCGTCGGTCGGCCATGTCCTTGTCTACCGTCGGGTCGGCGAACCAGGGACGACCACCAACGGGGTCGTCACGCCGAGCTACAACCAAGGAACGTGGACAGAAGGCCGCGACGTGTGGTGGCACGACGCCGTGCCCGCCGCCCCAGAGACCTGTCCCTGCGAGCCGATGGACAGCGAGGACTTGCTTTATATCCTCTACACCAGCGGTTCGACCGGCAAGCCGAAGGGCATCATGCACACGACGGGTGGCTACCTGACGGGCACTTCGGCGACGACCAAGCTGACCTTTGACCTCAAGGACACCGACGTCTTTTGGTGCACGGCCGACTGCGGCTGGGTCACCGGTCACAGCTATGTCTGCTACGGGCCGATGGCGAACGCGGCGACCCAGGTCTTGTACGAAGGGTCGCCGGACACGCCGGCCAAGGACAGGTTTTGGGCGATCATCGAGAAGCACAAAGTCTCGATCCTCTACACCGCTCCGACCGCTATTCGCACGTTCATGAAGTGGGGCGACCAACTCCCGCAGGGCCGCGACCTGTCGTCGCTGAGACTGCTGGGGTCGGTGGGCGAGCCGATCAACCCCGAGGCTTGGGTTTGGTACAGCGACGTCATCGGTGGCGGTCGTTGCCCGGTCGTCGACACCTGGTGGCAGACCGAGACCGGCGCGATCATGATCACGCCGCTTCCCGGCATCACGACGACAAAGCCGGGTTCGGCCACCCAGCCCTTCCCGGGTGTCGGCGTCACGATCTACAACGAGGCGGGCGAAGACCGACTAGCCGGGTCGAAGGGCAAGGAGGTCGGTGGCCTCTTGGTCTTGACCCGCCCATGGCCGTCGATGCTTCGCGGCATCTGGGGCGATCCGGACCGGTACAAGCAAACCTACTGGAGCAAGTTTGACGACGCCTACTTTGCCGGAGACGGCGTGAAAGTCGACGAGGACGGCTACTTCTGGCTCCTCGGGCGCGTGGACGACATCATGCTCGTCAGCGGGCACAACATCTCCACGATGGAGGTGGAGTCCGCCCTGGTCGACCATCCTGCCGTCGCGGAGGCCGCCGTCATCGGTCGGTCCCACGACGTCAAGGGACAGGCCATCGCGGCGTTTGTCATCTTGCGAGGCGCGACCCCTGCCACTGACGAGCTCGCCGAGGAGATCAAGCGGCACGTCGCGGGCAAGATCGGGGCGCTGGCACGGCCCGAGGACATCTTCTTCACGGCGGAACTCCCCAAGACGCGGAGCGGCAAGATCATGCGGCGGTTGCTACGCGACGTCGCCGAGGCCCGCGCGTTGGGCGACACCTCGACTCTGGCCGACCCTGCCGTCGTGGCAAAGCTGAAGGAGCAGTACGAGGAGAAGGAGGGCTAAGCCCTTCCTCAGCAAAAAAAATGCCCCGGCGGTGCCGGGGCGATCGTTGGACCAGTACTTGTTGTCGGTATAAACCGGGTCAGCCGCCCTGACGCTGGCGGCGCAGGAACGCGGGGATGTCGAGGTCGATGTCCTCGATCTCGATCGGCTTTTGCGTGACGCGCGTCGTGGCGGGGACATCCTCGGGGGCCGGCTCCTCCGAGCGCCTCCTCACCTCGCCGGTGTAAGTGAACACCTGACGGTCGACAGGAAGGGGGTTGCTGGGGAGGTCGGCGGCGAGGAGGGTGACGACGACGTCGTCGCCTAGGCTCTCGTCGACGACGTGGCCCAAGAAGACGTTGGCCTCCTCGGGGTCGGCAAGCTGCATGACGTACTCCATCGCCTCCTGAACCTCGCTCAAGCTGAAGTCCAGTCCGGCGGTGATGTTGACGAGGATCTTCTTCGCGCCGACGATGGTGGTCTCCAACATCGGGGAGTTCACCGCCGCCTCGGCGGCGGCCCGCGCCCGGCGTTCTCCGCTTCCTCGCCCCATACCCATGAGGGCGATGCCGGCGTCCTTCATGACCGCGCTGACATCGGCAAAATCGACGTTGATGAGCCCAGGTCGCAGGATGATGTCGCTGATCCCCTGGACGCCCTGGCGGAGGACGTCGTCGGCGGTGAGAAAGGCGTCTTGGAGCGACGCTTTTCGCTCGACGACGTCGGTGAGCTTGTCATTGGGGATCGTGATGACCGTGTCGACATGCTGGCGCAAGCGCTCCAAGCCGGCGTCGGCCTGCCGCTTCCGCCGTGGGCCCTCAAAGAGGAACGGTTTTGTGACGACGGCCACGGTCAGGGCGCCCGCGCGGCGCGCGCATTCGCAGACCACGGGGGCCGCACCGGTACCGGTACCGCCGCCCAAGCCTGCCGTGACAAAGACCATGTCGGCACCGTCGACCGCCTCCATGATCGCTTTCTCCGATTCTTTGGCCGCGGCGGCCCCCCGGTCAGGGTCTCCGCCGGTGCCTAGACCGCGGGTCAGGCCGGTCCCCAGCGACAGGCGTCGTTGCGCCTTACTGGCGTCCAGCGCCTGCTTGTCGGTGTTCATCGCGATGAACTCGACGCCTTCCACGCCGGCGTCCACCATGCGGTTCACCGCGTTGCACCCGGCGCCACCGACTCCGATGACTTTGATCACCGCGACTGTCTCAAACAAATTGACGGGGTTCATCTCTGCTTGGTCCTGAGCGTCCATAACAATGCGGGCAATTCCCGCCTTGTGCTGAAAGACGGGGCGGTCCACCGTCGTGGAGCGCGGCCTAGCATGGAATCGGCGTCTTTTTTCCACACTGAGTAACCTGTGGCCATGCAGCCCGCCCTCGTCGGCATCATCATGGGGTCCAAGTCGGATTTCGAGACGATGTCGCCGGCCGTCGAGACGATGAAGGAGTTCGGTGTCCCCCACGAGGTGCACGTCGTCAGTGCCCACCGGACACCAGCCCGGATGGTCGAATACGCCACGTCCGCACGACAGCGAGGTCTACGGGTCATCATCGCAGGGGCCGGAGGCGCCGCCCATCTGCCCGGCATGGTCGCCGCCATGACCACCCTGCCGGTCGTAGGCGTCCCCGTGATGTCCAAGGCGTTGTCCGGAGTGGACTCTCTCCATAGCATCGTCCAGATGCCGCCCGGCGTGCCGGTGGCGACGGTGGCGATCGGGGGCGGGCGCAACGCCGGCCTGCTCGCCGTCCAGATCCTCGCGGTCGCGGACGACGCCTTGGCTGCGAAGTTGGAGGCCTTTCGCGAGGCACAAAGGGAGATGGTTTTGGCCACTGACAAGGAAGTGCAAGGTTGAGCGCGACGCTGATGGACGGCCGCGAGCTGGCCCGCAAGGTCCGGGCCGACCTCAAGGCCCGGGTGGAAAAGCTGAGGGAGAGTGGCGTCAAACCGCGCCTTGAGGCGGTCGTCGCCGCCCAAGACCCCGCCAGCTTGGCTTACGTGGCCATGAAACAGCAGTGGGCCAAGTGGGTCGGTGTCGAGAGCGGGGTCTTCATGGTCGAAGAAGGGGTTTCGACCGACCAGATCATCAACCACGTCTACCGCTTGAACGCCGACAAGCGTGTCCATGGTGTGCTCATCCAGCATCCCTTGCCCCCTCACGTCGACGAGGCCAGGGTCTTGGAGTCATTAGGCCCGGACAAGGACGCCGACGGGATCACCTCGGCCAGCCTGGGTCGGCTCGTCGCCGGACTGCCGGGCTTCCGCTGCGCCACCCCGCTCGGCATCACGAAGCTCTTGGACGCCTACGGGGTCGACTGTGCCGGCAAGCGGGCGGTCGTCATCGGCCGCAGCGTGATCTTGGGCAAGCCCATGGCCCTGATGCTCCTGGAGCGTAACGCCACCGTCACCGTCGCCCACAGCAAGACACGCGACCTGGCCGGCCTGTGCCGTGAGGCCGACATCCTCGTGGCCGCGGTGGGGCGTGCGGAGTTGGTCCGGGGGGACTGGATCAAGCCCGGCGCGGTGGTGGTCGACGCGGGCTACAACAAGGTCGAGGGCCGAGACGCCGATGTCGGCGACTGTATGTTCGCCGAATGTGCCGAGGTGGCCTCCCTCATCACCCCAGTGCCCGGAGGCGTCGGGCCGATGACGGTCGCCAGCCTTCTCGCCAACACGGTCGACGCGGCGGAAGGCCGCGTCTGATTTTCGTGGCTGGCCGGTGACTTCCTGGCGGAGCACCGCCGTACAATGGTCGACGGTGATTTCACTATGTTTGACCGTTGGTCCAATAACCATAAGCTGGTGGCCGGTGGGGTAGGGGCAGTCGCCGCCCTCGCCATCGGCTCCCAAGTCGCGAGCCAACCCCGGACGATCCAGGGCTGGGCTGTCGGCGGGCAGTCGATGCAGGTGGACGTTAAAGGGGCGGTCGTGCATCCGGGGCTCTACAAGTTCAGCACGGGGAGCCGGATCAACGACGCCTTGAAGGCGGCCGGCGGGCCGACCGAAGACGCCGCCACGGACAGCCTGAACCTGGCCGCCGCCCTGGAGGACGGCATGGAGGTACGGGTGCCCCGGATCGGTGAGCAGGTGACCGCCCCGCCGGTGAAGCACGCCGGCCCGGCGAAGCCGGGGGCGAAGGGGTCTTCGGGCAAAAAGCAACTGCCCACCGGCAAGATCCCGATCAACACCGCGACGCTCCAAGAACTGCAACAACTCCCGGGCGTCGGGCCGGCGACTGCCCAGCGGATCATTGACTACCGGAACCAAGTCCACGGGTTCAGGTCGGTGGCCGAGATCGAGCAGGTGAAGGGCATCGGGCCAAAGAAGTTCGCCCAGATGCGGCCCTACCTTAGTCTTTGACCGGTTGGATCCGGTAGACCATGTACTTGGTGGTCGGGGTGCGCAGGGTGACCGGACGGGCCTGCCAACCCTGCATGACCAGGGTGGTCACGACTTCCTCGTCAAAGGCGGCGCTCCGGGTCATGACCAGCGACGGCCTGTCACCAAGGGTGAGTTCGACGGGGTCGTCCGTCATCGTCACCAGCCTTCGGAGATAGAACAATTGGGACGGGTGGCTGGACTCGTTGACCCCTGCCTTGTTCTTGCCGTCGCCAGTGATCCGGAACAGGATGATCGGTTCTGGGCTCGCCGCGATCTCCTTGGTCACGGCCTGCACCTCGGCGAAGACGTCGTGCTGGTAGTCCTGGGTGGCCCCCTGGGCCAGCGCCAGGGTCGTGCAGGCCCAACCGGCCGCCATGGGGAGCCACCGGCCGAGAGCGTCTTCGTCCCTCACCAAGACGGCGACCATGAGGGTCGTCAAGGGGAGCACGGCGGGCAAGGCGTAGTGGGGAAGTTTGCTGCCACTGACCGTGAAGAAACCGACAATGACCAGCCCCCACAGCCAAAGGAACGTCATCGCTTGGTCACGGCCCGTGTCCCGCACCGTCGCCCAGAAACGTCGTCCTCCCCACGCCCACCAGGGCAACAGGGCCAGAAAGATCGTCGCCGGGTAGTAGACCGGATGCGCCCAAAGCGGCACCGCATGGGCCTTGTCACCCCCGGCGAAGCGGCCGATGTTTTGCTCCACCAAGAACTTCTGGACAAAGTCTTGGCCGTTGACCAAGTAGCAGGGCACGTACCACGTCGCGGCGACCAGGACGACGATCAGAGTCCCCACCGCCCAATAGCCCTTGAACCTCGCCCTTAGGCTCGGACACTTCCAGTAGATGCAGGCGGCCAGAAGGGCGAACAAGACAAGGCCGACGGGGCCCTTGGCCAAGACGGCCAGACCCAACCAGAACGCCGTCCACAGCCGCCGCCGAGGGTTGTCCACGAGGGAGTCGTAGAACGTCGTGAACGCGGCGGTCAGGCAGAGCACCAGGGCCGGGTCGGTCATCATCATCCGGCCCACGGCGCCAGCGAGCAAGGAACCCGTGTAGGCGACGGGGACGACGAGCGCGACACCCTCGCCAAAGTGACGCCGGGCGAACCGCGCCATCACCCACGCCGCCGCCAAGGTGCAGACCACCGACGGGAGGCGGGCGCCGAACTCTCCACCGAAGGCCGCCACCGACGGCATTGCGAGCCAGTAACTGAGCACCGGCTTCTCAAACCACGGCGCTCCGTTGAGGGTCGGCGTGATCCAGTCGTGCCGCCGGAGCATGTCGGCCACGACCGCGCCGTAGAACCCTTCGTCTAGGTCGGTCAGACCGTATGTCCAAAAACCGACGAACGGTATGAGCGCGGCCAGCCACGAGACCACGGTCGGCCACCGGTTCTTCATGGCGCGACGTCCCGGTGGTCGGCGGGCACAAACTCTGGATGCGCGGCGAGGGCATGCCGCCAGCCCCGCACGCTGACCCGGCATCCCGAGGCCCTGAGGGCGTACATGGCCCGCTCCAGGATCAGCGACCCCGCGTGGATGGTCCGTTCACGCCCCCTTTCGATGCCGACCAGGGCCGCGCGCCCGGCATCGTCCATATTGCAAAGCCAGCCGACGGCCCGGCCGACCTCTTCGTACAAGAGGGTGGCCCCGTGCACAAGGTCGGGTCGCCAGTCTGCCAGGTGGTCGCGGATGGAGACCAGGTTGGTCCCCGTGGCCCCGAGGACGATGGGGTCGCTGTCGGCGGGCGGCAGGCCCGCCGCTTCCAACTCGGCGTCAAGGCAGCCCATCGCGGCCAACCGCTGGGCCGGAGAGGGCGAGCCGTCACCCAGAAACTTCTCGCGTAGCCCCAGGGCACCGAAGGGAAAGCTCCGGCGAAAGGTCGTCGTCCACGCGCCGACCGAGCGTTCGGCCACGACAACCTCGGTCGAGTGCCCGCCCGGGTCGATGATGGCGACCTTTTCGCCGGTGACGAGGGCGGGGTCGTCTGCCACGGAGAGGAAGCCCAGGTGTGCTTCGTCGTCGCCGGACAAGACGAAGACCGGCGTCCCTTGTCGGCGGGCCGCCGCCAAGAAGTCGGCTTGGTCGTCGGCGATGCGGACGGCCATTGTCGCGCCGGCCCATAGGGTGTCGGCGCCCCAGCACCGGGCTTGTGCCCAATACTCCCGGAGGGTCTCAAGGGTCGCCTCGATCCCAGCGGGGGCGAGCCGCCCGGAGGCTCGGGTGCCGTCGCCCAATGCGGTGACCCGTGACGACTCGTGGAGCCACTCCCACCCACCGGGCCCAAGACGACCGACCGTCAGGAGCACGGAGTTGGAGCCCACGTCGACGACGGCTCTGACCACGCGGGCGATTCTACTGGCTGGAACCGTGCGGGCCCAGTGTCCCTACCGCCGGACCCGGCCCGGGCCCAGGGGCGTCCCCGACGTGGTATCCTCCGCGAACCAGTTTGTGACTGGGTTCCATGACCATGACCGACGACAACCAGACGCTGAACGCAGCCACCGGCGACACTCAAGACGCCCCGGCTACGACGGGCGTCGCGACGAGTCCCGAAGCGGTGACCACCGCTCCTGAGCCCGCTGCCGACGCGCCGACTTTTGACGCTCCCGCGGGCGCGACCGGATCCGACACCAAGCCGGAGGCGGCGCCCGCTCCGGTGGACGCAAGCGGCAAGACCGAAAACGAGCTGCTTTTCGAAGCCGCCCTTGCCGGGCTTGAATCGGACGACTCGGGACGAGAATCCCGCAGCCCGGGAGGCATCTCCAAGGGCGAGCGGATCGAGGCCAAGGTCATCCAGGTCGAAAAGGACCGGGTGTTCGTCGACCTCGGCACGAAGGCCGAAGGTGTCGTGCCCCTCAACGAGTTGACCGAAGACAACGTCGACTCGGCCATCGGCATCGTCAAGCCTGGTGACACCTTCGACGTCATCGTGCTCCGCACGAACAGCGCCGAGGGCAACCCGATCGTGTCCAAGCGGCGTGCCGACTTCGACGCGACGTGGCAGCGGGTCCTCGACGCCTTCGAATCGAAGGAAGTCTTTGAGGCCCAGGTCATCGAGCGGGTCAAGGGCGGCCTCGTCGTCGACATCGGTGTGCGCGGCTTTGTACCGGCGACCCATGTGGGCAACGGCAAGCTCCGCAACATCGACAAGTTTGTCGGCGAGACGATGATGGTCAAGATCATCGAGGTCGACCGCGAGCGACGCAAGGTCGTGCTGTCCAACAAGGACGCCGAGTCCGAGCGCAAGGAAGAGGTCAAAGAGGCGATCTTCAAGAACGTCCAGCCGCAGGACGTGCTCGAGGGCACGGTCCGACGGCTGACGGATTACGGCGCCTTCGTCGACCTTGGTGGCATCGACGGCCTGTTGCACATCAGCGAGATGAGCTGGGCCCGCATCGAGCACCCGCGCGAGGTCCTCGCCGAGGGCCAGAAGATCAAGGTGATGGTGCTCCGGCTCGATCCGGGCAACGGACGGGTCAGCCTCGGCTTGCGCCAGGTCCTGCCCGACCCCTGGAACCTCATCAAAGAGAACTACAAGCTGGGCCAGAAAATCCAGTGCAAGGTCGGCCGGATGGTGCAGAGCGGCGTGTTTGTCCGCCTGCCCGAGGGTGCCGAAGCGTTCCTTCCCCTCAGCGAAGTCAGCACCAAGCGGTTGAAGAAGCCGCAGGAGGAGCTGGAGCTTGGGCAGGACATCGAGCCGGTCATCATCGACCTGCGCCCCGACGAGCGGCGGATGGTGCTCAGCCTGCGCCCTGGCGTGACCCCGGGTGTCGACTACGGTCGCGGCGGCATGAACGCCGGATACGGCGAACGCCCCGGCGGCCCTGGCCGCGGCCCCGGTGGTCTTGGCTCGCGGAAGCCCCGGCCCCGCCCGAGCGGTGACTACGAGGCGGCCCCGCAACAGCGGACGCCGACCGGTGGCGCCACCATCGGCGAGCGCCTCGGCCTCCTCAAGGGCTTCTTGCGGTCCGACGCCGACGAGGCGGGTGCCGACAAGGCCGCGGAGGGCACGGGCGAAGAATCGGCGGAGTGACGCGCCGGAAGGCGTGGGCGTGAGGGGGACGGGCAAGCAGGGCCCGCCCCCTTCTGCGTTCTAAACGGACATTGACGATGAAAATTGCCGTCACGGGAGGAATCGCCGAAGGGAAGTCGACCCTTGTCGCGGCGCTTGCCCAGGCCGGACTCCGGTGCATCTCAGCCGACGAAGTGGCCCGTGAGGTGCGCGCCGAACCCGCGACAGTGGCGAAGGTCGCCGACCTCTTCGGGATCGCCCCCGACCACCTGGACGAGGGTTTACGGGGCGTCTTGACCGACCCCGTGGCACGACGCCAGTTGAACGCCCTGATGCACCCCTTGGTCTGGGGCCGCATGAGGGAGACGCCCCACGACGTCGCGGAAGTCCCTCTTCTCATCGAGTCTTGCCTCCAGACCGCGTACGACTACGTCGTGGTCGTGACTTGTGGCGAAGAGGAGCAGCGACGTCGCCTGACGGACCGGGTCGGCGACGCGGAGAAGGCCCGCCAGCTGCTGCGCACCCAACTGCCGACTCGGGCGAAATTGCCATTCGCCGACCGAATTGTCCGAACGGACGGAACTTTAGCGGACGTCCATATCGCAGCGGGAAAGATCGCCGCCGTATTCCGTGGAACGCTTTGAGCTTGACCAATGGCCGCCGTGCTATACTCCGCGCTTGGACTTCGTCCAGGTCGGAGGCGGCAGCAAGCCATGCTGCCGCACCGCGTTGCGCTCGAAGGATTGTTTCGGCTATCATGGGCACTGGCGTGCACTGGGGCCGTAAACAAGGACGGGCAGGCCGCGGAACGGACTATGCAAATAGACACGATCTGGAACGAGGAGGACGCGTCACAGTGAACTTGAAGATCTCTCACCGACTGAAGGGCGGGCTGGCAGTCCCGCTGGCCGCATTCGCGGCAATGGCCATGGTGTTCGGCGGCGCGAGTGTCGCCCGCGCCCAGACGTCGGACCAAGCCGACGCGTACGCCGTCGTCGATTTTGACGTCAAACATGCCAGCTCCGACGTGGACTTGGGCGCCGCCGCACGGGACGCCTTCCGCACCGAGTTGGGCAAGACGCCGATGATCGGCAGCGCCAAGATCGACGCGATCGCCACCGAGTCGGTGACCCGCGCGATGGCCGACCTTGGCCTGAAGGCTCCGCTCGACAAGAACTCCGACATCATCCGACTTGGCCAGACCATCGGCGCGAAGTTCATTGTCACCGGCACGGTCTATAACTACCGGATCGTCACGGTGGGCGGCGGTCGCCAAGGGCAGGTCATCGTCCGCACCCTTGTCCGCGACGTGTCCACCGGCAGCATCGTCAACGGCACTTCCCTCAGCGGCATGTCCGGCGAGCGCGGTGGCGACGTCTCGGCCGCCAGCCTCCTGACCGAGGCCCTGGGCGACGCCGCGTTCAAGAGCTTCCGCGAGATGGCCGCCCGGACCCTGCCGCGCGCCACGATCCTCAACACGTTGGGTACCCGCGCCCTGATCAACAAGGGTCAGCGCTCGGGCTTCACCAACGGCCAGCCGGTCATCGTCCGCCGCCGCAGCGAGCAAGTCGCCGAAGGCGTCATCCGCGACCTTGACCCCGACTCCGGCTTCATCGAGATCACCCGCTACACCAAGGGCATCCAGCCCGGTGACAAGGTCGAGTCGATCTTCACCCCGCCGACGCCGACCGACGTCTTTAGCGCCAGCGGCGGCCCTAAGAACGAGCGGAACAAGTCGTCAGGAAACAACCAGTCCCTCGTCAGCGCCCTGATCCTCGTCGTCCTGCTCGGGTTCTTGCTCGGCCAAGGCCGTGGCGGTGGCAGCGACGTGATCGGCGACGTGAAGGCCGAGGCGATCATGCAGGCCAACGACCAGCCGGGCGTCCGGGTGAGTTGGGTCCGCGACGCCTTCCTCCGCGGCAACAACGCAGGCCCTGTCCGCTGGCAAGTCTGGCGGGCCGGTGAAACGACCGCCCCGGCGATCGTCGTCGACGGCAGCGCCTCGTCGGGTATCGACGACGCCCTCGGCACGGGCCGTCAGTTCGGCTTCATCAGCCTCGACAACAGTGGTGGCAGCAGTTCCTGCCAGACGCCGTCCCTGAACGGGGCGGTGACCCAGCCGACGACGCAGATCGCCCCGGGTATTCCGTTCCAGTACGCGGTCGAAGTCGTCTATCGCGTCGACATCCGCGACCTGCCCGGCTCTAGCGCAGGTGGCACGGGCACGGGTGGCGGTGGCAGCACGTCGGGCACGACGAGCGGCACCACTTCCGGGACGACCTCGGGCACGACGAGCGGCACGACCGGCGGCGGCACGACCGGTGGCGGGACGGTCGGCGGCGGTACCACGGGTGGCACCACCGGCGGCACGACCAGCGGTTCGACCTCGGGCACGACCAGTGGTTCGACCAGCGGCTCGACGACCGGCACGACCTCGGGTAGCGGCAGCCAATACTGCTACTTCGTCAGTAGCCGGGTCCAGGCCCGCGGCGTCGCCACGCCGTTCAACCGCTCGACGATCCAGGCCCCGGTCGACGGCGCCACGGTCTTGAGGCCGACGGCGTTCCAGTGGACTTCCGTCCGCGGTTCGGTCGGCAGCCTTGCCATCGAGTACGTCGTCCAGATCTCGACCTCGCCGCTCTTCCCGGGCGGTAGCACGACGACGCTTCCGGGCATCACCGACACCTCGACTCCGGGTGGTCAGTCCCTGTCCTCCGTCGTCGACCCGACCAGCCTCTATCCGACATCGACCGTGCTCTACTGGCGTGTCGGCGCCCGCAACATTGCTGACGACCCGGGCCCGGTGCCCGACGCAAGCGGTAACCGCTACATCTTCAGCAACACGCGGAGCTTCAGGCGCTGATCCGGGCAAGAGGCGACTCACAAGTGAACTAAACCGGCCTCTCTCCCCGTCCCTAACGGTGAGAGAGGCCCTTTTCAAAGAGCGACAACAGGCAATGAAGAATTGGAAGAATTTTGCAGGTGCCGCCGTGCTGGGCGCGGTTTCCACCATCGCCAACGCGCAGTGGGACGGTGAATGCATCGACCCGGCGAACACGGCGCCGTTCAGCACCCCGTACGTCATCGACGGCCTCATCAGCCGTCTGGCTGGCGTCACGGTCGGTATCACCGGCACCGCCACCTACGGCGGTACGGCGGGCCCGTGCTACAACCCTGCCGTCACCATGCAGACCGGCGGTAGTTGGGCCTTTGGCGCCGGCACCGACGGGAGCGTCCAGACCGATTTCGACGACAACAACTTCGCCTACACCATGGGCTACATCGGCGAGCCGGTCGGTGACTTCACCTATGGTAGCGTCGTCGTCAGCGTCGGGGGCACCGAAGCGATCGCCCCGGTCGGCCGCTCTGGGTACCGCACCAGCTACCAGGGCGCCAGCAAACGTTACGGCGTCGTCATCTGGGACGGCACCGTCAACGGCGTCGCGGTCGAAGTCGAGGTCGAGTACCGCCTGATCGCGGACGCGATCCGGATGCGCTGGCGTTGCCACAACCAGTCGACTTCCGCGGCCGACATCGGCCTCATGTGGGGCATGTCGCCCGCCATGCACGGAGCGACGCGCCCGGACGCCACGGGCAACATCATTGCCAACTCCCCGTTCGGCGGAAAGCTCATTGACGGCTACACCGGCTTCAACATGTTGCCGATCGGCAAGCCGCTCCGCACCGAAAAGAAGTACTTCCTCACCAACCCGAACTATCCGGCGAACATCAAGACGCTCTTCGGGCAAGAGGACAACGTCGGCATGCGCATCGACAACGTGCCGGGCGACGGGATCACCGACGCTGACTCGACGGACATGTTCATCTTCGCCAACCGGGGCAACATCCTGACGGTGGGCGACGACAACAACAAGACGATGCGGACGAACCTTTTTGGTGACTCCACCGGACTGCTCCTGGAGAACGACATTGCCGTCGGAGACCCGGCGATCCTCCAACGGTTCCCCGTCAAGTCGGTCGGTCCGGGCACGTACCGGGACATCGTCCACTACATCCGGTCGAACTGGAGCCAGGGCTTCTACCTTGACCCGTACTCCATGGTGATCGACGCGCCGGCGACGATCAACTGGCAGAGCGACCAGACCGGCGACACCCATGCGCCAAACCCGTTCACGATCGGGGCCTGGGTGGACAACCAATACGCTGACATCGACAAGTCAATCACGTTGACAAACGTCACGCTCACCCTGGAACTGCCCAAGGGCATGTCCTTTGACCCGAGCGACCCGCAGTTTGCCAGTGTGACGACAAATCCGGCCACCGGCAATTGGGTCTTGGTCAAGTCGCTGACGCGGATCGACCCGAACGAACTCGGCAACCTGACTTGGCGGGTCCGCACCGACGGCGTCACCTACGGCGACCTGCCCGTCAAGCTGACCGCGTCGACGACCCCTGGCCCGACCCGGACGATCACGAAGACGATCAAAGTCGCGGCGAGCCCGACCTACACGTTCACGCCCGGGGCGAACCTCGTCACGATCCCGTACCGGCTCGGTGACTCGTCGCTCGACGCGACCTTGGGTCTGCTCACCGGACGCGACTACATCGCCTACAGTTGGGACCCTGAAGTCCGCGGCTACGTGCCGACGACGACGTCCCGGCGCGGCTTTGGCTTCTGGCTCCTGCCGATGGGCACGAACCTGGGTCAGATCACGCTGAACAACGCCCAGTTCCAACCGGACAGCGACACGGGTGGCCTCCTGATCAGCCTCAGCAAGGGCTGGAACCTGATCGGCAACCCCTATAACTATCCGATCCGGCTCGGCCAGATCGTCGGCGTCGCGGAAGACACGCCCGAGAGCGCCCTCACCTGGGCCCAGCTCGTGCAGAACGGCTTCGTGAACTCGTCGCTCTCCTACTGGCAGCCCGACACGGCCCTGCCTGACGGCGGTAGCTACCAGTTCATCGGGGGCACGGACGCCGAGATGCAACCGCACGTCGGTTACTGGGTGTTCGTCAACACCTACAGTGCCGTCCGGCTCCAGTTCCCGCCGGTCTACCAAGAGCAGCTGATCACGACGGCCCGCTCGAACAACGGGAGCACGGCGTGGAGGAACACCGACCGGCAGTGGCGGCTCCAACTCTCGGCCCGCTCGATGCGCGGCTTCGACGCCTCCAACTACATTGGTGTCACCACCGACAAGAAGAAGGCGGACGGCCTCGAGATTCCGAAGCCGCCGATGGCTCCGAACAGCAAGCTGGAAATGGCCATCGTGGACCCGAACGCCAAGTCGACCAGCCGTCTCGCCCAGTCGTTCACCGACCGCGTCGCCAAGAAGGTCTGGCAGGTCGAAGTCCATGCCAAGGAAGCTGGCGACGTCACCGTCACCTGGCCGAACGTGGCGTCCTTGCCGCGGAACGTCAGGTTCCGCCTGACCGACGCGGTGAGCGGGCAGAAGTTCGACCTCCGGTCGACCTCCGGCTACACCTTCAAGATGGCCCAGCCCGGCACCCGCCAACTGACCATCTCGATGGAGCCCGGCGGCTCGGTGCGGCCCGTGATCGGTGATGTCAACATCACCCGCAGCGGCCGTGACGTCAGCGGTCCGGTCACCATCAGCTACTCGCTCTCGGCCGACGCCCTCGTCTCCGTCCGCATCCTCGCCGCCAACGGCAAGGAAGTCTATACGGTGTCCCGAGGCCGCGCCGACGGCACCGGCCAAAACTCGGTCACGTGGATGCTCAAAGACAGCGCCAACCGCTCTGTCGCCCCGGGCACCTACAAGGTCGAGATCTTGGCGGAGACCCCGACCGGGGAGCGCGTCCGCAAGATCGTCCCCGTGAACGTGATCCGCTAAGCGGGCGAGACGCTAAAATGATGTCCGGGTGTTCCGATCAATCGGAACCCCGGGCATCGTCTCTGTATTGAGGCTCGAATGAGGACCGGTGTGAAGTTCCTGTGGCTGATGGTGGCGCTGTTGGCGTCGGCATGCGCCTGGGCGCAAAACGGCACCGTCACCCTCAACGCGTTCCCTTCGGCCACCGTGGCCGACGGGCGGTCCACCCTCACGATCTCGGCGGAAGTCCGCGACAGCAACGGCAACCTGGTCCCCGACGGGACCGCCGTCATCTTTGAGACCAAGCTCGGCGAGTTCCGCGAGAATGTGATCAAGACCCAGAACGGCTTCGCGCGGGCCGTGCTCCAGGCGGGAAGCATCCCCGGCATCAGCGTGGTCAGGGCGACCTGCCAGCGGTTCAGCGCCTTTGGGCAATACGAGATCCAGTTCTTTGCCGACAAGGCCGCCCTCGACACCGCCAAGGAGTACATCGAAATCTTCGGGGAGGACTCGCTCCTCTATAGCGTCCAGGAGAAGACGATGGAAGCGAGCGGTCGAGGCAAGGGGGCCCACTTGCGCTACCGCGAGGTCGAAATCAAGGCCGACGACCTCCAGGTCAACGTCCCCACTTATGAAGTCCGCGCCCGAAAGGCCCGGGTGACCATCGGCAAGACGACGACGGAGTTCGACGAACTCTACATGAAGCTCAACCAGCGCAAAGGCTGGGGCTTTGCCATGGCGGACTTCCCCGTCGTCCGGACGCAAGGGAACGGCATCGTCAACGTCGTGACCGAGGACCGGAGGAGCCGTCTCTGGGCGGTCGACCTCGACCAGTCCGGCCTGCACAAGCGCACGGAGACGATGGACCGCAACCAATTGAAGTTCAAGGACATCCTTGGCAGTCTCTCAATGGTCGAGGCCAAGCGGGCCACGGCGTACCCCCACAAGACGATCCAGTTCCACCGCGCCAATGTGAAGGTCGGCGGGCAGTCGGTGATGAAGCTGCCCTTGTTCGAGATGAACGTCTACACTTCGTCGCCGATCATCACCGAGCAGTTTGTGAACGTCAGCAGCAACCAACTGGCGGTGAACTACCCGTACTACCTCTCGCTCAAGCCCGGAGAGACCAGCCTGGCCCGGTTCCGCTGGGGCAACCGCTACGGCACGGGCGTCGGGGCGGGAAGCGGCATGTTCATCGACTATGAGCGCCACTGGAACCGGGGCGACGAGATGGAAGGCGCGTTCACCGTCGGCGGCATCGGCCGTGATGACTGGGGGGCGGGCATCCGGCAGTTCTGGATGACCCCCGACCGGACCAGCATCAGCGCCCAGATCGACGTCCCCGCCCACCAAAGCATCTTCGCCAACGCTTCGGTCAACAAGCCGTTCGGCTCCTACACCGCGAACCTCAACGTCTCCCATGGCACGAACCTCAGCGGCCCGAGCTTTGTGAACGACCAAGCGAACCTGACGGTCGAGAAGGACCCCGTCAAGATCGGCAAGACCGGGGCCAAGGTCTTCTTTGGCATGACCGCCAACGAGCAGCGGCTGTCCAACGACGGTGGTTCCACCGTCCAAGAGGCGGTCGGCCTGCAGGCGCGCTTTGTCTCGCCCTACTGGCGGATCGACAAGCGGTCGGGTCTGAACGCTTCCTACCGCATCGCCCAACTGACCGGCACCAACGTCAACGTCGGCCTCAGCCACTATGCGACCCTCAACTACGACACGACGATCGGCCAAGGCATGGCCCTGAACGTCGTCTACGATTTTGTCGAGGACGGGTTCACCGCCCCGTTGCTCGGTCGGCACCGCCTCTCGGCCGAATCCTACTTCACCAAGGGCCACTTCCGGTTTTCTGCCTCGGCCACAAAGACGCTCGACCTTGACCGGCTGTCGCTTAGCTCACGCATGAGCTACTCGTTCTCGAACCTCTGGCACCTGCACTACAGCTACCTGTGGGACAAGTACGAGGGCGAAGGCTTTCTGAACCAGACCATCATTCTCGGGTACAAACTCGGCCTGCGTGAAGTTGGACTCAGTTATTCGCAGCAGACCAAGCGGTTGGGGATCGAGATTCTGGGCTCGAGCCCTTACTAGCCTTGTCTGTGCGGCACTGAGCGGTCTGGCGACGGCCCAGGCTTACGGCCGGTTTGGATTCCGGTCTCTCCCCAACCCCCCCGGCTTTACGCTGGAGCCCAATGGGTTTCGTGCCCGTGACGTGGGCGGTGACCTGTGCCGCTTTGCTGCACCACTCACCGGGTTCAAACCGAGCGCGGTCAACGACCGTAAGGTCGTCTTTCGGGGGCCGGAGACCGCCAACCTGCCCTCAGTCCTTCGGGTGAACCTGTCCTCGCCAGGGTTCGAGGGGTTCTTCGGTGCAGGGTTCACCCTCGGGTTCACGACGAACTTGTCCCCTTTGCTCTCGTGGGCGGACGGCACCGTGGACGCGGGTCTGCCGACCCCCGAGGGGCGATGGGCCCTCCTCTCGTTTGAAGACAAGCAACCCCCGATCTTGATCGTCTTCGAGCGGCCCGTCTCCCTGATGGTGAGCGGCAAGTCGGGGGACTGGAAGCTTGCCACGTCCAAGCCGTACAAAGGGTGGGTGCGGTTCTGTCTGCCCACCGGGCAAAGGAAGGTCGCCAGCACGGCCCACGACCTCGGGGTGGTCACCCGTGAGGTCGTCAAGCACGAGAAACTGTGGACAGGCCCGACACCCGAGCTGCTTGACCTGGACATCAAGCAAGAAGGCGACCACATCGTGGCGGTCTGGACTTTCGACCACCCCAACGCCCTAGTGCCGGTCGGCGTCCTCTTCGCACGCCAGGGCGGCTATCCCCTCCGGTCGCTGACCGGAGTGGTCGAGACGACGGCCGACCTTTTCGAGGGTCCGGTCGCTTATTGCCCCGAGGCCAAGATGTCGATCACGTTCCCATGCCGGCGCGTGCCCTTGGGACGTCCGCTGGTGGTCGGCTCGACGCCGTTCGACTTGCCCGCCACGGTGTCTGGTCTCGACCTAGACGGTGTCGCCAGCCTTGCATTGGCGACCCTGACCGGTGACCGGCCCGCCAGTGCGGTGGAGATGGTCCGCCAAGTGAGCGACGAGTACGCCCACGGCCTCCTCGCCTCCCGGGAGCCCCTCACCGACTCGCCGCAGACGCTCGGCGCCGACGGGCGGGGGATCGACCTTCTCGCCGCACACAGCCTGGCCGTCCAAGCGACGGCGTGGGGTGAGGGCCACGACTCCCAGCGCAACCCCTGGCTTGCCGACGTGCTCAAGCGGCGTGACTGGTGGACGTGGACTCTGTCGGCGGACGACGTGAAGCAGTCGCGGCGCGCCGCCGCCCTGGCCTGTGTCGCCGCGGAACTGTGCCCGGAGATCGACCGCCGGCTATCGGCGGCGATGCTGAACGCCGGCTTGGCGTCTCAGGACGTCTTGGCCGAGTACCGCGCCAAGCGCGGCTTTCCTGCCCTTGACACCGGCGGTGAGGAACCGCTGGCCCGGCTCCGCAAGGGGCTGTTCTCCGAGGGACCCGCACCCTTGGTCACCGACCCTAGCCTTGCCGCCCTCTTCGCCAGTGTCCGCGTGCTTTCGCCGACCCAGGTGCATGTGTCGGCGGAGAAGGACGGGTATGTCCTGTGGTGGGAGCCCGAGACGGCGGGACAGGGTGACTTGCTGCTGGCCAGTGCCTGGCCCTTCGAGGTCGAACCACGCGAGAACCTGGCCAGTGTCGTCCCCCAGCCGGCGGTCGGCACCATGGCGTTGCGCTTCATGCCGAAGGGGAAGGGGCCATGCTCCGTGATGATGCGGTTCCCCAAATATGCCGAGCCGCTCCCGCCGGCGGCCAAGCCGTTCACCTACGACAAATGATCTTGGTTGAAGTGGAGGCCGACGTTCTCCTTTCTGCTCTGAGCTGCCTCCACGACGAGTGACGCGACAACGAGGAGGTTCCGCGCCTCGCAACTGTAAGTCGAGTAGGGCGCCGACGGCAGCCGGTCGTACTCCCGGAGCCACTTGCCGATCCGTTTGTGGATGGCCGCGAGGCCCGCGTCAGTGCGGAAGATCCCCACGTCCTGGCTCATCGCGTGCTGCATGGCGTGGCGGATCCTCACGGCCTCGGATTCTTGGACGCAGTGGGGCATGACGGCCTCGCCGCCGACTTCGACGGGGCCCGGCTCGGCGTCCACGACCTCGGCGGCCGAAGCGGAAAAGACCATCGCCTCCAGCAAGCTGTTGCTGGCCAAGCGGTTCGCCCCGTGGACGCCCGTGCAGGTGACCTCGCCCGAAGCATAGAGTCCCGGCACGTTCGTCCGCCCGTGGAGGTCGGTGACGACGCCTCCGCACGAGTAGTGTTGGGCTGGCACGATCGGGATCCAGTCGCGTTCCATCCGTATCCCGATTTCGCGGAGCTTGTCCCAAATCGTGGGGAAGTGGCACTTGAGTGACGAGGGGTCGAGGTGGGTGGTGTCCAGGTACACGCACCAAGTGTCGAGTCGGTTCATCTCGCGGACGATCGACCGGGCGACGACGTCGCGGGGGGCCAGTTCCAACCGGTCGTCATAGTCGTACATGAAGCGCTGCCCAAGGTGGTTGCGCAGGATGCCACCCGCTCCTCGGACGGCTTCGGTGATCAAGAACCCGCGCAACTGAGGGTGGTACAGCGTGGTGGGATGGAACTGCATGAACTCCATGTTCTTGATCTCCGCCCCGGCGGCATGGGCAAGGGCCACACCGTCGCCGGTCGCCACCCTGGGATTGGTCGTATGGGAGTAGAGGCGTCCGCACCCTCCCGTTGCAAGCATGACGGCCCGGGCCGAGAACGTCCGCAAGCCCAAGTCGGCGAGGACCGCGCTGGCCCCGACGCACCGTCCGTCTTGGACATGCAACTGGGTCACAAAGGCGTTCTCGACGACTTGGACGGCGGGGTCGCGCCGCACCGCTTCGCTGACAGCCCGTTCGACCTCCCAACCGGTCTTGTCGGCGTGGTGGACGATCCGGTGGCGGCTGTGGCCGCCCTCGCGCCCTAGGTCAAGCGCGTTGGAGCCGTCAAGGTCGAACCGGGCGCCCAGGCCACGCAGCCATTCGATCGCCGCGGGGGCGCGTTGGACCAGAAACCGCACCGCCTCACGGTCGCACAGACCCGCACCGGCGACGAGGGTGTCTTCCTCGTGCAACGACCAGTTGTCGCTCTCGCCAACCGCCGCCGCGATGCCGCCTTGGGCCCAGTTGGTGTTGCTGTCCACGACCTGGCCCTTGGTGAGGACGATGACGCGGCCGAGTCGGCTGGCGTGCAGAGCAAAGGTCAGACCGGCCAGTCCACTACCGACCACCAGGAAGTCACACGTCTCGTGGGCCACTGTGCGTTTAGCATGCCCTGCGAGAGAAGATAGACGGGCCAAACGGACTGGTTCGAATCTACACAGGAATGTGCCCAATGCCGTGGCACATACTGGTCGAAAGACCATGGACGCTTCCTCTGGTAAGCGCACTGTCCACCCGGCCGTCAAGTACTGGGTGATCTTCCACGCCGTCATGGTGCTCCTCTGGTCGACACCCCATCCCAGCCAGTTGGCCAAGGAGCAGTTCCAGCGGAGTTCCTTGGTCGAAAAGTTGTCAAACCCCAAGGACACGCTCATGGTCGTCAACGACGGCGTGTTCAAGGGTGAGTGGTTTGGCAAATCCGACCCCCTGCCCTTGTACTTCCAGTCCACCGGCCTGTGGCAGTGGTGGGACATGTTCGCCCCCAACCCAGCGTCGACCGACGTCTACATGGACGCCGAGGTGGAGTACGAGGACGGGACGGTGGCGTTCCAGCCCTATCCGAGGATGTACGACATGCCGGTCTGGCTGAAGTACTTCAAGGAACGCTACCGTAAGTATCGTGAACGGCTGACCAATGACTCGGAAAGCTGGAAGTGGCCCCACACCGCCCAGCGGCTCGCCCTCGTGAACTACCGGCACACCGGTCGGATCCCTGTCCGCGTCCGCCTGTGGAGGCACTGGATGGACGTCGCCCCCCTCGGCCAGCCTCAACCCACGAACTACAACGCCTACATGTTCTGGGACCAGGAGATCGACCAAGCCAAGGTCTTGGAGGACGCCAAGTGATGCGCAAGTGGCTCGCCTCGGCGAACGAAGCGGTCTTTGGGTACGGGTCGCCGGTCACCATGGGGGTCTTCCGTATCCTCGTCGGCACCCTCGCTTTGGTCAACGCCTTGATGGTCAGCCTGGACTTCGAGTCGTGGTTCACCGAAAAGGGCTACTTCCCCGTCGCTTGGGCGGAGCGGTGGTCTGGCGACGTGTGGCGGATCAACTTGCTCCAAGGCGTCACGGACTCGCGGGTCACCGTCGTGCTCTACGTGCTGATGTGCGTCGCCGCGCTCCTCACCGCCCTCGGCCTGTTCACGCGGGTATCCAGCATCGCCCTCTTCATCCTCACCGTGTCGTTCCACCACCGGTCTCCCGACATCCTGCACTCGGGCGACACGCTGATGCGGCAGTGGATGTTCTTTGTCGCCATTGCTCCGAGTGGAGCGGCGTTGTCCTTGGACCGGCTGATCAAACTCAGGAAGGGCACGGCGCCGGCCGTCCCCGAGTTGGTTTCCTTGTGGCCACAGCGGCTGGTGCAGTTCCAACTGGCGGTCGTCTACTTCACCACCGTTTGGCACAAGATGTACGGAGACATGTGGCGGGACGGCACCGCCGTCCACTACCCGTGGCACCTCCACGAGTTCGATCGCTTCCCCATCCCCCCGTTCCTCGACACCGCCCCCTGGGTGCAAGTCAACACGTACCTCACCCTGGCCATCGAGCTTGCCCTGGCGACGTTGGTCTTCGCCAAGCCCATGCGGAAATGGGTGCTTCTCGGCGGCCTGCTCCTCCACGCGGGGATCGAGTACTCGATGAACATCCCTCTCTTCGCCTTCATCATCTGCTCCGGGTATGTTTGCCACTACAGCGGAGAAGAAGTGACGGCGTGGTGGAAGCGATTGACGGCCCGGTTTGGAAGATCGACGTCGTCCGCTGGCGTGGACGAGCCGACTCCGCCCGAGGTGGTGAAGGTCAGTGAGGCCACGTCTCAAAGACCTGCTGAACTTCTCTAGGCCGAGGACGCCAGGCTACGGTCTGAGCAAGGGGTACTACCTGTCGGTCCTTGCCGCCAAGATGCCGTTGCCGAGCTTGGCCCAATTGGTCGAGCCCAAGGGCTCCGACGGGGCCGTCGCCGCCTTCGGAGTCCCGATGGACTCGAACAAGGGCAAGGCGTCCCTGGCCGAGCCGCTTCAGCGCGGCGTCTATGGGATCGCCTCCCTCGACCGGAAGACTGTCCTGAGGCTGATCGTCGTAAGCAAAGAAGAAGCTGGCTTTGACGCCGAGGCGGCGGCCCGGACCATGGCCGGCAGCTTGGACCCCGAGGCGCAGGCACGCCTCCAGGCCACGTGGACGCTGCTCCAATTCACGTTTGAAGCCCATGACCCGGCCGTCCTGCCCGCGGTCAAGCTTTTGCTCGACGTTGTCCGAAGGGCCGCTGAACTGACCGAAGGCATGGTCGGCGACCCGTTGTCGCAGCGGTACCTGGAGCCGGACCAAGTCCAGGTCGTCGAAGACGCTCTCCCGGCGGACGCGATCGTCGCGGTCGACACCCGGGCGACCCCAGATGGACACGCGGTCTACACCCTGGGCATGCAAAAGCTCGCCCTTCCGGAGTTTGAGTTGAACGGTGTGTCCGAAGCGCGCGTGCAAGCGGCCAAGAGCCTGCTCTACAGTGCGGCACAGCGCGTCATCGACCATGGCCCCGTCAACCCTGGTGACGTCCTCGGAGCCTCCGGGGCGGCGTTCCGTGTCGCGCCAGGCGGCCTAGACCGAGGCCACTGGGACGGCGTCCCCTGCTATGAACTGGTTTCTGAGGCGGTGACGGGAACCGACGCGGCCCTAAGCGCGTGGAAGGAGCATGGCGACGACCGGGCTTGACCCTGCATACGAATTGGTTCTTCGGGCCTTGCGCCAGTCGGCACTCCGTGGCCGGGCCCTGCGCGAGGAAGCGATGCGGTTGCTCGACGGACTGCCTGGCTTCGACTGGTGCGGGGTCTACGGCCTCCATGGTGACTACCTCCACCTGGACGCCTATGTCGGGGCGGCGACGGACCACACCGTCATCCCAGTGGGGCGGGGCGTGTGCGGGACCGCGGTGGCGGAGGACAAGAACCAGGTCGTCGAGGACGTCCGAGACCTGTCGAACTACCTGGCATGCTCGTTGTCGACCCGGTCGGAGATCGTGGTCCTGATCAAAGACGGCGACAAGACGCTGGGGCAAATCGACATTGACGGGCACACCGTAGGCCGGTTCGGTAGGCCTGAAGAAGCGTTCTTGGAAGCGGTGGCGGAAATCCTTGCCGCCCGTTGGGACTGACGTCCCCGACAAGGAGCGGCATGCCGGATCGTCCTGTAGTGTAAGGAAGGGACTGCTGTGGAAAACACCTACCGTCACCTTGCCCAGATCGTGAACCCCCTGGACCTGCGAGGGTTTTCGACGACCGAACTGCTGGAGCTGGCCGGGGAGGTGCGGCAGGCTATCCTCGACAACGTCTCCCAGACCGGAGGCCACCTGAGCAGCAACCTCGGGACGGTGGAACTGACAGTAGCCCTTTATGCGAGCCTGGAGATGCCGCCCGACAAGGTCGTCTGGGACACCGGCCACCAGGCGTACCCCCACAAGCTCCTCACCGGCCGCCTGCCTCGGTTTGACACGCTGCGCCAGTACAAGGGGATCAGCGGCTTCCTGAAGCGCGACGAGCACGAATTGGACGTCTTTGGCGCCGGCCACGCCGGCACGGCGGTCTCGGCGGCGTTGGGGTTGGCGGTGGCCCGTGACGTCGCCAAGACCAACGAACGGGTCGTGGCGGTGGCAGGCGACGCTTCGATATGCAGCGGCATGTCGTGGGAGGCCCTGAACCATGCGGGCGACATCCAGACCGACCTCACGGTCGTGCTGAACGACAACCGGATGTCGATCGCCCCGAACGTCGGCGCGCTGACCTCCTACTTTGCCAAACTCCGGTCCCGCCCGCTGGTGCAGGACATGGCCCAGATGGCCAAGCGCATCATCAAGCGGATACCGGGGCCTGCCCCGCGCATTGCGGCGGGCTTGCGCCACGGCGTCACCCACTACTTTGCTCCCGAAGACACCGGCACGATCTTCGAGGAGATGGGGTTCGAATACATCGGGCCGGTGGACGGCCACGACCTCCCGACGTTGCTGGAAGTCTTCCGCAACCTTCGTGACGTGAAGGGCCCGCTCTTCGTCCATGCCCTCACGGTGAAAGGCAAGGGGTACGAGGTGGCGGAGGACGACAGCCGCAAGTGGCACGGCGTCTCGCCGTTCGAGCTTGAGAAGCACGAGTTACCCGCCAAGGCGGGCGGGGTGCCGCTGACCCAGGTCTTCGGAGACGCGCTCTGCGAGGTGGCCGCCGCCGACCCGAAGGTCGTCGCGATCACCGCGGCGATGCCCGACGGCACGGGCCTCAACCGGTTTGCCCGGGAGTTCCCCGACCGGTACCACGACGTCGGCATCGCCGAGCAACATGCGGTGACCTTTGCGGCCGGCCTTGCCGCCGGGGGCCAGAGACCGTTCTGCGCGGTGTACTCCACGTTCCTCCAACGGGGGTTTGACCAGGTCCTCCACGACGTGGCGATCCAGCACCTGCCGGTGCGGTTTGTGCTCGACCGGGCCGGGCTCGTCGGCGACGACGGGCCGACCCACCACGGCGCCTTCGACCTTTCGTACTTGGGCCTCGTCCCCGGTGTCGATGTCTGCGCGCCCCGCGACGGCACCGAACTGGCCGAGATGGTCCGGTTCATGGCCTCGTGGGACAAGGGCCCGGTGGCGATGCGGTACCCACGGGGGGCGGGAGACGACAAGTTGCCTGAGTCGCGGACTCCGGTGTCCCGTGGACGGGCCGAGGTCCTCGGTGTGCCCGGGGTGCCGTGGGACAAGGCGGCCCGGCTCGACGCCGTCTTGTTCGCGGTCGGTTCGATGGTGTCCCCGGCCTGGCAGGCCGCGTGCCTGCTGCAAGACCAGGGCGTCCATGCCTTGGTCGTCAACGCCAGGTGGGTCAAACCGTGGGACACCGCGTTGCTGGATGGACTCACTGACCGCTGCAACCACATCGTGACCGTCGAAGAGAACGTCCGGTCGGGCGGCTTCGGCCAGCAGGTGCGCGACCACATCGTCGAGAACCGGATGGCCGTCCGCCACACCCTCCTCTCGTTGCCCGACAGCTTTGTCGAACACGGCTCGCAGGCCGTGCTGCGCCAGGCGTGCGGACTGGACGCGGGCGCGATCGCCGACGCCGTCTTGTCTGGTCGAGACTTGGGCCGTCTGGCCTGACCAGCGGCGACGCCGGGCCGAACGGGGCCGTATACTCAAGGTAGGGCAGGCGACAACATCCCCGTCCCGTAGAACCGGGACTGTCGTCGGCTTCAGGCGTCCGCCATCGCTTCTCGCTCGGTCGCCGGGACAAACCGAACATGTACCAAGCTCCTCTCCCCCAGGAGTACACGGGCCTTGACGAAGCCACCGTCGCCCGACGCATCGATGCGGCCCGGGCCAAACTCGGCGCCAAGCTTGTCATTCTTGGCCACCACTACCAGCGCGACGAGATCATCGCCCACGCCGACTACCGGGGCGACAGCTATAAACTGGCCAAGGACGCCGGCACCCACCCTGAAGCGGAGCACATCGTCTTTTGTGGCGTCCATTTCATGGCGGAAAGCGCCGACATCTTGACGCCCGAGAGTCAAGTCGTCATCTTGCCCAACCTGGCGGCGGGTTGCAGCATGGCCGACATGGCGAACCACTTCCAGGTGCGTTCGGCCTGGAAGCAACTTGGCGAGGTCTTGGGTGACATCGAGGTGGGGGGCGCGGACACCGTGCTGCCCATCACCTACATCAACTCGGCGGCCAACCTCAAGGCGTTTGTCGGCGAGCATGGCGGCACGGTCTGCACGAGCAGCAACGCCCGCGCGGCGCTGGAGTGGGCGTTCTCCCAGGCAGGCAAAGTCTTGTTTTTCCCCGACCAGCACCTCGGCCGTAACACCGGTGTCGCGATGGGCGTCGACCCCGAGACCGAAATGGCTCTATGGGACCCCTTCAAGCCGCTGGGCGGCAACACCCCCGAGAAACTGCGCGACAGCAAGATCATCCTGTGGAAGGGCCATTGCAGCGTCCACAAGCGGTTCACGGTGGAGCAGATCCAAGACGCCCGCCGCGACCATCCCGGCGTGACGGTCATGGTCCACCCCGAATGTGAGTTGGAAGTCGTCCAGGCCAGCGACCGCAACGGCTCCACGGAGGCGATCCTGAAGGCGGTGACGGCGGCCCCGGCGGGAAGCACCTGGGCGATCGGCACCGAGATCAACCTTGTCCGGCGGCTCGCCAAGGAGAACCCGGACAAGACCGTCTTCTGCCTGGACAGCCAAATCTGCCCTTGCTCCACGATGTACCGGATCCACCCGTCGTTCTTGCTCTTCGCCCTCGACGAACTGGTGGCGGGACGGGTGGTCAACCAGGTCAAGGTGCCTGACGAGACAGCACGGTGGGCGCGTGTCGCCTTGGGCAGGATGCTGGAGATCGGAACCGGGACGGCAAAAGACTGAGCTTTAGCCCTCGTCGGTGTCGACTTCCCAGTCGACCGTGACCACCATCTTGCCGGTCTCCTCGTCGGGCTGCTGGCTGATGGTGATGGCCCCCGCAAGGTCAGGGTAGCTTTCGATCCTCTTGACCGAATCGTCGCTCACGGTGGTGTCGAGTTTGCCTTGGGCCGGGTCGAGGCCGACCGTCTTCATCGCGTCCTTCCACCAGTCGCTGCCCAACTCCTTTTTCGGCTCAAGTTGGTAAACCACTGACCAGGCCTTGCCCTTCTCCCAGTAGACCGCAGCCGACTTGACGCCCGCGGCAGGTGAGAGATAGTTCTTGGACGTCACCTCGCCTTTGTTGCCAAAGGCTTCGTCGACAGCCGCGACAGCCTTGCCGCTCAACTTGGGGGCGGTCAGTTTGGCGGGCAGCGGGGCCGACTGACCGGTTCCGTTTTGCCATGAGGCCAATGAAAGGCCAGCGACGAGACCGAAGGCAAGGGCGAAGTAGACACGCATCCCGACGAATCTACCAGCCCGGTGGCGGCCTAGACCAGGGCGATCTTCAGGACATCGTCGGCCGTGGCGGCGAAGTGGAACGTGAGGTCCTTCCGGGCGGCCTCGGGCAGGTCGTCGAGGTCGACGCGGTTCTCCTCGGGAAGGATCACGTGCCGGATGCCAGCCCGGTGGGCGGCCAGGACCTTTTCCCGGACACCACCGACGGGAAGCACCTTGCCGCGAAGGGTGATCTCGCCGGTCATCGCCACGTCGCGGCGCACCGGGCGGCCGCTGTAGGCGGAGACGAGCGCGGTGAGGATCGTCACGCCGGCGGACGGACCGTCCTTGGGCACCGCACCCTCCGGCACGTGGACGTGCAGGTCCATGTGGAAGGGCCGCTTGGCGTTGAACCGCGCCTGATTGGCCCGCACATACGTCGTGGCCGCCATGGCGCTCTCTTTCATCACGTCCCCGAGGGAGCCGGTGAGTTGGACCTCGGGCTTGTCACCGTAGGGTTCGGTGAGCGAGACCTCGATGGTGAGGATGTCGCCGCCGTACTCGCTGTAGACGAGGCCCGTGACCGCCCCGGTTTCGTTTCGCTCGCCACGGACACCGTGGCGGAACCTCGGCTTGCCGAGTGACTCGGCGAGGGTCTCCTTAGTGACGACAACGGCGTCGGTCAAGCCTTCGGCGATTTGGCGTGCCGCTTTGCGGCACACCGTCGCGACTTCCCGCTCAAGCGACCTCACGCCCGCCTCGCGGGTGTAGTCGCGCACGACGGTTTGCAAGACCGGTCTGGCCACTTTGACCTGGTCCTTGGTCAGTCCGTGCTCCTTCGTCTTCTTGGGCAACAGGTAGTTGGCCGCGATGTAGAGCTTTTCCTCTTCGGTGTACGAAGGGAAGCGGATGACCTCCATGCGGTCGCGCAAGGGGTGCGGGATGTTCTCAAGCAAGTTCGCCGTCGTGATGAACATGACCGCGCTCAGATCAAACGGCATCTCGATGTAGTGGTCGCTGAACTGGGCGTTCTGCTCGGGGTCGAGGGCCTCCAAGAGCGCGCTGGTGGGGTCGCCGCGCAGGTCGCTCGTCATCTTGTCGATCTCGTCGAGCATAAAGACCGGGTTGCGGGTCCCCGTCTGCTTGAGGCCTTGGATCAACCGCCCCGGCATCGATCCGATGTACGTCCGACGGTGGCCACGGATCTCGGCCTCGTCCCGGACGCCGCCTAGTGAGATGCGGTGAAACTCCCGCCCCATGCTCTCGGCGATGCTTCGACCGATGCTCGTCTTGCCCACCCCAGGTGGGCCGACAAAACATAGGATCGGCCCCCGCAAGGAGTGGGACAACTGGCGGACGGCGAGAAAATCGAGGATGCGGTCTTTGACCTTGCCGAGCCCATAGTGGTCGCGGTCAAGGATGCGGGCCGCCTTTTTCACATCGATACGGTCAGTCGTCGTCTTGTCCCAGGGCAGGCTGACGAGCCAGTCCAGATAGTTGCGGATGACCAACGCCTCGGGTGAACTGCTCGGAGCGCGTTCCAGTCGCTTGACCTCTTGAAGTGCGCGGTCGGCGCACTCGACGCCCATGCCGCACTGTTCGAGCTTGACCCGGTACTCCTCGCCCTCGTCACTGAGGGTGCCTTCGACGCTCCCCAATTCGGTCTGGATCGCCTTGAGCTGTTCGCGCAGGTAGTACTCGCGCTGCGTCTGACCGAGCTCACGCTCGACCTTGGACCGCAAAGAGGCCTGGAGTTCCAAGACCTGCATCTCCTTGGCCAGCAGTTTGACGAGCCGCTCTAGCCTGCTCTCGACGTTGACGTCTTCGAGGAGCGACTGCTTCACGTTCGCCGTGCTAGGCAGGTGGTGGGCGACCATGTCGGCCAGGTGGCCGGGGTCGTCGATTGAGGCCAGGGTCTCCATGACCTCGGGCGGAACCTGCAGACCCAGATTGGCGGCGGTCTGGAAGGTGCCGACACACTCGCGCATCAGCGCTTCGACCTGTTCGCCCCGCGCCTCCACCTCGGGCAGAATCTCGTACTTCGCCGAGAACGAGCCGTTGCGGAACGTGAACTTGTGGACCACCGCCCGGCCCATGCCGCGCAAGACCACCCGCATGGTGCCGTCGGGCAAGGGAAGCACGTGGAGCACTTCCGAGAGGGTGCCCACACCGTAAAGGTCTTCGGAGGTGGGCTCCTCCTGCGATTGGTCGCGCTGACCGACGACAAGTGTCTCGCGGTCTTTTCTGATCGCCTGTTGGAGCGCCTTCACCGACATGTCCCGGCCGATCAAAAGTGTCTGGATGGCACCGGGGAAATGCACCGTGTCCCCCCTGATCGGGAGGACGGGGGCGGTGCCCACCATCGGGGGCTGTTCGAGGACTACCTGCTTGGTCCGTGCCATCGCTTCAACTTTGTCCACGGGACGTGCCGGCGTCTCCCGACCCTTTGCCAGACCCGAATGCTTCCACCATACTCCGGAATGTCTCGTCTGACTCAAAAACCTGCTGGTAGACCGTGTCAATAATCCCAAAAACTTCCAGGAGGGTGGTCAGTCTGTCGCGGAACACTTGTGCCTCGGTCGAGGTGTCGCCCTCGGGCACCATGGCGAGGCACTCGCGGATCGCCGCGATCGTGGGGTCGATCTCACGCCTTTTCCGTTCGCGGACGACGCGCCCGAACATGTGGAAGACGTCGTCGGTGCTCCGGTAGATGTCCTTGCGGTCCCCTGGGTTGCGGTAACGCTGGACGACCCCCCAGTCGATGAGGTCACGCAGGGTCATGCTGGCATTGCCCCGGCTGATGTGCAGCCTCTCGATCAGGTCGTCGACGCTGTGGCCGTCCCCGGTCGCCAGGAGCAGGGCATGGATCTGGGCCATTGTCCGGTTGATGCCCCAACTGGAACTCATGCGCCCCCATTCCAGGACGAACTGGTCTTGTGCTTGGGCCAGGCGGGAGTCCTTTGTGGGCTGGCGTTCGTGCATCAGACAAAAAAGTGTCGGCCGCTAGTTTATTGTCGCCTGCTGACCTGCCGACAATATACACCTTGGAGGCACGCGATGAAGCTGGCAGAGTTTGTCGGTACCCGGGCACGGTTTCAGCGGTTGAAAGACTCGAAGATCTTCAACGGCTGGATCGAGCAGATGTCGGGTAACCGCGTCCTCTTGGGGCTGACAGGTTCGGCTGTCCCGACAGCAGGCGACGAGTACCGCGTGGAAGGTTACGGCCACATGGTCTCGGTCGTCTTTCTTGCCAAGCTGGAGGCGATCCTGGGC
The DNA here is from genome assembly GCA_019638795.1 of Fimbriimonadaceae bacterium. NCBI lineage: Bacteria > Bacillati > Armatimonadota > Fimbriimonadia > Fimbriimonadales > Fimbriimonadaceae > Fimbriimonadaceae bacterium. The sequence continues at coordinate 604,416 of JAHBTB010000001.1, read as the reverse complement.
GACGACCGGCTGCCGGACGAGACAGCCCAGGCAGAGCGAGACCTTCGGCTAGATTTTGTGGTCTTGTCGGCGGCCAGGATGGTCGAGTCCAGCGAGACGGTGCGCTATAAGCTGAAGGCGGTCGCCGTGCAGTTTCACCATGACGGGCGGGTGTGCACCGCCAAGGCCCTCGATGCCAGCTTCACCGGTATTGGTGTCTCGTGTGACGAGCCGGTCGAGCCCGGGGTGACCGTGTCGATGACGATCGCGACGTCACTGGGGGCGATCGGCGCCACCGCGGTATGCCGTCACTGTCAGGAAGACCCTGACCGTCCAGGGACATACCGAGCGGGCTTCATGTTCCAAGAGTTCGGCCGCGTCGACAAGCCGAAGTGGGACAGGTTCATCACCAACCTGAGGTGACGGGCGCCGGTGTTTAGCCTTCGCCGCAGGCCTTCTTGGCCTCGGTGCGGTTCTTCTCGATGTAGTCCTTCCAGTTGGTCGGCACGTCGGTGTCGACAAAAATCGCGGAGACCGGACATTCAGGTTCGCAAAGGCCGCAGTCGATGCATTGGTCGGGATGGATGACCACCATGTCGTCGATCTCATAGATGCAGTCGACAGGGCAGACGGTCATGCAGGACTTGTCCTTGACTCCAATGCAAGGCTCGGTGACGACGTATGGCATGGCTGTGGTGGTTGGATCCCCGGCGGTGGTCGCCAGGAACCCTGATTATGGCCGAAGGTCTCGATTTCGTCCATGGTGGGTCCCCATGTCGCGCCGTGCCCTTGGGATTGCGGCAAGGCTATGGCACAATTTCAAACACGTCTCCCGACGGAGTGCAGACAACCATGCCGATCAACCTCACCGAGCGCGCCACTACCGAGTTGAAGGATTTGATGACAAGCCAGGACAAAGCGGGCAGTGCGCTCCGTGTCTGGGTCGCGGGCGGCGGGTGTTCGGGCCTCAGCTACGGCATGGCCCTCGATGACGCCGAGGCCGAAGCGGGGGACGTCGTCTTTGAGCAGGACGGCGTGAAGATATTCGTCGACGGCCTGAGCCTCCAGTACATGGATGGTTCCGAGGTCGATTACGTCGACGACATGATGGGGGGAGGGTTCAAGATTTCGAACCCGAACGCCGTCAGCACCTGCGGCTGTGGTTCCTCGTTCAAGACCGAGGAAGGCGGCGGCGGTTGTGGCAGCGGTTGCGGCTGCTCACACTGACCTGGCTTAGCCCAGGAGCATCTCGCCTTGGTCTTTGAAGACCGCGTGGACATATTCGGCCCATGCGATCCGCTCCGCGGCCGTCCCTGATTGGAATTGGAAGCCCGTCGCGTACAGGTCGCAGTCTTCCATCAGTTTGCTGTAGCGAGCCACTGCCTGGATCTCGACAGGATCGTGGTCGCCGCGGCCGATCTTGAGGGTGTAGGTCTTGTCTGGCTCAAACTGCTCACGCGAGCGGATTTGGCATCCGCCCAGGCTGACGTCCACGACGACCGACCTGATGGCGGTGGTCTCCGACAGGAGAGACACCATCGCGTAGTCAAGGATCTCGAACCTTGCGAAACTGCGTCGGTCGGCGGGGTTAGACATTTCCATCACCTTCGGGCTCGTCGGGAGTATGAGCCCAATGGAATTCTTCGGCGGCTTCTGCCCCAATCTTAAGGCTCGTTGAACTATCAGTAATCGCATGCCAATTACCATTGGCATTTGCCAACTTTGACGAGACGCGACGAGCAAGTGAAACGGCCCCACCAAATGAATTGGTGGGGCCGCCGGATTGTCGTGGGCTGACGCTCAGTTCTTCTTGGCGATCAGTGTGCGCTTGCGGATTAGCACGTGGCCGGTGGCCGGGTCATAGTCCACGTCCACGTTAAGGGCTTCAGAAATGAAGCTCAGGGGGACGATGCTGCGCCCGTGGGTGATGAACGGGGCCATCTCCAAGCGGAAGTCTTGTCCGTTCACCTTGGCGGTGTCGTTGCCGATTTGGAACCAGATCGTCTGGCCCGGCATCGTGCTCGTGACGGTCTGGTCTTTCTTGTGCCAATCGACGACAGCGCCCTGGTGCTCCATCAAGTGACGGAACGGCGTAAGGGGCACACCGTCCTTTGCCTGCGGCTGGACGTCGAACTTGACCTTCTTGCCCTCAAAGTAGACCGCGTAAGCGCCCATGTTCGGGACACGGACACCGAAGTTGACGGCGACCAAGTCTTTCGCTGGTTTGGTCGGCTTGACGGCCGGCTGGGTCGCCTCGGTCGGCTTCGTGGTCTCAACCGGCTTGGTGGACACCGGCTTCGTCACTTCGGGCTTGGTCGTGGCGGGCTTAGAGCCGTCGATCTCGATCGTGGCGGGCTTTTCGGGCTTCGTCACGGCCGGGCCGGTCGGGGTCGCATTGATCTCGGGCTTGACCGTGTTGGCCGGGGCGGTCGCCGAGGCCTTGCTGGCGCCTTCGGCGGGCTTGAAGCCGGCCGGTTCCGTCACCGACGGCTTGACGCTGTTGGGGGCGACCGTCGGGGTCGTCTTTGGCGCCGTCGGCGCGACCGCGGGAGTCGTCTTCGGGGCTTCGCTGGGCTTGGCCGGAGCGACGGCCGAGGCGCCGAACCGCTTGGTCATGCCGCCTGGGTTGTTGACGAACAGGCGGAACTTCTCAGTCCGGAAGGTCGCGTTGGTCTCGTCGACGACGAGGGCCTGGACCTCATGCCAACCGTTGGGGACGCGGGTGGTGTCCCACAAGTAGTTGTATGGCGGGTAGTTCTTGAGCGCCTTGAACTCGTCGTTGATGAAGAAACTGACGTAGACATTGCTCAGGCTGCTCTTGAACCCCAGCTGGATGTCGACGTTGCCCATCACCGTGCTGCTGTTGAGCGGCTTGGCGATGTAGGCCGGGCCCATCCCGGTGCGGTCGACTTTGATCTGGGTCTTCTCCGAGCCCAGCTTCTTGCCTTCCTTGTCGAAGAGGAAGATCTCAACGAGATTGTCCCCGTCCTTCAGGTAGGCGGTGTCCACGGCAAACTCGGTCTCGCCCGCGGTCGCCGCGTCGTCCAGGTTCTTGGCAAGGATGCTGACGCCGTTGACGCGCATCTCCACACTGGCGGCCGCCGCACCCTCATACTTGACCGTGATCGATTTGTTATTGGCTGCCTTCTCGATGAGGATCGAAGCGTCGATCAAGCTGGCCCTGGCGACAGAACCGAGCAACATCGCTCCGGCGCAGAACAGCCAGGCGTGCGTCTTAAAAACCTTCATGTGGTCCACCCGTTGTGCCAAGCGGATTGGCACGTACAACCCCTATTGTCCCAGATTTAGTTCGGGAAGTCAAGAAAACCGCCCGGTATCCTGGCGACATGTTCGGCGAGGAGGCGGGCTGGCGAGAGGTCAGGGCGGGCCCGTGGAACCTTGTCGAAGGAAAAAAACGACCGGACGCCCTGATAAGTCAAGGATGGAAAAACGGGACGTGGCGGCACGATTTGGCGGTATGGAGGCATCCCGACCCGGTCGCCGAAGACACCTGTCTGATCGAAATCACGGGTGACGACTCCGGCATGGCCGACGACATGGTGTCGCAAGGACTGGGGAGCGCCGCCCGGTTGCCCGTCGTCACGCTGTTCAACGTCCCCAACCAACCGACGTACGACCTTCAGGAGGACGCCCTCCTCGCCTATTCGTTTCTGCAGGCCGTCTCGACCGGTGACCGCGCGTGGGCTGTCCTCGTGCCGATGGTCGTGGCGGTGCTCGCCGCCATGGACGCCGCGACAGAACTCAGTGACGGGCAATGGACACGGTTTGTCCTGACCGGGGCGAGCAAGCGGGGCTGGACGACGTGGCTGGCCGCCGCCACCGGTGACCCGCGCGTCGTCGGCGCCGCACCCCGGGTTTTCGACAACCTGCGTGCCGCCGACCAGATGCGCAAGCAAGTCGCGGACTGGGACGGCTACTCGCCGATGTTGGAGGACTACACCGCCCTCGGGCTTCAAGAAATGGCCGCCGACGGGCCGGCCGCCGGTCTGGCGGGCTGGCTCGACCCCGTGACTTACGCCGGGGACATCGCCGTGCCCCTCCTGTTGGTCAACGGGGCCAACGACCCCTTTTGGTGCACCGACGCATCGTCGGTCTATGTCGGTGACCTTCCCGCGACGGCTTCGTTCGCCGTGTGCCCGAACGTCCGTCATGTCGGGGCCCTGCCGGGATTCGCGGCGGGGGCCTTCGCCGCCTTATGCTCGTCCGCTGCGTCGGGCACACCCTGGCCCGCGCCACTGCCAAGGTGGGACGGTGACGCCTGGCACGTCGACAGTCCGACCCCCTTTGGTCGCCGCGTTTGGGCGGCCCATGCGGCGGACGGCAGGTTCGAGAACGCCCGGTGGCTTGTCAGTGACGACCGCCGGCCACCTCGTCACCCCGGCTGCCGGACCGCCCACTTTGTCGAACTCATGATGCCGGGCGTCGGTCCCGTGGGCCCGTATTCCCTGACCTCCCACGTCGTCGTCTCCCCGCCGGTATCCTGACCACGATGGCAGATCGGTCGGCATTGGTGGTTTGGGGGGGCTGGGACGGACACCAGCCTGAAGCGATGGCGGGTCTCTTCCGCGAGATCCTTGAGGCCGAAGGGTTCGCCGTGACGGTGTCCGACACCTTGGACGCTTTTGCCGACCTCGACCTGACCGCATATAGCCTGATCGTCCCCACTTGGACGATGGGCACGATCACGCCCGAGCAACGCGGCCCGGTCATCACCGCGGTGGCCGAGCACGGCGTCGGCATGGCGGGATGCCACGGCGGCATGTGCGACGCCTTCCGCAACGACACGGAGTGGCAGTTCCTCACCGGCGGGCAGTGGGTCGCCCACCCCGGCGACGACGGAGTCGAATACACGGTCAACATCCGGCGTGACATCGACCACCCGATCACGACGGGCATCGACGACATCCCGGTCAAGAGCGAGCAGTACTACCTGCACACCGATCCGGGCAACCTGGTCTTGGCCACAACCGAGTTTCCCAACGCGAAAGTGCCAGGCCCCCATAGTGGCAACCCGTCTCACTTACCCCAGATCTGGGTGAGGACGTTTGGCAAGGGCAGGGTGTTCTATTCGGCCCTTGGGCACCGCCCCAGCGACGTCGCCAGCGGCGGGGCGCGAGAGACCTTGAGGCGTGGGTTCCTGTGGGCCGCCAAGGGCGTCGGCCTCGGCTAGACTGGAAGGGTGGAAACCGGCTTTCTCGACCGCGAGCACAAAGGCTCGAACTACCAGGTGCACGTCCCGAAGGGCGTCAAGGGGCCGTGCCCGACGATCCTCTTCCTGCACGGGGCCGGCGAATGCGGGACCGACGGTTTGCTCCAGACCGCGATCGGGCTGCCCGACGCCGTCCGCCGCGACCGGACACGGTGGCCGTTCCTTGTCGTCTGCCCGCAGAAGGACGACGTCAAGGCCCTCTGGGCGGACCGCAAAGAGCTTTTGGACGGCATCCTCAGAGACGTCGAGGGCGAGTTCCCCGTCGACCCGCACCGCCGGTACATCACCGGATTGAGCCAGGGCGGCCACGGCACCTTTGACCTTGCCGCCCACTTGGGTTGGCGCTTCGCCGCCGCGGCGGCGGTGTGCGGCCGGTCCTTGCTCGACAAAGTCGGCGAGGACTTCCGCCACATCCCTCTGTGGGTCTTCCATGGGGACGCCGATCCGGTCGTCAAACCTGAAAACTCCATTGAGGCGGTCGAGGCGGTCAAGAAGGCCGGTGGCGACGTCAGGCTGACGATGTATCCCGGGGTCGACCACAACTCCTGGGACAAGGCGTACCGTGAGTCGGACCTGCCCCAGTGGTTCCTTTCGCACACGCTTTGACCGTGGCCCCCTAGCGGGTACCAGTAGACATAGGCTAACATGCAGCCGTGATCGCGCGGCTTCGGGGGACGGTCTGGGAGGTCGGCGGAGGACGTTTGGTCGTCGATGTCGGCGGCGTGGGTTACGAAGTCCAGGTTCCCGAGACCACCTTGGTCGAGTTCGGCGTCACAGGCATGTCCATCGACCTCTGGGTGCGCCAGATCGTCAGGGAGGACGACCTCTCCCTGTTCGGGTTCTCTAGCCCAGAAGAACGGGCCCTGTTCGACATGTTGCGGGACGTCCAAGGATGCGGGTCCAAGACAAGTCTGGCCCTGATCGGCACCCTCGGGGCAGGCGGTGTGCGTGATGCGGTCGCCATCCAGGACGTGAAGGCCATGGTCAAGGCCCCTGGGGTCGGGCCTCGGTTGGCGGAGCGGATCGCGGTGACCCTCAAGGACAAGGTGCTGGAGATCGGCTCTGGGCTCAGGTCCCGGGGAACGGCGGTGGTCACGTCTCGCCATGCGGCGTCGGAACCCGAAGACGAGGTCGTGTCGGCCCTCGTCGCCCTTGGATACCCCCGGGCGAAGGCGGAGTCGGCCGCCGCCGACGGTGACACGGCTCAGCCCCTTGAAGAGCGTATCCGCACCGCCCTGAAGGTGTTGGCGCGATGAACGGCCACGGCGAACTGGACCCGAATCTGCAGCCCGCCGACGCGGGGCCCGAGGTCTCGCTCCGGCCTCGCCTCCTTCACGAGTTCATTGGTCAAGAGTCGCTCAAGTCAAACCTGTCCGTCTTCTTGGACGCCGCCCAGAAGCGTGGCGAGAGTCTCGACCATCTGCTCCTCTATGGCCCGCCCGGCCTGGGCAAGACGACGCTGGCCCATATCGTCGCCAATGAGATGCGGACGACGGCCCACGTCACCAGCGGCCCGACTTTGCAAGTCCCTGGCGATTTGGTCGGCATCCTGACCAACCTGGAACCAGGGGCGGTGCTCTTCATCGACGAGATCCACCGCCTCCCCCGACCCGTCGAGGAAGTCCTCTATCCGGCAATGGAGGACCGCCGGGTGGACATCCTGATCGGCAAGGGGCCGGCGGCCCGGAGCATCCGGCTGGAGGTCCCTCCAGTCACGGTCGTCGGCGCGACGACCCGGCAAGGCTTGTTGACCGGCCCGCTGCGCGACCGGTTCGGGATCGTCTTTCACTTCGACTTCTACGACGAGACCGCCCTTTTCCAAATCGTCACGCGCTCGTCGCATCTGCTGGGGTATGTGATCGACGACGACGGCGCGCGTGAGATCGCCCGGCGGTCGCGGGGAACCCCGCGTATCGCCAACCGCTTGCTGCGTCGGGTCCGCGACTTCGCGACTGTCGACGGGGTCGAGGTGATCGGTCTCCCGGTGGTCGTCAAGGCGCTTGGCGCCCTCGAGATTGATGACAAGGGCCTTGACCGCCTCGACCGGGCGTACCTCTACGCGATCGTCGGCACCCACGGCGGCGGCCCGGTCGGGCTGGAGACCATCGCCGCGACACTTGGCGAGGACTCGGGGACATTGGAGGACGTTGTCGAGCCGTACCTCTTGCAACGCGGCCTTCTCGCCCGCACCCCGCGTGGGAGGACGGCGACCCCCGCCGCCGCCACCCATTTGGGCATGAAGCTCAGGGCCGAGACCGACGGACGGCTCGACTTGTGATCAGGCTCCTTTCAGGTCTGACCACAGGCCCTCGAACGTCGTGACCAGTCGGTCGATGGCGGCAAAGCCCGCCTGCCAGAACGCCTCGGAGCGGAGGTCGACGCCGAGGACGCCCATCAGTTCTTGCGGAGTCTTCGATCCGCCCAGGCGGAGCACGTCGAGGTACTTGGCGGCAAAGTCTGGGCCGCCCTGCTTGGCCAACTCGTACACCGACAGGGTCAGCAGTTCGCCAAATGAATAGGCGTACACATAGAACGGCGTGTGGAAGAAGTGGCCCACGTACATCCACCAAGTGCGGTGTTGCTCGCCCAGGGTGAGGCCCGAGCCAAACATCGACTGGAGCTCCTCCTGCCAAATATCGCCAAACTGCTCCGCGGTCAGCTCGCCCAGTTCACGGCGGGCTTGGTGGCTGCGCTGCTCGAAGCGGAACATCGCCGCTTGGCGGTGGACGGTGGCAAAGATGCCCTCGATCTTGCCGGCGTAGAGGGCGAGTTTGTCCCGGGCGTCCGCCTGGGCCGTCAGTTTCTCAAAGACGATCATCTCCCCAAAGATCGAGGCAAGCTCGGCCAACGGCAGGGTGCCGTGGTAGTTGAAGGGCGACTGCGCCCGGCTCAACGACGCGTGGACGCCGTGGCCAAGTTCGTGGGCCAAGGTCTCGACGTTCTCAAGGCTGCCCAAGTAGGACATGAGGACGACCGGGTGAAGGTCGGGAGTGAGGTAGCTGCAGAATGCCCCACCGGTCTTGCCAGCCCGAGGTTCGGCCTCGATCCAGTTCTTGGCAAAGAACTCGTCGGCCCGGGCCGCCATCTCGGGGTGGAACGAACCGAACGCGTCGACGACCATCTCGCGGGCCTTCTCCCACGGAACCTGTTGCTTCGTGTCGTTCAGGGGCGCGTACCGGTCGACGTGGGTCAGGCTGGGCAGGCCGAGCACCTCGCGCTTGACCTTGTAGTAGCGCTCGACAAGGTCGGAACGCTCTCGGCAGAGCCGCATCACCACGTCGACGGTCGGCTTGTCCAGTTCGTTGGAAAGGTGCCGGCTGTCTTCGGCGGCGTCAAACCGGCGCAGCCGGTCCTCAAGCTTTTTGTCGGCAAGCAGGGTGTTGTAGACGTAGGTGATAACCCGTTGCATCGAGCCCAGGCCAGTCGAAAAGGCGTCCGCGGCGGCGGTCCGTACTGCGCGGTCGGTGTGCCGGAGGTTCTCCAAGACCTCTTGCTCGGTCATCACCGACGTCTCGCCCGTGCCTGGGTCGGTGTAGGTGTATTCGTAGTTTGCGGTCAGTTCGTCGTGGAGCCGCACCCAGGCCCGCGACCCGACGTTCGCACACTCTTCCAAAAGCACTTCCTCCGACTCGCTGAGCATGTGCGGCGTGTACGCGCGGACGACGTCCAGGTAGTGGCGGTATTCAGCCAGGTCGGGCTCGGCGAACAGGGTCTCCGCCCGAGACGCGTCGATCTTTTGGACCTCGATGTCGAAAAACATCAACTTGACCCGAAGCCCGCTCGACCGCTCGGTCTGGTCTTGCAGGAACGCCCCGAGGGCCGGGTCGCTGGTGTCCGCGGCAAAGAGGAGGTGGGCGTAAATGATGGGTTTGGCCGCCTCGTTCTGCAGTGACTCGATCTCGCGGATGGCTTGGGCGAGCGCCGGGGCGGCCAGCGCGTCGACCTTGCCCTTGTATTGGGCGACAAAGGCGTCCGCCCGGGAATGGGCCGTGTCCCAGGCCGCGGAGATCTTGGGGTCCGTGGGGCTGGCGAAGAGCGCGGAGAGGTCCCATCGGACGCCGTGGGCGGCGGCACTGGGGGTGGCGGTGTTCATGGGCCGATTCTACATGCCTTCGGACGGCTGGTGTTCCCGAGCCTGGTGCTCAAGTTCGGCCAAGTAGGGCTCATAGTGGACGGTGACAAGGGCACCGCCAAGGACGTCACGAAGCGAGGCTTCGACGTCTTCGGCCAGGTCGTGGGCCTCCACAAACGTCAGGTCGTCGTCCAGCAAGACGTGCAGGGTCACAATCCGGACCTGACCGGTCTGGCGGGTGCGGAGGTTATGGAATCCGCGGACATGCCCGTGTCGGCGCAGGGCCTCCTCCACCCGGGCGACTTCCTCAGCGGGAAGCGAACCGTCCATGAGCTGGTGGGTCAGGCGGACGAGCTGACGGACCGCGAAGAACGCACCGAGTCCGGTGAAGAAGATGGCCACGAGCGGGTCGAGGACCGGCCAGCCCGTCCCCTTGACCGCGATGAGGCCCGCCAGAACACCGACCGACGCCCACGTGTCGCCGTTCAGGTGCTGGGCTTCACCTTCAAGGGCTGCCGAGCCGTACTGCCGGGCGGTTTTGACCAGGTGCCGGCTGACAACCGTGTTGGCGACGATCGCGAAGGCCATCGCGGCAAGGCCCCAGTCGGGGTCGATCTCCCGAGGAGTCGCCAGGCGAAGGGTGGCCTGCCAGGCGATCACCGCCGCCGTCCCGATCACGACCAGCATCTGCACCGCGCTGGAGATGACTTCGGCCCGGCCGTGGCCGTAGGGGTGGTCGTCGTCGGCGGGAATGCTGGAGAGGCGCACCGTCCACAGCGTCAGCACCGACATGGCGACGTCCACGAGGGATTGCAAGGCCTCGGAAAGGACGCTGATGCTGTGGGACGCGGCGGCTGCGGCGAGCTTGGCCACGACGACCACGACCGTGGTGGACAGTGAGACGACCACCGCCCGCCGAACGGCCTGCCCGCCTGGCCCTGCCGAGGTCATGTGCTGATTATCGCACCCACGTCCGGCCGTTCCCCGTCAGAATCCTTGGCAATGGTCCAGGAGTTGACCGTCGAGAACGTCGCGGTGATCGAGCGCGCCTCGTTCCGTCCCGGCGCCGCGTTCACCGTCTTGACCGGTGAGACGGGGGCGGGGAAGTCGTTGTTGGTCGACGCCATCGGCCTTGCCCTAGGTGCACGCGCCGACGCCGACCTTGTCCGCCATGGCGCGGCGCGGGCGGTGGTGACCCTCCTTGTGGACCTGCGCGGCAACCCCTTGGCCATGGCCAAGTGCGCCGAACACGGCGTCGCCTTCGACGACGGGCAACTGGTGGTCCAGCGCGAAGTCAGCCACGACGGCCGTTCCACCGTGCGTCTGAACGGCCGCCCCGCCGCCGTCGGCACCCTGCGCGAGATCGGTGCATTGCTCGTCGACTTGCACGGCCAGCACGACCACCAGGCCTTGATGCACCAGGAACGGCAAGGCGGGTTCTTGGACGCTTGGATCGGCGACGAAGCCCTCGCCTTGGTTGTCGCGGTCGAGGAACAGTTCCGCCGCCACGAGTCTCTGGCCCGCCGTCTCGCTTCCTTGCGGAACGGGCAGCGCGCCCGCGAGCAACGCGTCGACCTGCTGAAGTTCCAGATCGACGAGATCCAATCCGTCTCTCCGGTCGTCGGCGAGACCGAGGAGTTGGAGGGACGCCTCCTGAGACTGAAGCACGTCGCCCGTCTGACGACCGGTGTCCGAGACGCCCTGGCCGCCTTGGCGGACGACGAGGGGTCGGCGGTCTCAGCCGTCCAGACCAGCCTTCGTGCCCTCCGTCAGTTGGCCGACCTTGACCCGAGCCTCGGCGTGTCAGTCGACCACCTGGCCGAAGGTGAGGCGGTCCTGGTCGACGCCGTCCGCGGGGTGCGCGCCTACGCGGCGACTCTGGACGACGACCCGGCGGCCCTTGAGGAGGTGGCGGCCCGACTAGACCTGCTGTCCCGACTCAAACGCAAGTACGGCGAAGACGAGGCGGCGATCTTGGAGCATCTCGCCGCGGCGAGCGCCGAGTTGGCGACCCTCGAAGGAGAAGACATGTCCGAGGACGAACTGGCGGTCGAAGTGGATGCGGCCCACTCCACGCTCCAAGCGACGGCGGACCGCCTGACCTCGGTGCGCGAGGCGCACGCGGCGAAGTTTTCGGAGGTTGTGACGGCTGAACTGCGCGAACTGGCCATGCCGAGCGCCGAGTTCGTCGTCCGTCTCCACAGGCAGGCGACCGGCCCCGAAGGCCAAGATTTCGTCGAGTTCCTGTTCACCGCCAACGCCGGGGAGCCGCCACGCCCGCTGGGCAAGGTCGCCAGTGGAGGCGAACTCAGCCGGCTCATGCTGGCCGTCAAGGTGGCGTCAGCTGGTCGCGCCGGAGTGCCGACCTTGATATTCGACGAGATCGACACGGGCCTCAGTGGCAGGGCGGCGGCGACGGCGGCACGAAAAATGGCGGCCCTGGCCGCCCACAACCAAGTCATGGCGATCAGCCACCTGCCCCAAATCGCCGCCGCCGCCGACGTCCACTTCCTCATCCGCAAGTCCGAGGCAAAGGGCCGTGTCCACACTTCGGTCGACCAATTGGACGCCGAGGAACGTGTCGACGAGGTCGCGCGCATGATCGCGGGTGAGGAGGTCGGGGAGTCGGCAAGGACCCACGCCCGGGAGATGCTCCGCGCCATAGACTGAAATGACCGGAAGATTGGGTCGTCCAATCGGTGGGAAATGCCATGACATTGCTGACCACCGCCTGTATGCTTGTCGCCACCGCCGGTGACCCGACCCGCCAAGCCAAAGTGATCGGAGCCTCGCTCTTCAAGAACGGGTACGCCGTCGTCGTGCGCGAGGCCACCATCCCGTCGAACGGGACCCTCGTGCTCACCCAACCCTCAAACGTCGCCCTGGGCACCTTCTGGGTGACCACCCCCCGAGGTGTCACCCTCAAGGAGATTGTCGCCACGACGACCACCGAAGAGAAGTCGCATGACTTAGGCACCCTTGACGAGATCATCCAGGCCAACAAGGGGAAGACCGTGGCGGTGACATTGACGAACAAGTCGCTTGGTGGGGAAGTGCTGACCGGGACAATTCTGTCCGCTTCGGGCCAGGTCGTCGTCTTTCGCACCGATGATGGCGTCATCAGCTTCAACAAAGGACTGATCATCGCCATCAGGGCCAAGGAGGGGGATCTGAAATGGACGGCCGACCAGTCCGTGACGTCGCCGGCCCTCCGCATCAGCGGAACACCCAACGGCAAGGTGTTCTACACCGTGCTGCAACGCGGCTTGACCTGGGCCCCTGCTTACCAGTTGGACATCAGCGACCCGCAGGACGCCGTCCTTACCGCCAAAGCCACCGTCGTCAACGACTTGGAGCCGATCAAGGACGCCGACATCCGACTGGTGACCGGGTTCCCCAACATCCCGTTCCTCAATGTGCCAGACCCGTTCTCGGCGACGGTCTCTGCCGACGCGTACCTGGGCCAGATTCTGGGTCGTTCGACGCAAGACATGCTCCAGAACCGGGGCATGCCGAACGGGTTCGGCACTCAATTGGGCTACCGGGCCGCCGAGGCGAACATCGTGCCGCTGCCGATCAGCGACCTAGAGGGATTTTCGTCGGAAGACCTCTTCTTCTACCGACAGGACAAGGTCGACTTGAAGAGGGGCGACCGGGGTTACTACGTCCTGCTCCAGTTCAAATCGCACTACTCCCACATCTACACCCTGAACGTGCCCCAGCTACCGCTGGACAACAACACGCCGCGCAACCAGACGCCCCTTGAGACTTGGCATGAGTTGAAGGTGACCAACACGTCTAAGCAGCCGTTGACCACCGGCACGGTCGTCACGGTCAAGGACGGGGAGTTACTTGGCCAGGACATGCTGACCTACACGCCGGCGGGCGGGGATCAGTTTGTCAAGATCACCAAGGCCCTGGACGTCTCGGCAGACCAGGCTGAAGAGGAGGTGTCCCGCACCAAGGGCGAGATCAAAGACCGGTTCAACAATCCGGTGTGGGACCTCGTGACCATCCACGGCAAGATCGTGGTGACGAGCCGCAAGAAGGACCCGATCAAGATGAAGGTCGAGAAGGAACTGGCCGGCGAGGCGGTGGGTGCGGGCCACGAGGGCAAGACCACCAAGTTCGTCCGCCGCCTCTACGACGTCAACACCCCGTCCAAGGTCACGTGGGAGGTCGACGTCAAGCCGGGTGAAAAGTTGGAGTTGGACTACACCTACAAGCTGTATCAGCCCAGCCGGTGACCAATCCAAAAAATGAACCGCCGCCAAGTCGTGGGATCGACTTGGCGGCGGCCGGAAATGTCAGCGGGCCTTAGGCCGACTTGTCTTTGAAGCCAGGCAACCGGCGGCCCTTGTAGTAGCCGTCTGGGCTGGCGCAGTGCCGGCGGTGCAAGGGTTCTCCGGCCACGTTCTTCGTCTCGCTCAGGACGGGAAGGGTGGTGTCCCAGTGGGTGCGCCGCAGACTGGTGCGCTGATGGCTGAACTTACGTTTCGGGTTTGGCATTACTTCTTCTCCCGGTGCAGGGTGACTCTGCGCAGGTCTGGGTTGTACTTGTTGAGCTCCAGCTTGCCCTGGGTGTTCTGCTTGTTCTTCGTCGTGACAACGTAGTGCTTGTTGTCTTCCGTGCAGACGAGCCGGATGATCTCGCGCTTTTCGCCTTTCTTCTTTGCCATGAGCCTGCCTCGCCCTTCTTGATTGAGTCGGACGCATATGATGGCAGGTTCAGCCCCAAAGCGGCAAGGACCCGCCGGGAGGACGCCCTCCCGACGACCCCGCCGGGCGGCGGGCAGAGCCCCGCCTGTATACTGCCGCCCGGGCCCGGATGGCGGAATGGTAGACGCAGCGGACTTAAAATCCGTTGGCCGTAAGGCCGTGTGGGTTCGAGTCCCACTCTGGGCACCAAGCCGACTGTCTGGGTCGGCCCCGCTGGCCGGCCAGGGTCAGCCAGACAGCAGGGCCAAGGGGCCGCTCCTTACACCGCGCGCCGCAGGCGGAGCGAGTTGAGGATGACGGACACGCTGGAAAACGCCATGGCCCCGGCCGCCAGCATGGGGTTGAGTTTCCCCGCTGCGGCGAGCGGCACCATGACGACGTTGTAGCCGAACGCCCACACCAGGTTCCACCGGATCGTCCGGAATGTCGCCCGGGCCAGGCGGACCGCCTGGGCCACACCGCGCAGGTCGTGGCGCAGCAGGGTCACGCCCGCCGTCTCCATCGCCACGTCGGTGCCCGTGCCCATCGCGATTCCGACGTCGGCCTGGGCGAGGGCAGGGGCGTCGTTGATCCCGTCTCCGACCATCGCGACTCCGCCCGACCCTTGGTGGCGCCGGACGACGTCGGCCTTGCCGCCCGGCAGGACGCCGGCCTCGACCGCCTGGACGCCCACCGTCTTGGCCACGGCCTCGGCGGCACGGCGGTTGTCGCCGGTCACCATGACCGTGGTCAGGCCGAGGGCCGCAAGGTCCCGCACCGCCTCGGCGCTGTGTGCGCCGACGGTGTCGGCCACCGCCAAGACGCCGGCCAGGCCGCCGTCAACGGCCACGAAGACGGCCGTCTTTCCCGCCTCTTCGAGCTCGCTCAAGGCGTTGTCGGCAGCAGTGGTCAAGTGGACGCCTTCGTCGGCAAGCAGGGCCGCGCTCCCGACGACGATGCGGTGGCCCGCCGACTGGGCGACCACCCCTCGGCCACTGGACGCCTCGAAGCCGTCCGGCTGGCCGGCGGTCGGAGCCGCCGCGACGATGGCTCGGGCGACGGGGTGTTCTGACCTGGACTCGGCCACGGCGGCGAAGCCCAACACCTGGTCCTCCGAGTAGTCCCCGAGCGGGACCACGTCGGTCAATTCGGGCCGGCCGACTGTCACCGTGCCGGTCTTGTCCAAGAGGACTGTCCGCACGGACGCGGCCCGCTCCAGCGCCTCGCCGTCCTTGACGAGCACCCCCAGTTCCGCACCGCGGCCTGTGCCGACCATGATGGCGGTCGGCGTTGCCAGTCCGAGGGCGCAGGGGCAGGCGATGACGAGGACCGCCACGGCAGGCAGGAGGGCGTCCTGGACCGCCGCGCCCTGGGACAGCCACCACCCAAAGGTGAGCAGCGCGATGACGATCACCGCCGGCACGAAGACGGCAGACACACGGTCGGCCAGCGACTGGACCGGTGCCTTCGACCCCTGGGCGTGTTCCACCATGCGGACGATCTGGGCTAAGGTCGTCTCCTTGCCGACCTGGGTCGCCCGGAAGGTGAACGCACCGTTAGTGTTCATCGTCCCACCGGTCACGTGGTCTCCCGTCGCCTTGCGGACGGGCAGGGGTTCGCCGGTGAGCATGGACTCGTCCAGGTAGCTCTCCCCATCCGTGACGACGCCGTCCACGGCGACCCGCTCGCCGGGTCGGACCCTGACGAGCATGTCCTTGGTAAGTTGGTCGAGTGGGATTTCTTGTTCCCCGCCGCCGGGTTGGACCACCGTGGCGGTCTTCGGGGCGAGGGCCAGGAGCTTTTGGATCGCCCCCGACATGCGGCTCTTCGACCGGGCCTCGAGGTACTTGCCGACGAGGATCAGGGTGACGATCGTGGCCGCGGTCTCGAAGTAGAGGTGTTGGTTCTGGTGGTGGCTGGACCCTCTGAACGCCACCAGGGCGTACAGACTGTAGAGCCACGACGCCCCCGCGCCCAGCGCGATCAGCGAGTCCATCGTCGCGGTCAGGTGCTTGATACCGTTCCACGCCGAAGCGAAGAACTGGCGCCCGTGCCAAAAGACGACCGGCGTGGAGAGTCCGAGAAGGACGCCGTTCACCCACTCGGGTCGGTCATGCCAAAACATCGACAGGGCGACGACCGGCACGGTGAGGGCGACCGCCCCCCAAAGGTTGCGCCGTGCGGCGGCCAACCGGTCGTCGGACTCGACGGCCAAGTGGTCGGCATGCTCGTCGTGGTGGTGGCCGGGCGTCTCATCGTGAGGCTTGGCTGAATACCCGGCCTCGCTGACGGCCTGGACCAGTTCACGGGTGTGGACCTCACCCTCATGGCTGACGGTGGCCCGCTCGGTCGCGTAGTTCACGTTCACCTCCGTGACACCAGGCACCTTCCCGAGGGCCTTTTCCACCCGGCGGACGCACGACGCGCAGGTCATGCCTTCGATGTCAAGGTCAGTGACCGTCGTCTCGGGGGCGTCAGTGGTCATCGGGGGCCTCGACCTTGGCGTACGCCTGAAAGCCCTCCTCTTCCACTGCGGCGACGAGAGCCTCGATGCCGGCGGTGCCGACGACCGTCGCTGTCCCGGCGGCCAGGTCGACTTCGGCAGACTCGACCCCGGGCACGGCCTTCAGCGCTTTGGTCGCCGAGTTCACGCAGTGGCCGCAACTCATTCCGTCGATTTTCAGATGTGTGGTCATGATTTGTTGAGTACCCCCATGGGTATGTCAACGGACAAGCCGGGAAAGGGTGACACGCAGTTCGTCGAGGAGCTCGTCTTGGCTCATCGACTTGGCGCGGTCGTGCTCGGTTTCACAGCCGTGGCCGACGATGCAGGTTTGGACATGGGAAGCGGCGATTTCGGCCCCGATTTGCTCAAGGGCCGACCTCGTGGCGGCCAACTGGGTCAAGATGTCCGCGCAGTATTGGTTCTCATCGACCATGCGGCGCAGACCCCTGACCTGACCCTCGACCCGCGAGAGTCTGCGGTCGATCGCTTTCCGGTTCTCGTTGTCCACTACATCTATATACCCCATGGGGTATATGCTCATGGGACTAATCGCCAGAGGAACGGTATTGGACGGCCTCGGCGAGGTGTTGGCGTCCCAGCGTCGGTGACCCGGCCAAATCGGCGATGGTGCGGCCGACCTTGAAGATCCGGTCGTAAACTCGGGCCGAGATGTTCAGCCGGGCGGCGACGTTCTTCATGAACGCGGTGCAGTCGTCGTCGACCGCCAGGCTCTCGCGCATCTCTCGAGGGGTCATGGCCGCGTTCGTCCGTCCCTCGCCGAGGCGGGCGGTCTGGGCGGCGCGGGCCTTGATGACGCGCTCCCGGATCGCCGCACTAGGTTCCCCCTGGGGTGTCGCGGCCAGTTCTTCG
Source organism: Fimbriimonadaceae bacterium (assembly GCA_019638795.1). Taxonomy (NCBI): domain Bacteria; kingdom Bacillati; phylum Armatimonadota; class Fimbriimonadia; order Fimbriimonadales; family Fimbriimonadaceae; species Fimbriimonadaceae bacterium. The sequence goes on along the minus strand of JAHBTB010000001.1, from coordinate 587,061 downwards.
GGCTTGAGGCGCGGGACGTTCACGTGAAGGTCGATCCGGTCCATGAGCGGGCCGCTGACCCGGGCCGAGTACCGCTGGCAGGCGTTGGCCCCTACGCAGTTGGCTTCGGGGTAGCCCTTGAATCCGCACGGGCACGGGTTCATCGCCCCGACGACGACGCACCGGGCCGGGAAAGTGAGGGTGCTCTGCACCCGGGCGACGGTCACGACCCCGTCCTCCAGGGGTTGACGCAGGGCCTCCAGAACGTCCCTGCCAAATTCGGGGAGCTCGTCCATAAAGAGCACTCCCAGGTGGGCAAGCGAGATCTCACCGGGCTTGGGCGACTTGCCACCGCCGACCACGGCGGCGTAGCTCGCGGTGTGGTGCGGTGTGCGGAACGGTCGTTCCCAGACCAATCCCTCCTGGCCTGTCCGCTCGCCTGCCGCCGAATAGACGCGGGTGACGTCGATGCTCTCGTCCAGACCGAGCGGAGGCAGGATGGTCGGGAGTCGTCGGGCCAGAAGCGTCTTGCCGCTCCCCGGCGGCCCGACCATCAGCACGTTATGGCCCCCTGCGGCCGCGATCTCCATCGCCCGGACCGCTTGCCTTTGACCCTTGACGTCGCTGTAGTCGACGGGATAATCGACCCGGGCCGGAGCCGACCGGGTGAGTTCCACCGGACGCGCCGACAAGTCTCCGTTCGTGAGGTAGACGACATCGAGAAGCGTCTCGACCCCATAGACCTCAAGGCCGGGAACGACGGCCGCCTCGGCCGCGTTGACCCGGGGCACCACCAGCCTCTTGATCCCCTTGTCGCGGCAGAGCAACGCCACGTTGACGGCGCCGTCGATGGTCCGCAGTCGGCCGTCCAGTCCCAGTTCGCCCAGAAACACCGTGTCGGGCAGGAAGCCCGGGTCGACCTGCCGGTCGATCGCCAAGAGGGCGACGGCAAGGGGCAGGTCAAGCGACGGGCCCTCCTTCTTGATGTCGGCGGGGGCGAGGTTGACGACGACCCGTCCGCGGGGAAAGTCCAACTCACTGTTCCGCATCGCGGCCCGGACACGCTCTTCCGCCTCCTGAACGGCCTTGTCGGGGAGGCCGACCAGGGTGAAGTTGTTCTCCCCCGGGTGGGTGTCCACTTCTACGACCACCGGTAACGCGTCGATGCCCATCAGAGTGGCGGCGTGGACTTGGGCGAACATCCGTTCCGCTAGCTTAGCCGGACCATGTAGAGTGGGGATATGGTCGCCGCCATTGCCGCCGCTGTCATGCTTGCGCCGATTCCTGTCGTCGGACTTCACCTAGGCGCCCCGTCGAAGGGGAACATCGGTAAGTTCTGTGACTTCATCACCAACGACCTCAAGCCGATGGGGGTCAACCTGTTGGTGATCGAAGTCGGCTACAGTTTCCAGTTCAAATCTCGGCCCGAGATGGCCGACCCCGACGGCCTGTCTGTGGCCGACGCCAAGAAGGTCGTCGCGGCTTGCAAGGCCGCGGGGATCGAAATCGTCCCCGAGACCAACTTGCTGGGACACCAGTCGTGGGCAGGCTCGAACGACCGGCTGCTGACCAAGCACCCCGAGTTCGACGAGACGCCCGGCAAGTTTCCCGGCAACAAGGGCATCTATTGCCGGAGCTATTGCCCGAACCACCCTGAAGTCCACAAGGTCGTCTTCGACCTGATCGACGAGATCGCCGACGCCTTCGAGGCCAAGGCCTACCACTGCGGCATGGACGAGGTCTTCATCCTTGGCGACAAGGACTGCAAGCGTTGCGCCGGCAAGTCGACGGCCCAATTGTTCGCCCAAGAGGTGACTACCCTCCACGACCACCTGAAGTCGAAAGGCCGTCGGATGTACATGTGGGGTGACCGGCTGTTGGACGGCCGCACGAACGGCCTTGGCGAGTGGGAGGCGGCGACGAACGGCACCGAGGGTGCCATCGACATGGTGCCGAAGGACATCACGATCTGTGACTGGCACTACGAGAAAGCGGAGCCGACCCCCGCCTACTTCGCCTATAAAGGCTTCGACGTCCTTGCCTGCCCGTGGCGCAAGCCGGACGTCGCCCGGGGTCAGGTCGCCCTGGTCAGGGCGCTCCAGGCTGCCAACCCCGCCATCGCGCGGCATGCCAAGGGGGTCATGACGACCGTCTGGTCTGGCGGCGACGCCTTCTTGGCCGCGTTCAAGGGTGGAGGCGGTAAGGAAGGTAAGGAGAACGTCGAGACGTTCCGGGCCATGGTGGCTGCGGCCCGCCAGTGACTCTGGCCGTCATTTGACGACTTGGTGAGCGGTGTACTCGACCCGGTGGGTGCGCCGCTCTTCGTCGTCGGGGAAGACGTACCGTTCGATGGTGCCGTGGACTTCCTTGGGCCATCCGGTGCGCCGGTCACAAAGCATCGTGCCGCTCCATTGGCGCGCGCCCTGGCCCGACTCCGCACTGGCGAACTTGATCTGGAGGCCCTGGTCGCCCACGTTCTCGACGGTGTAGGTGGTGGTGAGTCGCGGCAAGTCGTCTTGCTCGTCGGTGGATGTCCAACTCAAGCCCCGACGCAGGGCCGATGCCGGAAAAGAGAAGTCGAACACCCGGATCCACCGCCTCTTTTCGCGGTCTTCGTCGTTCTTGACCGTCCGCGCCATCACCTGCCAGCGCATGTTGCGGACCTCTGTCCACGTCTCGTCCTCGACCTTGTCGAGCTTGATCTCGTTGCCGTCGACATTCATCTTGAGCAGGCGGCGCGTGCCGACCAGCCCCCGCTCGTCACCTTTGTAGCCCAGTCTCCACTCCTGCTTCGTCACGACGTCAGGTTCTTGGACGTCGCGGTAAGTCATCGTGACTTTGTAGGCGACCTCCTGGCCCTTGGCCAGTTGCGGGCGGGGTGAGGCGGACTGGGCGAGCAGGACGGCGGCGAGCAGGGTGGTCATGGCGTGATGTCGATCGGCCGCTCGTCGGGCCGTCGGTAGCCGTGGGCGCGGGCCTCGGCCTCCATGCCGTTCGCCGACTCAAACCGGGCGGTCTTGCCGATCAAGTCGGCCCGCTGGGCTTCCAGCTGACGCATTTCTGCCTTTGCCCCTTGGCTCTTGCTTCGTTGACGAGCGGCCTCCTGCCACGGTTTCGCCGAGCAGAGCAAGCCGACTGCGCCACCGACGATCACGGCGCTGAGGTACACGGTCCATCGCTTCATGGTTCACCGCCCCGTCCATGGGGACGCGAGGAGTCTACATCAAACGTGCTGGACGAGGATCATGTTGGTGTTGCCGGGCCTACCCGCGGGCACTCCGGCGGTGACCACGACAAGGTCCCCGACCTTGAGGCGTTTGTGGCGGAGAAAGGCGTCCACCGCCTTCGCGATGCTGTCGTCGGTGTTGACCGGCGGGTCGCTTAGGATCGCTTCGACCCCCCAGACCAAGGCGAGGTGACGTTGGACGCGCTCGTGCCAGCAGGTGCAATAGATCGGTGCTTGGGGCCGGAACTTGCTGACGACCTTGGGGGTCGTCCCGCTTGTCGTGGTCGTCACGATGGCCTTTGCCCTGAGGCTCTCCGTGATCGAGACGGCGGCCTGGGCGACCGCCTCCGTGTGGGTCCCCTTGTCAACTGTTCTTGCGTCGGCCAATTCGGCGGAGGGACGGACAGCCCCGTCCGTACGTTCGGCGATCCGCGCCATGACCTTCACGGCCTCGATCGGGTAGTTGCCGGCGGCGGTCTCACCGCTCAACATCACCGCGTCGGTGCCGTCCAGGATGGCGTTGGCCACGTCGGTGGCCTCCGCCCGCGTGGGCCGGGCGTTGACGACCATGCTCTCCAGCATTTGCGTGGCGGTGATCACCGGCTTGCCCGCGCGGTTGCAGACGTTGATGATCCGCCGTTGCGCGGCGGGCACGTCCTCGATGTCCATCTGCAAGCCAAGGTCGCCTCGGGCGACCATGACCGCGTCGCTCAGCTTGACGATCTCGACGAGGTCTTTGAGAGCTTCGCGGGTCTCGATCTTGGCCACCAGATGGACGGTGGGGTCGAGTTGGTCGACGATGCGGCGGAGCTCCCTCATGTCGCTTGCCCGACGGACGTAGCTGAGGGCGATGAAGTCCACGCCGAGCTTGACCGCCTCATGGATGTCGCGCAGGTCTTGGGACGTCAGGCAGGGCACGTCGAACGACTTGCCGACCAGGGTCACGCCTTGCCGACTCTTGATCAGGCCGCCGGTCACCACCCTAGCGTCGAAGACGTCGTCCTTCTTCGCGCCCAGTTTGATCTCGACCTCGCCGTCACCGAGGAGGATCCGGGCCCCGGTGGACATCGCGCTCCAAATCTCGCCCAAGGGGACCGGCACGGTCACGTCGCCCTGGCCGACCGTGATCGCCTGCCCCGTCTTCAGTTCGACGCCACCCGACGGCAGAGTGCCGATGCGGAACTTGGGGCCCTGGAGGTCGGCCAGCACCCCCACCTTGCCGCACACCGACTCGGCTTCCTTGATCCAGCCCACCATCTCGGCGCGGCTCGCCCAGTCGCCATGGCTGCAATTGAGGCGGGCGACGTTCATGCCCGCCTGCACAAGGGCGTGGATTTTGCTTCGCTCCCCGACCGCAGGTCCGAGGGTGCAGACGATCTTAGTCCGGCGTTTCATGGGAGGCTACGAGGCTAAAGACGCTTGGCCCGTCCCCAAATCGTCACTCCTCCGGCCACCGAGGCAGAACGGCGACAAACGTCGACCCCCGGCCTGGAGACGAGTGGGCCTCAAGACGCCCACCGTGCGCCTCAAGGACTGTCCGCGCCGAATCCAGCCCAAAGCCCGAGCCCTCGATCCCGAGCTTCTCGTCCACGACGCGGCCTGCGCCGTTGAGGACCCGCTCCAACTGGACCTCGCTCATCCCGATCCCCTCGTCGACGAAGGCGACTTGGACTTCGTTGTCAATGGTCGTCAAGTGCACCTTGACGGTCTTGCCCTGGCCTGGCGAGTACTTGACCGCGTTGGACAGGAGGTTTTCGATGACGCGGCGGATCTTGCGTTGGTCGGCCTGGACGTGCAGGGGCTTGTCAGCCCCGACCAGCTCGATATGGTGGGACTTGGCCCGCTCGGTCATGCGCTCGGCCATGACGACCTTGTGGAGCAGTTGCCCGAGGTCGAACATCGTCACCTGGGGTGTCCACGCGTTGCCCACCGGTTCCAGGATGTCCTTGATGTCTTCCAGCAGCCGGGTGCACGACTCGATGATGTTTTCGAGCAGCTCCTTGCGGGTCGCGACGTCTTCCCAGACGTCGTCCATCTCTAGGGTCTCCGAAGAGCCTTTGATCACCGCGATCGGCGTTTTGAGGTCGTGCACCAGGTTGCGCCGGACGACGTCGTTGATCCGTTGCTGGCGGGCGATGTAATTGACCAGGGCGGGGTACATGCTGAGGCGGCTTGTCACTTGGACGGCGGTGGTGAAGAGTTTCACCGCGTCGTCCCCGATCACCCGGGGTTCCGCGTATCCAAGGACCAGCCAACTTTTCCGGCCGTCGGGACGCCGCCACGGCGTGCCCATGAAGCTGCGGCTGGGGGCACCGGAGAGAGAGGCCAGGCGGACGGCCAAGACGTTGTCGCACACCCAAAAGGGCTCGTTGAGCTCGATCAGTGACGTGCGCAGGGAGGTGTCGGACGTCATCCGGTGGCCCACCACCTTGCCCAGGCGGCGGACTATTTCGTCGGTGTCGGTGTCCTCGGGCAGTTGGTGGTTGGCGATGCCTCCCCACGAGAGGACGTATGGGCTCTCCAAGGTCAGGAGCGTCCATTCCCCTTCCAGATCGTTCTCGACGGCGAGGAGGACGGCGTTGTAGTCGCCGAAGAGTTGGCGGAAGTGTCTCCCCGCGCTGATGAGTATCTGCCGCGAGTCGGCACAGTCGCCGAGGTCTCGGACAAGCTCGACCATGCGCGACGCGGTCTGGACCACGGTGAGCCCCGCAGCGTCATACGCGCCTTCAAATCCTGATCGAGCCAAGGAGTTCCACCTCGCCCCATCATGGGCGACTAGCAGTTAGTACCCCAAAACCTCCCTCGGAGGTTCAGATCAGGGCTTGGTTCTTTGCCGCGTCCCGTACGATGGGCCCGAGTTTTTCCCGGACGTCGGCCACGTCGAGGGTGACAGTCTGCCCGCGCAACTCGGCGGCTTTGTACATCAAGTCCTCCAACAGCCGTTCAAGAAGGGTCTGCAGCCGCCTTGCCCCCGTGTTGCCCGCCTTCTTGTTCGCTTCGGTGGCCAAGTGGGCGACCTCGTCCAGGGCGGCGTCGGTGAAGACGAGCTTCACTCCTTCGACGCTGAGGAGCTTCTCGTACTGGCGGGTCAGGGCGTTCTGCGGCTCGCTGAGGATACGGCGGAAGTCGTCCTCACCCAAGCTCTCCAACTCCACGCGGATCGGGAGGCGCCCTTGAAGTTCAGGGATCAAGTCGCTCGGTTTGGAGATGTTGAACGCGCCCGCCGCAATGAAGAGGATGTGGTCGGTGCGGATCGGGCCGTACTTGCTGGGGACCGTCGAGCCCTCGATGATCGGCAACAAGTCTCGCTGGACGCCTTCACGGCTCACGTCAGGGCCGGAGCCGCCGGACTTCATCGCGATCTTGTCGATCTCGTCGAGGAAGATGATGCCGGTCTGTTCGGTGCGGTGGACGGCCTCCTTGACCACGCTGGTCTTGTCTAGCCGCTTGTTGGCCTCTTGTTCGGTGAGGAGGTCAAGGGCCTCGGGGACGGTGACCCGGCGGGTGACGTAGTGGGTGCCCCCCCGGCCCATGAGCTGGTTCATGTCGACGCCCATCTCCTCCATACCCTGGGGGGTGAAGACCTGGAGGAACTGACTGCCGCCCGCCTCCTCGGTCTCGATGTCCACGATGGTGTCGTTGAGCTCGTGCGCCTCGATCTTGCGCCGCCATTCAGCTCGGCGGGCTTGGCGCTCGGCCTCGAGTCCGCGGGCCTTCTCGGTGTCTTCGGGGGTCTCTGGTTCGGGGGTCGAGAAGCTGCTGAAGAACGGTGTCGCGAAGCTCACGTGCTCGGGTCCGTCGAGAATGTCGACGATCAGGTCGACGGCCGCCTCGTGGGCGTCGGCCCGCACCGCCTCGACCCGTTCGTTCTCCACCAGGCGCACGGCCAAGGCGGCTAGGTCGCGGACCATGGACTCGACGTCCCGCCCGACATAGCCGACCTCGGTGAACTTGGTCGCCTCGACCTTGATGAACGGGGCGCGGGCCAGGTGGGCCAGGCGTCGGGCGATCTCGGTCTTGCCCACGCCCGTCGGGCCGATCATCAGGATGTTCTTGGGGGTGATGTCGTCCCGTTCGTGGCGGGGAAGTTGTTGGCGTCGCCAGCGGTTGCGCAGCGCGACGGCGACCGCGCGCTTCGCTTCTTGTTGCCCGACGATGTACTTGTCCAGCTCGGCGACGGTCTGGGCAGGCGTCAATGATTCGATCGGGAGCGACATGGCTGGGCAGGTTGTACCTGCTGGAGCGGCTCCCGCTCGGGCCGGGCCAAAGGGCTCCTCACGCGGTGCGGACCGCGTCGACGGCCTGCCTCACGACTACGGCCGCCCACTCTGCTTCCTCCCTGGTCGAACCGTGCCCGAAGGTGAACCTCACCGCTTCGCGAGCCTCGCCTTCGCTCCATCCCGACGCGACGAGGACATGGCTCGGCTCGATGCTCCCGCTGCTGCACGCCGCGCCGGCGCTGGCCTCGACCCCCATGCGGTCAAGGCGGATGAGGAGAGACTCATTGTCGACCCCGGGGAACCTGACATGGGCGTGGCCGGGCAACCGGCCCGGGCCTGCCGGGGTCACGACGGCAAGGCCCTCAAGGGCAGCGAGGAACGCGTCGCGCGAGTCCGATTTGGCCCGGTGGACCGCCGCCCCATTGTCCCGACACCATCGACATGCCGCGGCCGAGCCGACGCAGGCGGCGACGTTCTCCGTTCCGGCCCGCGTCTCCCTCTCTTGGCCGCCACCCCAGGTGACCGGCCCCACCGGGGTGCCGCCACGGATGTAGAGGGCCCCGAACCCGGTGGGGCCGCCAAACTTGTGGCCCGCCAAGGAGAGGAGGTCGACGCCCAATTCGTCGACACCGGGGCAAAAAGGAAAGGTCTGCACCGCGTCGGTGTGGACCAGGGCTCCGACCCGTTGGGCCAGGCGAGAGACCGCGCGGACGTCGTTGACCGAGCCGACTTCGTTGTTCGCGTGCATGACGCTGACAAGGAGCACGTCGTCGGAGAGCTTTGCCTCAAGGTCCTCGAGGTCGACGGTGGCGACGTGATTGACGCGCACAGCCTCGACCCTGAATCCGAGTCGCGCCAGGACGCTCCTTGTGTTAAGGACGGCATGGTGCTCGGCGGCGCCGACGAGGAGACGGCGACGCGGGCCCGTGTGGGCGAGGGCGGCGCCGACCAAGGCCAGATTGCACGCTTCTGTGCCGGAAGAAGTGAAGATGACCTCGCCAAACAGGCAGCCGAGGGCCGTCGAAAACGTCTCCCGCGACATGTCTAGGGCGTCCTTGGCCCTCCGCCCGCTTCCATGGATGGAACTGGCGTTTGTGGGCTGCCCGTCGAGCCAGGGTTCCATTTCCGCTCTGGCCTCGGGCAGGAGCGGGGTGGTGGCGGCGTGGTCGAGGTAAGCCCGCCTCATAAGTTGGCAAGGATCACGCTGAAGGCTAGCGTCAGGCCGTTGTGGAGGCCGTGAAACACCATTCCCGGCACGATGGAACCCGTCCAGTACGTCAGGTAGGCCATCAGGATGCCGAGGCCCGCAAGCGCGGGCCACAGGGCGGGGCCTTGGGGGTGGATGGCGGCGAACAGCAGGCCGCTCAGCACCATGCCCACCCAAGGCTTGCCGGTCAGCGACGTCAAGGAGGGAAAGAGAAGCCCGCGGAAGGTGGTCTCCTCGATAAAGGGGGCGAGCAGGCTGGCGGTCACAAAGATCATCGCCAGCCGAAGGGGGTCGCTGGTCGAGGCGATTTCCTGCTGGACCGGGTGGGTCGGGGTCGGCAGGAACCTCATCAAGACTCCGGCGACCATGACCATGACAAACAGGACGGGGGCGTTGGCGGCCCATCCAGCCAGTGCGGGCCTGAGGATCCCCTGACGTGGCTTCTTTCCGGCGACGACGGACAGCGGGTCGCGTGCCCCGAACAAGGGTGTCCGTAGCATCAGGACGACGAACCCGGCGACAAGCGCCAAGGCACCGACTTGGCTGAACACCGGCTCGACCCCTGACGGCAGGGCGCGGACAAGGACGCTGATTCCGATGAACCCCCCCAAGTAAAGCGACATCCGCAATGCGAACCGGTCGCCTGTGGCCTTGCTCATGTGGGCTACGGGCAGTCCCTTGGGCCGGGCACCGGCGCGGACAGCGACGAAATGGAACACGAGCACCAGGCAACCCACGGCCAAGGCGCCCATGGCGACGAAAATCCCTAATCCCAGGGCCAGCAGAGCGCCAAGGTTGAGAAGGCCCCCACGAGAATTCGGCGTTCCGGCCTTTTCCTTGGCGTGGGCCCTTTCCAGCTTTTCGAGAAAGGTGTCCCCCTTGGGCGACAAGGACTCGGCCGTCGCGGGGTCAAGGGTCTTGGCCAGATAGATCTGGGCGACGTTTCGGTCTGTCACGTCCTTGCTTGACTTCAACGTGTCGATCGCCCGGGGGTCGGGCTCGTCCCCCGCCTCTTGGTTCAGGGCCAAGAGCACGCGGGCGTCCTCGGTCGACATCGATTTGGCGTCGGCTATCTTGGCCGCCGCCTCGCGGATGCTCTTGCGGATCTGGCCGACGTTCGCCTCTGTCGAACGCTTGATGGACTCACGCGAGGCCGGGTCTGCGCTCTCCGCCAACATGTCCAGTCCCGACCGCATCGCGACCATGAGCTTGAGTTGGAGGATGTCGTTGCCGCTGTCCGCCACGACCTTTTCGTGCTGGGGGCTGAAGTAGCCATAGAGAGAGCCTCCGATCAGCACGAGAAAAATGCCGCCGAGGAGGAACCAGGTCCAGACGTTCCGCCGTTCCGATTCCAGCACGGGTGGGGGGCCAGAGATTGTCATCGGTTCCGGTTGGTCGGCCATTGGCTCAAACAATACTGGAATCTGGGCCAGCCTGGTTGCTAACGGCCCGCCGACATCACCAAACGTCTACCTATAATAGGGTTGGATGGGCCAGACGCGCTTTCTAGGGTCGCTCACCGGTGAGAAGCCGTTGCGATGGCTGTTCCTCGACCTGAACAGTTACTTTGCTTCGGTCGAGCAGGCCGAGCATCCCGAGTACCGCGGCAAACCGATCGCGGTCGCACCGACCCGTGGCGAGAACGGCACCGTCATCGCCGCCAGCTACGAAGCGAAGAAGTTTGGGGTCAAGACAGGGACGAAGACCGGCGAAGCCCGCCGGATGTGCCCCGAGATCACCTTTGTCCACGCGACGCCGCCACTCTACGTCCACTACCACAAGCGGGTGCTACAGGTCCTCGGCGACGTGCTGCCCATCGACCGGGTTTGCAGTATCGACGAGATGCGGTTCCGACTGTTGGGCGAGGAGCGGGAGCCCGCCAATGCCCGAAAGCTGGCCTTGCGGATGAAAGAGGTCTTGCGTGAACAGGTCTCTCCTTGGGTCACGGCCAGCGTGGGCGTCGCCCCTAACGCCTTTCTCGCCAAGTTGGCGACCGACATGATGAAGCCAGACGGCCTCGTCGTCCTGGAGGAGAAAGACCTTCCCGACAAGCTGCGCGGCATGCCGCTCACCGAGTTCCCCGGGATCAACAAGCGCATGGAAGCCCGGCTGATGGCGGCGGGGATGTTCAAGTCCGACGACTTGGTCGACGCGTCCAAGGAAGAGATCGTCCGTGCGTTCGGTGGTCCTGCCTCGGAGTCTTGGTGGTATTTGCTTCGGGGTTTCGACCTCGACTACGTGAGCGACTCCAACAAGAGCCTGGGCCACTCCCATGTCCTTCCTCCCGACCTCCGCACCGACGCCGGGGCCCGGTCGGTGCTCCTGCGCCTGACCCACAAGGCATGCGCCCGGCTGAGGCAGAACAAACTGTGGGCGACCCGGGTGAGCATGTACGTCCAAGGCCGCGAGTCCTGGCACGCGGAGAGCCGCCTGGCGCCGACCCAGGACGCGATCACCGTTCAGAAGAGGTTGCTTGAACTGTGGGAAGGTCGCGACTTTTCGAAGCCGCTCCAGGTCGGGGTGACCTTCACCGGCCTACGGCCCGGCCCCGAGGTGACGCCGTCCCTGTTTGAAGACACCGTGGCCGGATCCAACTTGGGGCATGCGGTGGACGCCATGAACAAACGGTTTGGCAAGAACACGGTGTACTTGGCGGGGCTTCATGAGGTCCGGCACACTGCCGATGAGAAGATCGCCTTCAACAAGACTTGGCTCTTTGAGGAGGGTAAGGACGACCACGCCTGGCCTGACACCTTCCGAGGGCACCCGGAAGCAGTCCAGGGCGACAGCGAGCCCTAGCTTTCCCACCGTCCAAAGTCCCAGCCGCGAAGCCAAGCGGGCCTTGACTCGGTAGAAGCCCCCAACCCGTGGACATTGCCGACATCCGAGGCCTCACCGTGCGGTACGGCAGCTTCACCGCCCTGCAGGAGTTCACGTGCCGGTTGCAGGAAGGGGCCACGGGCTTGCTTGGGCCGAACGGGGCAGGGAAGACGACCTTCCTGAAGACAATGCTCGGTTTGGTCGACCCGGCGGGCGGCGGTGGGACGGTCTTCGGCCAAGACATCGTCAAGGACGGCCCGCGAATCCGCCAATTGGTCGGGTACATGCCCGAACAGGACTGCCACATTCCCGGTATGACGGCGGTCGAGTTCGTCGCCTATGTCGGCGAACTGGCCGGGCTCCCCCAGAGCCAGTCCCTTCGGCGGGCCCACGAGGTCCTGGAGTACTGCGGCCTGGGCGAAGCCCGGTACCGACAAGTTGAAACCTATTCGACCGGCATGAAGCAACGGATCAAGTTCGCCCAGGCGTTGGTCCACGGCCCCAAACTGTTGCTCCTCGACGAACCAACCAACGGGTTAGACCCGCGGGGGCGCGACGATATGCTCGACCTGGTCCGTTCGGTCAGCCACGGCAAGGGCCTGAGCGTCTTGGTCTGTAGCCACCTGCTCAAGGACATCGAGCGGACATGCGACCAAGTCGTGGTCTTGCTTGGCGGTCGACTCCGGGCCCAGGGCTCGATGCGTGACCTGAAGAGCATTCCGGGCCAGCCCATGGACGTGGAGCTACGGGCCCCGTCGCACAGTTTTGTCATGGCCGCCCACACCGAGGGTCTCGCCCTCGTCGCCGAAGACCGCAATACCTACCGCCTTCAGGGGTCGGGGACCCCGGCGGAGGTGGCGCGCCAAGTCTTCCGCGCCGCCCAGACGAGCAACTCGCAAGTGCGGCGGATGGCGGTCGCCCAAAAATCGCTCGAAGACGCCTTCTTGGAGGCCATCGATGGTTGACCACACGCCCATCGCCGACCTGAGCTACCGCAACTACGAGGGTGAGCTTGAGAGCCCGCACAAGCGGTGGGTGGTGATCGCCCGCGACGCCGTGCGCCGGTCGCTCCGCAGCAAGCCGTTTTGGATCCTCACCGGCGTCGCGTCTTGGTACTACCTGATCATGACGGCCCTCATGTACTTCATGGACCAGGTCGTCGACTTTATGCCGCCCCAGATGGTGAAGCAGTTCTTTAGCCAGATCGTCTGGCACGACCTGCTCCTCAACGGCCTCGGGGCCGGCCAGATGATGTGGATGGCCCTCGGACTCGTCCTGGGGGCTGGTTGCATCGCCAACGACAACCGCACCAACGCCCTTCTGGTCTATCTGAGCAAGCCGACGACGAAGACCGACTACTTGGTCGGCAAGTTCGTCGGCCTCGCCGTCCCCCTGTTCCTCTCGATGGCGATACCGACCCTGCTGTTTGTCCTCTACGGGGCCTTGAACTGGCGGAACCACGGTTTCCTCACCGACGACCCCTGGATGATCCCCAAACTCTTCTTGATCTTGCCGCTCGCGGCGGGGTTCCAGGCGTCCCTGCTCGTCGGGTTCAGTTCATTGGCCAACAACGGCCGGGTCGCCGGGGCGGTCTATGCGGGCTTCTACTTCATCATCAAGTTCTTCGTGTTTCTCTTGTCCGGCCTAGGAAAATGGGACCGGCTGCCCGAGACGGTCAAGCCTCTGGCCGACCAGATCTCCTACTTGTCCTTTGACGGCCTCCCGTACGGGCTCGCCAAGGTGGTGTGGGGCACCGACGGGTCGCCCTTCTGGGTCGTCAACCGCCGGATGGAGCATGTCGTCACCCGCCCGCAGTTGTTGTTGGTGTTGCCACTGCTTGTCGGTGTCGCCGCCCTCGCCCTGAGCATCGCTTGGAGCCGGGTCCGGGCGGTGGAGGTGGTCCGGTGATCGAACTGCTCAACGCCTCGCGGTGGTATGGCCAGGTCATCGGGCTCAACGACGTGACGACGACCGTCGGGCCCGGCGTCACCGCGATGCTCGGGCAAAACGGCGCGGGCAAGACGACGTTGATGCGCCTTGTGACCGGGCAGTTGCGACCGACCACCGGCGAGGTCAAGGTGCTGGGCATGGACCCCTTCGCCAACGTCGAAGTGTTCCGGCGGCTGGGCTATTGTCCGGACATCGACAGCTTCCCTGAGCATCTTTCAGGTCGGGAGTTCGTCTTCCGCATGGCCCGGCTCATGGGGATCGCGACAGCCGAAGCGAAGCGGCGCACTGAGGAGAGTCTTCACGAAGTCGGCATGGCCGACCGGGCCGACCGTTCGCTCAAGGGCTACAGCAAGGGCATGCGCCAAAGGATCAAGCTGGCCCAGGCGATGCTCCATGACCCCGACATCCTCCTCTTGGACGAGCCGCTCAATGGCCTGGATCCGGTGGGGCGCCGCGAGTTCATGGAAGTCCTCCGTCGGCTGGCCGCCCGGGGCAAGTCGGTGCTCGTCAGCAGCCACATCCTGTTTGAGGTGGAGCAGATGACCCGGTCGATCCTGGTACTGCACCGGGGCCGGTTGCTTGCCGGCGGCGACCTGCAGGTCATCCGCGACCTGATCGACCGGCACCCCCACCGCATCACCTTGCACACCAACGCCCCGCGTCGACTGGCGTCGCGGCTTGCCGACCTGCCAGCCGTCTTGAGCCTGCAGATTGACGAGACCGGTGGCTCGGTGGAGATCCAGACCCGGCTGCCCGACGCCTTCTACGACGCCCTTCCCGCCATGGTGCTGGAGGAAGGCATTGACCTTTACGGCTTTGAGAGCCCCGACAACAACCTGGACTCCGTGTTCCGGTATCTGGTGGAGGCCTAAGTCCATGCTCGGCGTCGTTTACACCAGCACGCTCAAGGATTTCCTTCGGCCCGGGAGGCTGGTGGTGTGGGGCCTGGTCTCCGTCGTCGTCGGATTGCTCTGCCGGGTCTGGACCGGCATGTCGGGGGGCATGCCCGCCGACGTCGCCTATGGCGTCGCGACAAGCAACGTGGTTTTCCGGCTTGTCGCCCTGGCCGCGGCGATTTTCGCGCCGATGGTGGTCAGCCAGGAGGTGGAGCAGAAGACGATCATCTACTGGCTCACCCGGGCGGTGCCCCGGCCGGTGACTTTGGTCGGTCGGTCGTTGGCGGCGGTAACCGCTTCGGGCGTGGTGACCGTCATGGTCTCGGTGTGCGTGGCGTTTGGCGTCCGTGGCGGCCTGGGCGGCACCTTCCTCCCCGATCTGGCGATCGCCCTCGTCGGGGCCGCCGCCTATTGCTCGTTGTTCGTGATGTTCAGCCTGCTCGTGAACCGCGCTCTGGTCTGGTGCCTGTTGTTCGCCTTCGGCTGGGAGACGTTCGTCCCCAACATGCCGGGCATGGCGGCGCTTTCCTTCCACACCCACATGAGCCGTCTCCTGCCCGACCCCAAAGAGGCCCCCGACTTGGACCCCATCGCGCAGGCCGTCCAGACGGTCACCGCCGTCGACGTCAAACCGGCGGTGGCCTGGGCTGTCCTCGCTGTCTCGGCCGTGGGTCTGCTCGCCTTGGCGAGCTGGTGGTTCTCGGTAAAGGAATTCGCGCCACGCGAAGACACCGAGTAGGCGAGGCGAAAGGTGCCGGAGGACAGAGGGCCGTGGGCGTCCGACCGGCTCCGGTACAGTTCTCCGCAATATGTCTGAGACAACCCTCGTCCTCATCAAGCCGGGCGGCGTGAACCGGAACCTGATCGGTGAGATCACCCGTCGCATCGAGGCCCGTGACCTCAAAGTCGTCGGGCTCAAGCTCATCAACGCCGAGCGGTCGACGGTCGAGGAACACTATGCCGAGCACCGCGAACGGCCGTTTTTCGGCGCGGTGGTGGACTATTTGTGCAGCGGACCGGTCGTCGCGATGGCGGTCAAGGGCACAAACGCGGTGAAGGCCATCCGGGCCATGATGGGCGCGACCAACCCTCTGGAGGCCGCGCCGGGCACCGTCCGCGGTGACTTTGCCCTGACGATCGACGACAACCTGACCCACAGTTCCAGCGACCCGGACGCCGCCGCGCGCGAACTGGCCCTGTGGTTCGCGGAAGGCACCGTCGGCTGACCGATTTGGCGCCCCTCGTCCTGCGGGGCGAGGGGCGCGACTATGTCTGAAGGCGGCGGTACGGGGCCCTGTTCCATAATCGGAGCATGCTTCTCCCCTTGGCCGCCTTGGCGATGTTGCCTACCGACACGCCACCCGCCCCCGTCGGGGCCCTGCCCAGCCCCCGGCAATTGGCCTGGCACAAGAAGGAGTACTACGCCTTCGTCCACTTCGGGCCAAACACCTTCACCGGCCAAGAGTGGGGAAGCGGCAAAGAGAAGACCGAGGTCTTCGACCCCAAGCACCTGGATTGCCGCCAGTGGTGCAAGGTGTTTAAGGACGCGGGAATGACCGGCGTCATCATCACCGCCAAACATCACGACGGCTTCTGCCTGTGGCCGAGCAAGTATTCGACCCACACCGTGCGCGAGTCGAATTGGAAGGGCGGCAAGGGCGACGTCTTGAAGGAGCTCAGCCAAGCATGCCGGGAGTTTGGCCTGGGGTTCGGCGTCTACCTGTCGCCGTGGGACCGCAACCACCCCACCTACGGGACGTCGGCCTACAACGAGACGTTCAAGAACATGCTCCGCGAGGTGCTGGGCAACTACGGCAAGACGTTCGAAGTCTGGTTCGACGGTGCGAACGGCGAGGGGCCGAACGGAAAGAAGCAGGTGTACGACTGGCCGGGGTTCATCGAAGTCGTCCGCAAGCTCCAGCCGGGGGCGGTGGTCTTCAGCGACGCCGGGCCCGACATCCGGTGGGTCGGCAACGAGGCAGGGCACAGCGACCCGACCTGTTGGGCGACCCTGGACCGCGACAAGTTTGTCCCCGGCGACCCCAAGTGGAAGCAACTCACCCAGGGCCACGAGGACGGTACCCATTGGGTGCCGGCCGAGTGCGACGTCAGCATCCGACGCGGGTGGTTCTGGCGGGCCAGTGAGGACGACACAGTCAAGTCGGGTGCGACCCTGATGGACCTCTACATGCGCAGCGAAGGTCAGAACAGTTCGCTGCTCCTCAATGTCCCGGCCAATTCGGACGGCCTGATTTCTGCCGTGGACCAAAAGGCACTGATGGATTTCAAGGCTTTGAGAGACCGGACGTTCGCCAACCCGCTCGCCAAGTCCGCCAAGGTGTCGGCGAGTTCGGAGCGGGGCCGGCCGTTCGCCGCCCGGAACGCCATGTCCAAGACAGGCAAGTATTGGGTGCCCGCCGACGGCGACGCTAGGCCGACCGTCACCCTGACCTGGGGCCGCCCGCACCACCTCGGCGTGCTCGACCTCCGTGAACACATTGAACTGGGCCAGCGTGTCCAACAGTTCATGGTCGAAGTCCGCGACGGCGGGACGTGGAAGGCGGTGGAGGTGCAGACGACAGTCGGCCACCGACGGCTGCTTGATCTGAAGGGTGTGCGCGGCGACGGTTTGCGTGTGACCTTCAACCAGGCAAAGGGCCCGGTCTGTTTGTCTAAAATCGAAGTGTACGAGGCTCCCTGATGACCACTCTCGCCTTGGCCGCCGCTTTGTTGGTGTCTCCTTCCGTCCCGGCGAGTCTGCCTGCCGAGACTCCGGCCCAAAAGGCCAAGCGCATGGCTTGGTTCAAGGAGGCCCGGTTTGGGCTGTTCATCCACTGGGGTCTCTACTCGACGTTAGAGGGTGAATGGAAGGGCAGCAAGGGCCATGCCGAGTGGATCCGTACCACTGCACATATCCCCCTCAAGGAGTACGAGAAGCTCTTGGGCGATTTCAACCCGGTCAAGTTCGACCCGGACGCTTGGTGCGAGATGGCCAAGGCCGCGGGCATGAAGTACATCGTGCTGACCAGCAAACACCACGACGGGTTCTGCCTCTTCGACAGCAAATTGACCGACTGGGACGTGATGAGCACGCCCTACCACAAGGACATTGTCAAGCAACTCGCGGACGCGTGCCGGCGGCACGGGCTGAAGATGTGCCTGTACCACTCGATCATGGACTGGCACCACCCGGACTACCTGCCGCGGCGGGAGTGGGAGACCGACCGTCCGACCCAGGGGGCGGACTTCAGCCGGTTCGTGAAATACCTGCGAGGCCAGGTCACCGAGATCCTCACCAACTACGGTGACCTCGGCATCGTCTGGTTCGACGGCGAATGGGAGCCCACCTGGAACCACACGTACGGCCAGGCCCTCTATGACTTGTGCCGTAAGCTCCAGCCCAACGTCATCGTCAACAACCGGGTCGACGTCGGCCGCGGCGGAATGGGCGGCATGTCCGACGCCAAGTTCGCCGGGGACTACGGGACACCCGAACAGGAGGTTCCCGCCGAAGGCATTCCCGGTGTCGATTGGGAGTCGTGCATCACGATGAACGACCACTGGGGCTACAACCGAGAGGACAAGAACTTCAAGTCGTCGAGGCAACTCGTCGAGATGCTCGCCGACATCGCCAGTAAAGGTGGCAACCTTCTCCTGAACATCGGCCCCAAGCCCGACGGCACGTGGCCGCAAGGTTCGATCGACCGGATGCATGACCTTGCCAAGTGGATGAAGGTCAACGGTGACGCCATCCACGGTACCGAGGCCTCTCCGTTTGGGAAGGTGCCGTTTGGAAGGGTCACCCGCAACGGGGACAAGCTGTACTTGCATGTGTTCGACTGGCCTGCCGACGGCAAGCTCCGCCTCTCCGGCATGGACAACCGGGTCGCTTCCGCCCGCGTCCTGGGTGGCGGCCGGGTGCAGGTCAAGACCGTCGAAGATTCCAACGACAAGACCTTGGTGCTGCCCGCCAAGCCGGGTGACTCACTCTTGCCGGTCGTCGAACTGACCGTCGAAGGTCGCTTGGCCGTGCACCACGCACCCAAACTTGTCGTCGCTGAACCTGGGTTCGTCGACAAGACGACCGTCAAGGTGACCGGCTCCGACCCAGCCGTCGACCACTATTTGCTGTTTGTCGAAGGGCAGGACGGCCACACCTCGGCCCCGTACCGCGTCAAGCCCGGGCAGGAAATCACCTTGACCGCGACAGGCAGCGTCTGGGGTTATGGCGTCGGCAAGCAGACTGACCGCATCACGCCGACCACACGGGTGAGTTTCCGGAAGCTCGTCGAGAAGCCGGCCCTGGCGGAGTCGCCGAAAGAACATGGGCTCTTCGCCGACGTTTTCGACGGGGACTTCTCGGCGGTGCCGGACTTCTCGAAGTTGCATTTCTCAAGTGGCTCGACGGTCAAAGCCGTCGACCTGGCCAGTATCGGCAAACGGGAGAACGTGGCGGTCCGCTTCTTTGGCAAGCTGGTCGCCCCCGTCTCCGGCGCGTTCATGTTCCGGCTCACCTCGGACGACGGGTCTCGATTGGTCATTGACGGCGAGACCGTCGTTGACAATGACGGGCTGCACGGTGTGGTCGCCAAGACGGGGCTGGTCGCCCTCGCCAAGGGCACCCACCGCATCGAGGTCCACTATTTCAACCGGACCGGTGGCCAAGAGTTGAAGCTTGAGTGGAAGGTCGGGCAGGGCAAATGGGAGGCTGTCCCGGCCACGGCACTGTGGCATTGACCACCGGGCCAGGCCGATTACATGTCAAGAGTTCGTAGATTGTGCCCTTCCCCCTGGGAAAGTCCTTGCCCCCGCAAGATTCCTAGGCTAGACTGAGGGCAGAACCGCACCGTGGCGGTTTGTCTGACCCTGGAGAGCTATGAAGAACATCACCAAGATTTCCGCCCTCGCCATCTTCGCCGTTTCGGCGGTGGCGGCGCAGGCCTTCACCATCGACATCGTGTCGGCTGGCAAGGTCACCAACGGGGCGACCGTCGATTTTGACGAGATCGTCCTCCTTCAAACGACCTCGGTCGCCCTGCCGGCCTTCACTGACGTCGACTACTCGATCACGAACGCCGTCCCGCCCCAAGCTGGCACCGGTACGTTTACCAACGCGCTGGGTGACTCGGTCACCTACACGATGGTTCTTGATTCGGTCACGAACACGGCTTCCACGGTCTCGGGTTCGGGAAGTTGGCTCTACACCGGCGGCACGGGAGCCTACGCAGGTCTTGCTGGTGACGGCACGTTCGCCTTCACGATCAACACGACGACGAACTCTTCCTACTCCAGCTTCTCGGGGAACCTTGACGCCGTCCCTGAGCCGGTGTCCATGGGTGTGCTCTCCCTTGGCGCGGTGGCCCTGCTCCGCCGCCGCTCGAAGAAGTCAGTCTGACCTCGCCAGACGGTTGACTCGACAATCAAAGCCGCGCCGCTCATTAGAGCGGCGCGGTCTTCATTTTGAGGTCTCAGAATCTGCGAAAAGGGCCTAGGAACATCGGGCTGGGCCTGCAAATCGTACGGTGGTAGAACACAAAGCGTGCCTCGCAACGTTGCTGGGCCGCCAGGAGAGGATATTGAAACTCACTCGCTTATTCACCATCGCCGCCTTCGGGGCCATGGCCGTCTATGCCAACGCGTTCAACATCGCCGTCCAGTCGCAGGGAACAGTGGCTTACGCCGAGCTGGCTGAGTTCACCGAGACGGCGACGTTTATGTGGACTTCGGTTCCGATGCCCACATTGACCGACGTTGACTACTTCGTCACGAACATCGCTCCGCCCACCTCGGGTCAAGCCGTGATCTCCAACAGCTTGGGTGACGAGATCGACCTTGGCATCACGCTCCAGTGGATCACGACGAGCGGCTCCACGACCTCCGGCGCGGGCAATTGGACGTATATCGGAGGCACCGGGGCCTACGCCGGTCTGGCTGGCGACGGCACCTTCGCCTTTTCCGTCGATGAGCCGTCCCTGACCTCCTTCAGCAGCTTCGTCGGCACCCTGGAGTCGGTGCCCGAGCCTGCTTCGATCGCCATCTTGGGCATGGGCGCCGCCGCGCTGATCGGCCGCCGCTTCAAGAAGTCGGTCTGAGCCAGGTCATTGACCAACACGGCCCGGCCGTCTCCTAGACGGCCGGGCCGCTTTGTGTCTGGGTAGCCTGTCCTCACCATGCCTCACCTACAGTTGGAGGTCACCGAAGGACTCCCCGAGGTCGCCGACTTGACGAGCGTTCTCCGCGAGCTAGCCGACGCCTTGGGGGCCATGGAGACCGTCGAGCCCAAGGCGGTGAAAGCGTACGCCCACGTTCGGGACACTTGGGCCATGGGCCGCGGGGCTAGTCCCGGCTTTGTCCATCTGACCGTTTGCGTCCTTTCGGGCCGCCCTTTGGACCTCCGCCGCCAAATGGCCGACCGCCTCTATGAGGTTTTGGCGGGCCACTTTTCCCGTTCTTTGGCGGGCGGCTTGGCCTCGCTGACCCTTGAGGTCCGCGAGATGGACCGTGAGACTTACCGGAAGGGTTGAAGCTCCTGCTCCTCGGCTTGTCGCCGCCGCGGTCGTCCCATCGCGGCTTTTTCGGGCGGTCGTCGCTTCCCCGGTCTTGCCAGGGCTGCTGAGGCCGGTCGCCATCATCGCGCCGTTGGTACGGCCGCTTCGGGCGGTCGTCACCACCCCGGTCTTGCCAGGGCCGCTGGGGCCGGTCACCGTCTTCGCGCCGTTGGTACGGCCGCTTCGGTCGGTCGTCACCACCCCGGTCTTGCCAGGGCCGCTGGGGCCGGTCGCCGTCGTCGCGCCGTTGATACGGACGCTTCGGTCGGTCGTCACCACCCCGGTCTTGCCAGGGCCGCTGGGGCCGGTCGCCGTCTTCGCGCCGTTGGTACGGCCGCTTCGGTCGGTCGTCGCTACCCCGGTCTTGCCAGGGCCGCTGGGGCCGGTCGCCATCATCGTGCCGTTGGTAAGGTCGCTTCGGGCGATCGTCGCCACTCCTGTCCTGCCACGGCCGCTGAGGACGGTCGAAGTCATCGCGCCGTTGGTACGGACGCTTCTGGCGGTCGTCGCCACCAATGTCTTGCCAGGGCCGATGGGGTCGGTCTTCGCCACCCCGGTCTTGCCAGGGCCGTTGAGGTCGGTCACCGTGGTCGCGGCTTTGGTATGGGCGTTGGGGACGGTCGTCGTACGGACGGTGGGGACGGTCGTCGCCACCCCGGTCTTGCCACGGCCGCTGGGGCCGGTCGCCATAGGGTCGCCGAGGACGGTCTCCTTGGGGTGTCCGATCGTGCCGGCGGTGTTCGGGCATCGGACGGTCAGTGTCGATGTCCGGAGCCGGCCCTTCGACATGCCTAGGGGCGTTGTGGTCACCGACCCGCCGCCGCGGCCCGTCAAACCGACCCGGCCGGTCGCTGATCTCGCGGATGATCGCGGCGCCCGTGACGTACGCGTCACCAAGGTCGAGGGCGAACTCCCACACATTGGCCTTGCCGTCTTTCCAGACCAGGGACATTTCCTTGTCGACGGTCACGGGCAGACTCTCCCGGAAGACTTGGTCTAGCTTCTCGGCCAGGTGCCAGGGGCGGTTTTCGCCGTCCGCGGGGTACGCGGTCTCGACGACAAACAGGCGGGTCGCCGCACCAGGTTTGAGGATTTTGATCTGGGCTCCGTCAAGGACTTGCGTGGAGACTTCAGTCAGCCGGTCCAACCATTCGGCCCGTTCCTCACCGCTGACGGCGGGGACGCGGCCCACGAGTCGGCGGCGGAAGGCGTCGAACTGGTCGCTGTCCCGCGCCAGTTTCTCGGCCCTTTCACGTCGGCCCATGGTCAGACCAGAATCCTCGCGCGGCGCTTGAGTGCCGCGGCGACGAGGCCCTTGAAGAGCGGGTGAGGTCGGTTGGGACGGCTCTTGAACTCTGGGTGGGCCTGAGTGGCGATGAAGAACGGATGGGAGGGTAGTTCGATCATTTCGACAAGGCGGTAGTCGGGTGAGACGCCGCTGACGACCATCCCGTGTTTGATGAGGAGCTCGCGGAAGTCATTGTTGACTTCGTAGCGATGGCGGTGGCGGTCGGTGATGGGTGAGGCACCGTACAGTTCGTGGGCGAGGGTGCCGTTGGCGATGTTGCAGGGGTAGCTGCCCAGCCGCATCGTCCCACCCTTGTCGGTGCCGTCTGTTTGGTCGGGCAGATAGTGGACGACGGGGTACTCGGTCGGGTGCCTCTCTTTGAACTCCGTGCTGTTGGCCCCTTCGAGGCCGACTACGTTACGGGCGAACTCGATGACGGCCATCTGAAGGCCCAGGCAGATGCCCAGGAACGGGATGCCCTGCTCGCGGACGAATCGCAGGGCGCGGATCTTGCCCTCGATGCCCCGGTCGCCGAACCCGGGTGCGATGATCACCCCGTCGACGTCGGCGAACGTCTCTTCCAGGTCGACCTCGCCTTCGAGGGTGTCGCTGGAGATCCAGTGGATGTCGACCTTGGTGTTGTTGGGGATGCCGGCATGGACCAGGGCCTCGGCGATCGACTTATAGGCGTCGCCGTTCTGGGTGTACTTGCCGACGACGGCGACCCGGGTGCTTTGCCGGGGGTTCTTCAGGACGTCGACAATGGACTCCCACTCACGGTTGTCGGCGGGCTTCAGGTCCAGACCAAGGCGCTGAAGGACAAGCTCGCCGACGCCCAACTTATCGTAGATGAGGGGGACTTCGTAAATCGTCGGAGCGTTCAAGCTCTCGATGACGGCCTCCTTGGGCACGTCGCAGAACATCGAGATCTTTTCCTTGGTGTCGTCACCCATCGAGTCTTCGCACCGGCACACAAGGATGTCCGGTGAGATACCGATCTCACGGAGATTGATGACGCTGTGCTGGGTCGGCTTGGTCTTCACCTCACCCCACGGGCCGACGGTGGGGACCAGGGTGACATGGACGAACAAGGTGTTTTCCTTGCCAAAGTCCTTGCGCATCTGGCGGATCGCCTCCATGAAGGGGAGGCTTTCGATGTCGCCGACCGTGCCGCCGATCTCGACCAGCACGATATCGGCCTCCAGTTGCCGACCGGCGTCGATGATCTGGCGCTTGATCTCGTTGGTGACATGGGGGATGACCTGGACAGTGGCGCCGAGGTACTCGCCCTTGCGCTCCGACTCGATGACGTTTCGGTAGACCTTTCCGGTCGTGACGCTGCTGGCGCTGGAACAACTGACGTCGAGGAACCGCTCGTAATGGCCGAGGTCAAGGTCGGTTTCGGTGCCGTCGTCGGTGACGAACACCTCACCATGTTGGAACGGGTTCATCGTGCCCGCGTCGACGTTGATGTAGGGGTCGAGCTTGACCGGGGCGACGGTATAGCCCCGGTTGCGCAAGAGCCTTCCCAGGCTGGCGCTCGTGATACCCTTGCCGATCGAGCTGACTACGCCGCCGGTCACGAAAATATACTTGGTCATGCGCAGATCCCGTTCCTTGACACGACGGGCCAAGGAAGAGGCGCGGCGGGTCTGGGGAATTGTACACGAGGAATCTGGGAGTCCGGGGGCCGTCCGCAGATTTACGGGCAGAACGACTCTTGATCTCTCTTGATGGCGCTGGGCTCGGACCTGGCGGACAATGACGGAGAACCCTCTCCAACAAGTGGTTCTCCCTCCCCAGCAGGGAAGACAGTGACGGTGAACGCGAGAAGCGGCTGCGAGTGCCGCACTCCTCCTTTCCAGGGCCGGACTATGATTGAGTCCGGCCCTATTTTTGCTTGGATCGGCCTAGTTGCCCGAAGACATGGAAGCGAACTTCTCCTTCCACGTCTTAAGCGTCTTGACCAACTGCTCGTTGTCCTTGTACTCGGTCTTCTCGATCAGTTCCAGAGCACGGTTTACGACGGGCAGGCCGGCCTTGCCGTCCTTAAGCTGGAAGTAGAACATGGAGCCGTAGTAGTGGGCGATGAAGTCGTCCTTGTTGGCCTTGAGTCCGGCGGTCATCGCCTCGCGGGCAGCCTTCTCACACTTCTTGTCTTCGCTCAGGTTGAGGGCAAGGATGAAAACGCGGGTGCGCTTCTCCTCGTCCTTGTCGGCGACCATCTTGTCGACGGCTTCCTTGAAGGCCTTCGGGTCGTCCGTGGCCAGCCACTTGGTCCGGGTGAAGTCGATCTCGTCGCTGCTCCCGTTCTCCTTTTCGGCTTTGTCGAGGGCGGCTTTCGCTTCGGCGACCTTCCCGGCGGCATGGAGCTTGTCGGCTTCGGCGACCGCCCTGCGGGCAGCCATTTCCTTGCGGCTTTCTTCCGCCGCCTTGTTGAACTCAGCGGCGAATTTGGCGTCGTCAAAGGTGCCGGCAAGGATCTCGTCCAGGGGCTTCTCCAGCGACATCGGGTGACCGATCCAGCGGACGACACCGTCCTTCACGACGAAGGCGGTGGGGATGCCGTTCTGGCCGGCGGCGGCCATCCAGGTCTCCGCCATGCCCTCCTTGTTGCCACCGTAAGCGACGTTGTAGTCCATCTTGTCGCCCATCTTGTCGACGAACTCCTGGACTTTGCTGTCGTCCTCCCAGATGCTGACACCAAGGAAGGTGACGTCCTTATGCTTGTGGGCGATCTCGGTCAGGTGCGGGATGCTTTGGATGCAGGGGCCGCACCATGTGGCCCAGAACTCGACGACGTAGGTCTTGCCGGGCTCAAACGAGGTGACCTCTTTGCCCTTGACCCACTTCTTGACGCTGATCGACGGTGCCTTCGAACCCGGCGCGAGTTCCCCGCCCGACGCGAAGGATGTAGCGGCCACCACCAGGGTCAAGGCGGCGGCAAGGACGCGTGCAAATGCTTGCATGCCCCAGTTTATGTCAAGTCTGCGGCAAAACGTTCCGTAGACCCTGAAAAGGGGCACTTTACGGCAGGTCGTGACCCATTTTCTCACGCTTGGTGCGGAGATACCGCTCGCGGTGGGGAGTCGGCGGGGCGACGATGGGGACTGTCTCGACGATCTCGAGGCCGAAGCCTTGGAGCCCGGCCCGCTTGGCCGGGTTGTTCGAGATCAGGCGCATTTGGCGTACGCCGAGGTCAAGCAGAACCTGTGAGCCCAAGCCGTAGTCGCGGAGGTCGGGCTTGAATCCCAGGGCCACATTGGCTTCGACGGTGTCGAGCCCCTTGTCCTGGAGTTCGTACGCCTTGAGCTTGTTGACGATGCCGATGCCCCGACCCTCTTGGGCGATGTAGAGGACCACCCCCCGCCCTTCGGCCTCGATCATGTCCAGGGCCATCGCCAACTGGTCGCCGCAATCGCAACGGAGCGAGCCAAGGATGTCACCGGTCAGGCAACTGCTGTGGACACGCACCAATGTGGGTTCGTCGGGAGTCGGGATGCCCTTGACGATCGCCAGGAACGGGTGAGGTTCGACCTCGGTCTCGTAGGCGTAGAGTTGGAACTGTCCGTGTACGGTGGGGAAGTGGATCGGGCCGGCGACCCGGTGGACTAACCGTTCGGTGCGACGACGGAACGCGATGAGGTCGGCGATCGTGATGATGGCGAGGCCGTGTGCTTCCGCGTATGCCTCCAACCCGCCGCCCAGGCGTAACATCTCTCCGTCGTCGCCGATGATCTCGACTCCGACCGCGACCTGTTGTAACCCGGCGAGCCGGCAAAGGTCGACGGAGGCCTCGGTGTGACCGGCCCGGCGGAGCACTCCGCCCCGCTCCGCGCGCAGGACCAGCATGTGTCCGGGACGCATCAAGTCTTCGGAGGTCGCTTTGGGATCGGTGAAAACCGCCACCGTCTTGGCCCGGTCACCGGCGCTGACCCCGGTCGTCGTGCCAAACCGTGCGTCGGCGGTCTCGGCCATAGCCGTCCCGAGGCGGGCCGTGTTCTGCTTCGTCATCATCGGCACACCGAGGGCCTCCAGGCGCTCAGGGGTGGTGCTGACGAAGGGCACGCCGCGCCCGTGGCTGATCATGAAGTTCATCGCCTCCGGCGTGCAGAATTCGCCCGCCATGATGAGGTCGCCTTCATTCTCGCGGTCGGGGTCGTCGACCACGACGACCATCTTGCCCGCCCGGACCATCTCCAGGGCTTCGGGGATCGAGGCGAATGCCATGTCTGGTTTGATTCTACGGCGGGGAGGCGACGATACGCGGACTGAACCTGCCGGAGGGCCCGGGGCCCTCCGGCCTGCCCTCCTTACTTCTCGTTCCCGTAGCGCTCGCCCGAGCCCTTCTCACGCCGCCAAGAGTCGCGCCACCGGTGCATGTCCACCGCCCCGACGGTCGGACGCGGCTTGCGTTCCTCGGCGGACGGTAGGGGCGGGAACGGTGCGGAAGGCAAGGTCTGGTACCAATACGCCACGCTTGCCAAGTCCAGGGTCAGACAGTTGGCGTGACCGTGCTCGATACTCGCCCGCAAGGACTTCTTGAACCGGACAGGGTCTTCCAGGTGGAACCGGTAGACGTGGGTCCGCCCAAGCCAGCCGCATCGGGGGTCGTCGTTACCCCGGCCAGGGGCGCGGGCCGTGCCGAAATAGGGGTGGAGGTACACCTCGTCAGGGCACCACGACTGGTTGAAGTAGTCCTCGGTGCCGGTGCCGTGGGCACTGCCGGGCCACGGCTCGCCGTCGACCAGGAACATGTCGTCCCCCTCGCCGTACCAGACCGGTGTCGGACAGTTGATGTAGTAGTTGACACCGACAAAGTGCCCCGCCCCGGACGCCTCCATGAAGAGGTAGTTGTGCTTGTCCGAGGGGTTCTTGGCAAAGGTGTCGAAGATCTCCCACTCGTTCTCGACGTCGCCAGCCGTGCTTTCCGGGCTGGTCATCTCTTGGTGGTACCACGCGTGGAACCGGCCTTGGTCGGCCGGTGTCGTTTCATGCTCCTCGTAGTCGATGTAGTAGTAGAAGGCGTCGACCGGTTCGGTGCCCTGGTTCTCGACCGTCACCCGGGCCCCGTCGCCAAACGGCATCGGGAAGTAGCTGACAAGGGCGTTGCCGCCTGCCGGGGCGGCGGCCAGAGGCAACGACACGAAGTTGTACTTGAGACCCCAGCCCTGGCCGAAGAACTCCCCGATCGGGGCTTCCACCGACGGGTGGCTCTGCCCGTCCCAATACATGCGCAACACGAGGTTACGGCGATGGAGTTCGTCCTTGCTGGCGATCGTGATCCATATGTGCTTGATCGTCCCGGCGCCCTTGATGTCCGCCAAGACGGCGGTCTCCCCGACGGGAACCTGAATGTTGTCTCCGTTTCCGCCGCTACGGTCGTAGCTGGAGACGCGCTTGGAGCGGGCGTTGACGATCGTGCTGATGTGGGCCAGAGGGCCGTGGCTCATGCGGGCGAGTCTACCGGCTGGGTTTGGTTCGACTTGACCTCACGGACTATCTCGGAGAGCCCGATGAGGAGAGTGAGCACCACCGGACCGGCCATCAGACCACTGGGCCCCATGAACAGCACCCCGCCGACAAGGGCGAAGAAGATCGCCATGGGATGGAGCTTGGTTTGGGCCCCTACAATCAGTGGGCGCAGAAAGTTGTCGATGTTGGAGACGACGAGGAACCCCCACGCCAAGACGCCGACGGCGGGGCCGACCCGTCCCTGCACGGCAAGGAAAGCGGCGACGGGCACGTAGACGATCGGCGGGCCCAAGAGGGGGACCATGGCAAAGAAGCACGTGGCCAAGGTCCACAGCAACCAGCCGTGCACGCCGGCGACCAGATAGGCGACCCCGGCCAACGCCCCTTGGACGAACGCGACCGCGACGACGCCGACGAAGACCGACCGGATCGTCTGGGCTGTCCGGTTGAGGATCTCCCGGGTCTGCTCAGGGGGCAGGGGGACGCACTCGCAAACCGGCCCGACCAGGTTTTTGCCGTCGCGCAGGCCGAAGAATGCGGTCATCACCGCGACGACGACTTGCAAGATTCCGTTGAGGAACCGGCCTAACCCGTCGACCACCGGGCCGCGGACGGTCTGGATGAGTTGCGGTCGGTTCTCGGCAAGCCAGGCCTGGACGGAGAAGTTCGATGCCCCGACCTGCTTGAACACCGGGGCCAGAGTGTGGTCCATATCGGCGGCGATCCGGTCGAGGACCGGTGTCGTCTCGCTCTCGGCAGGGTCGTCGCTGAGCGACTGGACGTAGCCGAATGCCTGGGCACCGGCCACCCCGACCGCGGTGACAAGCGGCGTGAACACCAAGGCGGTGGCAAGCAGGACGGGGACGAGCGACGACGCGGTGACCGATTTGCCCCTGGCCAGGAGTCGGTCTCGCCAAGGGGCCAGCAGAACGGCGAGGACGGTCGCCAGAGTCAACGCAGGCACAAACGGCGCGACAATGAGCGCACCCAGCACGATGACGGCGACGACAAATCCCCAGAACAAGAACCTTTGGCCGGACTGGCGTTCGCGGGGTCCCATGGTTGCCAGATCAGTTTGACTTGATCGACCGCAAAAACGCCCTGGCCGCCGCCTTGTCTCCGGTCTGGATGCGCCCCTCGAGCACCTCTTCGGTCAGGCGACGCTTCAGGTGGGCGACTTCAGGGCCGGGCCCGACCCCAGCGACAGCCATGATCTCGCGGCCGTCCAGGGGGCTGACAAGGCGGTCGGCCGGTGTCGCCTGCTGCACCATGGCGACGGTCTGGCGCACTTTCCCTAAGTTCAAGTGCACGTCCACCCCTGGACGGAGGGAACGCACGTCGGCGTCGACCAAGTCCAGGAGGCGCCCCACGTCTTCTCCAAGGTCGCGGACCACCCGCCGGGCCGCCGACGGGGTGAAGACGGCCGCGGACCCCAGCCTCATGTGGTTCTTGACGAGGCGGCAGACGCGGGTGACCGTCTCGCCGGGGAACCGGAGTCGTT
Organism: Fimbriimonadaceae bacterium; assembly: GCA_019638795.1. Classification (NCBI taxonomy): domain Bacteria; kingdom Bacillati; phylum Armatimonadota; class Fimbriimonadia; order Fimbriimonadales; family Fimbriimonadaceae; species Fimbriimonadaceae bacterium. The sequence goes on along the minus strand of JAHBTB010000001.1, from coordinate 557,951 downwards.
GCAGCATCTCCCGGGCCGTCTCCGCCCCGACGTTCTCGTGGTCGAAGAAGCGCACTTTGCCTCCCGGCTCGACGCTCCGCGTCGCCGGTTTACCGACGTCGTGGAACAGGCAACCCAGGTTCGTGACCAGGTCGTCGATCTGGGCCGACCGGACGACCAACAACGTGTGCTCCCATACGTCGAGGTGGTGGTAGGAGCCTTGGTCGACGCCTCGCGTCGCCCCGAACTCGGGCCAGAACTGGTCGAGCAGACCCCAGTCCATCAGGTCACGGAGCGCGTCGGACGCGGTTGTCCGGCCCAGCATCGTGCCGAGCTCTGCGGCAATTCGCTCGACGCTGATGATCGCCAGTCGAGGCGCGGACTCACGCACCGCCTCGACCAGGCCAGGGGCTGGTGTCAGGCCGACCTGCCACCGGAACCTGACCGCCCGGAGCATGCGGAGTGGGTCTTGGCTGAACGTCTCGGCCGGTCCGAGGGGAGTGCGCAGGGTCCGGGACTCCAAGTCGGCCAAGCCTTGGCCCAGAGGGTCGGTTACCTCGCCCGTTTCCGGGTCTAAGAGCAAGGCGTTGACGGTGAAATCGCGCCGCTGGGCGTCTTCCAGGAGCGACGCGGGTTCGACCGTGGGTTTGCGCGAGTCACCCCGGTATGACTCCTTTCGGGCGGTCACCGCTTCGACGACGACCCCTTCCACCTTGACTTGGGCGGTGCCGAAGTTTGCGTACAGGGTGGGCGGGTGCTCGGCCACCCCTCGTTCCCACAAGGTCTGGGCCAAAGCCGTCGCGTCGCCTTCGACGACCAGGTCCACGTCCTTTGGGGCAGGCATGCCAAGCAGCAGGTCGCGCACGGCACCCCCCACCATGTGGACTCTGCCCTCGAACGCCGTGCCATGCAGGGCCTGTGCGACGGTACGGGCCACCGCGGGGACGGGCACGGTCCTCATGATGAGATTATGCGGCCGAACGGCCGGGTCGGCCACACGGTCGCACGACGCCGGTCCGGCCCCCCATAATGGGCGGGTGCACCGCGTGGTAGTCGTGACGGGGGCGGCGAAGGGGATCGGCCGGGCCATCGCCGAGGCGTTCGCCCAGGGGCCATGGGACGTCGCCCGGCTCGACATTGATGCCGAGGGCTTACGCGAAGCGGAGGGCCCGGCCTGGGCGGTCGACGTCGGTGACTACGCGGCCATGGAAAGGGTGGTCGGCGAAGTCGTCCGCGACCTCGGCATGCCCGCCGCCATCGTCAACAACGCCGGGGTCATCCATCGCAGTAGCGTGCTGGACACCGACCCCGAGACGTTCCACCAGGTCGTGGACACCAACTTGGGCGGCGTGTTCTCGGGAAGCCGGATCATGGCCAGACACTGGGTGGACGCGGGCGTGGGCGGCCACATCGTCAATATCTCCTCGGGCCATGCCAAGATCGGCGGTTACAACCGCTCGGCTTATGCGGCGAGCAAGGCCGCCATCGAGGCCTTCACGCGGAACTGCGCCGTCGAACTGGGGCAGTACGGCATCTATGTCAACGCGGTAGCCCCCGGCTTCACGTTCACCGAAATGAGCCGCAACTCTTTGGTCGGTGAACGCCTGAAGATGGTGGAGCGCCGCCTGCCGATCCGCCGCGTCGCCGAGGCCGCCGAGGTGGCCGCGGCCGTCGTGTCGCTCGTCGAAGGCCGAGTGCCCTACATGACCGGTCAGGTGCTGCAGATCGACGGTGGCTGGAGCAACAGCGACGTGGACTATGCGCGCCTCATGCCCGAAGACTGAACCGTGGTGCGACGGGCCTATATTCGCCCCCGGGTCCCATCGTGCTTGCCCCGGCGCCGGCCGACATGGTTAAATGGGCTCCCGACTCGCCTCGGGTCGGCGCCGCGTGGGGATATAGCTCAGTTGGTAGAGCGCTTCCATGGCATGGAAGAGGCCAGGGGTTCGAATCCCCTTATCTCCACCACCGTTCCCGTGCAGAATCAGGCTCACTCCCAGTCCGAGTGACCAGCCACGGACATGGGGATCCGGACTGCCTTACTTCCGCAATTGCGAGATGCGTTTGGCGATCTCCCGTTGTAAGGCTTCCGTCGTTTCGAGGTCAAAACCGATTTCGGGTACTCGACTGATCCAAGGTTCAGCGTGATCGCAGAGGGTGTCGAGCATTTGCAGAATTGCCTTGTCTGATAGACCGTAGATTTTGCCGAAGTCAACAAAATCTCCCTTGCGTAAATTATCATCCTTACCTTGGAGCTTCAAAGCCATGTGACGATCCAAGAACGCGTAGGGAAGTGTGCTCAGCAGGTCATATCCCGGACTCAGGCGCACGACGTCATCCCACAGCACGCTGATGTTCTTCGCATGCAGATCACAGTTGCCGATGAGATAGCTGAAGGCGGTGAGACGCAGCAATCGCTCAACTTCAACGACTCCTGAGGTGCAAACGTCAGCCACCCGATCGGCAATAGCTCGCAAGGGTGGATGATATTTGTGCGCGGGCGGGCTGTTCAGTAGCTGACATCCGTCCTCTTGGTGCAACTTCTCGCCCCCGCGTTTCGCTCGGTCGAACCGGGTGACCAGCAACCCAGGCTCTCCGTCACGGTCGTGAACAACCTCGGCTCGATTGACCTCAAGGCGACATGCTTTTGCCATGCGCAGGAAGAACTCCTCGTTATGAACAAGTCGAGGATACTTAGGCGGATTCAGCTTCAAGATTGCTGACGGAATGCCTGCTGCCCTCACACCAAATGCGACAGTAGATGCAGATATCTTTTCTTGTACTCCGGGAACTGCACTGTCCGGATACTCAGTAACTCCCGTGTGGAAGAGCTGCCAGAAGCTGACGTTGCCGAGGTCGGTAGCTTTGACTCGCGCTACTTGATCTTCTGGAGATCTGCCTTCCGGTACGACGGCTACATCTCCAATCGTGTCCCAACCGACCCGCATCAGTAGTTCGAGCGAGTCGTCACGCGATCTCGAGCTTTCAAGCAGTAGTTGGAGCCGCGCGCCTTCGGGAAGAAGGTTCATAAAGAAGGAGGGCAGGTCGATGAAGTCCGCCGTTTCATGTGGCAATGTAGTGGCCAGCCAACCCTGTCGAAGCGACACTCCCTCGACAAACGACAGCCGGACACCGGTTGACAGCCTCTCCAGATGGCCAACTAACTGACTTCCCTGATAGACGTCTGCATCGGCCATTATTTGCGCCCGGCCCCTACATCATTCAAGTGAATTGACAAGCCCAACACGTGGAGGATCGAAAGCAGGATCTCGAGGCGAAGCGTCGGTTTTCCGCTTTCAGCAGCGATCACCGAAGGCTTGGAGCAAGACGCGAGGCGAGCGACGTCGCTCTGAGTGATCTTCAGCAGTTTACGGCGCTGTCGAATCATATCCCCGATGTCCTTTGCATTCATAATGGCAACGATCGTTGATATTATGTGCCATTCGGGCCAGGTTCCGCGCCAATAGACGGCTCAAAGACAAAGATCGCTTACAAATTGCGCCGCAAAAGGGGGCGAAGAGTCGCTTGGTGCGACAAAAAGTCAACGACCGTTGATCAAATGTTACATGGTCTGAATACCGCCAGGCTGTCCGGCCGTGGCGGTGCGTCGGGCCTTGGGGGAAAACTGGCCCGGGTATGTTGGACCGGTGCTGTTGAGCGTCGTCCTGTTTGCGGCGTCCCTGTCGAGGGCAGAGCCTGAAGCCCACGCTCCCACCACGCTGACCGTCTTCGCCGCAGCGTCCTTGCACGAGTCCTTTGAAGCGATTGGCGAGCAGTTTGAGCGGTCAAACCCGGGAGTGAAGGTCGTCTGCTCGTTTGCGGGAAGCCAACAGCTGGCGGCCCAGATCCGGAACGGTGCGCCCGCGGACGTCTTTGCCAGCGCAGACTCGCGCAACATGGCGAAGTTGTCCGACATGGTCGACCCGCCCACCATGTTCGCGACAAACCGGTTGGTCGTCGTGACGCCGCCACGTTCGACCACCGTCACCGACCTCAGGAGCCTTGTCCGGGCCAAGCACCTGGTCGTCGCCGCCGACGCGGTGCCGGCGGGGAAGTACACCCGGACGATGCTGGACTCGGCCAGCAAGGTCTTCGGGGCGGGTTGGCTGAATGACGTGCTCGGCCATGTGGTGTCGCAGGAGCAGGACGTCCGGTCGGTCTTGGCGAAAGTCCAGCTGGGCGAGGCTGACGCGGGGGTCGTCTACGCCACCGACGCCCGCAAGGGCGGCTCCAAGGTGCGGACTGTCGCGGTCCCCGACACGATGAGCCCGGTCGCCGAGTATCCTGTCTCGGCGGTCAGGACGAGCGGACGCCTCGCGGTGGCGAGAGAGTTTGTCCGGTTCCTTCTCAGCGGGATGTCGCAGTCTATCCTTCGGGACCATGGCTTCGGCGCCCCGCTCGCGAGCCGTGTCCAGTCCAGACGATGATGTGGGGCACCGTGAAGCGAACACCCCTCTGGCTGTCTTGGCTGGCAGGCTCGCCGCTCCTGGCGTTTCTCCTTTTGCCGGTGCTCGTCTTGGCGGCGCGGGCCGACCTGCCGGGCCTTGGCCGACAGTTGGCGACGGAGGCGACCCAGGCCGCCATGGGGGTGAGCCTACGGACGTCGGCCGCGTGCATGGTGGTGGTGCTCGTCTTCGGCACACCGCTCGCCATGGCGCTTTCGAGAGGCACGGGACGGCTTTCCTCGGCGGCCCGTTCGTTGGTCGCTCTGCCGGTAGTCTTGCCTCCCGCCGCGGCAGGGATCGCGCTCCTGCTCACCTTTGGTCGGGCGGGTGCCCTGGGGGAGTGGCTAAGTTCGCACGGTGTCGTCGTCGCGTTTCAGCCCGCCGCCGTCGTCATGGCACAGGTGTTTGTCGCTTCGTCATTCTATGTGCTGCAGGCTGAGTCCGCGTTTGCGACCAGGGACGTCTCGCTGGAGGAAAACGCCGTGATCGACGGTTGTTCCCCGGTGCAGGTGGCGTGGTGGGTCACCCTCCCTCTATGCGGCCCGCAATTGCTTTCGGGGGCGATGCTCGCTTGGGCACGGGCACTCGGCGAGTTTGGCGCGACGATCCTGTTCGCGGGGAGCATGATGGGGTCGACGAGGACCATGCCCCTGGCGATCTTCCTGGGTTTCGAGACAGACCTGCGTCAGGCCGAGGGTCTGTCGGTGGTGCTGGTCGTTGTCGCCGCCGTCGTCCTTGCCCTGAGCGGCTTTGTGTCGGGCCAGCGCCGTGCCTTGGTTTGAGTGGTGATTGTAGTATACTGATGTATACTAGTTTTATATGCTATCGCCCGATGGGCAACCCTTTTCGCCGGGATTTGAACCCGGCCTCGACGCGCCAGACGACTGTGCGGCTTGGCCCTATGTCGTCAAGCTGACCGAGCAGGGTGGGCTCCACTACGAACTGGGGCTGGCGCTCATGGGGCGGGTCTTCGTACTCGCGACCACGCACTCCCGAACGAGGTGGGACGCGACGGTCGAGGCGGCACGGGCCCAGGACGCCAGAGTAGCAGACTTGTTTGCTGAGGGAATGTCACCTAAAGGGGCGTCGGTCGTGTGGGACCACGGGCTCTACCGCTCCGACGCGGGGGGGCAGCGCGAGGTATATGGCCGCCTTGAGCGGGGGACGCTCGAGATCGACCTCCTCGGTGTCCGGCTGTGCGGACGGTTCCGTCTGTCCGGTGGTGGGGGGCGTTGGTTTGTCAAACGACTTTCGGGGCCGCTGCCCCACACCGGGGCGCGGTCGGTGCTCAGCGGCAAGAGTTTGGCGGACCTGCGGTCCGGTGAACGGAGGGGACGACGACCGTTTGTCCTTTGGCTGGAGTGGGAGCAGTACTACGCCGACCAGGTCGCGTCTCCCCAAGTCGTCGTCGACGGTGGGGTGGTCGTGGACCTGAACTTTGCCGCGAAGGCGCGGGGCGTCGTGGTGGGGACACGGCTACAGCACGTCCTCCCCCTAGTCCCCGGCTGCCAGGTGAAGGAGCTTGTCCATGACCCCCTCAGGCAGGCGCGATGGCTCGACCGCATCGTCCCTTACAGCGACGTCATCCAGCCGGTCGACTCCCACCGTGCGGTCGTCGGTCTGGGGGCGCACCCCGACCCGGCCGACATCGCCGCGAAGATCGTCACCGATCTCTCTGCGGCGGGGTGTGGGTCGCTCCGATACGGGACCGGGCCGTCGGTCTGGCTAGCTCGCCTGGCCTCGCGCCAGGGTGACCCCTATGGCTATGACAGTGACGCCATCGCCGCGTTGTCTGACCAACCGGTGGACAACCTGCTCGTGGCGACCGTCGAGCATAGGGGGCGTCTTCGTGAACTGGGTTTCCAGACCATCGGGTCGCTCCGTTCGGTCGACCCTGCATGGCTCACCACACAGTTTGGTGATGACGCCCATAAGATCGTCCGCGCCGCCAGGGGCATGGCGTGCGACCAGGTTGTGGCGTCATACCCCCCTCAGTCGGTCGCACAGTCTGTCCACTTTGACACCCCGGTGAACGACACCTTGGTGCTCCATGAAGCCGCTGCCGAGTTGTCGCGGGGGCTTGCCCAGCGTTCCGCCGGACGACAGGCCGGGCTTGTCGTCATCACCGCCGAGCAGGAGGGAGGGGGACTGCGGACACTGAGCCGGACATACAACCGCCCCGTCCACAACCTGGACCGCATCGCGGCGTCACTTGACTATTTGGTCGGGGAGCTACAACGCCAGTGCCCGGACATCGTGCGCCTCACCGCCCGGCTCGACAGGCTGGAACCGATCAAAAGCACCCAACAAAGTCTCATTGCCGCTTCCGTCCAGACTGGCCAAGACGTCGCGCTGGCGGCGGTGCGCTCGTCGCTTGGTAGCGGTGCGGTCGTCCTGGCCAGCCAGGTGGAAACCCCACGTCGAGAGCAAGTCTTGAGGGCATGGCGTCATGCGACCGGCTGGAACTGAGACCCTCTCCCGATGGCGTGAGGCGGGCGAGTGGTGGAAGGGCGGGCCCGACATTGAGGTCCACCGGTTTATCGACCAGCGGGGAGTCCGCCGCGAGACAGTCACGCCGGTCGTAGAGACGGGCACGAGCATCCCGAGCGCGAGGGGTGACGCGGTCCTTCTCCATGCCCTCAGCGCCTATTCCCGAGGGGGGACGATGATCGCCGCCCAGATCCCCGCGTTGGCGGCCGAGAAGGGGTATGGCGCGGTGCTCCTTGCCGACCGGTTCTCGCTGTCGGGAGCACGCGAGTTCTGTCGGGCAGCGCAGGAAGCTGGGGTGCGACCGATGGTCGGTGTGACTGTGGAACTGGCCGAGGGCGGCGACCTTGTCTTGGTCGCCACATGCCCGGACGGTTACCGTTCCTTGTCGCGGCTCGTCACCGAATGTTGCCTGGGTGAGCCGAGGACATACCCCTTGGCCAGTTGGGACCGCCTCGCCCGTCACACAGACGGCGTCTTGTGTTTGACGGGAGGAAGCAACGGCCCCGTCGACCTCCTTGTCGCACGAAAGGAGTATGGCTCCGCCAAGAAGTGCATTGACCGTTTGGTCAGCCTCTACGGCAGAGAAAGCGTCGTGGTGCAGGTCGAAAGGACGTCACTGCCATGGCAACCTCATGTCGGACGGCTTCTCCACCAATTGGCCGACAAGACTGGCGTCACCTGTGTGGCCGGCGGCCCGGTGTTGACCGCCGAGCGGGCGCACTATCCCGCCCACGACATCCTGGTGTGTGTGGACACCCTTTGCAAGGTCGAGGAGGTCGAGGGACGCAAACCGGCGCGTGACCCGACCCAGCCTCAGGTCCGTGGGCTACCGAGGCGCTCACTGAACCGGGAGCGGCACATGCGCCACAGCTCGGAGGCCGTTTCCGTCTACGCTGACGAGCCTTGTCTCATCGATGAGTCCCGCCGCATCGCCGACCGGTGCGACAGCGACGTCTTGCCCGGCCGGGTCGAACTTCCCCAGTTCTGTGCCGACGAAGACACCGCCCTACGCCAGGTGGTCGAGCACGGTGCTTGGTGCCGGTATGGAGCGCTCTCAAGGCAACAGAAGGCCAGAGTCCGCCGCGAACTTGACCGGATGGTCAAACTCGGATGGTCGCGGCACTTCCTCATCGCATGGGAGATGTGCGAGTGGGCGAGAGGAGAGGGGATCCTTTTCAGCGGCCGTGGTTCTGTGGTCGACTCCATGGTCGCGTATTGCCTGGGCATCTCGCGCATCGACGCGTTCGAGTTCAACCTGCACTTCGACCGGTTCCTCCCCCCTGACGGGGGTAAACGCCCGGACATCGACATCGATTTCGAGGCGTCGCGCCGGGAGGACGTCCGCCAGCACCTCGTGCGGCGTTACGGAGACGACCATGTCGCGACGGTCGCCGCGGTCGGCACGTACCGCACCCGCGGCATCGTGCGCGAGGTCGGCAAGGTGATGGGGATCCCCGAGAGTCACCTTTCCTATCTCTCGAAGCGTCTCCACGGCGGCGTCTCGCCGGAGCGCCTTGTCATGGCCTTGGACAGTCGCCCTGAACTGCGCGACAGCGACATCCCGCGGGAGAGATACCACTGGGTCTTCGAGTTTGCCGAGCGTCTTGCCGACTTGCCGCGCAACATGCGTGCCCACTCGTCAGGCGTCGTCGTCTCCAAGAGCCCCGTCGCGGACACAGTGCCCGTCCAGTTGTCCGGTGCGGACGGTGTGAAGATCATGCAGTGGGACAAGCGGAGCGCGAAGCACTCCTTCGACAAGTTCGACTTACTGTGCCTGCGTGGCAACGACGTCCTGGGTGGCACGATGCGCCGGGTCGACGGACTCGACGTCTGCGACCTTCCCCTCGACGACGACGGTGTGTACCGGGCGATGCGGTCGGGACAGTTGGTCGGTGTCCCCCAGTCCGCATCGCCAGCGATGCGGCAAGCCCATATCCGCATCGGCACGAGGAACCTCAAGGACGCCGGTATCGTCCAGGCGGGGATCAGGCCTGGGGTCGGTGGCGCCGTGAAACTCAACGAGTTCATCGCCCGCCGCCAGGGTAAGCCGTTTGTCTTTGTCCATCCTGACCTTGAGGTGATCCTTGGCCCGACCTTGGGGATTGTCGTCTTCCAAGAACAAATCGACCAATTGTTGGAGAAGTTCGGCGGATACACCGGGGACGAGGCCGAGGAGATCCGCGAAGCGGTGCAGAAGCACCACGACCGACACCGGGACGGACAGGTGTGCGAGGATGTCGTCGCCCGGATCGTCGCCCGTGGGTACAGCCGCCAAGTCGCTCAAGAGGTCCACGCCCTCGTTTCGGGTTTCAAGGGATATGGCTTCGCCGAGGGGCATGCCCTCGCGTTCGCCGAGGTGTCGGTTCGCTCGATCTATTGCCAGCAGAACTACCCGTCCCAGTACTTCGCCGCCCTTCTCGACGCCCAACCCGCTGGTTACTACGGCCCGGCCACCCTTTGTAACGAAGCCCGTGTCCGGGGGGTGCAGGTCCTTCAACCCGACGTCAACAAGAGTGAGGCGGGCTTCTCTGTCGAGGACGTCAAAGCGACCGAGGACCCCAAGATCATGGTCCCGGCCGGCGGCGTGCGTGTCCCGCTCAGACAGATCGCGGGCCTATCGGTGGCGACGGTCGACCGGTCACTGCGAGGCCGTCCGTACCACTCTTTCTTTGACTTTGTCGTCCGGGTACGGCCCGAGAAGGACGAACTCCGCAACCTGGTGCATGCCGGTGCGTTCGACAGCCTGACCCCCCATCGCCGCGCCCTTCTGTGGATGGTCGACCACGCTTTGGGCCTGGCGCGGTCGCCGGTCACCGAGGATTGCCTCCCGCTCCAATTCGAAGACCCTCCGCTCCCTCTGGAAATCGACGACTTCAACGTAGTCGAGAGGGCCGTCGCGGAGCGTCGGTTGATGGGGCTCGACGTCGCCCGCCATCTGATGGCGTTCGAGCGCGACCGGGTCACCGCCCGTGGTGGGCTCACCGCCGCCGAGGCCTCGTGCTTGACCACCACCGAGCCGGTGTTTGTCGTCGGCAACCCGATCCGGTTGAGGTTCCCTCCGACCGAGAGTGGCCGGCGCGTCCTCTTCTTTGACCTCGAGGACGAGACCGGCCTCCTCAATGTGACCTGCTTTGACGACGTCTACCAGCGAGACGGGCACAAGGTGGTCTGCCACCCGTTTGTCACCGTTCGTGGCGTCGCCCAGAACCGTGACGGGCACATCGCTTTCATGGCGCGGCGGATCTATCCCTACCGTCCGAACATCTCCGAGGCCTCGTCGTCCGTCCCGATGCCCTTGACCATCGGAGACTTCCTGATGAGGTGACGCTGTCAGCCAGCCGTCCTGGCGAAAGAGTAGGCTAGCGACATGTCGGTCGGCCTGACCACGATGACATTCAACCTGCGGTACTCCACCGCACCCGACGGGGCGAACGCCTGGCCAAACCGTCGCGACGCCCTCCTCGCCATCATCCGCCACCATGACCCCGACGTCCTCGGCGTCCAAGAGGCCCTCGCCGACCAGATTGACGACCTGAGGGCCTGGATGCCCCAGCATGATGTTCTGGGGGCGGGCCGCGACGACGGACTGCGCAAAGGTGAGCACTCGTCGGTCTTCTACCGTCGGAACCTCCTCGGTCTGCGGGAGGGCGGCACCCGGTGGATCAGCCCGACGCCCAAGGTGCCGGGTTCGCTGGCGTTCGAGGCACGGATCACCCGCGTCTTCACCTGGGGCGAGTTCTTCCTCGCCTCCGGCGGGCTCGTCTTGGTCGCCAACGCGCATCTTGACCACGAGTCACCCCGCGCCCGGCTTCTGGGGGGAGAAATGATGCGTGGCGTCGTCCAAGACCGTGGGCTTCCTGCCGTGGTGATGGGTGACTTCAATTGTGCCGCCCAAGAACCGCCCGTCCTTGCCCTGACCCAAAGCGGACTCATGGCCGAAGCTCTGCCTGCCAAGGGAGCCAGCGTGACGTTCCACGGCTTCGACGACACCAAGACCGACGGGGACATGATCGACCACGTCTTGCACACGAAGGAGTGGCGGTGTGAATGGGCCAATATCGACCGGAGCCGCGTCGGAGGCCGGATGCCGAGCGACCATTTCCCTGTGGTCGCCCGGCTCATCTTGGGCTAGCCTGTCCCCGGTCAGTCCAACCGGGGAAAGGAACTGATGCGGAGACGGGCCGCCCCCATCGGGACCAGGGTGACCGGTTGCTTGGCCTGGGCCCCAAGGTCTCCTGTCGGCAGGACGGCGACCAAGCCGGTCTGGTCCAGGGTCCACTTGGGGATCAGGGCACCCGTCGCGGAGAACTCCAGAGGAGTCCCCTCAAGGGTGAACGGCATGTTGTCTTTCGGCCAAGGCCGTCGACGGCACGTGATCGCGGCCCCGGCGTCCAGGCCGTAGTTCCATGCCGATTTCGGATGGATCTCGTAGGCGGGCCATCGTGACTTGTCCACTCCCTTTTGCCAACCGGAGTCGGCCTGGGTCGTTGTGGTGGGGTCGACGGCCTTCAACTCTTCGCCGATCTTGAGACTCAGCGTCAGTGGGCCGTAGTCGACACTCACCGCGTCCTTCATCTTCTCCCAGACCCGGACTTGCGGGCGCATGGGAAGGTGGAGAGAGACGGTGTCGCCGTTCCGCCAAGTGCGGTCGATGCGGAGGTACTTTCCTGGAGTCGCGTCGACCTTCCCGTCCGGCCACGAGACTGTCGCCCCGTCCGCCCAGGCGGGCACCAACAGGTACAAGGGGAAGTCCGTCGCCTTGGCGGTCCTCACTGTCATCCGCACATCTTCTTCGAAGGGATAGTGCGTCTTGGTGGCGACGGTGACCTTGTCCCCCGTCCCTACGAGTGCGGTGACTTCGCCCTCCGTGTAGACGAGGGCGGCCAGGCCGTTGTCTTGGGTCGCCATCCAAGTGCCTTCCAAGAAGTTGACCCACGCGCTGGTGTGGTTGTGCTGGCAGCACCGGCTGCTAAACGGGTTCATCAGCAGGTACGGCCCGCCGTTCTGGATACCCGGCGCATGGTTGGCGGCGTCGCTGACGGCCATGTTCGGCGCGGTGAGGTATCGCAGCGACCGATAGTCGGGCATGAACGAGGCCGGAAGCGAGTTGAACGCCACGTTTTCGGTGTTGGCCGGCCATTTGGGGTTGGCGGTGAGGGCCGCCATGACGTTGTTCGACCCGATCTGCTCGACAAAGCCGCAGGTCTCGGTCGCTTGGCGGGGGTCGTCGTAGCCTTCGCGGGCGTTTTCGTCGGCTCCGAACATGCCGCCCGGAACCTGGCCGAACTTCATCCGGATCCAATCAAATCCCCGGTAGCTTGCCCTCAAGTCTTCCTTGTCGCCGCTTTGCTGCCAGTATTCGGCCGGAGCGCGGAAGCACTGGGCGACATTGACGTTGTGCCAGTTGGGCAGGCCGTCCTTCATCCTCCAGTCGGCTGTGTTGCGGTCGATCTTGGTGGCGAGGTCGAGAAGAAAGGCGTCGCCGGTGCGGTTGTAGAGCCAGTAGACGCTCGCCAAGTTGTCACCGCCACGGCTGTTCTCCCAAAAGTCTTCCAGGAAGTCCTCGTCGGGCACGGTGAGCTGCCAGCGAAAGTAGGCGGTGAGGAAAGGAAGGACGCGTGGGTCGCCCACTTTGTCGTACCAGCCCTGCAACACCTGCACCATCAGCATCTGCGCCCACAAATCGCGTTTGCCAGGCTTGTGGTAGCGGACCGGCCCGAAGTCGCCGTCTGGTCTGGCGCTGCCCAGAGTGCCGTCGACCCAGACCTTGGTCTCCCTGAGCATGTCCGGGTCGTCCAAGACATAGCCGACCCGCGCATAGCCCTTAAGCCAATACGGCACCTCTTCCCAGCCGTAGTCCCCTTGACCGGTCGGGCTCATCCACGCGTTGTTCTTCTTGGTCAGCCAGACCGATATCTCTCCGAGGTGCCCGGTCAGTCCGTCACGTTGCAACTCCAGTTGTCTTCTCAGCCAGCCGCCTGGCTTGAAGCTGGTGATGGGAAGTTGCACAAGCGGGGTCTGGTGCAGAGGCGCCCGGTTGGGGTGGTAATAGCGGTTGGCCCCGGCCGTGGGCGGCTGGTCGACGACAGTGGCAGAGACGATGGTCATGGCGAGGGCAAGTGACGTCCACATGCTCAGAATGGGATTATAGCGACCTCCCGGCGAATCCAGAACAGTGAGCCTTGAAGCAGTCGTGATTGTCCTGTAACGGATCGGTTCTGTCCGATTCCGACCTAGGGGGTGACGCAGGCGATGACCGTCCCGCCCCGACCCTGCGCATTGGCAAAGCTTTGGACCGTCCAAAGCCTCGTCATGTCGTCGCCGTCGACGCAGGAGCCGCTGTAGTCGCCCCAGGGTCCGCCAAGGGTCGGGGCAAGGCCCTCGACGAGCCTCACGGCAGGCCTCGTCGTCCCGGCCCTGTCCCCCGCGCGCCGCAGGGCATATCGCCCCGACACATACATGTCCGGCCCAGTCTCCTGGAACCCGACCAAGAGGTCGTTTCGCTTGTTGACCGCGACGGTGGTTTGGATGAAGCTGTTGGTCGCCGACGCGATCAGACCACTCTGGACGGGCACCCCGTCCAAGGTGAACTCATGCCACTGCACCGCCGCCCGTCCGTCGACGTCCACCGTCTGCGAGAACCACAGGTGCTTGCCTTGCACGACGAGGTTCTTGGGGTTACGGTCGCCGCTCGCGGTCTTCTTGTCGGTGCCTTTCATCGGAGATGCAGGCGGCCAACCCATGTGGGTGATGCCGTGGGGGCGTCGGACGACGCGCTTCACCACGGGGGTGCCGCCTGGTCCGTCACCTACGGTCGTGAGCACGATCTCTTCGCCGGTCAAGTGCACGAAGAGGAGGTCGTCGTCGGGGTCTTGGGTCATCACCGGGCTGCCCAGCGAACCGGAGAAGAAGTAGACGGTGGCGGGCCTACCCGCCTTGGCCTCCGCGGTGCGCAGGACCAACGTGCGCTCCTTTCCGCCAGGCCAGGAGTAGCCGATCCACTTCTTGCTGTAGCCGACCGCGCCGCCGTCGACCTCGTCGGGTGAAGGGACCGGATAGGTGTTCCAAGCCCCGCGGGGGTCGCTCGTCTCTGAGACCGAGATATTGACCGGTTTGGTCTTCTCGCGGTCGTAGTAGTACCACAGGTCAAACCCAAAGACCTTGTTGTGGACGTCGTAGAACAACTTGGGGTCGATTCCGTCGTTGAACTCGCCTTGGGGCACACCGTCGACGTACTCGCCCTTCTTGGTGTAGATGACCAGCCCGCCGTTGGTGCCGTGGAGGACGTAGCCGCCACCGACCGCGATCTGGGGGTCGACCTGCCGGTCCCCGTCCTGAGACCCGTCAAAGAGGAGGGTGGTGCCGACCATCCGCGGGTTGCCGCCTTGGACGCGCTTCTTGGCCTTGCCACCCTTGTTGAAGCTGTCCTGGTGGATCGGTTTGACCACCAAGGTGCGGACGGGTTGGGTTTGGAGGGCGGCGAGAAGACAAAGGGAGGCGACCATGGCGAGGCCAGTCTACTCGTGCCCTCCGCGCGGCTCAGCCGCGGGTGACGATGTCCCGGAGGCCCGCCGCCCAAATCGCGTAGCCCTTAGGGTTCATATGGAGCCGGTCCTTGACGAACAGTTCTGGCTTGGGTTCGCCGTTGGGGCCGATGAACTGGTCGAAGAAATCGACAAACCGCATGTTCTTGCCCTCATGGCAGAGGGCGGAGACCTCCGCGTTGACTTGCCTCATGGCCGGCCACAAGTCTTGGCGCGACGGTGCCGGCGTGATCGAGATGTAGACCAGTTGGGCGTCAGGCAGGTCGTGGCGGATGATGCCGGCAAACTTCTTGAAGTCCCCGACGACCGTCTTGACCGACTTGCCCGCGGCAAGGTCGTTTGTCCCTGCGAAGAAGACGACCATCCTTGGCTTGTACTTCGTGACCACCCGCCGGGCATAGCGGACTGAGTCGCTGATCGACGACCCGCCGAAACCGCGGTTGATGCAGTTGACCCCTGGGAAGTCTTTCTTCAGCGTCCTCCAGCCGACGATGCTCGAACTACCGATGAACACGACGCCGCCTGGCTGGGGCATAGACTTCTTGTCCGCCGCTTCAAACCGGCGGATATCGGCTTCGAAAGGCGGGGTTTGGCGTGGGGCCGGTATCCCTCGGATATCGAGGGGAAGGGACGGGCCGGCGGCCAGCGTGGCCAAGACAAGGGCCGGGGTCAGGAAGGGCATGCGACTGTCTTACCCGGAGCCCGCGGCACGACTTCGTCGTCCCGGCACTCTACACGCCATTTTTGACCCCTAGGCGTGAGGAAGGGTTGTCTGCACAACCGACAATCTGGAGGGGTCTCCGACCGGCGTCGCGTCATGGCTTTGCAGGGAAAACTTCACGATAACCAGGTGGGGAAGACCAGGGCCTTTTGGGTCGTCGCGTCCCTGTGCGAGGCCCTGCTGGTCGGCGCCGCCGTTTTTCTCATTGTCGCCTTGGCAATCTATGGCGTTTGGTTCGAGTCCGACCTGTCGGCCCTCCAAAGCAAGCGGTCGGAACTGAGACGCCTAGCCTCGGCCCTGTCGTCTTCGATCGACGCCGAGGTCCTCGACAAGTTCCACGACGACCGTCAGACCAACACGCCCGAGTTCAATGAGGCGGTCGCCCCACTCCGGCGTGCTTTCGACGCCACTCCTGGCCTCAGGTTCCTCTATACCGTCCGCCTTGAGGACAGCAAGGTCAAATTTGTCCTCGACGCGACCAAGCCTGGTGACTACGACCACGACGGGGTCGAAGACCAGTCGCGGGTCGGCGAGGTCTATGACAACACCGACGCGTCCCTGACGGAGGCGCTGACCAGTGGGGCCAAGCCGCATCCGACGGCGAGCGAGAAACCTTGCACGGACGCGTGGGGAACCTTCATTTCAGGTTTCGCACCCTGCCTGCGTAAGGACGGCACGATGGCCGGTGTCTTGGGCGTCGACATCGACGCCAGGGACTTCATGCGGGAGCAGGCCTTGCGCCGCAGCCGGGCTCTCGAAGGGCTCGTGCCTGCGGCGGTCCTTTCCCTTGTCCTTGTCATCGCGACCTTTGTCCTCAGATACAAGCACCGTCTTCTCCAAGCGAAGGCGGAGGCGGAGTACAGGCAGACGGTCAGGCTGGCCGAGATCGCCCGACGGACGGCAAGCGCCGTGGTGGTCACGGGGTTGGACAGGTGCATCGAGTGGGTGAACGAGGGGTTTGTCCGGATGACCGGCCACCGTGCCGACGAAGTCCCCGGGACTCGAGTCTCTGACCTTCTGTTTGGCGACGACACCGACCCCATCAGGGCGGAGTCACTGGCCATGGCGATGGCCAACCTGACGCGGACCGACATCGAACTGAGGTTGGACCGGAAAGACGGAAGCCGGTTTGACGCCAAGATCGAAATGGAGCCGTCATTCGACCCGTCGGGCCGCCACACCGGATTCATGCTGCTGATGAGCGACGTGACTCGGGAGCGCATGCTCCAGCAGCAACTGGAGGGCAGCGAACAGCGCCTGCGCGCCACGTTCAACAGCATGGCCGAGGGGGTGGTGCTCCGGATGGCCGACGGAACGATCGCCCACGCCAACCAGGCGGCCCTCCAAATCCTTGGCCTTGGTTGGGACGAACTGCTTGGCTTCAGTTTCGGCCAGTCTCCGGCGGTCCTGACCCATAGTGACGGCACAGTACTGGAGCCAGACGACTATCCTTCGGCCCACACCCTGCACACCGGCCAGGCAGTCAGCAACTTCCTGGCCGGAGTCCAACGCCGTGATGGGAGCCGAGGCTGGATCAGGATCAGCACCGAGCCCGTTTACGACGGGGACGGCAAGGTCCAAGGTGTCGTCAGCTCGTTTGCCGACGTGACAGAGTTTGAGGAGGCGCAGAACCGGCTGGCCAGTGAACGGACTCGGCTCCGGGAGTTTGTCGCCCACGCTCCGGCGGCCATCGCGATGGTCGACTCTGACTTCACCTATATTGCGGTCTCGGAGCAGTGGGGCGCACTCTTTGGGCTCGACCATCAGAGCAACCAGAAGCAGACCCTCTTTGGTGACGGCTACGCGACCCCCGCGGGCTGGCGGTCGGCGTTCCGGGAATGCTTGGCCGGGCGCGTCACATCGGTCGACGATGAAGTTTGGTCGCCCACGCCGGAGATCCGCGACCGACACTTGCGCTGGGAGTGTCGTCCCTGGCACCTCGACAACGGGGCGGTGGGCGGTGTCCTCGTGTCTGCCGTGGACACGACCGAGCAAGTGAAGCGCGAAGAAGCGATCCGGACCCAGGCGGCGATGTTGATGGACATGAACCGCCAACTCGACGACTTGGCGACACGAGACCCCTTGACCAACCTGGTCAACCGGCGGCGATTCGTCGAGATCGTCGACGCTGCCGTCACGAGACCCCAGACAACCATGTCGGCGGCCCTCCTGTACCTCGACCTCGACAACTTCAAGTTTGTCAACGACGCGATGGGGCACGACTCCGGCGACCACTTGTTGCGGACGATCGCCGAAAGGCTGGGTCAAATCGTCACTGACGGGGTGGTCGCCCGGCTGGGTGGTGACGAGTTCGCTGTGTTCCTCTACGAGGCCGACATCGCGCGGGCCACTGCCGTCGCTGGTGAGATTGTGGACGCGATCAAGTTGCCCGTGGAACTCGACGGCCGAGTGCTCTCCACGAGCTTTAGCGTCGGTGTCGCGCCGACCCGGGGCAAGACCAGCGTCGAGGCCCTGCTCCAACAGGCCGACATGGCGATGTACTACGCCAAGTCGGAGGGCAAGTCCTGTTGGAAAGTCTACGAGTCTTGGATGTCAGAGGAAACGGTGGCCCGGCTCCAGTTGGAGTCCGATCTCCGCCAGGCCTGGGAGAACCGCGACTTCCAGGTCTACTACCAGCCGGTCGTCGAGGCGGAGACTTGCGCCCGCGTCGCGGCCGAGGCCCTCGTGAGGTGGAAACATGACCGTCGCGGCATCATCGGGCCCGACAAGTTCATCGGCCTGCTTGAGGAGATCGGCCTGATCGACAAGGTCGGGTTCTGGGTCATGCGGACCGCTTGCGAGGCCACCCAACGCCTGCGTTGGACCTCAGCGCCCGGACTGAGAGTGGCGGTCAACGTTTCCGGCCAACAGTTGAAGTCGCCCGGGTTCGTCCCCCGCGTCCTGGAGATCATCGAAGAGACGGGCCTGCCTGCCGACGCCTTGACCCTGGAGATCACCGAGACGACCTTGGTCATGGACCTAGAGGCCAACCGAGCCAAGCTGGACTCCCTGCGCGAGCGAGGGGTCAAGATCGCCGTCGACGACTTTGGCACCGGCTACTCGTCGATGGGCGTCCTGGGAACCCTTCCCATCGACATCGTCAAGATTGACAAGGCGTTTGTCGCGGGGATGGGTGATTCCCTCGAGGCTGGTGCGATCATGCGCGCGCTTATCACGCTCACCAAGGTCTTGGGGCTGGAAACCGTCGCCGAAGGGATCGAAAGCGAGAGCCAGTTTGTCCAGTTGCATGCCTTAGGCATCGACTATTGCCAAGGCTACTACTTCAGTCCTCCGGTCGAACACTCCCGCTATGAGACTTGGGTGTTCGGAGCCGAGGACGCCGCCTGATGGTCACCGGGCCTCGACCGGAATGCCGCCCGTCGCCCCGACCCCAAAGATGTTGTCGTCCTTGTTGACCGTGGCGATGGTGAACTCCGAAGCGGCGCCGACGTCCTTGTGCGCCTGCCATACCGGTGATGTCGTCGCGCGCCAGTACACCGTGTAGCTCGTCCCCGGAGTCGACCGCCAGGTGATGTGAGTGCTGTGGCCTTGACGGCGGTCGACACGCACTGCGGTCGGTTGCTCACCCGCGTCGGCCAGAAGGCTCATCGACCTCAAGTTGAGCTTGGTGACGTTGCTGAGGTAGTCGAAATCGACATTCTCTGGAAGGTCGTCAGGCGTGTGCTGGCGGCTGAACTCCTCCACGACGTCGGTGACGCGCACGGCGGTGAAACCCTCGTTGTTGAACGGCGTGTGGTCGCCCCCGCGGCCGAACCGGTCGTGCCGGAAGACGAGCATGGCTCCAAAGTCTTTCGAACCGCCGGCGTAGGCCACGAACCGGGCCAACTCGCGACTTTGGTGTTGGTCAGACAGTTCGCTGAAGACACGGACGAGCTTGGTCTCGTGCCTCCCCTGATTGTTGCTGCTGTTGCCGACCATGTCGTTGTTGAAGACCGCGTCGAGCTTCCAACCCTCGCTCTTCGCCCGTTTGGCCAAAGCGGTCGAACCGAGCAGCCCCTGCTCCTCGCCGCTGAAGGCGACGAAGACCAGGGTGTGCTTCCACTTTCTTGTCGCCATGACCCGGGCCAGTTCAAGGGTCAGCGCTGTGCCGCTGCCGTCGTCGTTCGCCCCTGGTGCTCGTGAGCGGAGTGACGATTCCAAGTCGCGCGGCACCATGTTGATCGTGTCAAAGTGTCCGCCGACCAGGATGCGGCGGTCGTCCGAGCCAGGCAACACCGCGACGACCTCGACGACTTCCTTGTCCTCACGGACACGGCGGCCCTTCTTGACCGGATACCTCATCAGTTCGACCTGGACTCCGGGGACCTTCTTGAACTCACTTTCCAGCCATTTGGCCGCTTCCGTCAGGGTTGGATTGTTCGTGTTGCGGTCGTGCCAACTGGCAAGACGTTCCACGGTAGATTTGAGCCGGGCACGGTCGACCAAATGGTCGAGACTGCCGGCAGACGCTTGGGTGGCCAGGAGCAGGGCGATGGTCATGGGCCGGGTTTACCCGGAGAGGACTCGATTGTCTCCAAAATCCTGCGGGCGGTGAACCGGGCAGTCTCAAGAATCGGCGGGTCGTCGTTGCCGACACCGAAATCAGCCAGCACGACGCAATAGAAGACGGCGCGGAACATCGCCCGCTCCCGCGTGCCCTGGTCAACGCCCCCGTATGCGTCGAAGAACGGCCCTTCGCACTCCGACGGGAGCAATGTGTAGGCGATCGAGAGGTCGAGGGCCGGGTCGCCGACGTGGGAGTCCCCCCAGTCGATGACACCAGAGAGGCGGCTCCCGTCCACCAGCACGTGACGGGAATAGAGGTCGCCGTGGACAAGGGCCGACACTTGAGCCGCCGTCGTCTGTGAGAGGGCGACCGCAGCCCTCAGAATGTCCGGTTTGGGTACGCCAAGGGCGTCCTCAGGTAGTTCGGCAAGCACCTCCTGGCACTTGCCGAGTCGAAAGGCGACGTCGGCTTTGCGCAGCGTGTCACCTCTGAAAGCCTTTCCGACCGAGACCGGGACTTGATGGACCATCCGCAGGAACTGGCCAAGTGCGCTAGCGTCGGCAGGGTCCCAATGCACACCAGGAGTGTCGCAGACGGGCGTCCCCTTCACCATTTGGTAAGCCAGGAAAGGATAGGGGTATGCATCGCTAGGCTTGCCGACAAGGTGGAGGCGGGGAACCTGAAGGAGGAGGTCTCGCGGCAAACGGTCGAGGACGGCCGCCTCAAAGCGCACCATGTCGACGGCGACGTGCCGCCGCGGGAACCTGATGACGATGTCGCCAAGCCGATAGGCGTCGTTGTCCCAACCGCTCCCGATGAACTCGATCCCTTGGCCCGCCAAGTCGGGGAGCTGACTCTGGACCACTCTCCTCACGATCGCTGGAGTGACCACGATCTCCGCTTCCCACGGGCGCTTCATCGCTTGGTGTAGTGGACGTCGGGCACGTCCCGCAGCCGTCCGGCGGCCTGCTCGGCGGTCAGATCCCGCTGCGGTTCTGACAGAAGCTCGAATCCCACCAAAAACTTCCGTACACTTGCCGAACGGAGGAGCGGGGGGTAGACGTGCAGGTGGGTCTGCCAGTGACCCGCCTCTTCACCAAACGGTGCGAAATGCCAGCCCATCGAGTAGGGGAAGGAAGTCTCGAACAGGTTGTCGTAACGTACAAGGGCCTCACGAAGCATGTCGGCCAGGGCGGCGCGCTGCGTGGTGGTCGCTTCGTTCAGCCGAGGCAAAGGAGCCTTAGGAAGCATAAGTCCCTCGAAGGGCCAGACCGCCCAAAACGGGACCAAGAACAGCCAATCGTCGTTCTCGCACACCACTCGCGGGCCGCCGGATTCGGCCTTGGCCACATCGAGAAGGAGCGTGGTGCCGTGCTCGGCCTGGTAGGCGGACTGCCGGGCGCCCTCTTGCGCCAACACTTGGGGGGTCCAATCACACGCCCAAACCTGTCCGTGGGGATGGGGGCTCGACGCGCCCATGGCCGCGCCCTTGTTCTCAAACACTTGTACCCAACGGTACTTCGTCCCTAGGTCGGCGACCTGGTCGCACCAAAGGTCGACCACTTGGTGGATTTGACGAGAATCCATCTCGGCCATCGTCAGGTCATGGCGTGGCGAATAGCACAGGACGCGGCATTCACCAGACACGGTCTGGCTTTGGAACAGGCCGTCGTCTTGGCCACCGCCCGGCTGGTCGGGGAGTAGGGCGGCAAAGTCGTTGGTGAAGACGAACGTCGATTCATAGGCGGGGTTGACGTGTCCTCCTGCCCGACCGTTGCCTGGGCACAGGTAGCAGGTCGGCTCATACGCCGGGGGCCGAGGAGCGGCCTCCTCGACCTGTCCCTGCCAGGGGCGGAGCGTGCGGTGTGGCGAAACCAAGACCCACTCGCCGGTGAGCGGGTTGAACCTGCGATGGGGCCCCTCTGTCGTCATCGCCAAACCCAGTCACCTCCGTCGACGTCCCACCGGTTGCTGAAGAACCCACCCCCCAGGACACCCGCCGGGCCGTCCTTAAGCATGGAAGCTTTGACGACCACAAGGTCGGGGAACGCCGCACCGCTGGTGAAGAAAGGCATCCGGTCGCATAGGCGTTGCCCCGCCATGCCTGACCCGCACACAAAGCCGACCACGGTCTCCGACTCACCAAGTCGGGGCAGGACGCCGACGACGGCCAAGTCGTCGCCAGAGACTTCTTGGGTGCCGACGGTCACCCGCCCCGCTGCGACGGACAAGGACTTGGCGTCCACCAAACTCGACCAGGCGGTGTTGGCTCCCGGCCGTCCGAAGAGCAAGACGTTGCGTCCATGAAGGGGCGACTTGGTGAACTCGTCGTCGGAAACGACGAGGACGGAACCGTTGCCACGGTAGGCGAACTGTTCGGCGTCAAAGGTCGCCGTCGCGAGGGCCCACTCATTGTCAGACGCCGTACCGTGGGTGCCGTAGACAAAAACCACCTTGTGGTTGAACACCGACTTGAACCCACCGCTTCGGGCGGGCGACTTTTCTCCTTGGGCCGACGAAGCCGGCACCGCGGCCCAGTGCTCGTCGGCCTGCGGCGCTCCGGCAGGAAATGTGCGCGGCGGTAAGGGCTTGGTGACCAAATGGTCAGACGGGCCGAACTTCACGGGCTTTTGGCCCTTGAGCTCCAACGTCCACTCGCCACCGCCCCACACCGAGGTGTCGACGGCAAAGCGGGCGACGTTGTCGACACTGCCGGTGATCCGCTTGGCCGCCAGGTCGACGTGGAGCACGACGTGGCTGGGCATGAGGGCGTGCTCCTGTTGGAGCACGGTCACCCAGTGGCACGTCGCCGAGACGCCGGTCGAGACCGTGGTGAAGTCGATGTCGCGTAGGTCGCCGGTGGCGGGCAACCGGTGGTGGGCGAACATGTCGAAGATCCCGGGCCAGTCGACGCAGTCGGCACCGGCGTCGGGAGTGGTGTCGTACCAGTGGCTCACTCCCGGGACTTCGTGCAAGGTGAAGTCAGGATGTCCTTCCAGGAGCTTGGCCATGGCACGGGCTTCGGTCACGGGGACGTTGTCGTCGGCGTCGCCGTGCAGGACATACACCCCTTCTTGCCAATAGTTGCGCTTCAGGAGGGTCGTGTCGCTCGTGTTTCCGGCCCGGGCGAGCATCGCCTGCACGGGGTCGGCCATGTCATAGCGATATCCTCCCGCGTAGGTGTTGAAGCTGATCCAACCTGCGCTCGGCGCGATGGCGGCGAAGAGCCCGGGATAGTGCCCCCCGACTTGCCAGGTGCCGTGGCCGCCCATCGAGTGTCCGGTCAGGTACGTCATGCGTGGGTCGGTCTTGAACCGGGCCTTGGCGTGTCGCAAGACCTCGAGGGCGTCCAGGCGGCCGACGTCTTCCCAGTCGAAGCCGTAGGGCCGACGGTTGGTCGGGCAGATGACATACCCCCACGAATGGGGGCCGTAGGCCTGTGCCTGGCCCAAGGCCTCGACGCTTGCGCCATGCAGGCTGAGGAACAGCGCTTGACCCGGGCCCTCCTTGAGCGGAGGTCGGACGCCGTAGTACTGCACGCTCCCGTCGATGTCGCTGACAAAGGTCACCTTGTACGCTTCGCCCGGCTTCCGCACCGCAAGGCTGACGGCGGCCTCGTCGACGGACTTGCCGTCGACGAGGAGCTTAACCGTGACCTTGCCGTCCTTGGCGGCGGGCAGGTCCACCGCGACCTTGCGGAACGACCACGCCGGGACGGCCGTCGGTGCCTGGCGACCGGCGCCCCCGTCCAAAACGACTTTGGCCGGCTTACCCGTCGCGTTGCGCACGACGATCGACGCGGGCTGTTTTGCTTTCTCCCCTGGAAGGACGTCGGGCAACGTCGCGTCGCGCATGTCGAGCGAGACGGGCTTCGCCACGTCGACAATCTTCACTTGGAGTCGGCCCCGCCCCGCCTGCACCACGATGTGGGATTCACCGGCCTTGAGCAGGGCAGGGAGGGACATGTAGCCGTACCCGTAGGGGTCGCCAGCCCGCGGTCGGCCGTCGACATAGACAGTTCCTGAGCCAGGAGCCTCGATGAAGACCGCACGGTCTCGGCTTGACTTGACGGTGAACGCCAGATAGCCTCCTCGGGCCTCTGGGCCGGTGAACCAGCCGTCCTTACCTGCCGAGACCGGAGTCCATCCTTGGAAATCGCCTTGGGCCGCGCCTGTCCCGGCGACAAACTGCGCCTCGACCGGGTCCACCCGGACAAGAGACCGGGCCCCGCCTCGGACCCGCGTCGAGACGGCCTCGGTCAGGACTGTCTCGCCGGCCAAGCCGAGGGACGACAAGAGGAGGACGGCGACGCCGACACCGAGGGGACGGAGCATGGTCTGAGCATAGTCCACGACGGCTTGCCCCCGCAGGAATCCATGCCAGGTGGGTCTGCGTCTGTACTTCGTAGGTTGAAACGCCGACCATAGTCCCTAGTACATGGCCTAGGGTCCTGGTCAGCGACGAAATCTATTTTGCTGACACCCGTCATGGTTGGCTGACAAGGTAGTCATTCCTATGAAATCGAAATTCATCCGCAACACGACACTTCCGTTGATGGCCCTGTTGGCCGCTTTTGCGTCTGCCGCCGAGTTCAGCCAGGAAAAGCTGGAAAAGATGGTCCGAGAGCTTGAGGCTTATTCGGTCAAGAACCCGAACTACGCCTATCCGATCAAGTGCGTCTACGACAAGGAAAACAAGGAGCCCAACGCCTACGCTGCGCTGGAGAAACCGGCGAAAGAAGGCGACAAGCCCCAGACCAAGATGGTGGTCTTCGCCGGTCTCCTTGACGTCGTCAGCGACGAACGGCTGATCCGTGCGGTCGTGGCCCACGAGATCTCGCACCTGAGCAAAGGGCACAACTCGACTTTCGCCCATCCGGACGACCTGAACGTTTTCTACACCCGCAACCAAGAGCTGGAGGCCGACGCCACCGGTGCCTGGTTGCTCCAGCGGGCCGGATACTCCAAGCAAGACATGGTCGACATGCTGAAGGCATTGGACGACAAACTGCGCGACAAGGGTGGCTGGCTGGAGAACCTTCAGGGCGACCACCCCAGCTCCCGCGCCCGGATGGCGGCCATCGAGGACAACCCGGCCGTGTCGCGGGCCCTGATGGACTTCGACGCCGGACTTGCCTTCATGGAGGCACGGAGCTTCGCGATCGCCACCAGGATGTTCGACCGGGCGATCGCCAAGGAACCGAAGCTCCTGGAGGCCTACTCCAACGCCGCCCTTGCTTCGACAATGGGTTACTACGACAACCTGAGCGACACGATCAAGGCGACGTGGTTCCGTCCTGACTTCGGGCCGATGCTCACGTCCGCCTCCGTGGCGGGCCGGGGCGCGACGATCACCGAGCTGGACCGGCGCAACTACCTTGCCGCCACCCAGCGAGTCGCCGCGGCCGAAGCTAAGCTTCCCAACGATCCGAGGGTGCAAGAGATCAAGGGCGTCCTGCTTGTCCTTGACCCCGACGCCAAGCCGGAAGCCCTGCAACAGGGCGTCAAGATCCTCAGCGACTTGATGGGCAAGACCATGGCCGGGCCCGACAAGTTGCGGATCGCCAACAACATCGCCGTCGGCCAGCAGCGTTCCGGTAGCTTGAACGATGCCATCAACACCATGGTCAAAGCCGAGCGCGCGACGTTCAAGGACAACAAGATCCTTGTCAACACCTATATCGGATTGAACTTGGGTGAGCAGGTCCCCAGCATCGCTGACAAGACCGACGCCGCGATCGCCGCCACCGTCATGGCCAAGTGGTTGCGGGTGAATTCCAGCGACAACCCCAAGTACGCCAAGGTCAGCAAGAACTACATGGCTTTCTGCGAAGCCAACAAATTGGTGGCCACCAAGTTGGAGTCGGCTCCGGGGGCCCTCTGCCGCGCCGTCGCTCTGTGGAGCGGGAGCAAGCAGTTCTCCCTTTTCGACCCCGTCGAGAACTTCACCAAGGCCTTGGGCTCGTCACCGGTCGAGCAACTGTTCGACCCGAACTTCAAGGACCTCAAGGAAATGCGCTGGTTGGACGGGGACTTTGCCATCATGGCCAGCGAAGGCCAGGCCCTGCGCCTGACCACCTATGCCAAGGACGGCGTCCTGGTCCTCAAGCCCGCCGACCTCAGCGACGACCGAAAGCTGGTCATCAGTGTCGGCGACTCGCTGAAGCAACTGGACGCGATCGTGCCGTCCGATTCCGGTGAGGAGGTCTCGCTTGTGCGGGGCAACCAGCTGGAGACCTGGCTCTATTTCCCCGAACTGAACTTCGGGGTCTGCGTCAAGGATGACAAGATCGTCGGAATCACCGTGACCCCGGTCGCAGGCTGATGCGCCGGTTCGCCGCCCCCTTGCTCCTGCTCCTTGCCGTCGTCGGCAGGGGGCAGGAGCCCGGCGCCTTCGCTCCCGCCCGGAGTTGGGCGCTTGTGCTGGGCGCGACCAAATACACCGCGTTGGCCCCCCTCAAGTACGCCGCGTCCGACGCCCAAATGTTCGCGGCCAGCCTGGAGAACGACCTAGGGTTCGAGCCGAAGACCGTCCGGACGATGACCGACGCCGGTTCGGCCAAGCTCACCCGCCAGGGGATCGTGGACGCCTTGGACAAGATGGTCCACGACCGGCGGTTCGACCCCGGCCATCTCTTTGTCTTCTATTTTTCCGGCCACGGTATCGGCACCCCCGAGGGTGACTTCTTGTGCCCGACCGACGCCGACCCCAAGAACGTCGCCCAGGTCGGCGTCTCGGTCAAGGAGGTGGTCAAGCGGTTCGTCGACGCCGGGATGCACAACGTCCTGATCGTCGCCGACGCCTGCCGGGAAGGCGACAAAAACCCCTTTGGGCGCGAACTGCGCGAATTGGGGCGCCGCGCCAACATCGCCGTCCTCCTGGGCTGTGCGCCCGGCCAGCGTTCCTACGAAAACCCTCGCACCGGCCATGGCTACTTCACCGCCGCGATCGCCCGGGTGCTCAAGGACGAAAGCGTCCGAGACAAGAAGTTCGGTGCGCTCTGGGCGTCGGCGGTCGCCGCCAAGGTTGTCGAACAAGTTTCGTCCACGACCGAGAGACAGTTCGGAGACGCCAAACAGGTGCCCGACATGTGGGCCGATCCCAACCAGGACGTCATGCTGGCCCTGGTGCCTCCCCCAGTCGGCGAGGGCGAAGAGCTTTTGCGCGGCGTCATCAAGACCGCTCAAGACCGGGGAAAGGAGCCGTACACGAAGATGCTTCGCGCCCTGATGTGGGCGTACTATGACGGGAGGCACTTCGACAAGGCCGTCGACGTCGCCCGCTCTCTGGAAGGCTTGGGTGTGCTGACGCCGGCCGACCGTGGTTGCCTGCTGGGGGCGTACCGGTTTCTTGGGCGTGAGCGAGAGGCGCAAAGCCTTTGTGCCGAGCTAGTCCGGTCAAGCCCAGACAGTTATGTCCGGGACAGTGCTCTGATCTGGTGGAACGATCCGTCTGTCACTCCCGAGGTGCGGCGGCAGGCGAGTAAGCGCATCTGGGAGGCCGATCGGGACTTTGCCGCCGCCGACCTGTATTGGCAACGATGGGCGAACATCGACGTGGCCGCCCCAGCCGCAGTAAGGGAGGTCGCTTCTGAGTTAGTCAAGCACTTTGGCGCCCGCTCTCGGGCCGGACTGTACTTTGCCGCCCGCTTGGCCCAATTCGAGAAGGACGACAAGACCGCGTCTGCCCTTTTGAAGGAAGCCCGAGCCGTCGAAGGCAAGGAACCGCCCGAGCGTTTCCTCCTCGACCTCGAGTTCGAGCTGCTGAAGAACCTTCGAGACTACGACGGCATGCTTGCGGTCGCCACACGCGGCATCTTGATCGACACGCCGGACCGGTGGATTCTCAACCTCACCTTCGGCTTCCGCGAAGCGCCCCTTGAGCGACGCAAGACCGTCGCCCGGCTGGCCCTGAAGTACTCGGATTTTGGCCCGAACTACCTGAAGGCAGTCGCCTTGCTCCGGGGTGACGCTTACCTTCTCAAGGAGGACATCGCCAAGGTCGTCACGGCGAACCCGACATCGGTCTACGCCCACATGGCGTCGATGCTCGCGAACTTGACGGAGAAGTTCGAACTTCCGCTTGTCCGGCCCCCGGCCTTAGAGAAGCTTTGGACGGACGATTTCTACGTGACCAGTTCACTCTACGGCGCGGTCTATGACGCGGCCACCGACGCGGTGGCGACGAAGCGCTTGGACAAGTCGGCGGCCAGACTAGTCGTCGCAGCCGCGTTCCTCCCGTTTCTCGACCACCTCGCGGAACTGCGGTCCAGTCTGATCGGCGCGGGGCACGCCTACGCGTTCTCGGCCTTTCGCGACACGACCGGACAATTGAGTCTCTTGGCCGAACGGAGCCTTGGCCAACTCGTCGCCGACCCGGCCGGTCAAGAGACCTTGAGACTGGCTTGGTTTCTCAAGCTTTGTGCGGTCGGCCGCCTAGATTTGGCCCTGGCCGGGCTCAAGGCGGGCGGATGGGGAGTGGACGAGGACTCGGTCGTCCTGCGCTACGCGATAGCCCGTGGGATGTCCGGAGACTGGGCCGACGGGATCGAGTGGTTCAACAAGATCAAAGCCCCTTCCAGCCAGCGGATGCGGCATCAGATGTGGGCGCTTGCCCACTTCAACCGGATCACGAGAGGCACCGACAAGGACCTTGAGGATTTCGAGAAGAACGCGCCACGAGTGACCGATCCCGTCGCAAAACGCCTGGTCTGGTTGTCGAAGATGGCGCTCGCCTTTGGTGTCAAGAAAGGCGACAAGCCTGACCCGGTGGCTCTACAAGGACTCCTTCCTCAATTCGAGTCCATGCTCGACCCGGTCGATTTGGACATGAGTTCGCGTGTCCTGGTCAACGCCTGGCGGGCCCAGGCCGTCCTTGTGCCCGAGCGCGTGAAGCGCGACGAATATGTCCTCCGGTATCAGGACGCCCGGGAAGGCAGCCCGGTGTTTGACGGCCTCCCTTGGATCATCCCGTCGACAGTGAAAGACTTCGTCGGGACGACCGTCCTCAAGGGTACGGCCCGCTTTGACGACGGGGCCAAGCCGGTGGACGCGACCCTGACGGTCGTCTGCGCCGACGACGGGAAGGCGGAGATCACCATTGAACGCGGGGGTCAGCCCAAAGTGACCCTACCCGGGGTCGTCACGCGGTTCGGCGCGTTCAGGGGTGGGGACGGCAAGACGGTGGTCTCGGGCCGGCTGATGCCCCCGGCCGTGGCCAAGCTTCGCCCCGACATCGCCCGGGAGGGAGTGCGTGTGGCGCTCTGGGACGAGAAATGCGCCCAGTGGACGTTCCAATTCGACGTGCCTCGGTAGACTCGGCGGCATGCCGCTTAAGGTCGGAATCGTCGGTTGTGGGTTCATGGGGCGTATGCACGCCAACGTCTATCGGCTCTTGGACGACGCCGAGCTCGTCGCCTGTGTCGACCACAAGCCGGAGCGGGGCGTCGCCTTTGCCGGAGACTTCGGACTGAAGCTCCACCCCACGCTCGAAGGGATGATCGCAGACCACGACCTCGACATCGTCGACGTCTGCCTGCCCACCCACCGCCACGCGGCGGCGGCGATCGAGGCCCTGCAGGCGGGCAAGCACGTCGTCTGCGAAAAACCCATGGCCCGCACCTTGGCCGAGGCCGACGAGATGGCGGCGGCGGCCTTGGCGAGCGGCAAGCAGTTGATGATCGCCCACTGCATCCGTTTTTGGCCCGAATACGCCTTTCTTAAGCAGGCCAAGGAAGACGGTCGATATGGAAAGTTGCTGAGCGTCAACCTGACCCGCTATGGTGCCTTCCCCAGCTATGCGAGCGACAACTGGTTGGCCGACGAAGCCAAGTCCGGGGGCGGTGTCCTGGACATGCACATCCACGACACTGACTTTGCCCTGTATCTCTTGGGCACGCCGGACGAGACGATCAGCTACGGCACCGTCGACGGCACGGGGGCGTGCCACGCCTTCACCACCATGCGGTTTGGGTCCACCGTGGCCCACTTGGAGGGCGGCTGGAACCTGCCTGCCGGGTCTCCGTTCAAGATGGCCTTCCGGGCCGTCTTTGAGCGGGCTGTCCTGATCATGGACGGCGGCCCCCTGACGGTCTACGAGACGGGCAAAGACCCCGTCGTCCCCGAGTTTCCCAAGATGAGCGCCGCTGGCGGTGGCAACATCTCGGACCTCGGCGGGTACTACGCGGAGTTGGCTTACTTCGTCGACCGTGTTTCCAAGGGACTGCCGGTCGAGACGGTCACCCCGGCGTCTTCGCGCGAGTCCCTGCGGGTGTGCTTGGCCGAAGTCGACGAGATCAAGCGCCGGGCCGGTGCGTCCGCCTAGCTACTTGATCGCCCCGGCGAGCATGGCGTCTTGGACCTTCTCCTTGAAGAACCAATAGATCACCAGGACAGGCACCATCACGATGACAAGCCCCGCAAAGAGGGCTCCCCAGTCGGACTGGTAGAACTGCGTCGCGGTGAGGCGGGCGAGCCCGAGTGGAAGGGTCATGACGTCGTCCTTCTGGACGAGGACTTTCGCGAGGTTGTACTCGTTCCACAGGCCGATGCCGTTGAATATGCCGGTGACGACCAGGCCGGGCCGGGCGAGGGGCAGCATGACCTTCCAAAACGTCGCGTTATGGCCGCAGCCGTCCATCATGGCGGCTTCGGCCAGTTCGCCCGGCAGGGCTTCGAAGAACCCGCCCATGACAAAGATCGTGAAGCTGAGCGAGTAGGCCACGTAGACGAGGACGAGGCCGACCATGGAGTCGGTCAGGCCGAGTTGGGACATGAGCAGATACAAGGGGACGATGGCCAGGAAGTTGGGGAACATCATGCCAAAGAGGAAGACCCCCCGGACGATCTTTGAGCCCCGGAACGGGTATCGGGCCAGGACATAGGCGGCCATCGAGCCGACAGGCAGGAGGATCAGCAACGTCGCCGTGCTTGCGATGAACGAGTTCAAAAAGAACCGGCTGAACTCGGCCTGGTGCCACGCGGCCATGTAGTTCGACCACTGCGGTTCGGTGGGCAGGCTCCAGGGCGAAGCCAGGATGTCAGCGCCTTTCTTGAGCGAACTCATCGCGACCCACAGGAGGGGGACGACGACAGAGAGCCCGAAGAGGGTCAACCAGACGTTGGAGGCAAGCTTTCTCACGCGCGGCCTCCTTCGGGGTTCTTACGGAACAGGAATCCCAGGGCCAGGGTGACGACCAAGATCACCCCAAGGTTGACGATGGCCAACGCGGCGGCATAGCCAAACTTCGACGCGGAGAACCCTTGCTCGTAAATGTAGGTCAGGAACGTCTCCGTCGACCGGGCCGGCCCGCCGTTGGTCATGACGTTGACCAGAGCAAAGATGTTGAACACGTTGACGGCGATGTAGACGACCGCCACTTTGCGGACACTCCACAGCATCGGCCACGTGATGGAGACAAACCGCTTCCACCCGAAGCAGCCTTCGAGTGAGGCGGCCTCACCCACTTCGGCAGGTATGCCCTTGATGCCGGCCGCGAACAGCATCACGTAGAACCCGACCGCGAACCACACCCACGCCACGCCGACAGCCGGCAAGGCCCATGACGTGTCGCCCAGCCAACTCTTGGCGAGGGCACCGAGGCCGGCCGCGCGCAGGGCGCCGTTGACGAGCCCGGCGTTGGGGGCGTAGAGGAACTGCCACATCACCGCGACGGCCACGACGCTGACCACCTGGGGGAACAGGAACACCCCGCGCACAAACCGTGCGAGGCGGGAGTTCTCCTGCAGGGCATGGGCCGTCACCATGGCCATGACCAAGGCGCAGACTCCCCCGCCGAGGAGGAGGAACCCTAGATGGGCCAAGACCTTCGGCACGACTTCGTCGGTGGCGAGGACTTGGTAGTACTGGAATCCGACCCAACGCCGTTCGCTACTGACCCCTCTGAAGCTGAAAAACGACAGCTGGAAGGTCTGAAAGAACGGCACGAGGACGAACAGCCCGTACAGGGCCGTCGCCGGTGCCAGGTACGACGCCACAAACAGCGCCCGCTGGGATCCGCGCCGGTTCACGACACCTTGTGCTTGGTGACGTCCGGGTCCTTGCGGCACTTCTCGGCGGCAGCTTCGGCCTTCTCAGCGAACTGCTCTGGCGTCACGTCGCCGTTCAGGAGCTGGGTGACCAAGGTCTCCACGTCCTTGTAAAAGGCGGAGTACCAGTCCTTCCATTGCGACGCCCAGACCGTCTTGCTGGCCTTGAACTCCGCCGCCGCGGTTTTCAAGTAGGGCGGAAGCTCGACTGCGTCGCTCCCCTTGATCGCCATGAGCGTGCCCTTTTCGGTCACGAACTTCTTGGCCTCGTCGAGCGAGGTCATGTACTTGAACAGGTCGATCGCGCCTTGCGGGTTCTTGGCCTTCGCCGGGACGAACCACGGCTCGATCTTGATCATGATCGCGGTGGGGTCGCCCTTGCCGGCGGCGAGCACGGGCGGGCGCATGAACTCGATCTTGCGGCCCTCTGGCATGGACTTGAGCATTTCGGCGTAGAGCCACGTTCCGCACGGGATCATCGCCGCTTTGCGGGTCAGGAAGTCGGTCTGCGCCTGGG
This sequence comes from Fimbriimonadaceae bacterium, assembly GCA_019638795.1. Lineage (NCBI taxonomy): Bacteria > Bacillati > Armatimonadota > Fimbriimonadia > Fimbriimonadales > Fimbriimonadaceae > Fimbriimonadaceae bacterium. The sequence goes on along the minus strand of JAHBTB010000001.1, from coordinate 525,701 downwards.
TGTGGCTGAGGGCACCGGCGCCGTTCTCGAAGTAGCCCATGTCCTTGAGCTCCTTCAGCATGCTGGCCGCCTTCACCACGCTCGGGTCGGTCCACGCCCCGGGCTCAAGGTTCTGCATCCGGACGAACTGGTCGATGCCGCCCGCGCTGATGACCCACGGTTGCAACATGCCGGCTATGACGTAGTCCGGGTATTGGCCCTGGTAGGTCAATGGCGCGATACCTTTGGCCTTGATCTTGGCGCACAAGGCAAGGAGTTCTTCGTAAGTCTTCGGCGGAGTCCAGCCGTTTTCCTTGAAGAGGTCCGGGTCGTACCACCAGCCGAGGACGCTGTAGAAGTACGGCAGCATGTATGTCTTGCCGTCACTTTGCCCAAGCTTGAGCAGGGCCGGTTCAAAGGTGTCCTTCCAGGTCGTCTCGCTCTTGTACGCCTTGGTGGCCAGGGCGTCGTCGAGCGGCATCACCTGACCCTCGGTGACCGCCGCCCAACTGTCAAACCGCCAGCCCGGGAAGGTGAGGTCGGGTGGGGTCCCTTTGACAAACAGGGGCTTGAGCTGCTCGTCGATGTGGGGGTCGCCCGTGACCGTCGTCTTCAGCGGTGGATGCTCTTTGTCATAGTCGGCCGCGGCCCTCTCATAAAAGTCTTTGCCAAACCCTCCTTCAAAGACCATCACGTTGAGCGTGTCGGTCTTGGCCGCTCCCGAGCCCCCACCGGACGGGGCGGGGCCGCTACAACCGGCGACGACGACGAGGGCAAGGAGGCCTGTCCAAATACGTTTCATGCTGTTCCTCGAGAGCTCCGCTTCTCGTTTTGCGCGGTTTTCACCTTGTCAAACACCACAGCCGCGAGCAAGATCGCGCCGGTCACCACCATCTGATAGAACGTGTCGATGTTCATCAGGCTCATGGCGTTTTGAACCACCCCCATGATGAGCACGCCGACGACGACGCCCGACATCGTACCCACTCCGCCCGCCAGGGAGACTCCCCCGAGGACGCAGGCGCTGATGGCCTGGAGCTCCAACTTCTCACCGGCGTTGTTGCTGGCCGCGAGCAGGCGGCTGGCTTGGACGCACCCGGCGAACGCGGCGACCATGCCCGACAAAACGAAGACCCAGACCTTGGTGGCCTCGACCTTGATGCCGGCAAGACGGGCCGCCTCCGGGTTGCCTCCGATCGCCAGGGTGTCGCGCCCAAAGACGGTGCGGTTGAGCAGGAAGCCGAAGACCAGGAAGCAGAGGATGGTCAAGGCGATGGGCGACGGGATTCCGAGGACGGCCGACTTGCCTAGGCCGTCGAACCCGACGACCGAGCACGTCTTGGGCGACCCTCCGCTGACGATGTTGGTCACCCCCCGGACGATCTGCATCGTGGCCAAGGTGGTGATGAGGGCGTTGATGCCCAGCTTGGCGATCACCAGACCGTTGAGCAGACCGACCAACGCGCCGGCGGCGAGGGCGGCCGCGATTCCCAGAAAGACGCTCTTGGTCGCGGTGGTGACGATCGCGGCAAGAACGCCGCCCAAGGCCAGGTTTGAACCTACCGACAGGTCAAAGTCGCCGCCCGCCAAGCAGTACAGCATCGTCGCCGAGACGAGGCCGACCGTCGAGACCGCCAAGCCAAGGCTGACCGCGTTCTCGCCGGTCGCGAAGCCTTTGACCATGACGCTTGCGACAATGACCATCGCCACCAGCACGAGGAGCATGCCTGACGAACCTTTGAGTTTGTTCACGCGCTCATCTCCGTCTTTGGAAGGGCCAACTGGAGCAGGGCCGCTTCCGTCGCCTCGGCCCGGGCGACCTCGCCCGTGATCCGTCCGTCGCACATGACGAGGACCCGGTCGCACACCCCGATGACTTCTGGCAACTCGCTACTCACCATGAGGACACCGACACCCTGCTCGGCCAGACCTCGGATGATCGCATAAATCTCGCTTTTCGCGCCGACATCGATCCCGCGGGTGGGTTCGTCCAGCAAGATGACCTTGACGTCTTCGGCAAGCCAACGGGCGAGGACGACCTTTTGCTGGTTGCCGCCGCTCAGGTTCTTGATCAGGGTCTGGAGAGAGGCGGTCTTCACCCGCAGCTTCGCGACGTACTCTTCGGCGTTCTTGCGCTCGCGCGCGCCGTCAATCACCCCGAACCGGTCGAACCGTCGCCGGACGCTCAGGTTGGCGTTCTCCTCGACTGACATCTGGGGGATGATCCCCTCCTTTTTCCGGTCCTCGGGGCAAAAGACCAGACCGGCTTGGACGGAACTTCGGGGCTCTCGGCGGACGAGGGGTGTCGCGCCGACCGTCACCGTCCCGCCGTCGCCGGTGTAGACCGCTTTGAGCAGCTCGGTCCGCCCGGCGCCGACAAGCCCGAAGACACCGACGATCTCGCCCGCCTTGACCTCCAGGGAAGCCGGGTGCCGCAGACCCTTCCCCGTGACATTGTCCACCTGGAGCACGGGTCCACCGACTTCGCGCGGGGTGTAACCATAGACGTCTTGGATCGAACGTCCGACCATGGCGTTGACGATGGTGTCGGCGGTCACGCCCGCCATGTCGTGCCACGTGGTGACATGCTGTCCGTCGCGGAGGACGGTGCAGGCGTCGCAAAGTGTGGTGACCTCGTCCATCCGGTGGCTGACGTAGAGAATGGCCTTGCCCGCGGCCTGCAGGCGGCGGATGAGGGCGAACAGACTGTCAACCTCGCGGGAGGTGAGGGACGAGGTCGGTTCGTCGAACGCGATGACCTGGGCGTCTCGGCTCAGGGCCTTGGCGATCTCGACCATCTGCCGCTGGGCCAGGGACAGGTCTTTGAGCTTGGTCGAGGGGTCGACGGGGAGACCGACCTGTTCCAGCGCCCGCATGGCGGTCTGGCGGAGGGTGGCGCGGTCGACCACTCCGAACCGGCTCGGCAGGTGACCCAGCATCACGTTTTCGGCGACGCTGACCTCCGGGACAAGGTGGAGTTCCTGATAGATGACGGCCACCCCGCAGGCAAGGGCCTCCAAAGGTGAACGCGGTTGGATTGTCTTGCCGTCCAGGGCGAGGGACCCGGTGTCGGGCCGGTGGACGCCCGCCAGCACCTTAAGCAAGGTGCTTTTCCCCGCGCCGTTTTCGCCACAAAGGGCATGGACAGAGCCCCCCGCGACCGAGAACGACACGTCAGACAGGGCCTGGACGCCGGGAAACGACTTCCCGACGCCCTGCACGACAAGACGGGCCCCGCTCACGAGGATTCCTTGGCCATCGCTTCCTTATAGTTGTCGCGGGTGATCGCGGTGCCTGAGGTCAATGTGACCGGTGGCGGCACGGTGCCCTTGGTCAGCCAGTCAAACATCAGTTCGACCGTCTTGCCGCCGTGCTGGCTCGGGCTGAGCAGGATCGACCCGAAGACGCCGCTCGCCTTGCCGCTGTCAAACTCTTCCTTGATCGGCGGCCCGCCGTTGATACCGACGCCGATAATGTCGGCGGCGGGGATCTTATGGCTTTCGATGGCGCGGACGGCTCCCATCATCCCGTCGTCGTTGCTGCTCAGGCAGACCCACTTCTTGATCTGGCCGTGCTGGGTGAGCACGATGTTTGCCGCGTCGTTGGCCGAGCCGATGTCGACGGCGCCGAGCCAGGGGGCGACAAAGAAGTTAGCTTCAGGCAGGCCCGCCTTCAGCAGTTCGGCCTTGGCACCGTTCACGCGTTGGCGCGCCGTCTCGAGGTCTTCCTTCAGGACAGCGATGGCACCGACCTCGGCCATGTTCCATCCCCGCTTCTTGGCCTCGTCGGCGATCGTGGTGCCGACCAGGTTGCCGATCTTCTCGGCGCTGATGCCGAGGTGGGGGATGTCCGTCATCGGCTTGCCCTCGTTGACCAGTTGGTCGTCGACGGACATGAGCTTGAGACCCTTCTCTTTGCACTTGGCCTCGATGGCGGGGCCGAGTTGGGTCTCGGGGGAGCAGATGATGATGCCCTTGGCGCCTTGCGCGGCCATCGAGTCGATTGTCGCGAGCACCGACTCGCCCGTCTTGGCTTCCTGACTGAGCAGTTTGCAACCCAGCTTGTCGGCCTCCTTCTTGGCAAAGGCGATCTCCACCGGGAACCAGGTGTCGGACATGGACTTGACAATGAACCCGATCGTGACGTCCTTGGCGGCCACGGTCGTCGCGTCGGACGACGGGTTGCTCTTGGTCTCACTGGGTGGCGGGGTGCATCCTGCCAGCAGGAGCGTGGCCCCGAGGGCGAAGCCGAGAATGCGCTTCATGACAGCGAACGTACCCGGTCCGGGCTCTCCGTTGGGCTGGGTACGATCCAAGGATGTTCGCCATCGTCCCATTGCCGACGAGCCTGACCCCTGCCGACGGCCACTTCACCCTCGATGCCAAGACGGCGTTCCACGCTTCGGGCGACGCCGCCCCGGTGGCCCGCCTCATCGCGGAGTCGCTGCGAGCCCCGACGGGACTGACCTTGCGGGTCACCGCCAACCGGGCAAGCAAGTCGGTGACGTTCTCGCTGAAAGACGACAAGGAACTCGGCGACGAAGGGTATCGCCTGAAAGTCCGGCCTGACGGCGTGCAAGTCACCGCCCAGACTGCCGCCGGGCTCTTCTACGGTGGCCAGACATTGCGTCAGTTGCTGCCTCCCGCCGCTTTCGGTAAGGCCAAGGCCAGCGGGGTCAAGTGGGAGATGCCGTCGGTCGACATCGTCGACGTCCCCCGCTTCCGGTGGCGCGGCCTCATGCTCGACGTGGCCCGTCACTTCATGCCCAAGGAAGAACTGTACAAGTTTGTCGATCTGCTGGCTATGCATAAGATGAACAGCCTGCACCTGCACTTAGTTGATGACCAGGGCTGGCGGATTGAGATCAAGCGCTACCCCAAGCTGACCGAAATCGGTGCCTGGCGCAAGCAGACCGTGATCGGCAGGAATTCGGGCAAGTACGACGGCAAACGCCACGGCGGCTTCTACACCCAGAAGGAACTGAAGGACCTCGTCAAGTACGCGGCGGCCCGCCACATCAACATCGTCCCCGAGATCGAGATGCCGGGCCACGCCCAGGCGGCCATCGCCGCCTATCCCGAGTTGGGCAACCTGAAGGAGCGGCTTGAAGTCATGGAGACATGGGGGGTCAACCCCAATGTCTTCAACGTCGAGGAGTCGACCGTCAAGTTCCTCCAAAACGTCCTGGACGAGGTCATGCAGGTCTTTCCGAGCAAGTTCATCCACGTCGGCGGCGACGAATGCCCGAAGGACCAATGGAAGGCCAGTCCACGGGTGCAGGAGTTGATCAAGCAGCGCGGCACCAAGGACGAACACGGCATGCAGAGTTGGTTCATCACCCAGATGGACCATTACCTGACGGGCAAGGGGCGTCGGCTCCTGGGTTGGGACGAGATCCTGGAGGGCGGTCTGGCCCCGGGTGCGACGGTGATGAGTTGGCGCGGCATGGAAGGAGGGATCACTGCCGCGAAGGAAGGTCACGACGTGGTCATGGCTCCGACCCAGTTCACTTACCTGGACTACTACCAGGCCAAGCCGGTTGAAAAGGAACCCTTCGGTATCGGCGGATACCTGCCCTTGGAGAAGGTGTACAGCTTCGACCCGGTCCCCGCGACGTTCACTCCGGCCCAGGCGAAACACGTCCTGGGGGCGCAGGGACAGCTTTGGGCCGAGTACATCGCCACCCCCGAGCATCTGGAATACATGGCCTTCCCGCGGGCGTGCGCCCTCGCCGAAGTGGTGTGGACCCCCACGGCCAAGAAGGACTACAAGGGTTTCACCGTGCGCCTGGCCGAGCACCTGCAACGGCTCAGCGCGGCGGGTGTGGAGTTCAGGAAGCTCGACTGACGACGGGACCCGGCGAGGCCGCCAGGACGGCCTGGTGTATCATCGCCGCGTCGAGATAAGGCTAACGGCCCGACAGGCCGGCGGATCCTCGCGAGGGAGCCGCCGGCTTAACTTTTTGCCGGGGGCCACCAAGGAGACACAAGCATGGCGACATTGGTCATCGTCGGCTCGCAATGGGGCGACGAAGCGAAAGGGAAGATCGTCGACGTCCTCGGCAGCGAGGCCGAGGTGGTCGTCCGCTACAGCGGCGGCAACAACGCGGGGCACACCGTCATCACCGGTGGCAAGACGTTCAAGTTCCAGCTCTTGCCCGCGGGCATCCTCCATGTCGGGACGCTGAGCGTGCTGGGCGGCGGCATGGCCGTCTGCCCCAAGGGCCTGCTTGATGAGCTCCAGCGCACCAAGGCACTCCAGCCGGAGCTCGGTGAGTTGTGGATCAGCCCGGCGGCCCACGTCGTCTTCCCCTATCACCGCGCCCTCGACGCCCTGGAAGAGAAGGCGCGGGGCGACAACAAGATCGGCACGACGAGCCGCGGCATCGGGCCGTGCTACACCGACAAAGTCCAGCGCATGGGTGTCCGCATGGGCGATTTCGTCCAACCCGACAAGTTCCGCGAGAAACTGGCGACGGTCGTCGAGTTCAAGAACAACCTCATGATGCTCCTCGGCGGAGAGCCGATGGACTTTGAGGCGCTGCACGAGGAGTACGCCGGCTACGCCGACCAGATCCGGCCGATGGTGCGCGACACCGACCACGTGGTCCAGCAGGCCGTGCGAGACGGCAAAAGGGTGCTCTTCGAGGGGGCCCAAGGCACGTTCCTCGACCTCGACCACGGCACCTACCCGTATGTGACCAGCTCTCACCCGACGGCGGGCGGCGCGTGCCTTGGCACCGGTGTCGGCCCGCGGTCCATCGACAATGTCCTTGGGGTCTGCAAGGCCTACTCGACCCGGGTCGGCAGCGGCCCGTTCCCGACCGAACTTCACGACGAGGTGGGCGAACAGATCCGACGCCAAGGCCATGAGTTCGGCACAGTGACCGGCCGGCCGCGCCGGTGCGGTTGGCTCGACCTTGTCGCCCTGGGCCACTCCAGCCGCATCAATTCGATGAGCGGCCTGGTCCTCACCCGCCTCGACGTGATGGCCGGGGTCGGCCCGATCAAGGTCGCTACCGCCTACACGTGCGACGGCGTGACGATCGGCCATGTCCCCTCGACCCCCGAAGACTGGGAGGCGGCGACACCGGTTTACGAGACGTTGCCGGGGTGGGACGAGGACATCCGGGGAGCCCGGTCTTGGGACGACCTCCCCGCGAACGTCCAGGCCTACGTCCGCTTTGTCGAAAAGGCCACCGACACCCCGGCGGCGATCTTGAGCGTCGGCCCCGACCGTTCGGAGACTATTGTCCTACGGCCGGACCTAATTTGGGCGTGACCGGCGCGGACGGTGTCCACGGGGTTGGGAACACCTGGGCGGCAAAGGGGGCCAGGTCGTCTCCCGTGATCAGGGGCTTGGCCGCCGCGTAGGCGTCTTGGGTCACGTCGGCGACCATCACGATCTGGTCACCGACGACGACGCGGACGGTGACCCGGCGGTAGGGGACCGCCTCGAACACGTCGCGGACGGCCGCCGCCGCGTCTAACTCCACCGGCACGTCCTTTTGTCCTTTGACCGTGACGGTCAGGCTGGGTTCACGCGGGTCCTCGGAGACGGAGACGATCCGGTCGGCGATCTTCGAGTTCTTTTTGACGGCCCGGAGGATGGCCCTTTCTCCTGGCAACATGATGTTGTCGGCTTGGACTGCGGGCCGCTGACCTGAGATCACGACGGGGGAGTTGACCCGCTGCGGGGGCTCGTCTTTGTCGGCGGTGAACTGGCTGCCGATCATGAACGACGCCACGCCGACGAGGACGATGAGGGTGGCGACGCTGGCGATGTAGAGGACGACGTGGGACTGGTGCTGGGGGATTCCCAGTTGGCGCGCGGTGGCGGCGGCCTCTTTGCTGACCAACTGGTCGCGCACGCGCTCCAGTTTTTCTTTGGCGGGCATGGAGTCCGGGGCGAGGTCGATCGCCATCTCGTACCACTCGGCCGCCTTGACCAAGTCTCCCGTGTCGGAGTAGATGTCACCGAGCAGGACGTGGGCCGAGGCGTTGTTGGGGTAGCGCCGGAGGACGCCGAGACAGATCTCGATGCCTTCGTCGGGCTTGTTGCGCGTCCGGGCCAGGTTGGCCTGGGTCAACTCCCGGTAGACGGCCTCGTCACTCCCCTCCGTGCCTTCCTGGAGCGAAGCGCCGCACTCGGGGCAGTAGGTCGCTCCGGCGGCCACCAAAGCGAGGCACTTGGGGCAGGGCTGGCGGTCATCGTGTTCCTGTGCTGCCAAATCCACCTCCACCGCGACCGGTCTCGTCCAGGGAGTCCACCACCGTCGGCTCCACCCGGGCGACGGGGCAGACGACCAATTGGGCGATTCGTTCTCCCGCCTCTAGTTTGACCGGTTCTTGCCCCAGGTTGATGAGGATCACGGCCACTTCGCCCCGATAGTCGCTGTCGATGGTGCCCGGCGTGTTCACCATGCTCAGGCCGAGGCGCAGGGCAAGGCCGCTGCGGGGCCGGACTTGACCTTCGTGGCCGGGCGGAATGGCGAGGCGCAGTCCGGTGGGCACGAGTTTGCGCTCCATCGGCGCGAGTTCGACGGCGACCGAACTCCGCAGGTCCATTCCCGCCGAACCGTCGGTGGCATAGGCGGGGAGCGAAGCACCCTCGCCAAGGACAAACGGGACGGTGACGCGGGAGGACGACATGGACCGATTATGATCGTTGGCATGACCTTGCAGCCGTTGGGTGAGGCGGCTTTCCTGGTCCGCGGTCTGACCGGTGCGACCGCGGCGACTTGGGCACGCCTCGTGAGGTCTTGGCGCGTGCCGGGCGTCCTGGAAGTCGTCCCCGCTCACGACGCCCTGGGCGTCTATGTCGACCCCGACGGGTTCGACCCGGCGAAGTTTCTCACCCGGTTCCAGAAGTCGACCCCGTCCGAAGCGCCGGCCGGTGTGCGTCACACTGTGCCGGTCTGCTACCGCATGGGTGAAGACTTGCCCTCGCTTTGCGAGGCCCTGGGCCTCGAGACCGGTGAGTTTGTCGCCCTGCACACGGGGCGGCCCTACGAGTGTTTCGCGGTGGGATTCTGCCCTGGGTTTCCCTACTTGGGGCCCCTGGACGCCCGACTGGCCGGAATGGCCCGCCGCGACAGCCCACGGCCACGGGTGGAGCCCGGGACAGTGGCCGTCGTCGGCGACCAGACCGGCGTCTACACGCTTCCGCGGCCCGGCGGTTGGCACCTGGTCGGCCGGACCCCGCTGACGTTGGTCGACATGGCCGACGGATATTTCCCGATCCAGGCGGGTGACGAGGTCATCTTCGTCGCCATAGACGAGGATGAGTTCGGGTACCTCCAGGGGGAGCGGCTGTGAGGCACGCCGACATCAACGTCGACATCGCCGAAGGGTTCTCGTGGGACCATGACCTGTTGCAGGTCGCGACCAGCGCCAACGTGTGCTGCGGTGCCCACGCCGGGTCTCCTGGGCTGACCCGAAAGACGATCGACCTGTGTCAGGCCCAGCGGGTAAGGGTGGGCTTGCACCCGGGCTACCCCGACCGGGAGGGCATGGGGCGTCGGTCGTTTGCCAGCCTTGCGACGGCGTTGGAGGACTGGACTCATGCTCTGGACGACCAAGTGTTTCCGTGGGCCCCCGAGGCCGCCTACATCAAGCCGCACGGCGCTTTCTATCACGACGTCCTCGGCGACCCGGCGCTTGCCGACGTCCTGACCGACCTCCTCCGCCGCACCGGCCTGCCCCTGATGGGCATGGCAGGCACTGGGCACGAGGAGATCGCGGCCCGGGCCGGTGTCGCCCTTGTGCGTGAAGGGTTTGCTGACCGGCTCTACCGCAATGACGGAACCCTGGTGCCGCGGACAGAGCCCGGTGCGGTCCATAGCGACCCGGTTGAGATGGGACGCCAGGCCGTCGGTCTGGTGGGCCGGGTCGATTCAATTTGTGTGCACGGCGACACGCCGGGTTGCGTCGAGGCCGCCCGGGCGGTGAGGCAAGCCTTGACGCAGGCGGGATTCGAGGTGGGGACATGAAGGTACGGGTCGTCCGGATCCTGGGGGCCGCCACCTTTCAGGACGCGGGGAGACCTGGTCACCGCGCCCACGGCGTCCCGCCTGGCGGGGCCTTTGACCGTGGAAGCATGGCGGTGGCCAACGCCCTCCTTGGCCAAGACTTCGATTTGCCGGTGATGGAGGTCGCAGGCCCCCTCGTCTTGGAGTGCCTCGAAGGAGGCGTCGTCGCCATGGCAGGGGCCCCGTTTGACTCGCGGCTTGGCGGCGAGCCCGCTGGCCTTCCGGGCCGGGCCGTCTTGGCCCGGCGGGCCATGTTCTCGGTCGCTCCGGGCCGGTCAGGGGCGCGGTGCTACCTGGCGGCCCCCGGCGGATGGGACGTCGAGGGCGTGCTGGGGAGCGTCTCGGGGACGCCGGTCGAAGCAGACGGTGTCTATGGGTCGAGGGGTGACGCGGGCCGCCTGGGTCAGGCGACGCTGAGTGACCCGGCCGGCTCCCTGACCCCCGGGCCCCTCCGTTACATCCCGATAGACGACGACTTTGACTGGTCTCCCGAACGACCCCTCACCGTGTCGCCCCGGTCCGACCGGGTCGGCGTCAGGCTGGAGGGGGCCGGACTCACCCGGGCTGGGCTCTCCCAAAGCGAACCTTCGGTGTGGGGGGCGGTGCAGGCGACGCCTGGGGGCGAGTTGCTTGTCCACGGGCCCGACGGGCCGACGATCGGCGGTTATGACAAGATCGGGACGGTGGTGCGGGCGGATCTTGACCGGATGGCGCAGATGAGGCCCGGCGACCAGGTGACCTTGGCTGCCGTAGAACTGGGTGAGGCGAAGCGGATCTTGGCCCGACGTGAGGAAGAACTGGCCCAGTTGGTCACGTTCCTCAAGATCCGGACGATATCGCTATGAGCACGCGGCACTGGATGATATGGGACGGAGAATGCGGCCTGTGCTCGGCGACGGCGGCGGCGATCAGACGCCGAGATCCGGGCCGTAAGCTCCAGATCGTGACCTACCAGAACTGCCCGCGCCCGCCGATGGACGACCAACTGTACGAGGGTTGCAAGACCGCCATCTATGTCGTCACCGCCGACGGCCGGCGGCTCCGTGGTGCCGACGGAGTGTTCTTCGCGCTCCGGGAGACTGGGTCGCGCTGGGTCGTCCCGTTCATGTCCCCGCCCCTCGTCTGGGTGGCCCGGCTCGTCTATGGTTTGGTGGCGCGAAACCGAGGCTGGCTGTCCAAGACGTTCTTTGGCGGAGTCGCCTGCGGCCTTGACAACCGCTACCCCGAAGTCGACCCTTAGCCCTTGGCGGTGGCGGACTGCCATCGGTCGGCCTTACCGAGAATTGACTTGGCTCCGGGGCCGGTCAGCCAGGCTTTGGCCGCCTTGTCGCCCTTGAGGTAGGCGTCCCAGAAAGCGGTGGAGAGGGCCAGGATGGCCCGGTGGTGGGCTGGGTTTCGTGAACCTTCTCCGGGCAGAGCCCGGTCGGTGAACGCGGAGTGTCTCGCCCCGTCGAGGACGACCTCGTACCGGTCGATGGTCGCCGGTAGGGCAGGATAGACCTTTTCGCGGGTCTCGACGGTCTGGTCGCCGATGGGCGAGACGTCCTCCGTCCCGGTCATGAGCATCCAGGGGACCTTGACGCTGCCAAAGGCCGGCCCGACCGCGCCCGACCGGGGTGAGCTCGGGCTGAACGCGCAAGCCGCCAAGATACGCGGGTCGGTGTACCTTTGACCGGCCGCCCCAAAGGACTGCCCCGATACTGCCTGGGTGGTGACGGCGCCGAAGGAGTGCCCCGACATGCCGACACGGGCCATGTCGAGCCGACCTTCCAGGGGATGTCCGGGCTGTTTGTCCCATGCCGTCAGTTGGTCGAGCACGGCGGGGATGTCCGCCACGCGTAGCGTGAAGTTCTCGCCCGACGCGGCCTTCTTCATCGCGGGCATGACCTCGCGTGGAGGGAGCCCTCGCCACACCGAGTCGTCGCTCCCGGGATGCTGGGTGAAGACGACGACGTAGCCGCGGGCCGACCAGTGCCGACCCAGGTAGGACGCCATGAACCGCGTCCCGCCGAGGCCGTGGCTGCAGAGGACGACGGGCGCCTTGCCGGCGGTGGCGGGCAGATAGACGTAGACCGGGATGTCACGGTCGCGACGGGTGTCGTGCACGACAAGGTCAACCGTTTTCGCCTTGAACCCGGCGGGAACCGCCATGGGGTCATAGGCGGACAGGACGACGGCGAGAATCGGGGCCATGTCCCAAGGGACGGCAGAGCCTTGGCCAAGTTCGCTGGACCGTGCCCAGAGGCCCACCTGGCGGTACGATCGCCGCTACCCATGCACAACGCCGTCACCTTGGCCCGCGACACGAACCAAGCCCTGGGAATCGGGCGGTTTGCCATTGACTTCCTCGCCGGCACTCTCGGCCCTGGGCCTAGCCAGGCCGTCATCGAGCGCACCCGCATGTTCCACACCGACGCCGTCCTGTGCGGCCTGAGTGCACTGGCCCTGGGGACGAACGCCCCGACCGTCTTGCGCGAGGAGGCCCTGTCCTACCGGGCCGAAGACCCCGACCACGCCGCCTTCGTCTTTGGCAGCAGCCAGGGAGTCATGGCGGAAAAGGCGGTGGTGGCCAATTGCTCGGCGGTGCGCGAGTGGGACAGCAACGGCACCAACTTTGGTTACCGCCCCGAACTCGGCTATACCGCCGGAGAGTTCGGACACAACGACTTTTATCCCGTGGCCGTCGCCGCGTGCCAGCAGCGCGGCTTGGACGGCGCGACGGCCCTCAAGGCGATGGTGTTGATCGACGAGATCCGAGGCCGCCTCGCCGAGGTGTTCTCGCTCAAGACTTACAAGATCGACCATGTCGTCCACGGTGCGGTCGCTTCGGCGGCCGTGTACGGGGCTCTGATGGGGGCGACCCCGGAGCAGATCGAGAGCGCGGTCGGTATGGTCGTGGCCCACTATGTGCCCTGGAGGGCGATCCGGGCTGGGAAGCAGCTCAGCGACAGCAAGGGAGCGAGTGCGGCCCTGTCGACCGAGGTCGCCGTGCTGAGCATGAAGCGGGCGATGGCGGGCTTTGTCGGCCCCGGTGACATATTCCGCAACCCCGAGAGCTTGTTCCGGCAGTTCGTCAAGACCGACGGCGCCTCGCCGTTTGACCTGGTCTTGAGCCACTCGGGAGACGACTTCGCCGTGATGGGGATGCACTTCAAACTCGGACTCTACGAACATCAGAGCGCGGGGGCCCTCCAGGCCGTCGTCAACCTGGTGTCCGAACTCCCCGACGCCTTGGCCGATGGTGCCGTCGACCGGTTGACGATCAAGGCCTACGAGCCGGCGTTCGGCATCATCGGCGACCCGGCCAAACGCGACCCTCGCACCCGGCAAAGCGCAGACCACTCCATGGTTTTCATCGTCGCCCGTTTCCTCCGCCGTGCCACGGAGAAGCGTCACGCCATGGGAGCCGAGGCGTTCGCCTCGTGGGCGGCCGGTGCGGCCGCTGGCTCGCACGACGCCGTCTGGCAGGAGTTGATGCTCATGCCCGAGGACTACGGTGACCAGGCGCTGTTCGACCCCGCGACACGGGAGACAATGGCCAAGATCCAGTTCGAACATGGCGGGCCGGAATATGACGCCAAGTATCCGGACGGCATCCCGACTTCGCTGGTCGCCGGACTGGCGGACGGTAGGGTGTGGGACAGCGGCCTGGTCATGTACCCGGCGGGCCACGCCCGGAACACGACGGCCGACCTCAAGGCGATCCTCGCGACCAAGGCCGACAAACTGGGCGCCCTGGCCTTTGCCGACGCCGACACCCGGCACGAAGTCCTCGGCCGGTTCGACCGGTTGGCCGAACTCGACGCCTTTGGGTTGGCCGGGCTCTACGACTTTGACCTGGCGGTGGCTTCGGACTAGACCCCTACGGGCCCTTGGCCACCTGGGCCAAGCGGAGCATGAGGTGGGCGTAGATGCGGCTCATCTTGTAGAGGTGCTCGACCTTCATCCGTTCGTCGGGCTCGTGGGCCGGGCCGTCGCCATCCCAGCCTGTCCCGATGGCGACGCAGTTGGGGACGGCGCGGGCGTATGTGCCCCCACCCATCGTGCCCGGTTCGATCGTCTCGCCGGTCTCGGCCCGGTGCACCTCGCAGACCGTCTTGACGAGAGGGTGGTCAAGCGGGAAGTAGAGTGACGGGCTGTCGGTGAACTCGACCAGCCGCCACGAGTCGCCCAACCTGGCCAGCCGCTTCTCGGCCCGTGCCTTCAATTGGTCGCCCGTCCAGGTGACCGGATACCGGACGTTCAGGGTGAAGTGGACCTCTTCGCCGACCGTCCTGACGATCCCGAGGTTCAGGGTGAGGTGGGTGATTTCGTCGGCCCCGGCGATACCCAGACCGGCGCCGCTGAGATCGGGGAGGTCGACGAGGCCGTCGAAGGTCTGCTCCTGTTCCGTCGGGGCGGTCCACCGCAGGAGGCGGAGGGCGCGGGTCGCCGCGTTGTCGCCCCCCTGGGGGTTTGCGCCATGGGACGCCTTGCCCCAGGCTTCCACGGTCAGGACGTCGCCGTCCCAACTCGTGGTCAGGTTCTTGTCAAACCATTCCGCCAGACGGGACTCCACCGTCGGACGCCAATCGGCATTGACCCTGACGCGCATGGTGGCCTTGTCGACGACGATGTTGGGTCGCGAGCCGCCGTCCAGACTGAGAAGGGTCACTTTCCCGGGCCCGGGCCGGTAGGAGACCACGAAGTTGGCGATGCCCTTTTCGGCATAGATGCAGGGCCACCCGGCGTCGGGGGCCACACCAAGGGTCGGGGCCTCCTCGGTCTCCATGTACCGGTGCACGCAGCCGAAGCCGCTCTCCTCGTTACAGCCAAAGACATTGCGGATCCGGACGCCCAGTCCGGGGCAACAGGCCATGACCGCCCGGCAGGCATAGAACATCGCCATGGTCGGCCCCTTGTCGTCGCCCGCGCCGCGGGCGTAGACATAGCCGTCCTCGAGCTCCGCGCCAAAGGGATCGTGCTTCCAGCCGGTTCCGACGGGGACCACGTCCAGGTGGCCGAGGGACATGACCATCTTCTCGCCCTCGCCGAACTCGGCGTACCCGCAGTAGCCTTCCACGTCGGTGGTGCGCATCCCCGCCTCCGCCGCTTTGCCAAGCATCCAGTCGAGCGCCTCTCGGTTGGCCCGGCCAAACGGGGCTCCCGGTTCGGGGTCGGATTCCAGTGAAGGGAACCGCAACAGGGTGCGGTAATCGTCGAGCAAATCGGTCTCGTGCTCGGCCAGCCATGCATGGAGGCGGGCGACGTCGGGGTCGGCCATGGAGGCCGCAGGTTACCGCCGAAAGAGACAGGAGAGCGGCGCCTGGGGTCTAGGCGGCGGCAGAGACCCCGACAGCACCACGTACAATATGCCGTCTACATCCCGCCGTGACCCATGGGCAATTACCAGACCGGCAGAAAAAGCAGTTGGAAAAGATATGGTGAATCTTGAAAGGGCGGTAACCCAGTTTCGGCGGGCCTACGGCCAAGACCCACGATGGGCCGCCTACGCGCCCGGCCGGGTGAACCTGATCGGCGAGCACGTGGACTATCACGGCGGCCCAGTCTTTCCCTTGGCGATCGACCGCGGGGTGACCATTGTGGCCGGCCCGTCGACGGGGGCCACGCATGCCGTCTCGGAGGGGTATCGCAAAGGCGCGTCGTTCCGTGTCGGCAAGCTGGACCAGCACCGACCGGTCGCGTCGTGGTCGAAGTACCTGGCTGGTGCCGCCTGGTCTGTGGGGGCCCGGTCTGACCTCGTCATGTCGGTCGTCTCCGACCTACCGACTGGCACTGGCCTGAGCAGCAGCGCCGCGATCGAGGTGGCCGCCGCGCTGGTTTGGAACCTGGTGGACGACCTCGGAATCTCGCAGTTGGACGTGGCCAGGGCGGCCCAGAGGGCCGAGAACGACTATGTCGGGATGCCGTGCGGGATCATGGACCAGACGGCGAGCGCGATGGGGCGGGCGGGCTCCGCGATGGTGATCGACACCGCCACCCTGGCCATCGCCTACACGCCTCTGCCAGAGGAAGTCGCCGTCGTGGTCTGCGAGACGGGCGTCCGGCACAGCTTGGGCGACTCGGGTTACCCCGACCGACGCCGGGCCAGTGAGGAGGCGGCCCGCCAACTCGGCGTCCCCATGCTCGACACCGCGCGTCTCGACGACGTGGAGCGTCTCGAGGATCCGGTCCTCCGCCGTCGTGCCCGTCACGTGGTCACCGAGATCGCCCGGGTGCCCGCGTTTGCCTTGGCCCTGGAGTCTCGGAAGAGACAAGACGTGTTTGACCTGATGAAGGCGAGCCACGTCAGCCTCCGGGACGACTATGAGGTGTCTTGCGAGGAACTCGATGTGATGGCCGAGTCCTGTTGGGAACATCCGGCCACGTGGGGGGCCCGGATGACCGGGGGAGGCTTTGGCGGGGCGTGCGTCGCCTTGGTTGAAAAGGATAAATGTGACGACTTCGTCGGTTTTGTCGAACAAAGCTATTCGCGCAGAGTCAAAGGGACTAGGAGCACCTTCACCACTTGCCAGGCGTCGGCAGGAGCCTCGGCCTGGCAGTTGTGAGGGACGGTAACACACCTGGCCGGAAACTTTCGACGGGTTTTTTGGCTGGCCATGTGAAATCCGTGGATGGACGTGGAAGAAGACCCTCAGGCGGCAAAGAGTCTGAAGCGAGGAATTGGGTTAATGGCAATGCCTGGAACAACGCGTTCGAGTGAGTCACCCCGCGGCGTGCGTCTGACGCCGACGGAAGTCAAGGTTTTGAGCTTGATTGCTCAGGGCCACAGCAGTCAAGAAGCGGCCGACCGGATGGTCGTGTCGAAGCGCACGGTGGACTTCCACCTGGCGAACATCTATCAAAAACTGCAGGTCAACAACCGGGTGCAGGCCCTTCGCGCCGCCACCCGCCTCGGTCTGATCCCGTTTGAGCCGTTCTTCGGCCATACGCAGGCCGACGCCTGACAAAGGTCAATCGTCAACAATCACGAGGGCTCGGCCATGGATGGCCGGGCCCTCCGACTTTTTCCCGGCTATCCTGCCCCTTGACGATGGGGCAAAGGTGGGTCGAGGGTCTCCTGGACTGGGTGTTCCCGCGCCGGTGCGGTCTGTGCTCCCGCTTAGGCGACGAAGCGGTGTGCGCCCTGTGCCGGGCGGAGTTCTTGGAGGGGCCGACTGACTTCGACCTTGCCCGCTTGGGCGGGGCAGTGGACCGATTGGTCACCCCGTTCGCCTTCGCCGGAAGAGCGTCCCAGGCGGTCAGACGGCTGAAGTACGACCGGGTGACCTCGCTGTCCGGCCCCATGGCGACCATGGTCGCCGAAGCGTTCGAGGCCTACGGCCTGGCGGCCTGCGACTTGGTGGTGCCGGTACCTATCTCACGGAGGCGGCGGTTTGAGCGGGGGTTCAACCAGAGCGAGCTCTTGGCCGGTGGATTGCCACCCGAGAGAGTCGTGCCTGCGGCGCTCGCCCGGATCCGCCACACCCGGCCGCAAGTCGGCCTGTCTGCCCCAGAACGCCTCAGGAACTTGGTCGGCGCCTTCGTCGCCGAACCGGGATACGTCAGGGGAAAGTCGGTGGTCCTGCTCGACGACGTCGTGACGACGGGCGGCACGGCGGTGGCGTGCGGTCAGGAATTGAAGCGGTGCGGGGCCCGCGAGGTCGTCATGCTGGCCTTTTGCGGCGGCCGACCTGAAGACGGGGCATGAGGAAGCCCGTCTCCGCGGCGCGGAAACGGGCTTGGGCGCAGACCGGTCAATACCGGCAGAGGCGCATCGCCGCCTCGGTGACCTTGTCCACACTGGGGAGGACAAAGGTTTCAAGCGGCTTCACCCACGGGACGGGCGTGTCGAGACGGGTCACGCGCATGGGAGGGGCGTCGAGCAGTTCGAAGGACTCTTCGGCCAAGCGGGCGAGGATCTCACCGGCGAACCCGCAGGTGCGCGGGGCCTCGTTGACGACAAGGAGTCGGTTTGTCTTGGCCAAGGACTCCTTGATCGTGGCCTCGTCAAGCGGGACAAGGCTTCGGATATCGACGACCTCGGCGGAGTAACCCTCGTTGGCGAGGTTGTCGGCGGCGGCAAGGGCGTGGTAGACGTTGTTGCCGTAGGTGACAATGGTGACGTCCTCACCCTCGCGGCGCACCCGCGCCTTACCGATCGGCACCAGGGCGTCGTCACCGTCGGCGACTTCCTCTTCGATGTCGCGACGCCGGTACAACTCCTTCATCTCGTAGACCATGACCGGGTTGGGGTCGCGGAGGGCCGACTTCATCAGGCCCTTGGCGTCCGACGGGGTGGAGGGGCAGACGATCTTCAGGCCCGGAGAGTTGGCGAACCAAGCCTCGTTCATTTGCGAGTGGTACAGCGCACCGCCGCCGTAGCCTCCGGCCGGGCCGCGGATGACCATCGGGATGTTCACTTCACCGGCCGTGCGGTAGTGGTACGTCGCCGTCATGTTGACGATCTGGTCAAAGCCGCAGGAGATGAAGTCGATGAACTGCATCTCGACCATGACGCGCTTGCCGTTCAGGCACAGGCCGCACGCGGTGCCGACGATGGCGGCCTCACTGATCGGCATGTCAAAGACACGCTCTCGGCCGAACTTGGCGAGCAGCCCTTCGGTGACACCAAAGGCGCCGCCGAGCAGGCCGATGTCTTCGCCCATGCCGATCAGGTCGGGGTCGCGCTCGAACTCCTCGAAGATCGCCGACTTGATCGCGTTCAGATAATTGACCTTGGTACGGGTCGGGGCTTCCACGGTCGACATCACTCTCCCTCCGCAAAGACCCACATGCCGCCCTCTTCTGCTTCCGGTACGGGCTGGGCCACGGCAAACTCGACGCCTTCGGTCATGTAGGCGACCACTTCGGGCGGGAAGTCGGCGTCGGTCACTTCGCCGGCGCCCTTGTTCTCGGCCGGGTGGGCGTCAGCTTCTTCCTGGGTCAGGTACCCCAGCTTCAGCATCCGCTCCTTCATCACCGCGATGGGGTCGCGGCGACGGCCATGCTCGACACCGTCGGATGGCCGGTACTTGGCGGCCCGGTCGTCGTCATGGTCGCCGTGACCGTAGGCACGGAACGTCTTGCACTCGACGATGCTCGGGCCCTTGCCCGATCGGGCGTGGTCGACCGCCTGCATGACCTTGTTGTAAACGTCCACCACGTCTTGGCCGTCTGCGATCAGACCAGGGATGCCGTAGCCGTCGGCGCGGCGGGCAAAGTCGGGCAACGAGTACTCCAACTCGGTCGGTGTGCCATACGCCCACTGGTTGTTCTCGATGATGGTGACCACCGGGAGCTTGTGGACGGCGGCGAAGTTGACCGCCTCGTGAAACACCCCTTGGGCCGTCGAACCTTCTCCGTTATAGGTGAGGGCGACGGTCGACTTACCCCGAAGCCGGTCGGCGAGCACGACGCCGCAGGCTGCGGGGATCGTGCCGGCCAGCATGGAAGTCGAGTGGATGATGTGGGCGCGGCTGCTGCCGATGTGGCTCCAGTTGTCGCGGGCGCGCCCGGGTGAACCTGTCCTGCCCCACACCTGAGCACAGACCTCCTGGATGCTCATGCCCATCCGCTCGGGATTGCGCCAACCGGCGCGAAAGTCCTTCAGGAAGAAGGCGGGCATGTCGCGGTGGATCGGGCTGATCCAGTCTTCTGGTTCCAGACCGAAGAGCGAGCCGACCAAGACGGCCTCTTGGTTATGGGACGAATACAAGGTCCCCTTCAGGCGGCCGCGCTTCTTCTCTTTGATCAAGCGCACGTCAAAGTAACGGGCGAGAAAGAGTTGGTTGAGAAGCTCGCGGTGTTCCTTCTCACCAAGTGCGTCGCCAGGGCGTTGGGGAAGATTGTCTGACGCACTGTCAGACTTTGCGGTGCGCGTCGGGGATGTTGTGGCCAAATCGCTGCTCCTGCCGCTGTGGAAAGGCGGGCGGACGTGGCTCCAGAGTGTACCAGTGAGCTTGTCCAACCTAGGGCCCGGCGGCCCCAATTGGGCCGCCGGGCTTATGCGTTATGTTCGGTCGCGAGACCGGCTTGGGTTAGGGGCGGGCCGACTTGGCGGTGCGCATGTGGCCAAGCACTTCCTTAAGCGGGATGTAACCGAGCCACTTGTGCACGACCTTGCCGTTGCTGTCCAAGAACTGCACGTTCGGGATCGCCTCGACGCCATACCGCTGGGCGAGCCCGGGCATTTGGTCGATGTCGATCTTCAGCAGGATAAAGTCCTTGGCTTCCTCTTTGAAGGCGCTGGTATGGAAGGACTCCTTTTCCAGCATCTTGCAGGGGCCGCACCAACTGGCCATGAAGTCCACCATCACGAGCTTGCCGGTCGCCTTGGCGGCGGTCATCGCCTGGTCCCAGTCATAGAGCCAGTGCCCGGCGGTCAAGTCGGCCTCAGCGACCTCCTTGCTCCCGTCCGGCGCGTTGAAGGCGAAGACGTCGCCGGCCTTCAGGGCGACCATGCTCGTGTTGAGCAACGTGTTCGCGTCCTTGCCCATGACCTTGGATTGGAAATCGACCTTCTTGGCGATCGAGTCGCTCTTGTCGATGTAGAAGGTGGTCACGGTCTCCCCGGTCTTGTCGCTGAGCTTGACGACGTCGAAATTGGTGCCGCCGAGGTTGATGGTGCCCGCACTCTTGGCGTCGGCGTGCCGGGCCTTGGCCTTGGCGTCAAAGAAGCCGCTCCAGACCGAGAGCCCCTGCTCGTCGAAGACGGCGAGAAGCGCCGAGTCGGTCTGCGGGTGCTTGTAGTAGACCTTGTCCTTCTTCAGGTAGGTCGTGATCGTCTGGCCGTCGGCGACGACGGACTTCTCGGGTGTCTCGACCCTCGCCTTGTTTGGCTTGGCCAGGGTGACATGGTAGTTGGCGGGCGCGCCGCCCAACTCCCGGACGGTGAACTGGACGTCGAGGCCTTGGGCGGCCTCCAGCTTCTGGTCGAACTTGTCCATGGCCGATGCGCCGGTCATGGCGGCGGTCACGACGGCGGCGAGACCGATCGTGCCCAAGGTGGCGGCCCACGTAGCGCGGTTCTTCATTTCTGCATTCACTCCTACGAGAAAGGTTACAGGATCACGGGCCTGTACGCTGCATTGTAACCGCTCTTGGGACGGACCGACTACAATCGCCAGGAATGCGCCTCCCTGCCGCCTTCTGGGTGATCGCCGCGCTCTTTGCCTGCTTGTGCGCCGTCTACAACGCCAAGACGCCTTATCGCCAGCCGGGCCAGTTGCGCTATCAGCGAGGGCCAGACGGGCGGCCGGCCAAGGTGCCCGACGTCGGGGCCCCCGACGAACGGCAGCACGCCAACTACGTCCGCCGCCTGATGGACGGCAAGGGCTTCCCCGTGCTCGACCCCGCCGACCCCGACCTAGGCGAGAACTACCAGGGACATCAGCCTCCGCTCTACTACATCGTCGAAGCCGGGTGGTGCAAGCTGACCGGGAGCGACCCGACCCAGGCCGGCTCCGGGTTCGTGGCGCGGCTTCCCAACCTCCTCGTCGGTCTTGTGACGCTGTGGGGAGTCTTTATGGCGGTCCGGTGGGGCATGGGAGACGACGACGTCGCTCTGGCGGCGACGGCGTTCGCCGGGTTGATGCCGATGAGCGTCGCACTGCATGCCGCGGTGACGAACGACCCGCTGCTCTACTGCCTCTGCACCTGGTGCCTCGCGTTTGTCGCCAAGGGGTTCTCGACCGGCCTCACTCGGGCGACATGGGTGTCGGCGGGCCTGTGCGCTGGCCTCGCGATCTTGACCAAGACCACCGGCTTGGTCCTCTTGCCCGTCCTGCTTGCCGCCGCCTATCTCTCGTACCGGAGCCCCCGACGGGGCCAGGCGTTGGGGTGGATGTGGTCGTGCTTGGTCGGACTGGTCGTCGCCCTACCCTGGCTGGCGCGGAACAAGGCGGTGTACGGCGACTACTTCGCCGTCAACGTGTTCAACCTGGCGTTTAAGAACTCGCCGCAGGCCAGCGTGTTCATCGACGGGTTTGGGCCGGTGGCCTATTGGACGCAAATGGTCTTGTGGTGGACGTCCCGCAGCTTCGTCGGGGCTTTCGGCTACATGGACATCTTCATCATGGAGTCTGGTGGGGCGGAAGCGTCCGGCACGTTCTACGCGGCGGTCTTTGCCGTGTTGGGTCTCGTCGCCGCCGGGGCGGTCCTGTCCCTCGTCAAGGCGCGAAAGGCAGGTCGGGACGAAGTCGGGGACGGTCCGGCCAGCGACCCCCAGGCGTTCCATATGCTCAATGCCTTGACCGTCCTCCTCGTGACCGTCCTGTTCGTCCGGTTCAACCTCCAGTATTTCCAGGGCCAGGCCCGCTACCTCTATCCGGCCATGCTCCCTCTGGCGACGGTGTTCGGAATGGGGGTGGTTTACTGGAGTGGGTCGAAGGCCAAGTACGGGTGGGTGGCGGCCACGGTGTTTTTGCTAGCTTTGAACGTCTTGGCCCTCGGCGCGGTCACTGAAGGGTTCGCATTGAGGCTGACCAGTGCTTAGTCGGCCGGGACCTGTCGGTAACACCCGCTTGCACGCGGCGCGTCTTTGAGGTCAGTGGTGTCAGCGGTTTACGAGCCTGGAAAGAGCCTGCCGTACGACGAGGACTTGCGCCTTGTCGAGCGGGCCACTGCCGGCGACATGGACGCTTTCCAGACGCTCTACGAGCGTTACCACGACAAGGTCTTTGCCATCGCCCGCGGCATCTTGCTCGACCACGAAGAGGCCGCCGACGCCGTCCAGGAGATCTTCACCCTCGTTTACCGGCACTTGGCCCGGTTTGACCGACGGTCTAAGTTCAGCACCTGGCTTTTCCGCATCGCCGTCAACCGGAGCATCCAGCAGGCCAGGCGGGGCCGCTCGCGTCGGCACCAAGTGCCCTTGACCGAAGCCTACGACAAGGCGGAGGACGCTCCCGAGATCGAGGCCGAGGACCCCGCCATCGCCGCGGCCATGGCCAGGCTCCACCCTTCTGACCGCGCCCTGCTCACCCTGTTCTACTGGGACGAACTGAGCCTCCATGAGATCGCTGACAGCCTGGGGTGCAGCGCCAACGCGGCCAAGACAAGGCTGTTCCGCGCCCGGGAACGGTTCCGCACGTTCTACGAAGGAGGCACGTCGTGAAACTGCCGCCCGCCATCGACGCCGCGATGTGGGAGCTGGCCGAGTCAAACGACCAGGCCGCACTCGACGCCTTCGTCGCCCGGTACCCCGAGTACATGCAGGAGTTGACCCAGCGCGTCCGCATGGTGCGGGGCCTGAAGGGGTTGAAGCCCGCCAACAAGGCAAAGGAACGGTTCGTCCCGGTCAGCGACCCCTTGCCCATGCCGACGACCAACCGTTGGGCCGTGCCGGTGGCGGCGACCTTGGTCCTGGGCTCGCTGGTGTTCGCGACGGTCTCGGTCACGCGGTGGATGGACGCCCAGAACCGCGCCAAAGAAGTGGTCACCCACCAGAACCCTCCGCTTCAGGTCATGCCCCCGAAGGACAAGGCACCCGTGGTGGGACAGGCGGAGGTCGTGCCTAAGAACGGCGGCACGGGGCCAGTGCAGGACCCGGTCCCACCCCAGCCCGAGCGGCCCAAAACCCCGTGGGATGTGCCGGTGACCATATCCAGCGACCGGACCACCCTCATGGCCGCGTTGCAGGCCGTGGCGGCACAGGCGGGTATCTCTCTGGAGTTCGGGCCCGGTATGCCTGACATCGACATCCAAGCGGATTATCGTCAGCAGCCCGCCAAGCTGGTCATGCAGGACATGGGAAAGAACTTTGGGTTCACCGTCCTGCAACAGACCCAGAACACGGGTTTGGTCATCCCTGCCGTGGACCCCAACGCCCACCCGATGGACAACGCGGTCGGGAACAGCGCGGTGGCCCGGGAACTCAGGCCTGACGCGGGCCAAGCTCCTTGACACTTTCTTGACGGTCGGCGTGATTTGTGCTACAAAGGTGTTGGGCCCCTGTGCGGGGCCGAGCCACGCCATGTCCAAGCCGACCACCAAGAACCAGGGGTTCACCCTGATCGAACTCCTCGTCGTCATCGCGATCATCGCGATTCTCGCCGCGATCCTTTTCCCGGTCTTTGCCCAGGCCAAGGAAGCCGCCAAGAAGGCGGCCGGCCTCTCCCAGATGCGCCAGCTAGGATTGGCCGTGCAGATTTACGCCGAGGACTATGACGACACCTTTGTCCCCTCGACAAACTACGACGCCAGCACGACGGACCCGGCCCGCATCTGGACCACCTCCATGTACGCCTATGTGAAGAACAAGCAGATCTTCATCGCCCCGGGTTCGAGCACCAGCAAGTATGCGGACAGCTGGGCCAACCGTGGCCCCCAGAGCGTCGGTTACAGCGGGACGACCGCGATCGACAGCCTGGGTTGCGCTCCCAACACCGTCTCGTTTGGGTGCGAGGGCTTCACCTCTGCGGCGACACTCAGCCAAATGGAGGCGCCGGCCGAGGTCGCCCTGTTCGCGAACACACCGGACGGGCCGACCGCCAACAAGTACCGCGGCTATGTCGTCGGGCCTGACAACGGCACCCTTTACAACGGCGAGACCCTGACCGACCTCAGGTTGGCCAGGCCCCTGGTCAGCGACCGGGACTTGGTCGCCGAGCTTGGCGGGTCGCTGAGTCCGTCCCAGTTGAAGCCGATCCACGCCCGCTACGGCCAGACGGGCAAAGACGACGGGTCGACCCCGATCATCTTCGGGGACAGCCACGCCAAGTCCATGTCCGTCCGTGCGATCAAGTCGCCGACCAGCAACGCCATCTGGCGCTTCCGCTAAGTCGCGCGACGAATTGAGTTCAGTTCTGCTCCCTACCCGCTATACTACGGGCGGGGAGCAGGAGGTCAGCATGTCGGAGTCTCGACGCAGCAGCGACATCAAAGAAGAGTACGTGCAGCGCGCCCTGATGGCGGGAATCCCGGGGGTCATCGCCATTGGAGCGGCGGTCGTGATCCTCGCTTACTTCCAACTGTGGCTGGTCTTTGGCATCATGGTGCTCGTCGCCGGCCTTGCCGCGGTGGTCTACGCCGTCGTCCAGTACAACAAGACGCGCGAGATCCCCGACATCACCGTCGAGTGCCCGTTCTGTAATAAGAAGAACCACCTTGTCGAACAACCGACCAGCGACTTCCGCTGCGTCCACTGCAACCGGATGGTGCCGCTCCAGGACGGCCGGATGCTCCGCGTGTTCCAGGTACGGTGCGGCTACTGCAACACGCTCAACTTTTACAGCGAGAAGAGCACCGGGCTCATTTGTGAGGAGTGCGACCGCGTCATCCCCATCGCCACCGACGACGAGGACGGTCCGACCAAGGCGTTCTCGACGTATGCGGCCAGTGACGACAACGCGCCGTACGACCTGACCCTCGCCGACCCCGGCAACAAGCATGAAGAGGTGATCAACTGCCTCCAACACATGCTCGCCCTAAACCGGAACCAGGTCAAGCAGATCATCGAAGAGGCTCCGGTCACGCTCTTGAGCGGCATCCCCCGACGGAAGGCCGAGATGCTCAAGGCGCAGATCGAGTCTCACGGGGCGCAAGCATTTTTCAAAGAGTCGAACGGCTGAGGCCGCCCGCCTAGTCGGATCAAGTTCAGTTCGGGTATCGTGCCTCGGAACGGACGCCCCGGGGGCCTTGTCAGGCCCCTTCACGTTGTAAGGACGAGGGCGGACCGACAAGCTTTCGACCGCGATGGAGATCCGATCAATGACGACCTTGGCCCAATTGGGGCGTACCGGCAGGAAGCCGCTCGCCTGGCTCTTATCCCTCCTTTTGACGCTCTTTGTCCCGGCCATGGCCTGTGCGTCCGAAGCCGACGTGAAGCTCGTCTTCTCCGCCCAGGACAAGATGATGCTGTACATCTCGTTGGCCTTGGGTGTCGTCGCCATCGCCACCGCCTTCTACATCCGGGGCAAGATCCTCAACCAGTCGCCCGGTGACGAGAGGATGCAGGAGGTCGGCCGGGCGATCCGGGAAGGTGCCTTGGCCTACCTGCGGCAGCAGGCCCGGTTGATGGGTGTCTTCATCCTCATACTTTCGGTCCTCCTGTTCTTCATGTATCAGCCGACCTTTGGCCAGACCGTGGCCATCCTCATGGTCGTCTGCTTCATCCTTGGCGTCGGTGCCTCTTACATCGCGGGATACGTCGGCATGGACTCGGCGGTCAACGGCAACATGCGCACGGCCCACGCCGCCTTGACCAGCTACAAGTCGTCCCTTGAGACGGCGTTCTTGAGCGGTGCGATCGCCGGTCTCCTTACCGTCGGCCTCGGACTCCTCGGCGCGACCCTCATCTTCCTCTTTGCCGGCGCGGACGCCACCAAACTCTTGGTCGGGTTCGGCTTCGGCGGCTCGCTCGCGGCGCTGTTCATGCGCGTCGGCGGCGGCATCTACACCAAGGCCGCCGACGTCGGCGCCGACTTGGTGGGCAAGGTCGAGGCGGGCATCCCCGAGGACGACCCGCGTAACCCGGCCGTCATCGCCGACAACGTGGGTGACAACGTCGGTGACTGCGCCGGCATGGCCGCCGACGTTTTCGAGAGCTACGAGGTCACCCTTGTCGCCGCGATCGTCTTGGGCGCCGCCACGGCGGTGA
The DNA here is from genome assembly GCA_019638795.1 of Fimbriimonadaceae bacterium. Classification (NCBI taxonomy): domain Bacteria; kingdom Bacillati; phylum Armatimonadota; class Fimbriimonadia; order Fimbriimonadales; family Fimbriimonadaceae; species Fimbriimonadaceae bacterium. The sequence goes on along the minus strand of JAHBTB010000001.1, from coordinate 499,113 downwards.
TCTTCGACCAAGCGACCTGGATGAAACTCGTCCTCTTCGCCCTGATGGCCCGTGGTATCGGCATCGTCGCCTCGATCATCGGCATCTTCATGGTCAAAGGCAGCGACAACCTCAACGACGACCCGTTGAAGTCGATCCGCCGCGGTTTTGTCAGCTCGGCCGTCATCAGCGTCGTCGGCACCCTTGCCCTCGCCTTTGTGATGATGGGCGGCACCGGCTCGAAGGTCAACACCAACCAGTTCGTCAGCCAGGCCCACCTTGTCGTCGACACGGTGAAGACCATTCGCGACACCCGAGCCAACTATGCCAAGGCCAACGGCAAGAAGGTCGAGGACGTCAAGGCGACGGACATCCTGAAGGAGAAAGCGATCGAAGACCTCGGCATGCGCGAGCAGACCGAGCAACTCGTCACGAGCATCCTCGGCATGTCGGAAGACCAGCTTCCCAAGGTGCCGGAGAACGAGCCGAAATACTCGGCGGTCGACCTCTCCGACACGAAGGGTGTCGCGGGCACCTACACCGTCGCCGTCCCCCCGGCCAACCCGAACGAAAAGCCGAGCTATCAGTCGCTGGGCGAGTATCTGAAGGCTCAGCCGCTCTTTGTCTATGAGGTCGAACTGACCCAAAACAGCCCGAGCATGGGTGCCGACTCCAAGCCGGTCGACAACGTCCAGACGATCCACACCTTCGTCGGGCCGATGACCGAGAAGGAGAAGACCACCCAGTTCGAGAGCTTCACCAAGATGACGCCGGGCAACAAAGTCGTGCCCGTCGGCACCCCGCTCCCCGTCAAGGTCTTCGCCGCCAAGGACGGTTCCCTCGCCTTTGGCGTCGACACCCAGGGCAAGGGTGTCCCGGTGTTCAACCTGCGGACCAACCTGCAGGTCTATAAGGACTCCGTCGACAAGGTGAAGGGCTTCTTTGAGAAGCCCGACCCGAACGCGGTCCAGCCCAAGCCGGCCACGGTGACGACGGGCAAGGTCGACAGCAAGGTCGTCCCCTGGTGGACGTTCCTCGTCTGCATCCTCTTCGGCGTCCTCATGGCGTTCGCCTTCGAGGCCCTCACCGACTACTACGTCAGCCTGCACAAGAAGCCGGTCAACGAACTCGGCCACATGGCGAGCGCGGGCCCGGCCCCGATGATCATCTCTGGCTTTGCCTACGGCCAAGAGAGCTCGGTGTTCAGCCTGTTCGCCATCGTCCTGTCACTGATCGTCCCGCTCGTCGTCTTCCCGGCGGCGGTGTACGGCGGGTACATCCTGAGCTTCTACGGCATCGCCCTTGTCGGCCTCGGATTGCTGACCACCACCGGGTTCATCCTCGCGATGGACACCTTCGGCCCGATCAGCGACAACGCCCAGGGCGTCTTCGAGATGTCGGGCGCCGGCCACGAGAACGCGGAAGGTGCGCGTCGCGTCCAGTTGCTGGACGCCGCGGGCAACACGACCAAGGCCCTCACCAAGGGCTTTGCCATCGCGACGGCGGTCGTCGCCGCGGTCGCGTTGTTCCATGCCTTTGTCGAAGAAGGCCAGCTGGCCCAGGCCGGCATGAGGTTGGAGATCCCGCAGATCTTCCTTGGCCTGCTCATCGGCGGCGCGGCCCCGTTCTTGTTCTCCGCGTTCTCCATCAACGCGGTGGGCCGGGCGGCCTTCGAGTTGATCAACGAGGTCCGTCGGCAGTTCCACGCTGACAAGGGCATCATGGAGGGCACGAGCAAGCCCGACTACGCCAAGTGCGTGGCGATCGTCACGGCCGCGGCGCAGAAGGAACTCATCGGCCCGGGCATCCTGGCTATCGGCTTCCCCGTGCTGGTCGCGTTCGGCTTCGCCATCGGCCAGCCGACGACCAACATCGGCGGCGTGGAGTACAACCTCGTCGGCGCCCAGGCCTTGGGCGGCTTCCTTGCCGGTGCGATCCTCTCCGGCCAGTTGCTGGCCGTCATGCTCGCCAACTCGGGCGGCATGTGGGACAACAGCAAGAAGCTGATCGAGGACGGACTGTGGGGCGGCAAGGGTACCGACGCGCACAAGGCCGCGGTCGTCTGCGACACGGTCGGCGACCCGTTCAAGGACACCGCCGGCCCTGCGATGAACCCGCTCATCAAGGTCATGAACCTGGTCGCGTTGCTCATCGCGCCGCAGGTCATCCAACCGTGGTCGCAAGGCGTGCTCATCACCGTGACCGTTATTGCCGCCGTCGCCTTGGCCGTGGCCATCTACTGGTCGAAGCGGGGCAGCATGGCCTCGGGCATGCAGTCAGCCGCCGCGGAAGAGCCCAGCGCCTGACCTGGACCCAGAACCGCCCCTTCGCCACGTGGTGAGGGGGCGGTTTCTTTTTTTCCCGGGCATGCGGCGCAAGGACGCCGCTAGTACAATCACGCCATGGCCGATCCGAATGACGTCGCGGCAAACAAGATGGTGCGGCAAGAGTTCAGCAAGCGGATGCTCGACACGACCCGCGCCGACCTGCGCGTGACCCACGGCGTCTGCTATATCCGCGGTGCCATCGGGGTGATCAAGGGTGGGCCCCCCGACGCAAGAAAGGAAGTCGAGATCATCTCGAAGATCCTGCGGACGAAGGCGCACATCAAGGACGTCGTCATCGACTGCACGTTCAGGACCTGACCGTCCCTATGCCTTGATGCCGGAGTCGCCTTCCGTGGTTGGTCGGGGGGCGGGCCACACGAGGCGGACGACACCGGCGGCCAGGGCCCCTAGGGCGGCCCCGCCCACCACGTCGGTCGGATAATGGACGCCGATGTACACCCGGCTCACCGCGACAAGAACGGCCCAGGCGACCACTGCGGCCCGGATCCAGTTCGCCCGGGGGCCGGAGCAAAAGAGAACCACCGCCAAGGCGATCGCCCAAGTCGTCGTCGTGTGGCCGCTGGGGAAGCTGGTGTTGCCGGTGATCTGCTCCAGGGGGTGGGCGAAGGCCAAGTTGCTTGGCCGCTCCCGGTTGACGCCGAGCATGATCACGATCCGCACCGCCCCGGCAAGCAGGTAGCTGGCCACGGCGGGCAGGAGCGTCGGCCGCCACTCCTTCTTGAAGAGGCCGAGGAGGAGTGGCACCAGTTGCCAGCCGTCTCCCGTGTAGGTCACGAGCAAGAAGGGCTTGTCCAGCCAGTCTTGGTGCCATCCGATGTGGACCGCCCGGAACAGTTCACGGTCGAGGGCGGCGAAGTCGGGCACGCCCTATTGTGGCCTCTGTCGGTGATCGAGGTCCGCTACGAGTCCGTGCACTGCCCCAGGCCACGGAAGCGGTCGTATCGTGCTTGCTTGATTTCGGCTGGGGAGCCGGCCCCGACTTCGGCAAGGTGGCGCACAAGCGCTTCCTTGACCCGAGCCGCTGATTCGCCGGGGTCGCGGTGGGCCCCGCCGAACGGTTCGGGGATCACTTCTTCGACCAATCCAAGCTCCAAGGCCGACTGGGCCGTCAATTTGAGGGCGGCGGCGGCCTGGGGGCCCTTGGCCGGGTCACGCCACAAGATGGCGGCGCAGCCTTCGGGCGGGATGACGCTGTACACCGAATGTTCAAGCATCAGCACCCGGTTCGCCGCCGCGATGCCGATGGCCCCTCCGCTCCCGCCTTCGCCAATGATGACGGAGACGACGGGCACGGTGAGCCCGAACATCGCCAGCATCGAAGCGGCGATCGCCTCGCTGATGCCCCGGCTCTCGCTTTCGACGCCGGGGTCGGCGGCGGGGGTGTCGACGATGGTGACCACGGGCATCCGGAACCGCTCGGCCATCTCAAACATGCGGATCGCCTTGCGGTACCCCTCGGGCTTGGCCATCGCAAAGTTGCGGTGGGTGCGCTCCTGAATGTTGCGGCCCTTTTGCTGGCCGACGACCATGACGGGTCTGCCCTCCAGGGAAGCCGGGCCGGCGACGACGGCGTGGTCGGCCCCGACGCGGCGGTCGCCGTCCAACTCCACGAACTCGTCAAAGACCGCCGCGACGACGTCCAAGGTGTAGGGCCGCGTCTCGGCACGTGCGACGAGCACCTTCTCCCACGGGCCGAGACGGCTGTACCGGACGTCGATGAACTTGTTGAGTTTCTCGGTGAACTCTTGGGCCCGGACGGTCAGGGCGGCCTTCTTCTCGAAGTCGCGCTCGACTGCGATCAGTTGGTTGAGTTTGTCGATCCCCTCCTCGAGCTCAAGGATCGGCTTTTCCCATTCTTTCCAACTCTTAGCCAACGTGGGCCTCCGTTCGGTCCAGGTGGCCGCCAAGCAGGCGGACCAGGGCCGAGAGGGTGCCGCGCATGTCGCGCCGGTTGACAATGCGGTCGAGCATTCCGGACCGCAGGACGAACTCCGCCGTCTGGAAGTCGTCCGGTGCCTTGACGACCTGGGCTTGCTTACTGACCCGTGCGCCGGCAAAGCCGACAAGGGCCTTGGGCTCGGCCAAGATGACGTCGGCCACCGAGGCATAGCTGGCCAGGACTCCGGCCATGGTCGGGTCGGTGAAGACGGCGATGTAGGGCACACCGCGTGTGCGGCAGAGTTCGACGGCGGCGGTCGTCTTGGCCATCTGCATCAGGCTAAGAAGGCCCTCCTGCATGCGTGCGCCGCCGCTGGCGCAAAAGATGATGACGGGCATGCCTTCCTCGGCCCCGCGCTCTAGGGCCCGCGTGATCTTCTCACCAGCGACGCTCCCCATCGAACCGCCCATGAAGTGAAAGTCACTGATGGCGACGCTCACCGGTCTGCCCTCCAGCTTCGCCGTGCCACAGACCACACTGTCGGCCATTCCGGTCTTGGCTTGGGCCTGCCCGTGCTTCTCGGCGTAATCAGGAAAGTTGAGCGGGTCCAGCGAGGCAAGTCCGGTGTCGGTTTCGATAAACGAGCCCTTGTCAAAGGTGTACTCGGCCCGCTGACGCCAAGTCAGTCGGTGGTGAAACCCACACGACGGGCAGACGCGAAGGTTGGAATCGAACTCGGCGGCGAACAGAGTCTTCTTACAACTCTGGCACTGAATGAAGTTCGGGTTCGGTTCGCTCGCCGGTGGTCTGCGGCCCAACATCGGACGCCAAGGATACCAGCCGACCGGTTCAGTCTTTCGGGAACTGGGGGTGGCGACGGACCATCCAGATTTGGCCGGTGTGGTATCCGGCGTGCTGGGCCATGCGCTGGGCCGCTCCCGAACCCTTGATCGTCGCCCCGAGCGGGCTGTCTTGGTCGGAGTCGTGGTTCCGGGCCAACCCGTCGCTAAGGGCGCGCTCCGTCGAGGCGGCGGTCTCGTCCAGCATCGCCTGCAGGCCTGTCTTGGACATTTCCTCGGCCCCCCAGGGGAACGGGTCGTCATTCAAGAATACGGCTCTGGCGCTGTCGTCCAGCTTCGCGTCGCGCTCCGTGGCGCGGGGATCCTCGCCCAATAGGCGCTTACCCAGGAAATGCTCGCACCCGGCGATGTGGGCGAGGATGTCGGCGATCGGACCTTCACCTTCGGGCGACTTCCACGCCAGTTGGGCCTCGCTGAGGTCTTCCCAGCTGGGGGCCAGTCGACCGCGGGTGAACCGCCACGTCTCCAAGTAACCGTTCATCGCCAGCAGTTTGCCGTCCGGGTCCGGGCGGTCCTGGTCCCCGTGAGGCGAATACGCTCGCCCACCCTTTCCTATCGGGGACACCCGGAAGGTATACCGGCCTCGCCATGAAGAACTGGTTGTTGGGCATCGGCGCCCTTCTTGCCGCAGGCATCGCTCAGGCCGACGTTTGGTACACGGTCCAAGCCGCCCCGGGCGCCAAGGGTCTTGTCGTCCGCATCGCTTTCGACGCCGCCAAGGGCGACACTGAACTCCAGATACCGCGCTGGTCGCCGGGTGCCTACGGCCTGGGAGACTACGCCGCCCGCGTCGCCGACTTCCGGATGGTCGGAGAAGACGGTAAGCCGCTCACCGTGGCCAAACCGAACAAAGAGACCTGGAAGGTGTCGGTCGACAAGGCGCAACGAGTCGAAGCGAGCTACACCGTCACCGGGCCGGTAAAGGACCGGTTCCACCTGGCCGGCCCTTCGACGTACCTGTACCTGGTCGGCCGCAAGGACGAGCCCTGCCACCTGAAGGTGGTGTGCCCCTCGGACTGGGGCGTCTATGTCGGCCTGAACCCTGACTCGGGGAAGAACAGCTTCTACGCCCCGACCTACGACGTTTTGGCCGACAACCCGGTGAGCGCCGGTGACCTCCCTCACGACATGTACATGTCGGGCGGGGTGCCCCACACCATCGTCTATCACTCCGGCCCGGTCGACAAACTGAAGCGACCCCAAGTCGTCCAGACCCTGAGCCAGATCAGCGACTTCATGGTCAAGTTCTGGGGCAAGCTGCCGTTCGACCGGTACGTCTGGCACGTCTCGGTCATGGACTCGCCCGGTGGCGGTTGGGGTCTGGAGCACCTGAGCAGCACCCAAGTCGGCATGGCGACCGGCTTCAACACGGGCACCAAGAGCGTCATGGCGCACGAGTACTTCCATGCTTGGAACGTCAAGCGGATCCGAAGCTCGGTCCTCGGCCCCTTTGACTACCAGAGGTTGCCCCGCACGGGGGCCCTGTGGTGGCTGGAGGGCGTGACCGACTACTATGCCAGCGTCACCCTGGCCCGTTCGGGCCTGGCCGCACCGGAGTTCATCCAGGAAGAAGCCGCCCGGCACGTGACGGCGGCGCGGCGGAACCCCGCCCGCCTGACTTCGACGATCTACGACGCCAGCTACACACTGGACCAGGCCGACAACGGCCGGGGTAGCTCCACCGGTAACCGCCTCGACTACTACACCTTCGGATGGTTGGCGGGGATGTGCTTTGACATCGAGCTACGCGACCGGTCGGCGGGTAAGGTGACGCTGGACGACGTGGTCCACGACCTCTTCGCCCAGTGCAACGGCAAGCCCGGCTTTCCCGAGGACGGCATCCGGACGACGCTCATCAAGCATGGCGGGCCTGAGTTCGGGGCTCTTTACGACAAGTGGATCATGACGCCGGGCGAACTACCCGTCGAGGAAGAACTCGCCAAGGTCGGGGTCAACATGGAGAAGACCGAGCGGTCGTTGCCGCGCATGCCCTTCACCGTCACGGTCACGGGGGCCGACGCCCCCGTCGTCGTCAATGAGACCAACGGCGAGTCCGGTGACCTGCAAAAGGGTGACGTGGTGCTCAAGGTCGGCAAGGACAACGTGGAGTCGGGCTTCCGTGGCTTCAGGGCGGTCAGTGTGGCCGCGACCGGAGCCAAGATCGGGGACGCGATCGAGGTGACCTACAAGCGGGGGACGGAGACGAAGACGACCACCGTGAAGGTGGCGGAGAACAAGGTCGCCAGCTACCGGGTGACCCCAGCTACCGACGGCAACCTTGCGAAGCAGGCCCTGTGGAAGGCATGGACCGCCGCGAAGTAGGATAGTCGGCCAGGAAACCGCAAATGTCCACCCGGTGTCGGCCGGGTGGACATTTTTGTCAGCGGGTTTCGGACCCTTTCGGGTCTGCCATGGCCCTGAGGCCGTCACCGACGAAGTTCAGGGCGAAAATCGTCAGTGACAAGGCGAGGCACGGCCAGAGCAGGAGGAGGGGCTGGTTCCTGATGTAGAGGTTGCCGGTCTGGATCATGCTCCCCCAACTGGCCTCGGGTAGCTGGACGCCGATGCCCAGGAAGCTGAGGGTGCTCTCGCTCAGGATCGTCGCGGCGACATCGACCATCATGACAGCGAGGAGGACACCGGCCAGGTGGGGCAGGATGTGCTTGACGACCAGGTACGGCGTCCGTGCCCCCATCGCCTGGGCGGCGACAACGAACTCCCTGTCCTTGAGTGAAGCCACCTGCGTCCGCACCAGGCGGGCGACCGACGGCCAGGCCGCGATGGAAAGTGAGGCGACGACCGGCCCGGCCCCCATGCCAAAGAGGCCCACCAGCATGATCGCCAACAGCAGGTCGGGAAAGGCGAACATGCCGTCGGTCAGGCGCATCAGCGGGTTGCTGATCCAGCGCGGGCCATAGACGCCCAGGACCCCCACGACGACCCCGACGACCACCGCGATGACCTGCACGGTCAGGCCGATTGTGAGCGAGAGGCGGGCGCCATAGGCAAGGCGGGCGAAAACGTCGCGGCCTTGTTCGTCGGTGCCCAGCCAGTACTCGGCGCTGGGGCCCAAGCGGGCCGGGCCGATCGGGTCGTTCCAGGCGTGGCGCATGTTGGGGCCGAAGATCGCGAACAGCACCATCAGGGCGAGGTAGCTGATGCCCAACCAGAACATCCAGTTGCGCTTCAGGCTCATATCTGAGACTCCCGGATTCGCGGGTCGATGACGGGTAACGCCATGTCGACAAGAAGGTTCACAAGGACAAACAGCGCGCCGGAGACGAGGGTCGAGGCCAAGATGACCGGCGTGTCGCCTTTCAGGATGGCGTCAATGGCGGCGTGCCCCAGGCCGGGCATCGTGAATATCGTCTCGACGACGAACGACCCGGTCAGCAAGTAGCCGAAGCTGGTGCCGATCGACGTGAGCACGGGCAGGACGGCGTTGCGCAGGGCGTGTTTGAAGTAGATCTGCCAGGGAGGGACTCCTTTCGCGACCGCCAAGCGGACGAACTCTTGGCTCAGGGTGTCCACCATGCTTGCCCGGGTCAGGCGGGTCAACGACGCCGCGGGGCGTGCCGCGAGGACGATGACGGGGAGCACCAGGTAGAAGAAGTCGGGGGCGACCCTCTTGACCTCCCACGTCGTGGGGAGGACGTCCATTCGGACGGCGAAAATGAACACCAGGATCGGCGCGAGGACAAAGTTGGGCACGGTCACGCCGAGGGTGCTGAGGGTGAGGGTCAGCCGGTCGGGAGGGCGGTCGCGCCAGATCGCCGCCAAGGTGCCGAGGGAAAGGCCGAGGATGGTGGCGAGGGCGATGGCCGATCCGGCGAGGAGAAGCGTGAGGGGCAAGGCCCGTCCGATGATCGTGTTGACCGGCTCTTTCGTGCCGAAATACGACTTGCCAAACTCAAACCTCGCCGCATGGCCGACAAACTCGAAGTAGCGCACCGGCCAAGGCCGGTCAAGGCCCATTTGGTGACGGAGGCGGTCGACCTGTTCGACCGTCGCCTTTTCCCCCGCGACCGCCGTGGCCGCGTCGCCGGGCGCAATCTCGTCGGCCATGAAGGTGACGAGAGAAATAAAAACGAGGCTGACAAGCCCATAGAGGAGCCGGAGCAGCACGGCGCGCCAGACGCCGGTGGCGGATCGGTGGGTTTCAGCCACGAAGAATCGTGACGGAAGATACCTTGTCGCCTTCCTTCACGGCCTTGACCACGTCCATTCCCGAGGCCACATGGCCGAAGACAGTGTATTTCCCGTCCAGGAACCGACTCTCGGCGAGGCAAATGTAGAAAATGCTGTCGCCACTGTTGGGGTCCCGGGGCAAGGTGCTGAGTCCGACCGCACCCTCGACGTTGGACAGGCCGCTGTCCTCGAACGGCACGCGGTTGCCTGAGCCTCCTTGGCCCAGTTCCTGCTTGGTGTCACCTCGCGAGCCGGGGTCGCCGAACTGGACCAGGAACGGCCGCGGCTCCTTGATCACTTTGAAAAACGTCTGGCCGTTGTAAAAGCCCTGGGTCGCCAGTGCGATGACATGGGCGGTCGCCTTGGGCGCCTTGGCCGTTTCCAGTTTGATCTTGACCTCGCCGCGGCCCTCGACTTTCATCACCATCCAGGTCTCGCCCTTAGCGGGTTTCTCCTGGACTGGCGCGGCCACGAGGCCCGCCACGAGCAGGACGCTGGTGGCAAGGAGGAGAAGAGCGCGCAAGAACCGGGACATCCATTGCATCAGACGGCCGACGCGCCGTCCGTGTCACGGCGGTCGGGCATAATCTCCTTGCATGGCCGAAACGACCCCGCTCTTCGACGACGGTCGGGCCGAGCGGTATGACCGCATCATTTCGCGGATCGTCGTCGGTTACGAGGCGATGCACCGGCTGGCCCGCGCCGCTGCCTTGCTGGAGCACAACGTGCGCCGGGTCCTTGTGGTCGGGGTCGGCACCGGTGAAGAGGCGGTGGCCTTGGCCCACGACCACCCCGACGCGACCATTGTCGGCGTCGACGTGTCGGCCGACATGCTCGATATCGCCAGGGCCAAACTCACCGTGTCCGGCTTGGCCGACCGAGTCACCTTGGTTTGTGGCGGCGTCGCCGATGCCCCCGACGGCCCGTTTGACGTGGCCACCGAGCTCCTTGTCGCGCATTTCTTGCCGCGGGGCCGCGCCGGCCACTTCGGTGAGATCAGCCGCCGCTTGAGACCAGGCGGCCTCCTCGTCGAGGCCGCTCTGGTCGCCGGGGCCCACGAACCGCTGTGGCGGTCGGTGCTGGGTATGGGGTTCGACGCCGAGAAGGTGGAAGACATCGTCCAGGGATTCCACGAGGACGTCGTGGCCGTCAGCCCTGACGAATACTTGGCCGATTTGGCCGACGCAGGGTTCACGCCCCCGGTCGAGGTGTTCCGTTCGCTCTTCGCCCGCATGTGGACGGCGCGGACCGCCTGAGCCTCAGTCTTCCAGGCCGCGTTGCTGGGCGCGGCGCTGGTCTTTCTCTTTGATGGAGTCCCGCTTGTCGTAGTCCTTTTTGCCTTGGGCCAAAGCGATATTGACTTTGGCCTTGCCGTCCTTGAAGTAGATCTTGGTGGGGATCAGGGAGAGGCCCTTCTCCTGGACTTTGCGGGCGAGGACGTCGATTTCCTTGCGGTGAAGGAGCAGCTTGCGGTCGCGCCTTCGCTCATGGCCGAACCGCGACGCCTTGTCATAGGGCTCGATGTCAAGATTGAGCAACCACATCTCCCCGTCAAGGACCCGGCAAAAAGCGTCGGTGAGATTGGCTCGGCCGAGAAAGAGGCTCTTCACCTCGGAACCGACAAGGACGAGCCCGGCCTCGACGTTGTCGACGAAGTGGTAGTCAAACCCAGCCTTTCGGTTGGAAATGGTGGCTGGCCCACGGGGGCCGTCCGCTTTTGCGACCTTGGCGGCCATGGGCCCTCAGTGTACTCAAGCGGGAGGCTGGTACCATGCGTCCCATGCGTCGGACCGTCTGTCTGGCCCTGCTGGGTGCCGCCCTTGTCGGTTGCAACGGCAGCACGGCCAAAGATGAATCCCAGAAGTTTCCCCCTCTGAAAGAACTCGTCAAGACCGACGTCAAGGTCGGCGACGGGCCCGAGGTCGCCAAAGGGGACATGGTGTGGGTCTTGTACCGCGGCACCTTCCGCGACGGGAAGGAGTTCGACGCCAACATGGGGCCGAACGACATGCCGTTGATGGTCCGCTTTGCTGACACCCCCGGCACGAGTGGCGTCATCAAGGGCTGGGACCTCGGCATCGTCGGGATGCGTCAGGGCGGCGAGCGCAAGTTGGAGATTCCGTTCAACTTGGCCTATGGGCCGGAGGGAAGCGGCAAGATCCCGGCCAAGGCCGACCTGAATTTCGACGTCAAGGTCATTTATGTCGTCAAGAAAGGTGACGAGACGGTGTACGACAAGGACGACCTGAAGGTCGGCACCGGGCCCGAGGTCAAGGAAGGTGACACGGTCACGTTCCACTACAAGGGCGAATACATAAACGGCCTTGAGTTCGACAACTCTGAGAAACGACCGTCGGGTTCGAAGCCGGTGACCGTCAAGGTGGGCGAGACGTCGGGCGTCAAGGACAAGATGATCAGGGGTCTGGACTTCGGTATCCGGGGCATGAAGGTCGGTGGCGAGCGCAAGCTGACTCTGCCCCCTGCCCTCGTCTTCGGTGGTGCCGGCAACCAATCGATCACGGGTAACCAGCCGTGCGTCTTCACCATCAAGCTCTTGAAGATAGGAGGTTAAAGTGAGGCTGCCGTGGACTGGTACGGCGTTGCTGGTCCTGGCCCTGGCTTCGCCAGCCCAGGTTTCCCGGCAGGGCGACCGCTACCTTCTCCGGGTCAAGTGGCAGAAGGGGCACTCCTACACCTACACGATCTCCACTAAAGTCACCGTCCCGGGCGCCCGCGAGCCCATCGGCCAGGTGAGTTCCTACGTCATGAAGGTCAAGGACGTCCGGAACGGTGTCGCCACGCTGGAGTACCAGTTCCGCAACGTCCAGGGTATGAGCGACAAGGTCGAGACGGCCAAAGTCGACAGCCATGGTAAGACCGTGTCCGGCGATTCCCCTGCCACGGAACTGGCGGGCCTCCCGGACAGGCCGCTCAGAATCGGCGAGACCTGGAGCAACACGACGACGACCGAAAGCCTGATGGGCAAGATGACGATCAGGAACGCCCTGACACTGAAGAAGATCGACACAGTGGGCGGCAAGAAGGTCGCCGTCCTCTCCCTCGCCATGAAGCTAGACGGGGCAAAGGTGAAAGGGACCGGTTCGGGCACCGTCTACGTGGACGTGGCCGACGGCATGACCGTGCGGGCCGAAATGGAACAGAGGCTCACCGTCCCGACGACCGACAAGCGCGGTGTCGCGGCCAAACAGGTCCTGCCCGTCACCGTCACGATCAGGCGAAAGTAAGGCGTGGTCACGCTCACCCCCTGTGCTGACTCGGTCTTGGCCGGGATGCTGTCCGGCCATCCCTTGGTCCGCTGGGGGGAGGGCGCGCCGACGGCCGGGTGTCTCCAGTGGGAGCAAGGCGGCTGGCGACGGACCTTGCGGTTTGACGGCGGCGCAGGGCAGGTCGGCGGCCTCGTCGAACTGGGCGACAACAACCCCCTTGTCTGCGCGGACGTCGCGTCGGTGCCGACTCCTTTGACCACCTTGGCGCTCGTCGCCCTTGGCCCCTTGGCGCGGGCCGGCCTCGTGGCCGAACCGCCCGTTCTCGTGGCCAGCTTTGACTTCGACGCGCCTGACCTCGACCGGGAACTGACCTCGGCAGGTCTGGGCATGGACGTGGTCGTTCAGGTCGACCCTCGAGACTTGGGTGGGGTGCGGGCCGTGACCGCACTTGTCGAAGTGCCCACGCTGTCCGACATGTCCGAGATCGACGGGCTCTATGACGAGAGCTATGGACGGAGCTTCTTTGTGAAGGAGGCTGACGGTGACTGGGACACCGCGCTGGTCGCGGGTCGGCCGGGCGCGGTGTACCGCGTGCGCCAGACGCCGGGCGACCCCAACACCCTCCTCACCGTCCAAGCGATGGCTGACCGGGACGGCAAGTGTGGCGCGGCCCAGGTCGTCCACACCTTCAACGTGATGTGCGGGCACGAAGAGTCCCTCGGCCTGGCTTGACCGGGGGTCAATAAGCCCGGGCAAACACGACGCGGCGCTGGCTCGGCTTGCCAGAATAGACGCACCGACCGGGTTCAAGGTCGGCAGGGTCGTGCGGTTCAAGTGGGATGCACCTGATCGTCGCCTTGGTGGCGGCCGAGACCGCGTCTTCCGTCTCTTGGGTGCCGTCCCAGTGGGCGAGCACGAATCCCACCCCACCGTCACCTTCGAAGACCTGCAGGAACTCGTCCCACGTGTCCACCCGGCGCGTGTTGGCCTGGGCCAGGGCTTTGGCCCGGTCGTAGAGGCCCGACTGCATCGCGTCGAGACCTTCGTGGACCTTGGCGACCAGTTCGCCCAACGCCACGGTCTGCTTGTCGCCGTCGTGACGGCGGGCCAGGACACATTGCCCGGCTTCCAGGTCGCGCGGGCCGATTTCGACTCTCAGGCAGACGCCGCGCATCTCCCAGTGGTTGAACTTGAATCCCGGAGACTCCTTCTCGCGCCCGTCCACGTGCACGCGGACTTTGTCGCCCATCCAGGTGCTCCCCTTGACCTCTTCGGCAAGAGTCCGCACCGCCTCGTCCACGGCGGCCCGCTCGTCGCCCCGGCCGATTGGGACGAACACGACTTGGATGGGGGCCAGTCGGGGCGGGCAGACGAAGCCCTTGTCGTCGGAATGGACCATGAGCATCGTGCCGACCAGCCTGGTAGAGACTCCCCACGACGTGGCATAGACGTGCTCCAACTTGCCTTCCGCGGTCTGAAAGGTGACGTCGAAGGCCTTCGCGAAGTTCTGGCCCAGGTTGTGGGACGTGCCCGCCTGGATGGCTCGTAGGTCTTGGGTCAGGGCTTCCAAGGTGTAGGTTGTGACCGCGCCAGGGAATTTCTCGCCGTCGCTCTTGGGGCCGACGATGACGGGGACGCACATCCACTCCTCGATGAACTTCTGGTAGCACTGATGCAGGATCAACCTGGCCTCGGCCTCGGCCTCGTCGAAGGTGGCGTGGGCCGTGTGGCCCTCTTGCCACAGGAACTCGGCGGTCCGCAGGAAGAGGCGCGGCCTCAACTCCCACCGCATGACGTTGGCCCATTGGTTGATGAGCAAGGGCAGGTCGCGGTAGCTCTGGATCCAGCCTTTGTAGGCGTTCCAGATGATCGTCTCGCTGGTGGGGCGGATGATCAGCTCCTCTTCCAGCTTGGCCTCGGGGTCGACGACGACTCCCTTGCCGTCGGGAGAGTTCATCAAGCGGTGGTGGGTGACCACCGCGCACTCCTTGGCAAAGCCTTCGACGTGCTCGGCTTCACGGCTGAGGAAGGACTTCGGGATGAGGAGGGGGAAGTAGGCGTTGACGTGGCCGTGGGCTTTGAAGAGGGCGTCTAAGGCACCCTGCATTCGCTCCCACACGGCGTACCCGTGCGGCTTGATGACCATACACCCGCGGACGACGGAGTTGTCGGCGAGGTCGGCCCGCTTGACGAGGTCGTTGTACCACTCGGCGTAGTTGTCAGCCCGCGCCGTGATCCCGAGTTCTTTGGCCACAGTCAGGTGATTCTGACATTGGAAAACTTATGCGTCCGGGTCGTGGCCATTCCGCATATTTACGAGTAAGATCGGATTCTCAGGTGTTTGCCATGCAAAAGTTCCACGTTGTTTTGTCAGCCCTCGCGTTGCTAGGAGCCACGGTCGGCCAAGCCCTCACGCTTGACATGACAAAGTTACCGACCCAGCAGGGGTGGTCCTACTTGGCGGCGGGCAACCGGGCCGGGCTTCAAGAGAGCCAGGTCTTTGACGCTTCTGGCGGTGCCTTGCACCAGAAACTGACCGGCACCGCCTACGGCGGGTCGGGCTACGTCCTGTATTCGCGGGCACATCCGATGCCGGACTCAGACTTCGTTTTGGAGGCGGTCGCCCAAATCTCCGCCGAAGAACGCATGTCGAACGTGAGTCCCTACGGGCTCTCCTTCGGTGTGGTCACCCACTACGGCTACGCCTTGATCGGGATCGCAAGCGACCGGTGGGCGCTCTATAACCAGAACGCCGTGGCGTTCAACGGATTCGACACCCACACCTACCGGCTGGTCGGCCACCAGGCGACCAAGACGGTCGATTTCTGGATCGACGGCGTCGAGCAGGTGAAGGACTTCGCCATGCCGCAGATTGATTCGGACCTCGGGCTTTTCTTTGCCGACGCGACCGGTTACACCAACACAGACGCCTCGTTGCTGAGCTACTCGGTCAACGCGGTCCCCGAGCCGGCCACGAGTTTGCTGGTCCTCGGTGTGGTGCCGTTCCTGCGCCGTCGCAAGAAAGCCTAGTTCTCGACGTTGACCTTGGTGGTCACCTGTTCCACACGTTTGCCGTCTTGGTACGCCTCGACGGTGAACGTGTGCGGGCCGTTGGCAAGTGCCCGGGTTTCGACATCGACTTCCCATCCGTCACTCTGGACGGGTTTGCCGTCGACCAAGAACTTCAACTTGACCGTGCCCCACTTGTCGCGGGCGTAGGCAGACAGCTTGACGACCCCACCGACGGCTTCACCGTCGCGGAGGGTCATCGGCTTCTCCGGAATGGCAAGCGGCGGCCCGCCGTCGACCGGTGAAAACTTGTTGCTGGGCACCTCGGCCGAACCCAGGAAGTAGGGAGAGGACACCACCTCCCGGTACGTCTTGAGCACGTCCGGGTCTTGCGTCACCGCATAGTTGTTGTTCTTGCGGTGGGCCAGTTCTATGGCGTTACTGTCAAAGTAGTTGATGCACTTCACCCGGGGGTACTTCCGGGGAAGCGCCTGGTAAAGACCACGGATGACCCGCTGGGCGAACTGCACTTGGGGCCGGTCCTCGGCCATCGAATAGTGGGTCGCCCCATATTCACCGATCATGAAGGGCTTCCGGGTGCCGAAGCTGCTGTAGACATAGTCCAGCATCTCCGTCGGATGGATGAACATGGCGGGCTGCCGCTTGTCTTGGTTGAAGTAGGTGACCGAGTAAATGTTGACGCCCACCCAGTCGACCGCCTCGTCTCCCGGATAGAAGCTGGCGATATTGGCCTGGGGCATGGTGAACGGGCACCAGACCATCGCGACATTGGGGGCCCTCTCGTGCATGACGCGGGACACGAGCCGGAACTTCTCGCGGAAGGCCTTGGCGTTCTTGCCGTACTCCGTCCAGGCCCCGTTCATCTCGCTACCGAAGCGCAGGAAGACCGGAGCCTTTGACCGCTTGATGTCGTCGGCCAGCCGGCGCAGATAGGCGTCGTCTTTGACCGGGTCCAGGCCGTCGTTGGGTTCTAGGGCGATGTGGACGATCTTGCCCTTCTTGCCCAGGATGGTCACCCAGTCAAGCGGGATGTCCTTGCCGTAGCCCAGGTAGAAGAAGTAGCTGGCGTGGCTCTTGCCCGTGAGAGCCTCGAACTCCTCGGGGAGTTTGTGGACCTTGTCGGTGTCGTCGATGTAGGTCTTTTTGAGGCGTGAGTCGAGGTCGATGTAGGCGCCGATATAGCAGCCGACCCGTGGCTCGAGTTTCGCGCCGAAGTAATTGGCTTGGATCTCACGTTCGGTCGGCTGTCGGTCGATGTAAAGGCCGAGTTGGAGGCCGGGCCCTGGGGGTGCGCTGGCGAAGGCCGCCCCACCCAACAGGGCGACGAACGCGGTGCACAGTCGGGAGCGGCGCATCGAACCTTTTTTATACCTGGGCCGGGGACTAGACGTCCGCCGCCGCCAATGCGGCGTTCATCGCCTCTCGTGCTTTGAGCCGTTGCCAGCGCGAGGCCAAGAAGGCCGTCTCGACGGCGAGAGCCAAGGTCAGGGCGACGGACGCGTTGACCACGCCGGGCCATCGGAGCCTGACTCCGACTTCAAGCATGGCAAAGAGGACGGCGACATCGACAATGATCGCCCAGAAGCGGCTGGCCGTGTCGTGCTTGGCCGTGAGGGCGGCCCGGACGTACGAGATCCACGCGCTGACAATGGGGAGGGCGACACAAAGGGCGAAGGCCAACGACGCTGAGGCGGCGACGGTGGCCTCAGCGTCGAAGCCGACGCGGAAAATGAACCGGTCGAGCCCCGTGACGACAGCGATGAGCATGACGCCGGAGCAGACCAGGCCGACTGTCGTGCTGAACTTGAACAGCATCGCCGCGTTGTGGCCGCCTTCGAACTGGCTGATGATCATCTCCGGCAGGGCAAAGAGGACGGTGCGGAAGAGCCAGACCGTCGAGGCGGCCAATTGCCAGGCGGCCAGCGAGACCACCGCGTCCATGCCACGGCTGAGTGCCGCCGTCACGACCAACGACATGCTCATGATGATGAGCATCGTGCCAAAGAGGGGGAGGTGGAAGTGCAACACCGACGACAGTGTCGGGGCGTCCACGCCGTCGTCGGGCGCATCGGTGTAGGTCGCGACCACGCGTCGGCTCGCCCAGCGGATGTAGCCTGCCTCGACGGCGACGCTGGCGACCAGACCCCAGGCGACCACGACGAGACCGGGCAACTTGGTGAGGAGGGTCAGCCCCGCGCCGCAGACCACGACGGTCGCCATGCGGAGGAACGTGCCGAAGCCGATCCGCTTGGTCTCTCCGTTGCGGATCATGAGCCCCTGCAGGTAGCGACGCTGGCCGACGAAGCCGGCCCACGGCGTCATGATCATCATAGGGACGTGGGCGGTCCGCGCGATCTCCGGCTCCAGCTTCAGAGCGCCGAGCGTCAGGATGTCGTACAGCGGGGTGAAGACCACCAAAGCGTGGACCAGGGTCACGAGCAAGCACAGGAGCCCGGCGTACTGCTTGAGGACTGGAAAGGCCGACTTCTTGGCCCCGAGGGTCGTCGACGTGGTGAGGAGGTCGATGACCGGGCTCTCGATCAGCATGCACATCGCCATCAGCGGCATGTACGACGCCGTCGTGAGGGTGGGGTCAGGATGGCGCGAGAGGATGAAGTTGGAGACGGGCGCCTCGACCGCCATGAACAGCCACGACGCGGCAAGGGGGAAGTAGATCGCCCAGGCTTGGCGCGCCGTGACGGTCCGTGGCGCAGGAACCGTGTCGTTCACGTGGACAGACTTTTACCTCTGGCTTGCCGTCGTCCATGGGTATCCACTGGCAGAAAGGCGTAGTCTCCGACGTAGAATGCGGTTGAGATGACTCGAACGTTGTTGTCGTTCGCCACGGTGGCGCTGTTCTTGGCCGGATGTTCCGGCGGGACGCAGAAACCGGACGCGGCCTTGCCGTCGCCAGAAACCAAGAAAGTCGCGGCAGTCCAAGGGACGCTCAAGGTCGCGTTGCTGACGCCGGGCCCGGTCAGCGACTCGGGATGGAGCGCCCTGGCCTACGACGGCCTCCAGGCGATCAAGACCGACCTCCACGCCGAAGTGCACAACCAGGAGGCCAAGGACGCCCAGATCAAGGACGCGATGCGTTCGTACGCTCAAAAGGGCTACAACCTCGTCTTCGGGCACGGGTACGAGTACAACGACCCTGCCATCGAAGTGGCCAAGGAGTTTCCCAACACGGTTTTCATCAGCAGTTCAGGCGGCAAGACGGCCGCCAACGTCGGGGCGTTCCGGTTCGCCCTAGAAGAGGGCTTCTACCTCGCCGGGGTGACGGCGGCGAAGATGAGCAAGACCAAAAAGCTCGCGATGATCGGTGGCCCCGACGTGCCGTCGATCCGGTCCACGTTCAAGGCGTTTGAGGCCGGGGCCAAGGCGACCGATCCCAGCGTCCAAGTGATCGAGACGTTCACCAACGACGGGCAGGACGTCGCCAAGGCAAAGCAGGCGACTCTTGCGGCGATCGGGCAAGGCGCTGACTTTGTGATCCACCAGGCCAACGCGGCGGCCCAGGGTGTCTTCGACGCCTGCAAGGAGAAAGGGGTCTACGCCTTCGGGTCCAACCTGGACCAAAACGACAACCCGAGCGGGATCGTCCTTGCCTCGGCCGAGATCGTCGCGAAGCCTGCCTTCGAAGAACTCGCCAAGCGGGTCCAGGCGGGCACCTATCAAGGCGAAGTGACCACGGTGGGGATGTCGAAGGGAGCCGTCCGGTTCACGTTCAACCCCAAGCTGGCCGACAAGGTGCCGCCCGAGGTCCGGAGCCAGATCGACTCCTTGACGATCGGCATCATCCAAGGGTCGGTCAAAGTCCCGATGGACCAGTTCTGACGTGGTGGGGGGCCAGGCCGAACGGCTGGAGGCACGGGGCGTCAGCAAGGCGTTCGGCTCCGTCCGCGCCTTGGTCGATGTCGATTTAGCCTTCGAGCCTGGTCAGGTCCATGCGGTCTTGGGTGAGAACGGCGCGGGCAAGTCCACTCTGATGGGGGTCTTGGCCGGGTTTGTGAAGCTCGACCATGGGGCCGTCTTTTATGGTGACCGGGCCCTGCCAGGCGGTGACCCCGTCGCCGCACGGCAGTCGGGGATCCACCTGGTCCACCAGCACTTCATGCTGGTGCCCGAGTTCACCGCCCGCGAGAACATCGCTCTGGCGACAATGGGCAGTTTGAACGGACGCCTCGACACCGACGCCTTGGTCGAGGGTGCCGTCGCGTGGGCCGGCCGCCTGGGTTGGGAACTACCCCTGGACGACAAGGCGTCGCAGACCGCCGTCGGCGTGCAGCAACGGATCGAGATTCTCAAAGCCTTGGCCCAAGACTCCCGCGTGCTCGTGTTGGACGAGCCCACTGCCGTGCTCTCCCCTGACGAAGTCGCCGACCTCTTCCGGGTCTTGCGGCAGTTGGCGGCAGAGGGCAGGGCGGTGGTTCTGATCGCCCACAAGCTCGCCGAGGTGCTCTCGGTGGCAGACCGCGTGGCCGTGTTGAGGTCGGGCCGCAAGGTGGCGGAGGCGGACGCCAAGGACGTCGACGCGGCCCAGCTGGAGCGGTGGATGGTCGGCGAGCGGCCGCCGGCGACCCTCGTGGCGGGTTCGGGACCGGGAATGACCGTCCTGTCCGGCCAGGGTCTGGTCGTCACCGGCGACCGGGGCAATCGGGCGGTCGACGGTGTCGACCTGACGTGCCGCGCCGGCGAGGTGCTCGGGATCGGAGGTGTCGACGGCAACGGCCAGTTAGAGTTGGCCGAGGCTTTGGCCGGGGTGCGTGACCTTGCCGGTGGCCACTTGGACCGGCCCGACCGGACCGGCTTCGTCCCCCAAGACCGGCGGCATGACGGCTTGGCCCTCGATCTCTCGGTCGAAGACAACCTCGTGGTGGGCATGCTCGCCGACCCTCGGCTGACCCGCGGCCCGTTCTTGGACCGGCGACAGGCGCGGGCGACGGCCAAGGGTCTGGTCGAAAAGTTTGCCGTCAAGGTCGCATCACCCCGCGACCCGGCGGGGAGCTTGAGCGGGGGGAACCAGCAGAAGGTCGTGGTCAGCAGGGTGCTGAGCCAACGGCCCGACCTTCTCGTTGTGATGAACCCCACCAGGGGCCTCGATGTGCGGGCGACAGACTTCGTCCACACGGTTATTCGACAGGCTGCCGCGGACGGGGCGGCGGTCGTCCTCTTCACCACCGACCTTGACGAGTTGGACCTGCTCGCCGACCGCAAGGTCTACATGTCGGCGGGGCGGTTCTCGGCGTCGGTCGGAGGCGGGGCGTGAAGTTCCTGGTCTCCGCGGTCGGCATGGTCGCCATCCTTGCCCTGACCTTGGCCGCTTTCGGCCTCGACGTCCCTCGCTCTCTGGGGCTCATCGCCGAGGGCGCCTTCAACCCGAACTACGGGTGGCCGACGACCCTGACCCGGGCGACGCCGCTCTGCCTGACCGCCCTCGGCATGGCGGTGGCGTGGCGGGCGGGCATGTACAACATCGGAGGGGAAGGACAGTATCTGGTCGGGGCCTTGGCGGCGGCCGGGGCGGCCGTCCTGCTTGCCCCCGTGGCGGCGCCGGTCTGGGCGCCGGTGATGCTGTGCAGCGGCGTCGTGGGCGGCGCGGGGTGGGCGTCACTGGCGACCTGGGCGTGGCTTAAGCGCGGAGTCCAGTTGGTCGTCTCGACAATCTTGCTCAACTTTGTCGCCGTGGAGGCCGTGGCGTGGGCCGTCCGGGGGCCGCTCCAGGAGCCCAGCCACCAACGGCCGATGACGGCGGCCGTCCCGAACGACGCGATGCTGCTCCAACTTGTGAGGGGGACAAGCCTGCACAGCGGCGTCTTCGTCGCCGCCTTGGCCGTCGTGGGGGTCTGGGTCTACATGTCCTTCACGAAGCAGGGGCTCGTCCTGCGGGTGGTCGGGGCCAACCCACGGCTGGCGCGTACCGAGCGCCTGCCCGTGGACCGGACCCATGCGGTGGCCATGGCCGTCTCCGGCGGACTGTGCGGCCTGGCCGGGGCGGTCGACTTTGCCGGAGTCACCGGGCGGCTCGGCGACGGTTTCTCGCAGAACTGGGGTTTCCTCGCCATCCCGGTCGCCCTCCTCGGTGGCCTTGAGCCGTTGTGGGTCGCGGTTTCGGCCTTGTATTTCGGGGTGCTGTTCGCCGGCACGGAAAACCTGACCCGCTACACGCCGATCGGTAACACCGTCGTCGTGGTGGTCCAGGCGACCGCCGTGCTCGCCTTCCTGGCCCTTGGGCAGTTGATGGCCCGGCGTCCAAGGCGGGTGGAGGAGACGGCATGATCGGCACCTTGGTCGACGTGCTCCGGTTTGCGACGCCGATCGGCCTGGCCGCGACTGGCGAGACGGTCGGGCAGAAGGCAGGGGTCATCAACGTCGGCTTGGAGGGGATGATGCTGGCGGGCACCTATGCCGCCGTCGTCGCCAGCGGGGCCTCCGGGAACCCGTGGCTGGGCCTCGCCGCAGGAGTGGCGGCATCGGTGGTCCTCGGCCTGGCCCAGGCCTACTTCACCCTGAAGCTCGCCGCGGACCAAGTGGTGGTCGGGACGGTGGTGAACCTGCTCGCCATGGGCGTGACCAGTGCCTTGTTCCGGCTCCAGTTCGGGACGTCGGGCAAGCTCCTGAGCGTGCCGACCTTCCCAAAACTGCCCGGCGGGCTCGACATCGTGCTCGTCCTCGGCTTGGTCGCGGCGGCGGTCGCGGGAGTCGTCTTGACGCGCACCCGGATTGGCCTGGCTTTGCGGGCGTGCGGCGAGTTTCCCCAAGCCGTGACGGCGGCAGGGTTCTCCGTGATGCGGCTGAGGCTTGCCGCATTGGTCATGGGAGCCGTGACGGCAGGCGTCGCGGGGGCGTATCTGAGCTTGGGGATCGCCGGTTCGTTCGCCGAGAACATGACTTCGGGCCGGGGGTTCATCGCTTTGGCCATGGTCACGTTCGGTCGGTGGAAGCCCCTCTGGGTCGCGGCGGCGACGGTCTTCGTCGGCGCGGCGGACTGGGCGCAGTTCAGCGCCTTCGCCCAAGGCTCGGCGATGCCTCCCCAGGCGTGGCGCGCCCTGCCGTATGTCTTGGCCTTCGTCGTCTTGGTCGTCGCCGGCCGTGGCGCCGGCGCACCGGCCAGCCTGGGTGTGCCGATGCGGGAGGAAGCATGAGCCGCCTGGTGACGATGTCGCGCCGCGTCACCTTCAGCGCGGGCCATCGGTATTGGCGAGACGACCTTTCGGCAGACGAAAACCGTGCCCTCTTCGGCCGCTGGGCGTCACCCTATAACCACGGGCACAACTACGTCTTGTGGGTGAGGGCCCGTGGGCCCGTCGACCCGACGACCGGTATGGTCGTCAACATCAAGTGGATCGACGACGTGCTCCAGGAGCGGGTCGTCCGTGCACTCGACCAAAGGAGCCTGAACGACGAAGTCCCGGCATTGGCCGGGGTGTCACCCAGCTTGGAGAACTTGATGGCGTACCTGCGCCGTACCCTGGGCGACCTACCGGGAGGTGCCGAGCTGACGGGGCTCCGGCTGGACGAAACCGAAGACTTGCGGGCCGAGTGGACCGCACCGAGCGACATGCTGACCCTGACACGCACCTATGAGTTTGCCGCTGCCCACCGGCTTCACGCCGACGGCCTGTCCGAAGAGGAGAACGTCCGTCTGTACGGAAAGTGCCACCACGCCGCCGGGCATGGGCACAACTATGTCCTCGAGGTCAGTGTCGCTGGTGTGCCCGACCCGTCCAGCGGGATGGTCTGCCGATTGGAGGACCTCGACGCTGTTGTAGAAGAATTGGTTATCAGTAAGTATGACCATAAAAACCTGGATGTAGACATCGAGGCGCTCCGGGGACGGCCGTCCACCAGCGAGAACGTCGCCTCGGCCATATTCGACGCGCTGGTGGGCAAGGTGCCGGCCAAGTTGGTGAAGGTGACCCTCTTTGAGACGGCCCGGAACGCCTTCGAGGTGGCAGCAGGTGAGTAGCCGTGTCGTCATCACCGGGGCGACCGGCGGGATCGGTCGCGAAGCGGCTCTGGCCCTGGCCAAAGACGGCCACTCCCTGGTGCTTGTCTCACGAAGACTGGACCGCCTGGTCGAGCTGGCCCAGGACTGCCTGCGCGCCGGGGCGCGGTCGGCGGACGCCGCCGCCCTCGACTTGGCCGACCGGGCGACCGGGCCACGCGTCGCCGACCACGTGCAGGCCCTGGGGGCCGGCGACATCGTCTTGGTCAACGTGGCCGGGGTCGCCGCGTTCGGCCCGTTCCACGAGCTCTCCATTGACGAACACTTGCGGCAAATCGAGGTGAACTTGGTCGGCCTGGTTTCGGTGACCCACGCCCTGCTACCCCAAATGCTGGAGTCGGGGGGCGGGCAGATCATCAACGTCCTCAGCATCGCCGCACAGACCACGTTCCCTCATTCGGAGGCCTATTCGGCCAGCAAGGCAGGGGCCCACGCGTTTGGAAAGTCGCTTTCGGCCAGCTATCGTTCGCAGGGGCTCCGGGTCACGTCGCTGTTCCCGGGCGCGACGGACACGCCGCTTTGGGACACCCAAGCCGGCTCACCGCCGCGCGAGGACATGCTGACGGCGCAGTCAGTCGGGCAGGTGGTCCGCGACCTTGTCAAACTCCCACGCGACCGAGTTGTGGACGAGATGACGATCACGCCCCCCAAGGGCGTCCTGTAGCGAAGGCCGTTCAGTTGACGACGGTCTTGGTGAACTCGTCGAAGACGGGCAGATAGAACTGCCAATCGTCGCGTTGCATGGCCCGGATGTACTTTTGCAAGGACAGGTAGGGCACGTAGTGCGGTCGTTTGGGAGTCGTCCTCAGCTTCATGTTGGCGGCCTGCACCGTCTTGTCGCCCTTCTTGAGGTTACACCGGCGGCAACAGGCGACGAGGTTTTCCCATGTGCAGGGGCCGCCCATCCATCGGGGGACGACGTGGTCGATCGTGAGGTCTCGGGTCGACCCGCAGTACTGGCAGGTGAAGTTGTCCCGGGCGAGAACGGAATGGCGCGACAGGCGCAACTTGGGGATCGGCCGGCGGACGTGGTAGCGCATTTTGACCACCGACGGCACCTTGAGGGCGCCTTCGCTGGTGCGCAGGGCCCGCTCCGAGCCCTCGATCACTTCGGCTTTGCCGAGGAGCACCAGACTGACGGCCCGCCGGATGTTGCAGACGTTGAGGGGCTCGTAGTTGGCGTTCAAGAGGAGGACGTCATACGGGGTCATCGACACCTCCCTGGACCGCCAAAAAAAGGCCTGCATGCCTTGGCACGCAGACCCTTCCCGCCCTCATTGCTGACGCCGCATATGAGGGTGTCTCCTTGCTCGACCACGACTCGCGCGGCCTCTGTCAGGGGACCCTTTTGAGCCATCTCCTTGCACTATACGACGCTTGGGCCGGGCAAAAGGAATCAGTTGGTTGGTCTCAGACGAAAAACTGTCGCTTTCGACTGTCGATGCCCGTTATGACACCGGGCATCGACAGGGATTTGAATCTCCGGTAGAATGGCCAGATCGGCGGAGTCCGCCGGGCCCACGGACGGGACAACCAAATGGACGTTTTAAAGATCATTGGAGGGCGCCCCTTGCGGGGCGACGTGCAGGTGCCGGGTAGCAAAAATGCCGCCTTGGCACTGTTGTCGTCAGTGTTTTTGAGCAGCGGCAAGATCACTTTGCGGAGCGCACCGCAGATTTCGGACGTCGATATCAAGCTCAATTTGATCGCAGGCTACGGCACTGGGATCGAGCGTGACGGGAAAGACATCTTCCTCGACTGCTCCGACATCCGGGCCTACGAGCCGTCGGAGGCAATGGTGCGTCCGATCCGGACGTCCTTCTACCTCTTGGGCCCGATCTTGGCCCGGGTCGGCCATGCCGTCCTGCCCATGCCGGGGGGATGCCGCATCGGTGCGCGCCCGGTCGACCTTCACCTCAAGGGGCTCCACGCCCTGGGTGCCGAGGTCGAACTGCGCAACGGGTGCTACATCGGCCGGGCGCCGAAACTCACCGGCGCGGAGATCTACCTGGACTTTCCCAGCGCCGGCGCGACCCAGCACTTGATGGCCACCGCGACGTTGGCCGAAGGCGTCACGACGATCGAGAACGCCGCCATGGAGCCCGAGGTGGTCTCCCTTGCCGACTTCCTCGTCCGCATGGGGGCCCGAATCGAGGGTGCCGGCACCTCCACGATCACGATCCGTGGCGTGAAGGAACTGGGCGACGCCGACTTCCTGGTGCCGTCAGACCGCGTCCAAGCCTCGACCTACCTCTTGGCCGGCGCGATCACCGGGGGCGACGTGACCGTCCGTGGCGTGTTGCCCGAATGTCAGGCCGCCCTTGTGCATAAGTTGCGCGAAGCGGGGGTCGACGGTGACGAAGGGCCGGATTGGGTGCGTGTGTCGGGCCGGGCCAGACCGAACGGAATCCGCGTCAAGACGATGCCTTACCCTGGGTTTCCGACCGACATCCAGCAGCCGATGGCGGCGTTGCTCACCATGGCCGACGGGCCGAGCGTGGTCGAGGAGACCATCTATGAGTCCCGTACCGGCCACGTCAACGAGCTGAACCGCATGGGGGCGAAGATGCGCATCGAGGGGAAGTCGGTGGTCATCAACGGAGTCAACGGCTTGAGCGGGGCGACCGTGGAGGCCAGCGACCTGCGCGCCGGGGCGGCCTTGGTCTTGGCCGGGCTTGCCGCCGAGGGCGAGACGGTCGTCAAGAACGTCCACTACATTGACCGTGGATATGAAGACCTTGAGGCGACCTTGGTGTCGTTGGGTGGGGACATCGAGCGTGTGGGCGAGTCCCGCGGCCTTGAGGCCACCCTGGTCTAGGATCAACTTGACTTGAAACTCGTCGCCGCCATCGGGATCGACCTCGGGACCGCCAACATCATCGTATACCGGCGCGGCAAGGGCATCGTGCTCAGCGAGCCGACCGTCGTGGCCATTGCCAATAACACAAAAAAGGTGTTGGCAGTCGGCCGGGCCGCCCGCGAGATGCTGGGGCGCACCCCGGGACACATCACCGCGATCAAGCCGATGCGCGACGGGGTCATCGCCGAGTACACCGTCACCGAACGGATGCTGGAGTTCATCCGCAAGCAGACGATCGGCCATCAGATCGTCAAGCCGTTCGCGTTGATTTGCGTCCCCAGCGGGGTCACCAATGTGGAGCGCCGGGCAGTCATCAAGGCGGCCAAAGAGGCCGGGTTCGGCCGGGCGGAGGTCATCGAGGAGCCGATGGCGGCGGCGATCGGGGCGGGTCTGCCGATCAGCCAACCCGGCGGCAACATGGTCGTCGACATCGGCGGCGGCACCACCGACATCGCCGTCATCTCGATGGGAGGCATCGTCCTTTCCCAGAGCCTGAGGGTGGGTGGGGACAAGATGGACGAGGCGATCGTCCGGCACGTCCGGCATGTCTACAACCTTTCCATCGGCGACCCGACTGCCGAGGACGTGAAGATCAAGATCGGTTCGGCCTACCCGATGGACCAGGAGCTCCGGATGTCGATCCGGGGGCGCGACCTGATCGCCGGCCTGCCGAGGACCGTCGAGGTTTCCAGTGACGAGATCCGCGAGGCGTTGACCGAGCCGGTGCGCGCCATCGCCGAAAAACTCTGTGCCGCCCTCGAAATGACTCCGCCCGAATTGTCCAGCGACATCATCGAACGCGGGATCACCCTGACCGGAGGTGGCGCGTTGTTGCGTGGACTAGACAAACTTTTGGCGTCCGTCACAGAGATCCCCGTACGAGTGGCCGACAACGCGATGCATGCGGTGGCGATCGGCACCGGACGGGCGCTTGACGAGATGGACGCCATTGTCGCAAGTGGAGCGGTGACCCCCGTATGAGACGCAACCTTGCCGTAGTCGTCGCGTTGGCCTTGCCCATCGGCTTGTTGGCCCAAACTCCCAGGCCGTCGCCCCCGCTCCGTGAGGGAGACATGTGGGCGGCGTTCTCCAAGTACGAAACGGGGCTCGCCAAGATCGTCGGCGCCCCCACACCTGCCTCGACCCGGCTGAGCAACAAGGTGGCCACCCGTGCCCAAGTCTTGGCCGAGATGGAGAGGGTCTTCGCCGAGTGCAAACCGAAGTTCCGGTTCACGCCGCGACCGCTCAAGGTTTATCAAGATTCGATCGACAAGTACAACACCGACCCGAAGGTGCGGCAGAGCCTCGCCAAGATGGTCCGGTGGGGCTGTGTCGCGACGGTCGGGCCCCTGGTGACCGGGCCTGGAGAAGGGATGACGGCGCGCGAGTTCGGCGACGCCCTCGGATTCTTCATGCTCCGCATGATCGAGCTGACCCACCAGCCCGACCCCAAGTGGACGCCGAAGCTCCAATCGATCGACGGTTGACCTCTGGCCCAGACGGCCCGAGAGGGCTCACCAGCGTGCAACCCAAAATGTGATATCATCGTGATATCACATATGACTCTCATCGGAGCACTCTTGTTGGCGACGACCCCGCTGGTCTTGGACTACACCTCGCGCGAGGTCCATTTTAAGGGATACAAGGACTTTGAACTTGTCGGCACGTACCTGGCCCCCAAGGGCAAGACGGCCGGACCCGCCGTCATGCTCGTCGCGGGGAGCGGCCCGACGGACCGAAATGGTGACTCCGGCCCCCTGAAAATCGGGACTCTGAGGGAGATCGCCGAGGGCATGGCCGCTCGCGGCATCGCCACCCTTCGCTACGACAAGCGGTCTGTGGCGGCGACATACCGGGCCAAGTTTCCGGCCAAGCTCAGCGACTACGAGGACTTCTTCAGCTTTGAAGCGTTCACCGGCGACGCGGAAGGCGGGATGGCATGGTTGCGGTCCCAGCCTGAGGTCGACCCCACGCGGACAGCCGTACTGGGACACAGCGAGGGAGGCCTGATCGCCCTGGCGATCGCGGGCCGGGTCAAGCCCAAGGGCCTGATCCTGGTCGCCACGGCGGGCCGCGACCTGGGTGTCGTCGTGGAGGAGCAGATCGGCCAAGGGTTCTCCGCCCAGTTCACGCCGAAGGACACTCTGGCGAAACTGGTCTCCGACACCAAGCGTGCGGTGGCGTCGGTCCGCAATGGTTCGCCCGTCCCTCAGGACATCCATCCCGCCCTCAAGGCGGTGTTCCCCAGCTATGCGGCCCGGCTCCTGCACTCGGAAATGACGATCAACCCCGTCGACCTGGCCAAAGAGTTCCACGGACCGGCCCTGCTCGTCCAAGGGGACAAGGACGTGCAGATATCGGTCGACCGGGACCTGCCCCTGCTCCGCTCCGCGCTACCCCATGCCGACGTCATGGTCGTCAAGGGCGGCACGCACTGCCTCAAGGTTTGGAAGGACGCGAAGGACCCGGGGTTTGGCGGCCCTGTCGTCCCCGGCACCGTCGGCCAGATGGCCGACTGGGCGTCCAAGAACCTGTGACAGGCCCTGCGACGGACTAAACTGTCGGGCATGAACGCCCGCCTGCAAAACTGGTTGGCCGAGCAGATCGGACAACTGAAGGACCAACACCTCTACAAGGTGCCCCGCATCCTGGAGACGCCGGCGGGCGGGCGGGTGACGATGGACCACAAGGAGGTCGTCAATCTCGCCAGCAACAACTACCTTGGGCTGGCCAACCATCCCAAGGTCGTCGCCGCGGCCCACGAGGCCCTGGACAAGTGGGGGGTCGGAGCCGGCGCGGTGCGGTGGATCGGCGGGACGATGGAGGTCCACGACGAACTGGAAGAGCGCCTGGCGAAGTTCAAGAAGGTGGAGGCGGTGCTGGTGTTCACCAGCGGGTTCACCGCCAACAGCGGTTGTATCCCCGCCGTGCTGACCAAGGACGACGTCGTCATCAGTGACGAACTCAACCACGCCTCGATCATCGACGGTGTCCGGTTGTCGCCGGCGGCCTATAAGAAGAGCGAAGGGTGGGTCTATGGCCACAAGGACATGGGCCACCTGGAAGACTGCTTGTCCCGGGCCCAAGGCTTTGGCAAGCGGATGGTGATCACCGACGGCGTCTTCAGCATGGACGGCGACATCGCCCCGCTCCCTGCGATCGTCGAGTTGTGCGAGAAGTACGACGCCTTCCTCATGGTGGACGACGCGCATGCGAGCGGGGTACTGGGCAAGAACGGCGCGGGAACCGCGTCGCACTTTGACCTCTACGGCCGGGTCGACATCCAGTTGGGCACCTTGAGCAAGGCCCTCGGCGTGGTCGGCGGGTACATCGCCGGTTCGGCCGTCCTGAAAGACTGGCTGATCAACCGCGGCCGGCCGTACCTCTTCAGCACCGCCCATCCGCCAATGGTCGCCGCCGCCTTGGTCGCGGCCCTCGACGTCATGGAGAACGACCCGACCCCGATGACGCGCCTGTGGGACAACACCCGGCGGTGGAAGGCGATGCTGCAGGAGGCAGGGTTCGACACCATGGGAAGCGAGACGCCGATCACACCGGTCTACGTGGGTGACGAGGCCAAGGCGCAAGCGATGGAAAAGGCCCTCTTCGAGGAAGGGGTCTACGCGCTGGCGATCCTGTATCCCACCGTCGCCCGGGGCAAGTCGCGGATCCGCACGATGCCCAGCGCCGCCCACACCGAGGAGGACCTCGAGTTCGCCTTGGGGGCGTTCAAGCGGGCCCGCGACAAAGTCTCGTGAGGTTTGCCAGTCCCGAGGGCTGGGACGACGTCGGGTCGTGGGAAAGGGCAGTCGACGATCTGGCCCGCCTCGCGTCTGAGTGGGGTCTGGACATCGTGGGGCAGTTGCCCGGGGCGACCTGCTCGCTGGTCGCCGATGTCCGGCGACATGGTGCCCGGGCCGTCCTGAAGATCACCTTGGCGGAAGAGGAGCGGGTCTGCGGCGTGCCCACCGCGGTCGCCCACGCGGGGCACGGCGGCATCCCTGTTTGGGAACATGACGAAGCGGCCGGCGCGCTTTTGATGCCCTTTGCCGTCGGTCCGACCCTTGATAGGTACGACGCCACGGACGACGAGCAACTGTCGGTCCAGGCTGGTGTCGCGCTCCGGCTCCAGGGTTCGCCCGGCACGGCGGTCTGGCCCATGGAACGCTGGTTCGAGCTCCTAGGTGCCCAGGGGCCCGACCGTGCGCCGCTTGACCCCGGGCAGGTACGGCGCGCCCGGGCGATGTTCGAGGAGTTGGAGGCGACGACGACCCGGCGTACCCTGGTCCATGGCGACCTCCACCACTTCAACATCGTCCGGCATGACGGCGAGTGGGTGGCGATCGACCCGAAAGGGATGTGGTGCGACCCGTCGGTCGAACCGGCCGCCTATCTGCGCAACATCGTCCACCGCCTGCCGACCGGTGACGCCCTCGTCGAACTGACCAGCCGCAGGCTGCGCTTGTTCGCCGACCAACTGGGCGAACCGTGGGACCGGGTGTGGGGCTGGGCCTTCGTCGTCGCGGTGGTCTCGGTGCTGTGGGCGTCGGACGGGTTCTTGGCGCCTTGGACGGAACTGGTCCGGGCCCTCGAACGTCTGGAACCTTGACAACAAAAAAATGGCCGGGGTTTGCCCGGCCACAGTGTCTTTGCTTATGTTGCGGTCGCATCCTCGGCGGCGTGTGCCTTCCGGGACGCTTGGTTCAGCGTTATCGCCATCAGGTTCAAACGCAATCATGCCGCGGGAGTTCAGTCCCGCGGCATGTTTTTTTGTCCAAGCAACAGATTGAGGATCCAAGTCACCGTAAAGGAACACCTTCTCGCCATAAAGCGGCAAAGAGAGTTGTCAGTCCAGGTGACCCTTGTCGTCTCTATTCTTCGGAAGGCCAGTCGCCTGGCCCGGTCAGTTTCCCTGGACTAACCTCGCGCGGACGGCTTTCATCGCCGCCTCGGTCCGGGAGTTGACCTGCAACGCCTTGAGGATGTTGGAGACGTGGTTCTTGACCGTCTTCTCGGCGATGCTGAGGTGGTTGGCGATCTCCTTGTTGCGCATGCCCTTGGCGATCAGCTCGAGGATTTCGGTCTCGCGGTCGCTGAGGACGTAGAGCTCGGTGTCGTCGGTCTCCTCGTCGTCTTTGACCCGCCGGAAGTCCTCGATGACCTTGGTGGCGATGCGCGGTGTGATTTTGGCCTCGCTCCGATGGGCCAAGCGGATCGCCTCGATGACCTCTTGCGGTGTGCTGGTCTTGAGCAGGTAGCCCAAGGCACCGGCGCGGAACGACTCGAAAACGGTCTCGTCGTCCTCGTTGATGGTCAGGACGACGACCTTGACGTCCTTTTCCTTCTTCAGCAGGCGCGACATGAGCTCGATGCCGCCCATGCGCGGCATGTTGATGTCGGTGAGCAAGACGTCGGGCGGGTCGTTCAGGCAGACTTCAAGCGCCTCTTGGCCGTCTTTGCACGCGGCAAGCAACTGGCACTCAGGCATGAGCGTCAGAGACCTCTGCACCGCATTGCGGTAGGCCTGTTCGTCGTCGGCGATCACGAGCCGTATGGACGAGGACATAGTCCGGCTATGTTACCTTCGCGGGCCTGCCGGGGCATAATCTTGCCTATGGCGACCCTGGAGGTCCGAGGCTTGCACGTGCGGGTCGGTGACGTGCACATCCTGCGTGGCGTCAATCTGTCGGTTGACAAGGGCAAGACCCTCGGCGTCGTCGGTGAGTCAGGTTGCGGCAAGTCGATGACCGGGCTGGCCGTGATGGGCATGTTACCAAGGGCCGCGACCGTCGAAGGCTCGGTGACGCTGGAGGGTAGGGAACTGCTCACCCTGGACCGCAAGGAATGGCTTGGCATCCGGGGCCAAGAGATCTCGATGGTGATGCAGGACCCGTTCACCAGCCTGAACCCCGTCATGCAGGTGGGCTGGCAGATCGCCGAGGTCTTCACCCTCCACCAGGGGCTTTCCAAGAAGGCGGCATGGGACAAGGCGGTCGAGATGCTGGGGAAGGTCGGAGTCCCGGCCCCGGCCGAGTCGGCGCGGAAGTACCCCCACCAGATGAGCGGCGGCCAGCGGCAACGGGTCGTGATCGCCATCGCCTTTGCCTCCACTCCCAAGGTGCTGGTGGCCGACGAACCGACCACCGCCCTCGACGTCACCCTCCAGGCGCAAATCCTGCGCCTGCTCAAGCAGATGCAGGAGGAGACGGGCACGGCTGTCGTCCTTATTTCCCACGACATCGGCGTCATCGGCAGCCTGGCCGACGACATCGCCGTCTTCTATGCGGGCCGGGTCGTCGAGTCTGGCCCGGCCGAGTCGGTGCTACGGGGAGCGAGACACCCGTACACCCAAGCCTTGCTCAGGTCTGTGCCCCAAGTCGGGGCCGACCGGCTGGAGGTCATTGACGGACAGCCACCGAACCTGGCCAAGCTCACCGGAGGGTGCGCCTTCGCCCCGCGGTGCCCGCATCGGTTCGGACAATGCGACCAAGACCCTCAAGCCACGGTCGACGGCGGCCACCGCGTGGAGTGCTGGCTTGCGTCGCCCCAGGCGGTCTAGCCGCCGAACATCGAGGCGTAGATCTCGTCGACCTTGTCTTTCGCCGAAAATTTGCCGTCCAGCAGGTGGCTGGTGAGCATGAGACCGAAGAACGTCGCGGCGAGGAGCTCGCCGTCGGCATAGGGGGTGTCCTTCTTGAGTTTGGTCGTGCGGGCTAGGTCAACCAAGAGTCCGGACCACTCTGACCATATGGCGGAGTTCTTCTTACGCAGGGCCGCGTCCGCGATGCTTGCGACATAGAGACCGGCAAGCACCTTGGCGAAGCGGCTGGACTTCCGGCAATACGCTTCGGCCAGGGCCAACTCGGCCTCGACTTTGTCGGCAGGTTTGTCCGCCCCCACGTGGAACTTGGCTCGGTCCCGTTTCAGTTGATCGAGGGTGAACTCGGCGATCCCTGCCAGCAAGTCTTCTCGATGGGGGAAGTAGTAGTGCACTGTGGCGTGGTTGATGCCCAGTTCGGCGGCGACGTTCCGGGCCGTCAGGGATTCCAGCCCTTGCACCCCCATGAGGTCGTAGGCCGCCTTGAGAATGTCGGGCCGACGGGTCTTCATAGTCCTATTTTAACCGTCTGGTGGGCGAATCGTCAGGGTAGGGCCGACAAAAGCGGCGTGATGCCGCCAAAATACAGGTGTGGACCCGTACCCGCGCACTTGGGCCGTGGTGGACCTCCGCGTGCTTCGCGGCAACCTCGCCTACGTCCGCTCCCAGCTTGGGGCGGGTGGGGCGCAAATCGCGCTGGTGGCCAAGGCCGACGCCTATGGCCATGGATTGCTGCCGGTGTGCCGGTTCGCCGTCGCCCATGGTGCGGACGCCGTCGCTGTCGCCACCGTCCAAGAAGGCGTCTCGCTCCGTGAGGCCGGGGTCGAGTGCCCCGTCATGGTGATGTCGCCGATCTTGCCGGTGGACTGCGAGCAGGCCGTGTTCTACAACCTTGACGTCTTTGTTGAGAATGTCGCGCTGGCCAAGGCGATGGACGTCGCCGCGGCACGCCAGACCCGGGAGGCGCGGGTCCATCTCAAGGTGGACACCGGGCTGCACCGGTTTGGTTGTGCCCCGAAAGACGCCTCGACGATCGCCCACGAGATCGACGGCTTCACCAACTGTCGCCTTGTCGGGCTGTGCCAACACTTCAGTGACAGTTCGTCAGACGAACAGTCGACGGCCAAGCAACTTTGGATATTTGACCAAGCCCATAAGGAGTGCCGCGCCCGGTCGGTGAAGTTTGAACACGTGCACATGGCCAACAGCGGGGCGGCCCTCAAATACCCGGCGAGCCGTGGGACGATGGTGCGGATCGGTGTCCTGGCCTACGGGGTCGATCCGTTCGGGCTGACCAACGGCGCGGTGACACCGGCCATGTCCTGGTTTGGTCGGGTGACCAGCCTCCGGATGGTTCCGGCGGGCGCCAAGCTCGGCTACGCCGGGACGTTCACCACAACCCGCCAGACAGTGGTCGCGACGGTGGGTGTCGGCTATGGCGACGGCTACCAGCGCCATCTGAGCAACAAAGGGTTCGTCGCCCTGAACGGACAGCGGGCGGCAGTCATCGGCCTGGTGTGCATGGACCAACTCCTCGTCGACGCCACCGGAATCCAAAACCTTGCCGTGGGTTCTGTTGCAGAACTCTTGGGGCCGAACGTTTCGGCATCCGAACTGGCATCGCTGGCCGGCACCAACGCCCATGAAATCCTGACCGGGATCACGGCGCGGGTGCCGAGACGGTACGTCTATCCCGAGAACTAGGCCTTCATCGGGAGGACACTGGCGTCAAAGACCCAGGGGTGGGTCTTGATCGCACCGACTGCCTCCAGGCTCGGGGCCTTATCAAGGCCGATCTGGGCGATGGCCGCTTGTGCGCCGCCCAGCACGATGTTTTCCATTTCTTGGACGTTGACGCCCTCGTCCTTCAGGACGCCCAAAACGTGGGCGAGAACGCCGACCCGGTCCTGGTGTCGGACGACCAGGAGGTGGGTGGCCACCTCACCCTTGCTGACGTTGACGACGTTGGGGACGATACCGGTCGTCTTGTACTCGGCGACGATGCGCACCGTCTCGGCGGCGACCGCTTCCTGGGCTTGCTCGGTGCTCGCACCGATATGGTGGGTGCAGTAGACCCCCTTGGCGGTGAGGAGGGGCCCGTCATAGGTGCCCTCTGCGCCCGCCGGTTCACCCTCGAAGACGTCTAGTCCCGCCCGGAGACGGCCACTTGCGGTGTGGCGGAGCAGGGCGGCCTGGTCGACGACTTCGGCCCTGCTGGTGTTGATCAGGGTCGCCCCGTCCTTCATAGCACTCAGAAACTCGTCGTTGACGACGCCCTTGGTCTCGGGGCTGAGTGAAACGTGGACCGACACGACGTCCGCCTGCGAGGCGAGGT
Source organism: Fimbriimonadaceae bacterium (assembly GCA_019638795.1). NCBI lineage: Bacteria > Bacillati > Armatimonadota > Fimbriimonadia > Fimbriimonadales > Fimbriimonadaceae > Fimbriimonadaceae bacterium. The sequence continues at coordinate 463,801 of JAHBTB010000001.1, read as the reverse complement.
CCTTCATGTTGGACGCCCGGGCGATCCCGAGGGCGGCGGCGGCGACCGGGGTCATCCACCGGCTGTAGGCGATGACGGTCATGCCGAACGCCTTGGCCCGGGGCACCATCTCCTGGGCGATCTGGCCCATGCCGACCAAGCCGAGAGTCTGGCCGTAGAGCCCCCGTGCCTTGCTGTAAGCCTTCTTGTTCCACTTGCCCGCCCGTAGGTCGGCGACATTGTCCGGAATCTGTCGGTCGCACGCGACCATGAGGCCAAAGGCGAGTTCGGCGACGGCGATACTGTTCTTGCCCGGGCAGTTGGCGACGTAGACGCCGCGCTGGCTGGCCGCGTCCACGTCGATCGTGTTGTATCCGGCCCCGGCACGGACGATCAAACTGAGCTTGCCCGCGTCGACCACATCCTTCGGCACCTTGGTCGACCGGACGATGAGGACGTCGCAGCCCGTGCTCGCGACGGCGTCGCGGAGAGTGTCCCCGTTTAGGTCTGGCTGGGAGTCGACCTCACAACCGATGGCCTTCAGGCCGTCAAGGCCCGACTTCTCAAGTTTGTCGGCGACGAGGACTTTCATCGCTGCGAGTTTACTGGGGTTGGCCGGGCGGCACAATCAAGAGTCCCTCCAGTTCTTTGGTGACCGGCGCCAGGCACTTGCTCTCGTCGCACAATTGATAGGAAACCGAAAGAAAAAACTCGTGCCGGCCTGACGCGGCAAAGAGCCGCACGGGAAGTTCGACCCGCCCCTGGTACACCCCGCTTGGATCATCAGGAAAGCCGACTTCACCAAGGGCGCCTTTGACTTGGACGGTGGTCGGGCTCAACCATTTGGCGGGCGGCTCGTGCGAGTTGATGTGGTGCCCTTCGGGAAGGTCGATGACGATCGTGGTGTGACCAAACCCGGTTGCGTCGGCAGTGATCTCGTAGTCGGTAAGAAAGACGAGGGCCTCCCCTGGACGCGAGAAGTCCACGACAGCCTGCTCGCCCGCGCCCTGGAGCAGGGCGTAGAGGTGCTCTCGCAAGAGTGACTCACAGGCTGTCGGGGCACGTTCGGCCCAACCCGCCACTTGGGTGAAGTGACGAGAGAACTCGGACGTCCGCCCGAGGCGGCGCAGGATCCTGAGCATGACAGCGGTCGCGCTAGGACACGCTGTGTCAAGGATGGGCTTGAGTTTGGTGATCGGTGTCTGGTGGTCGGCGGACGACGACCAGAAGCCCCCCCCGGGGTCGGAGAACAGGGCGAGCGCCTGGTCGACGACACCCTCGGCTTCGGCGAGCCATTTGCCGTCCTCGGTGGCCTCGTAGAGGTCCAACAACGCGTCGGCAATGTAGGCGTGGTCATCGAGGAACCCTATCCCTTGTGGGCCATTATCAACCAGTTGGTGAGGAAGCGCCGGGCCAGACTGCTTCAACCATTGGGTGGCGATGTGCTCGGCCTGCTCGATGTGCCCTGCACTGACGAGCGCGCCGACGGCCAAGGCGTTCCAAGCAAGCAGCCGCTTGGTGTCGGTCTGGGGCTTGGGACGGTTCTCTCGGGCCGCCCGCAAGGTCTCCAGCTCTGAGCTATGTGGTGTGGTGTCCGAACGATACAAGACGTTTGCCCCGGTCGGATGGCCGGTGGCTTCGTCGAGGTAGTTGCCTTCTGGTTGGACAGAGAAGGTCTGGCAGAACGCTTCGGCCCCGTCGCCAAGCGCTTCGGCGACTTCGCCGTACCTCCAGACGTAATAGGCGCCTTCCCCACCAGGGGAGTCGGCGTCCTGGGCGGAGTAAAGGGTGCCGTCCGGGGCCGTCATTTCCCGCCGGATCCAACCAAGCACGCCCTCTAGGCTGGCGGACAGCTCGTCGCGCGCCTCACCCTCGTCGAGGATGTCCACGACGCGGGCGAGGTTGCCTGCCATCAGGGCGTTGTCGCTGAGCATCTTCTCAAAGTGGGGCAACAGCCATTCACGGTCGGTGGAATAGCGGTGGAACCCTCCTCCGACGTGGTCATGCAGTCCACCGCGGCACATGGCCAAGAGGGTGGCGACCGCCATGGTCGAGGCTTTGCTGATGAGGTCGTCCTTCTCGCCGAGGTTGTGACGCATGGCCGCATAGTCGAGGAGGAAAGTGACAGCGGTGTGAGGAGGGAACTTGGGGGCGTCGCCGAAGCCGCCGAAATCCCGGTCAAAGTTGGCCCACAGGGCGGCGACGGCGTCGTCGAGTAGATCGACCCCAAGCGAGGTCCGGGACGCGGACATCGCCCGAGACCCTGCCTGGCGGACTGCAGAAGCGAATTCGGCGGCGGCGCGTACGACCTCGGTCCGTTGTTCTCGCCACGCCTGGGCAAGGTTGTTGACGACGTTCAGAAAGGACGGCATGCCGTCCCTCGACTGGCCGGGAAAATATGTGCCCGTGAAGAAAGGTTCTAGGTCCGGGGTCAGGAAGACGGTCATCGGCCAGCCGCCATGGCCGTTCGCCATCTGGACGGCCGACATCAAGACGTCGTCCACGTCGGGACGCTCCTCACGGTCGACCTTCACCGAGATGAACGAAGCGCTCAACGCGGCACCGACCTCGGGGTCGGAAAACGACTCGTGGGCCATGACGTGGCACCAGTGACAGGCGCTGTAGCCGACGCTGACAAAGAGGGGCTTGTCCTCGGCCTTCGCCCGGGCGAGGGCCTCGTCGCCCCACTCATACCAATCGACCGGGTTGTCGGCGTGCTCGCGCAGGTAGAGGGACGACGCGGCGGCAAGCCGGTTGGGCATGCCGGGCAGGTTACCGTTCTAGGCCGACCAAGGCCCGGAGCCTTTGGACGTCCTTCATGTGCAGGGTCCGGCATTCGCCAGGTTTCATCCCCTTCTGCACCAGGTGGGCGATCCTGACCCGGACCAGCCTGACGACCGGGCACCCGACCGCGGCGAGCATCATGCGCACTTGGCGTTTGCGGCCTTCGTGGATGACCAGGGAGACAAGCGACGTGCCTGCCTGGTTCATTGGCGACACGAGTTCCACAACGGCGGGCGAGGTCTTCTTGCCCTCAAGAAAGACACCCTTGCGCAGACGTTCGAGGTCGCGGTCGTCAGGTTGGCCCTGCACGGTGGCGAGGTACTCCTTCTCGACTCCGTAACGCGCATGGGAGAGCCGGGCCGCCAAGTCCCCGTCGTTGGTGAGGACCAGCAGGCCCTCCGTGTCCATGTCGAGGCGACCGACCGGCTTCACCGGTGCGCCGACGTCGGGCACCAGGTCCATCACCGTCCGGCGGCTGTGGGGGTCGTCGAGGGTAGTCACGTACCCGGCGGGCTTGTTCAGAAGGAGATAGACGTGACGGGCCGGACGCACCGCCTCCCCGTCCACCTCGACAATGTCGTCGGGGCCCACCTTCACGCCGAGTTCGGTGACGAGGGACCCGTTGACCGTCACCCGCCCTTCTAGGATCACCTCTTCCGCCTTGCGCCGGCTCGCCACGCCGGCGTGGGCCAGATAGCGGTGCAGCCTCATCTCACCAGCGTCGGGCACCGAGCCTCCTTCGACTCCTCTGCCGAGACCGGACAAGAGCCCATCCGCCGACCAAGGCCCCGCCGACCACGATCGTGCCGGGATTGAGGGCGTTGGTGAGGGGCGGTTTGGCGGGCACGTCCACCGAGGCGACGACCGAGACGGGGACGGTGGAGCCGTCAGACAGCCTCATGGACACGGTGCCGAGCCGCTGGCCAGCCTTGACCGGAGCCGGGACGGTAGGAAGTTGACCGGCCAATTGCGCTTCGAACGGCGCACCGTCCACCCAGGGGACGATGTCTCGCCGGGCCGCCTGGACGCCGACAGTCGGGGCCGTGCCTCCTTTGACGGCGGCTGAACCCAGACTTTGCCCCGTGTCGACGACCACTTTGTCCACGACGTTGTCGGCCGCCCAGTCTTCCAGCGCGATCGTGTCGCGGACCCAGTCCTGGCTGGCCATCACGACGGTGACGATCTTACGACCGCCGTTGTCGAAGGCCCCGACGAAGCATTTGCCCGCGGGAACAGTCCACCCGGTCTTCATCCCGATGCAGTCCTTGTCTTCCTTGAGCAACTTGTTCCGATTGACCATCGTCAGGTCTCTGCTGTCGGTCGACCGGGTGACCTTGTGGCGTTGTGTTTTGACGATTTCGGCCAAGCGTGGGTTATCAAGGGCCGCGCAGGCGATGAGGGCCAAGTCATGCGCGGTGGTGTAGTGGTTTTCGTCGTGCAGGCCGTGCGGATTGACAAAGTGCGTGTCCGTGCACCCGAGCGACTTGGCCTTCTCGTTCATCATCTTGGCGAACGCCGGTACGGAACCGGCGACCTTGATGGCCATGGTGAAGCAGGCGTCGTTGGCGCTGCGCAACATCATCGCGTAGAGCATGTCTTGGGCGGTCAGTTGCTCTCCGGAGTGGAGGTGCAGGCTGCTCTCGCCGACCTTCTCGACGCCTTGCGGTGCGGAGACGACTTCGCTTGGATTGGTGTTTTCGGCCACGAGCAGTCCGCTCATGATCTTGGTCGTGCTGGCCGGGAAACGCCTGGCGTCCATCGCCTTGGACCACAAAACGCGCCGGGTCTGCTGGTCCATGACCACCGCGGACGCCGCCCCGACTCCTTCGGGGCCGGACTTCACGTCGTTCTTCGCCGTCGCCGTCACAGCGATCAGGACGGCGCAGACGACGGTGAACGGCTTCAAACGGGTTTCTCCTCTTGCATAGGCAACATCGGTTGGTCGGGGGGCAGGTGGGTACCGACCGCGTCCAACGCGGCTCGGCCGAAGCCCAGGTCAGGCAGATCGGCCAGGCTGTCTAGGTTAAAGACGTGGAGAAACTGCTGGGTGGTCCCGTAGAGGACCGGCCGTCCCGGCGTCGCCTTACGGCCTAGCTCCCCGACAAGCCGCTTCTCGACCAGTTGCCGCAAACCGTAGTCGCTCTGGACACCGCGGACCTCGTCGATCTCTGCCATCGTCACCGGTTGCTTGTAAGCGACGATGGCGAGGACTTCCATGAGGCTCCGGCTGAGCTTGTGGCGCTGCGGCTGCAGGAAGCGGGTGACGACTTCGGCGTACTCGGGCTTCGTGCAGAGTTGATAGCCGCCCGCGATGCGGACAAGTTGGAGCGGGCTGTTGTGGGTCAGCCGTCCACCGAGCTTTTCAAGGGCGTCCTCCACTTCAAAAGTCGGGACACCGATCGCGACGGCCAGTTCTTCGGCGGTGGCAGGGGTCTCGGCGACAAAGAGCAGGGCCTCGACGTCGCGGATGACGCTCATACCAGACCGCCCCTGGCGAAGAGGACTTCACTCTCGGTGACGTGCACCCGGGCCTGGCCCAACCTGATGAGTTCGAGCAGGGCAAGGAACCACCAGACAACCTCGCTGCGGGTGAATTCTCCGACCACGATCGTGTCGAGGGAGGCGAATTCCGACGGCAAGGCCTGTAGGACGACGAGCATTTGTTCGGCCAGGGAGCGCCGTGGTTTGCTCAGGGGCTCCATCGTGTCGGGGACGGCGCGGGCGAGCAGGCGCTCCAGCACGCCGGCGAGGTCACCGATCTGGACGTCGCTGGTGTCGAAGGGTAGTTCGTAGGGTTGGCGGAACTGCTCGGACCACCGGAAGAAGAGCCGTTCGCGTTCCTCACGCCGTTCGAGGAGGCTACGCACGGCGGGGTCAAAAAGGTGGACGTACGGCTCGGCGGCGAGGGTCAGGGCGTCCTCGTCGACGGTGTCCTCGTCTTCCGTCGGCACGAGCGCCCACGCCTTGCGCTCGAGCAAGTAGGCGAGGGCGGCGAGGGCGACCGCCGCCTGCTCCAAGTCTGTGTCCGTGGTGGCGAGCACGTAGTGGAAGTACGCCTCGCAGACCGGGGCCATGGGGATGTCGAGGAGGTCGATCTTGCGGTCGTGGACGCAGAGGAAGAGGGCGCCTAGTGAGCCCTCGAAAGCTTCGCACGCAATGTGGATGTCGGGCGGCGCTGTGACCCCCAGGGGGCCGACCACGGCCTGACCGGCCGCCAGTTCGGTCTTCTTCGGCATGCGTCGAGCCCCCATTATGCCCGGGAGCAAGGCAAAGCATTGGAGGCGCCGAGCGGATTCGAACCGCTGGATAAAGGTTTTGCAGACCTTCCCCTTAACCACTTGGGCACGGCGCCAAGGGTTGTCATGATACCCGTGGGCCAGGGTCCGGACCCAGTGGTCGTCCGCCTTCTGAGACGCCGTACAGAGACGCGGCCCGCGACAAGGGTGTCGCGGGCCGCGTCGGTCAATAGACCAAGGTCAGAATTTACTTGGCTTGGCGGCGGCGCCGCAGGAGGGCGAGGGCGCCGAGCCCGAGGACGGTCATCGTCGCCGGCTCAGGGACGCTCTCGACCTCGGCGTTCACGCGGAACATCACGTTCGCGTTCGACCATCCGGAGATCGTGCGCGCGTCGGGGGTCTCGATGACCTCGTCGTTGTCGCTGTCGCGATAGAAGAGGTTCGTTCCCGACCCGACGGTCGGCACGGCGTCCTGCAGGGAGAGAGCCAAGCTGTTCGACTTCGTCCCGTTCGTCTTGAGCTGGATTTCCAGACCAAGGTCTTGGAAGTTGTCGAGGTGGATCGGCGTGGTGAAGGTCAGGGTATGGACGTCCGAGGCGGACAGATCACCAAGGTTGAACGTTTCGCGTCCGGCCTCGTTCTGGAAGACGTTGGTGCCTGAACCGCCAAACCCGGCGACGTTCCACTCGTTCCAGAGAATGACTTCGGCGGTCGCGCTGGGGGAAGCGGCGTTGACCCAGATTCCCACATCAATGGACGTGACCTTCCAGTGGGCGCCCGAACCCGGGTCGGTGGCGCTGAAGCTGTCGGCCATGCGGTTGCGCGGCGTGCCGCCGGTGGTGCTGGTGAAGGTGGTGCTGGCACCGATCCCGTCGTAGATGACGACGGCTTGGGATGCGGCCGCAAGAATTACGAGACCGGCGATCGAGACGATTCTTTCAAGTTTCATTGAGGGATCCTCCGCTGGTGATTGCACGGCTCAAAACCGGCACCGCTAAAAGTGCCCGCATTTTTGCCGTCATTTAACGTTGAGGCCCTGGTATAGCGGATGTCTGGAGCGAAATTCAACAGGCCCGCGGTCACGTATCCTTACCAGGCTCAAAAACCTGGTGAATATACGGTGAGACTTGATCAAAAGACCTAGGCGACCGGTCAAACGCAAGCCGGGCCAGACCTCTGCAGGTCTGGCCCGGTCCTCCTTCTCGGCGCCGTTGCCGGACGGTAGGCGAGTTACTTGTTGCGGCGCTTGCGGGCGAGGCCGAGGGCGCCCAGACCGAGAGCGACCATGCTGACCGGCTCAGGGACGGTCTCGATGCTGTCGAGAGCAAAGTCACCCGACGGGGAGGTCGTGAAGTTCATGTACAGGGAGTCGAAGCTCGCCAGAGTAGTGCCGCCGTTGCTCGTGATGTCAGCAGCGGTCAGGTCCACGGTGAACGGGCTGTACTGGCCGCCCGCGACCGTCTTGTTGTAGACCGTGTAGACGCCGTCGGCCATCACCACGAACCGAATGTCCAAGGACTGTTCGTTCGAAATGAAGTTCAGGCGGACCGTGTCACCGGACAAGCCGAAGTTCGCCGCGGAGGTGTCGACGCCCCAGTCGGGGGTCGGGAAGGGCAGGCCTCCCATGTCGGACGTGATGTTGCCGTAGGCGAGGGCCGTGTTGGTCACCGCGTTGCTGGGCGTCTGGACGTCCAGGATGCCGTCGGCGATCGCTGCGGCGCTCAGCTTGTTGCCGAATTGGTAGGTCTGGCCGAGGTAGCGGGTGCCACCGACGACGGGGGCGGTCGACGAGTCGTAGTCAAAGGTGGTCGTGCTGTTCGTCTGGACGAACGTGGAGTTGCCGCTGAAGTCGTCGATGACGACGGCCTGGGCGACTCCGACCACGGCGCTGATTGAGAGAAGGAGAAGGGCTTTCTTCATCACGCAACATTGTCCTGCATAACTCATGCCAATTGCGACTAGTAAGTCTTTTGGATTTGTTGCATTTGAATATCACTTTGCCAGCAGACTTACCAGGCTAAGTTTGAACTTGATGGTCTTGATATATCAGGGAAATTGTCGTCAGTTGTGTGACAGGTCAAATGCCTCAGATGATGATTAGGCGAATTGGTAGTGCTGCAACCTGTTTCGGCTTTAGGCGCGTAGCGTAGGCAGAGTGGTCCGGACCCGCCCGTGGCGAGGGCAGGCTTCCGCGTAGAATGCCGGCATGGCAAAGACCCATGAGTATCCTGTCCGCGTCAGTTGGAAAGGAGGACGGGACGGCGCCGGTGAGATCACCGACGTCCGGAGTGGCACGACTGTGGCCCTGGCGACCCCACCGGAGTTCGGCGGGAGTGGGGCGGGGACCAATCCGGAGCAACTCTTGGCGATGGCCGTGGCGGGGTGTTATTCCATCACCCTGGGCATCGTCCTCACCAACCGGAAAGTCCCCTACGCCGACATCCAGGCCGACGTGACCGGTGAAGTCGTCGAGGACGGCCCTAGCTTCACGTACACCAAGATCACGGTAAAGCCGCGGATCGTCTTGACCGGAGCCGACGACAACCAGGCCAAGGTCGCCGAGGACATGGCCCATAAGGCGGATATGTACTGCATCATCACGAACGCCATCCGCGACAAGGTACAAGTCGTGGTGGAACCGGTGATCGTCCGGATGTAGTGGTGTCTATGCGTACAAAGCTGGTTGCGGGCAATTGGAAGATGAACCTGACGGCCGCCCAAGGGGCCGCCTTGGTCGAGACGTTCGCCAAAGAGGTGGCCGTGCGGTATGACGTCGACGTCGTCGTCTGCCCTCCATATTTGGCGATCCCCAAGGTCCGCGACACCGTCCGCCACCAGGGCATCTTGATCGGCGCACAAGACGTGTTCTGGGCGGAAGAGGGGGCGTTCACCGGAAACGTCAGTGCCAAGCAACTGGTCGAACAGTCGGTGGCGTTCTGTATCGTCGGACACTCGGAGACCCGGGGCCGGTTCGGCAAGCTGGAGACTCCTGCGTCGACGGTGCCCTACTTTGCCGAGACCGACGAGACCGTCAACCTGAAGATCGAGCGGCTCCTCTTCCACGGCATCACACCGATCTTGTGCGTCGGCGAAACCCTGGAAGAGCGTGACGCGGCGCAGACCGAGCAGGTCATCGAGGGTCAGTTGCGGCGGGCTCTGGCCGGTCGTGACTCCAGTGAACTGTACGGCCTTGTCGTGGCATACGAGCCGGTGTGGGCGATCGGCACGGGCAAGACCTGCGCCGCCGACGAGGCGGATCGTGTGTGCCGCTTCATCCGGTCGGTGATCGAGGCCGTCTCCGACGCCGAGGTCGCGATCAACGTCCGTATCCTTTATGGCGGGTCGGTCAAACCCGACAACGCCAAAGAGCTTTTTGCCAAGGCCAACATCGACGGCGGCCTGGTCGGCGGGGCCAGCCTGGACCCGGCCAGCTTTGCCCAGATCATCATGAGCGCCTGAGCGCCGGTCGGGTTTACTGCTGCCCGACCCATGGAAGCCCGTCGTGTCTCCGAGACCAAGCTGGTGATGGCCCAGCGCATGACGCCGAACGACGCTAACTACCTGGGCAAGGTCTTTGGTGGCTCGATCCTGGCCCTCATCGACCTCACCGCCGCCAGCGTCAGTTCGCGGTTTGCGCGCGAGGCGTGCGTCACCGCCTCCTTCGACCGGGTGGACTTCTTGCAGCCGGTCGAGATCGGTGACCTTGTGGAGCTAGAAGGGTTCGTGAGCTTTGTCGGCCGGACAAGCATGGAGGTGATCGTCGACGTCCACGCGACCAACCTCATCCAGGATGACCGGCGGCACGTCAACACGGCCCGGGTGACGATGGTGGCGATGCGCGACGGACGCACAGTGCCCGTGCCCCGGCTCATTTGCGAGACCCGCGACGAAAAGCTCCGGTTTCTCGAGGGAAGGCTCCGCCGCGAGGTCCGCCAACAGCGGCTGCAGGAGAACGAGGCCCACCGGAACATGTTGGCGGCGGCCAAGGACGAAGACCTTGACCGCCTGCTCGCTCACGAAGGTTCCGTGCGGGAGTTGCTCAGCTCCATTTCCGCTGCGGGCGGCTAAGCATCGCGTTGGCGTCGTCGTCGCTGAACCGCTCCCTCTTGGGGTCCCAGTCGAGCTTGCGACCGCCAAGGCGGAGCGAGATATTGGCCATGTGGCATACCGTGACCGACCGGTGGCCGACCTCGGGTTCGCAAATCGTCGGCTTGCGCGTGCGGATGCAGTCCAGCCAGTTCTTGGCATGCCCGTCGCTTGCGTAGAGCTTGACCGCGTTCGCGGGCAGCGGGTCTTTGAGTAGCTTTTCGTCGGACGCTGCGATGCGTTCGCGGCTGACGAAGATCCAGCCGTCCTCGCCTTCGAAGGTGACGCCGTTCTCTCCCTTGTTGGTGCAATGCAGGAGCACGTCGTGCGGGTAGGTGTAGAAGATGTCGAACTCGGGGAACGTCGTGTAGGTCATCATGTTGACCGTCGGCTGGTTCTTGGCATGGCCTTCGACCGAAAGCGGCCCGGAACCGTCCGCCCCGATCCCCCACTGTGCGATGTCGTTGTGGTGGGCGCCCCAGTCCGTGAGCATGCCACCGCTATAGTCGAGCCACCATCGGAACGTGCCGTGGGTGCGCTGATGACAATAGTCAACTCTTTGAGTCGGGCCCATCCACATTTCCCAGTCAAATCCGGCTGGCACCGGCTCGACTGAGAACAGTTCTCCGATCGGCCCCGTCGGCAAGTGGGTCGTGACCTTTTTTAGCTTGCCCAGCCTGCCGTTGCGGACGAGTTCGCAAGCAAGTCGGAACCGCTGGTCGCTTCTTTGCTGGCTGCCCGTCTGAAAAACCCGCTTGTACCGCGCCGCTGCCTCGGCCACCATCCGTCCTTCGCTGATCGTCAAGGTCATCGGCTTCTCGCAGTAGACGTCCTTGCCCGCCTTCATCGCCGCCACGCTGATCGTCGCGTGCCAGTGGTCGGGTGTCCCGATGACGATCGCGTCGATGTCCTTGCGGGCCATGATGTCGCGGAAGTCCTTCGTTTTGTAGGTGCTCGGGCCAAAGTAGGCGGCCGCCTCGTTCAGGTGCAGTTCATCCACGTCGCAGACGGCGACGACCTTGGCTCCCGGCTGGCTGTGGACGTAACGTGACACGCCGAACCCCTGCTGGTAGCCGCCACGTCGTCCGCCCGGGCCGACGACGGCCACATGGATCGTGTCGTTGGCGCCGACCCGCTGGGGCCGGACCGCTTCGATCTCGCGGTACTCCGCCTCAGCGCGTTCGGCAAACCACGTGGGGACCGTCGCCATCGTGGCTCCGGCCAGGGTGTTTCTCAGCAATCGTCGTCGGGTCATGTCTTCCAAGGTCTTGTCTCCGCTTTGAGCACCTTGATCTTACCGTCGCCGGTTCACTTCTTCGTCCGCTGCGTGCTCTTGTAGACGTAGGCGAGGACCTCGGCGACGGGTCCGAAGAGGTCGCGGGGGACAAAGTCTCCCGCCTCGCATTGGGCGTAGAGTGCCCGGGCGAGGGGTTTGTTCTCGACGGTGGGCAGGCGCAGGTCGGCGGCCAACTCCCTCATGCGCAGGGCCATCAAGTCTTGGCCCTTGGCCAGGACGACCGGGGCGTGCATCTGCGACCGCTCGTACTTGATCGCGACGGCAAAGTGCGTCGGGTTGGTGATCAGGACGTCCGCTTCTTTCAGCTTGGCGACCATGCCGCCCTTCAAAAGCTTGCGGCGACGCTGGTACTGGGCTTGCTTGACCTCGGGCGAGCCTTCTTGTTCGCGCATTTCGCGCTTGAGCTCGTCCTTGGTCATCTTGATCTGCTTGTCCACTTCTTTGCGTTGGAAGAAGTAGTCGAAACCGGCGATGACAAGCCAGACGACCGCGATGCGCATGACCAGCTTGTGGACGACTTCACCGAGGACTCCGGCCGCCACCGCCGGCGCCATCCCGCCGATCCCCAGTAGTTTGTCCCAGTCTTGCTGGAGCACCACATAGGCGATCCACGAGAACAGGCACATTTTGGCGACGGCTTTCAGCCCTTCGACCACGGCGCGGCGCGAAAACAGACGCTTGAACCCCGTGAGGGGGTTGACCTTGTCAAAACTGGGCTTGAGCGGTTCGCCGCTGAGCACAAACCCGACCTGGCTGAAGTTGCTGGCCAGGCCGACCGCGCAGAGGCCGAGGGCGAGCGGCATGGCCGCCGACAGGGCCGGGACGGCCATGCTCTGCGTCTGGATGATCACCGTCGCGGGAGATATCTCGCGCGGCATCTTGGCCACGTTCGACTGGATGGATGTGAGGATCGCCTCGGCAAGCTTGGCGGCGACGCCAGGCCCGAGCATGGCGAGGGTGAGCATGGCGAGGGCGCCGTTCAGATCCGTCGACCGGGCGACGGTGCCCTTCTTGCGCGCCTCTTGCTTACGTCGAGGCGTGGCCTCCTCAGTCCTTTCCTGTGCGGAAGCGTTGTCTGCCATCTCAACCGCCTCCGAGGAGCCTCGGCACCGTGGTGAACACCGAGTCCAGGCCGCGCTGGACACCGACGGTCAGGGCAGGCAGGCCAAGGAGCAGGGCCAGCATGCCGAGTCCGATCTTGGCCGGAAGGGCGATCAGGAACGGTTGGGTCTGGGGGACGGCCTTGTTCACCAAGGACGCCGCCGCGTCGATGACGATGGTCACCGCCACGACCGGCGCGGCGATCTGGACCGCCCCGACAAAGAGGTGGAAGAGCATGCTCATGAGGACAGCCAGCATGCCGTGGGTGGGGGTCAGGGCCTCGGTGGGGTAGCGGTAGCTCTCCATGAACGCCCGGAACATCATTTGGTGCCCGCCCGACAACATGATCAAGACGGTGCCGAGCATGACCTTGAGGTTTGCCACGGGCGAGGCCGTCCCGCCGACCGCCGGGTTGAAGATTTGGGCGCTGGCCATGCCGACCTGCAGGTCGATGATGCCGCCCGCCATTTGAAGGCTGTTGACGAGCAACTGGACCGACCATCCGAGGGCCAAGCCCATCATGATCTCGCGAAAGAAGATCCCGGCGAAGTCCGCCATGTTTTGGGGGACGGGGGGCATCAGCGGCATGACCGCGGGCGTCAGGGCCGCCGAGATGGCCAGGCAGAACATGCCGCGGACCTGCACGGGGATCGTCGTGCCGAAGAGAGGCGAGGTCATGACCATCGCGGCCAGGCGGCACCCGACGGCCAGAAACGCGACGAGCCAGGCGGCGTCCAGGCTCATTGGTTGACCCGTGCGATCTGGTCGAAGCAGACGACCATGAACTTGACGAGGGTCGTGAGCATCCACGATCCCATGCCCGTGATCACGGCGGCGCAGCCAAGGATCTTGGGCAGGTAAGTCAGGGTCATCTCCTGCACCTGGGTCACGGCCTGGAACACGCTGACGATCAGGCCGACAAAGAGGGCCACCGCCAAGATCGGCAGGGTCACCATCATCGCGACCAAGATGCCCTGGCGCGTCAACTCCATGACGATGCCGTGGTTCATGTGCCGTACCCTGCGAGGATCGCGCGGACGAGGACGGACCACCCGTCGGCGAGGACGAAGACCAACAGTTTGGCCGGCAAGGAGATCACCACCGGCGGCATCATCATCATGCCCATGCCCATCAGCAGGCTGGCGACGACAAGGTCGATGACGACAAACGGCACAAAGATGTAGAAGCCGATGACGAAGGCGGTTTTCAGCTCGCTGATGACGAACGCCGGGACCACCGACATGAAGTCGATCTCGGCCCGGGACTTGGGTGTCTGGTGGCGGAAGTCCAGGAACATCTTGAGGTCGGACTCATAGGTGTTCTTGAGCATGAACTTCTTCAGGGGCTCTTCGGCGTTCTTGAGGGCCTCGTCCATCGGCATGACCGAGCCTTGTTGGAAGAACGGTTGGATCGCCGCCTTGTTGACCTCGTTGTAGGTCGGGGCCATGATGAAGAAGGTCAGGAACAGGCTCAACCCGACCAGCACCTGGTTGGGTGGGATGTTCTGTGCCCCCAAGGCCTGGCGGGTGAAGCTGAGGATGATGACGACGCGGGTGAAGCACGTCGTCAGGATCAGGATCGCCGGCGCAACGCTGAGCACGGTCAGCAGGGCGAGGATCTTGAACTGTGCGCCGAGTTGCTCGCGTTCGCTGCCGGTTCCGACGCCGATATTGACTGACGGCACCGGCACTTGCTGGCTCACGGCCAGGGCGGCCAGGCCGATCAGGGAGAGCACGGTCGCCCAGACCATCACCTGCCTTCGGTGACCGCGTGCCCAATCGACGAGACGACGCATGGCCTTGGTTTCAGCCGGTCAGCCGGGCGAGGCGCTCAAGGGCCTCGCGGACGCGGTCTTGACGACCGTCTTCGGCTGGCTCGACTTCTTCAGGGACCTCGAGGCGGGCCTTGGCTGCGGTGAGGAGGCGCTTGGCCGCCTCAAAGTCATGACCGTCCATCGGCTCGTCGTCGTCGTCACCGAAGTCGTCGCCAAAATCCACCACCGCGTGGGTCGGCGCCGGTGTGGGTTCGGCGTTCTTGGCGTCAAGCATCTCGAAGAACGCCTTGGGCTTGGCCCGCTCGGCGGCGGGGTCCGGCGTGAGGTCACAGACCAGGGTCGCTCCGCTTGTCGTCACCGAAAGGAGCAGGGTGCGGTCGCGCACCTCGACGACTTGCAAGGTGCCTCCGCCGAAGTTCGCCGACTCCAGGCTCTTGATCGGGTGGTCAATGCCGGTGTCCAGTCGGCGGCCCAGTTTGGTCATGAGGTAGGGCAGCCCCCACTTGAGCAAGGCGAAGACGACGACCAGGGCACCGACCATCTGGACCACCTCAAGGCCGCCCACGGCCGGCCCGGGAGGCACATTGACACCCGTCGTCAAGTCTTTCTTGGTGCCCAGCGTCTCGCCGGCCCAACACGTCAGCGGCAACACAGCGGCAATGGAGAGGATGCAGGCTTTCTTCATCACGCGACCTCGTTCAGTTTCGCAAGTCGTTCTTGCAGGCTCAGGATCTCGGTGATCCGGACGCCAAAGTTGTCTTCGATCACGACGACCTCGCCGCGGGCCACGAGCCGCCCGTTCACGAGGACGTCGACCGGCTCGCCCGCCGCTTTGTCGATCTGGACGATGGAACCTGAGCCCAGCTCGACCACGTCCTTGACGAGCATCCGCATCCGGCCCAACTCGACGCTGATCTCCAGGGGGATGTCCATGATCATCTCAAGGGCGCTGTCGTCCACGGACAGGGCGGGCCCCGAGACCCCGGCCTCGGCGGTTTGGGCCCCGAGGACGCTGACGGCGAGTTCTTCTTCGCCGTTCTCGGGCGTGTTCGTGATGTGCCGCGCCGTCGACATGTCGACCAGCCACATCGCCGTCGTCTCGACGCCCTCGCCGCTGATCGTGACGTCGACCTTGATCAATTCGGGCATCCGCTGCAGGTTGCTCGGCAGGTTGAAGATCTGGTAGCGGTTCGAGAGGCCGCTGGCGACGATCGGCTCGTTACGGATCGTCCCGGTCGCCTGGCAAATGCCCTGGACCAAGCCCTCGACAAACGGCCGGACTTTGCCCGCCATCTGGTCGTCCGCGATCGTCTTGGTCTCCGATGTCAGGAGTTCGTGAAGGGCAAGGAAGCCCTCGGTCGGCACCAAGACGGCTTGGATGCTGTCGGGCGAGTCCGCAAAGCAGAACTGGACCACCAGCTTGGGTGAGGCCATTTCCGAGTACACGTCGGTCAGGGGCATCACCGAGACCTTCGGGTCGCGGAACTGGATGCCCGCTTCGATCGACTCGGAGGCCGCGTTCGAGACGGTCTGCCAAATCTGGTTTTGCGCGTTCGTGAACTTTTGGACCAGTTCTTCCGTGATCTTCTGCATTGGGGTCACTCGTTGGGGCGGATCGGGGCGGTCACTTCAAAGGCGAGCTTCTTGCCGTCCAGACCGGGACGGAGGAGATACTTCGGGTTCTCAGAGACCATAAATCGAAGGTCGCGCTCGGTTTTCTGGTCGAGCCGCAGGGTGTCGCCATGACGGAGCCGCAGGAAGTCGTGCACGCTCAGCCGGCACTTGCCCAGTTGGACGGCGCACTCGACCTCGGTGGCGTTGATCTGTCCGACCAGGGCACGGCGGTTGGCGACGGTCTGCTTACGGTTGCTTGCCGCGGCAAACCACTTTTGGGCGCTGAGTTTGGCGGTGATGGGCTTGAGCAGCATGTAGGGAACGCACAAGCTCATGGCGCCGTGCGCCTCGCCGACCCGGACTTCGAAAAGGATGCTGACGACGATGTCCGTCGGCGGGGCGATCTGGACAAACTGGGCGCTTGTCTCAAGGGCTTCCATCGACGGGTTGACGATGACGACGCCTTCCCAGGCCGACTTGAGCGCCATGAAGGTGCGCTCGACGATCTGGCGGAACAGAGGCTGCTCGATGTCGGTGAGGACGGTGCGGTCGAGCGAGCGGCCCGGCCCCCCCAAGAGCTTGTCGATCATCGTGAAGACAAGCCCGAACTCCAGCTCAAGGGCAGCCTGCCCGCTGAGCGGCGGCAGCGACATGATGGTGAACACCGACTGGTTGATGCTGCGCAGGTACTCCTCGTAGGGGACCTGCTCCAGGGAGATCAGGTCGATGCTGACCGTGCTGCGCAAGTACGCGCTCAGGGCGGTGCTGGCGATGCGGGCGAAGGTCTCGTGGAGCATCTGCAGAGTGCGCAGTTGCTCCTTGGAAAACTTATCAGGGCGGCGGAAGTCGTAGACTTCGTATGCCACGGCGGCACGGTGGGATCCGAGGCCGTTCCCCTTGAACGTGGTGGGGCTCGTGCCGGACGTGTTCACCGTGGCAGGGGGACCACCGATCGTGTCGGCCGCCTGCGGTTCGACAAGCGAACTCAGCAGGGCCTCGATCTCCGACTGTGACAGGATGTCCGACAAGGTTCCGCCTCGGCCGAAGTGGTCCACTCCTGGCCTTCAGCTTGGATATCGGTGTTCTTGCCAGGAACTGGAGTGCTTTGTCAGCTTTTGGGGATCGGATTGCGGATTTTGACGCTAGCGCCAGTCGGGACCACCTGCATCCAGTCGCCTCGCTTGGATTTGACGGACCCCGACACCACCCTGCCGTGGCCGACCGGAAGCCACAGCGGCTTCTTCCCCCAGCCCTCGGGCACTTGGAGCACAAGGTCGGGCACTTCACCGCAGGCCTCCACAATGGCGGCGGCGAAGTCGCTGCCCCGGTTTCCTGCCGTCGTCTTGAACGCCCGTCCAAGGACCTTGGCGGGAAGGACAGCCTGGGCGTAGCAGCACAGGGCGACGTAGGCGTCGTACGCGGCAGGGCTGTCCTTGGCGAGTAAGGCCAGGTCGGGTCCGGCCGCGGCGACCTTTCGGACGAGGGGGGTCACGCGGGCACGGACGTAATTGTCTAGGTCGTTAAGCTTGGAGTTGGCGACATCGGCCGGAACGAGGCGGCCTCCCCGGACCTCGTCGGCCACCCACTTGAGGAAGATGCGCTCCCCGACGTCGCCGTTCGCCCACGACTCGGGGCCCTGGAACGGGCCGATCTGAGGCAGGCTGGCATGACCGTACTCATGGGCCACTTCACGAGCGAACTCGATAGGCTCGGTCAAGGTCTGCACCTGATAGACGAACACGGCGTTCATGTCGACCATTTGCGGCTTGTTGGGGGTGCCCAAGTCGGCGTTCACGAACATCTGCTCGCCGCCCGGCTCGCCTTCCGTGCAGAGGAAGACGTCGACGACCTTGCGGTAGCGCTCGGGGTTGTCGATGCCCAACCGGTGGTAGTTGATGTCCCACAGCCGGAGGAGGAGGCGCGACGCCCAGATCGACGGGTCGTTGTCAAGGGTCTCGTTCCGGTACTGGGAGAACACCCGGAAACGGAGGTTGGCACCGGACTGGCCCGCGGCGGTGCGTCCGTAGGCGGCAGTGACGAACGGGAACTCCCACGGATGGCGCGGGCACTTTTGGGGCACCTCGGCAGCGGCAAGCCGGATCCACTGGGTGTGGACCAACTTGGGGTCCTCGGCACTGGTCAGGTCCGATGTGGCGTAGGAGGGGGCGGTGCCGGGAGGTGGCTTGTTCGGGTCTTGGACGACCTGGGGGTTGAGGATCGCCAAGACCAAGAGCGCGACGTTCACGAAGTCCACCTCACCTCTACATTCTACGAGCCCAATGCTTCGAGGAAACGTTCGGCGTCAATGGCCGCCATGCAGCCTGATCCGGCCGCGGTCACCGCTTGGCGGTACTTGTGGTCGGTCACGTCGCCACAAGCGAAGACGCCGGGCACGTTAGTCTCCGTCGAGAACGGCTTGACCTTGATGTAACCGTTTTCGTCGGTGTCCAAGACACTCTTGAAGGGGTCACTGTTCGGGTGGTGGCCGATGGCGACAAACACGCCGTCTAGGCCGAGGTCGCTCGACGTGCCGTTGACGGTGTCGACCAGTCGGACGCCCGTCACCTTCTTGCGGGGTTCCGACTCGCCCACGATCTCGTCGACCCGCTTGTTCCAGAGCACTTCGATCTTGGGGTTGTCCATAACCCGCTGTTGCATGATCTTGCTCGCCCGGAACTGGTCGCGTCGGTGGACCACATACACTTTTGAGGCATGGCGGGTGAGGTAGTTCGCCTCTTCCATCGCGGTGTCGCCGCCGCCGACCACGGCGACGGTCTTGTCGCGGTAGAAGAATCCGTCACACGTGGCGCACGCGCTCACGCCGTAGCCGCCAAATGTGACCTCGGACTCCAAGCCGATCCACTTGGCGCTTGCCCCCGTGGAAACGACGACGGTCTGCGCGGCGTACTCCTCGTCGTCGGCGTAGACCCGCAGGTTACCGCCGCTGAAATCGACGCGGTCGACGGTCTTGGCAAGGATCTTGGCCCCGAACCGTTCTGCTTGCTTGCGGAAGAGGTCCATCATGTCGGGGCCCATGATCCCCTCAGGGAACCCCGGGTAGTTCTCGACGTCGGTGGTGATCATCAACTGGCCGCCTGGTTCGGGGCCGGCGAAGACCAGAGGCTGGAGGCCGGCACGCCCGGCATAGAGGGCGGCGGTGTACCCGGCCGGCCCTGTTCCGACAATGACGACTTTTTCCATAGGCTTGTCTGTTTTGATAATGCCCCCAGACTCTGTGGGACTCCTGAGATTTCACTGTCCCAGAGCCAACAATGTAGCTCAGGGTCCGCCCGGTCGCATGCCCGACCATGAGGCGCTCGCCAGTATCTCTTGTTTGCCTACGCCGAGTTGACAACGATGGTGCAAAAGAACTGGGCCGTGATCAGAAGGGCGGGTGTTGTCACCACTGCCCTGGTCATGTCTGTCGCCTTGGTCGCGCTGGCTGTCGAGGTTGGGGGGCCGGCATGGCTGGTCGCTTCACGCGTCGCCATGGCCATATGCTCCGTCCTCGTCATCGTCGCCGTCACCGTCGTCGACCTAGAGATGCGAAAGAGGCAAAAGAAGGTCCAAGCAGAACTCGAGGAACAAGTCGCCGGGCAGACAAGGGCCTTGAAGGAAGCGGTGCAACAGCTGGAAGGCTTGAACTCCGAGCAGACGGCCCAGGCCGAAGAGTTGGAGCACTACGCCGACCAGCTCCAAGTCCGGCAGGACGAACTGGAACGGGCCCTCGCCGACGCGGAGATCCAGACGTCGCTCTACGCCCATGCGTCCAAGCGGTTCGAGTCCTTGTTCAACGGCCTCCCGGTGGGGTGCGCCACCTTCAACACCGAAGGCGAGGTGATGGAGTGGAACACCACCATGAGCACGATCGCACGGTGCGCGGCCCACGAGGCCTTGCTCAGGCCCGTGCTCCACGTGTTTCGAGGCGTCGACGAGGCCCTGATGGCGCAAGCCCTTGACAACGCTCTCACCCAAGGAAACGCGACGACATTTGAGGCCGAGTGGGTGCGCGAAGGAGTGGAGCAGACCTTCGTGAACGTCAAGGTCTTCCCCATGCGGCAAAAATCCGGCGAGATCGTCGGCGGCATCATGTGTCTCCATGACACCACCACGGCGACGCTGTCGTCCCGGGAAGTGGCGATGAGCGAGGCCAAGTTCCGCGCGTTCATGCAGCACGCCCCGGCCGCCGTCGCCATCTTCGACCGGGACATCCGGTACTTGGTCGCCAGCAAGCGCTGGATGACGGACTACAACTTGGAGGGGCAGGAGATTGTCGGGAGGTCTCATTACGACGTCTTTCCTGAAATCGCGGAGCCTTGGCGAGAAATCCACCAACGATGCCTCCATGGGGAGTGCGTCACGTCCGATGAAGAGCGCTTCGACCGGTTAGACGGCAGCCATATCTGGATCAAATGGGAGGTCCGTCCATGGTTCGAGCCAAGCGGCGAGATCGGGGGGATCGCGATGATGACCGAAGACGTCACGGACCGGAGGGCGGCGATGGACGAGGTGGTCGAGGCCCACGAGCAGGTGACGTCGATCCTGGAGAGTATCAATGACGGGTTCTTGTCCGTGGACGCCGATGGCGTCGTGGTCTATATCAACCAGACCGCCTGCCTGTTCCTAGGCGTGGGCAAAGCGACATCAGAAGGAAAACGCCTCAGTGAGATTTGCCCCCGGGAACTCCTTCTGCCGATCAACGCCTTGTGCAAGCAGGCCACCCAGGCCAACGACAAGCAGAGTCTTGAGTTCGAGTTCAACGGCTCGTGGCTTGAGTTCCGGGTGTATCCCTCGGGCAAGGGCAGTAGCGTCTTCTTCAAGGACATCACTGACCGAATGAAGATGCAGATGCACGTCGACGCCCTGCTGTTGAAGATGAACGATGTGAACCTCCAACTGGAGGCAGCAAACTGCCACCTCAGTTCGCTCGCCACCACGGACGGCCTGACTGGTATCCACAACCACCGCTACTTCCAGGACTTCTTGGCCGAACACCTTGCGAAGGGCCATGCGGGGGGACCGTCGGTGTCGGTCATTCTCATGGACGTCGACAAGTTCAAGTCTTTCAACGATGACTTCGGCCATCAGGCCGGCGACGCCGTCTTGGTCGGTGTCGCCGCCTGCCTGACCCGCGTCGTGTCGTCGCCGCACCTCGTCGCCCGGTACGGCGGGGAAGAGTTCGTCGTGGTCGCGATCGGCTTGGATGACGCCGAGGCTTTCCAACTCGCCGAGATCATGCGCATGGAGATCGAAGGCGGAGATTGGCCCCAGCGACCCGTGACGGCAAGCTTTGGCGTGGCGGTGTGCAATGACTGCGGGGCTAAGCCCCAAGAACTGGTCGAGCGTGCCGACCGCGCGATGTACCGGTCCAAAGTGGAAGGCAGAAACCGCACGACCGCCTACACTGAACTTCCAGAGGCGGCCTGAACCGAGCGGGGTAAAACCGCCCGTGCATGAACGTCGACCTCCTGCGGGAACTCACTGAAGCCCACGGTGTCCCCGGCCAAGAAGACCGAATCCGGGCCATTGTCGCCCGCGAACTCAAGCCGATCGCCGACCTTTCCACCGACATCATGGGCAACCTCGTCGCCCATCGGGCCGCGACCTCCAACCCGACCGGCCGGAAGCTCATGCTCGCCGCCCACATGGACGAGATCGGCTTTGTCGTCAGCCACATTTCCGACAAGGGGTTCTTGCGGATCGTCCCCGTGGGGGGATGGGACCCCCGGATGATGGCGGCCCAGCGTGTCATGGTCAGCACCCAAGGCGGTTTGATCCCCGGACTTTTGATGCTGGGTGTGAAGCCCAAGCACCTCCTGACCGCAGAGGAGGCCGCCCGGGCCCCCAAGATCGAGGACTACTTCGTCGATCTAGGAATGGACGCAGAGACCGTCAGGGCCAAGGTCCGGATCGGCGACGGCGTCTCGATGGACCGTAAGTTCCAAGTGCTCGGCGACCACTACACCTGTAAGGCGATGGACGACCGTGTGGCGGTCTTTGTGATGATCGAGGCGATGAAAAAGGCCTCGTCCCATGGTGTCGACGTCTATGGCGTCGCGACCGTCCAGGAGGAGATCGGGTTGCGAGGCGCGACGGCGGCGGGGCAGGCGATCAACCCCGACGTGGTCGTCGCCTTGGACATCACCCTGGCCAACGACTATCCCGGCATCCCCGAGGAGATGAGCGTCACGAAGCTGGGCCATGGGACGGCGGTCAAGTTCATGGACTCCTCGCTCATCTGCCACCCCAAGGTCGTCGAGCACTTCCGCGGGCTGGCTGAGTCCAAGGGGATCAAGTACCAGATGGAGTTGCTTCCGCTGGGGGGCACCGACGCGGGCGGTGTCCAGCGCCAGAACGGCGGGATCGCCGCCTTCACCCTGTCCATCCCCTGCCGGTACGTCCACACGGTGAACGAGACCGTCCACCGAGACGACGTCCAGGCCAGCATCGACCTTCTCGCCGCATATATTGAGGACTGTCACAACGGACATTACACGTATCCTGTTTAGGGAGCCATGATCGACCGCCGCCAGTTCCTCGCCTCAGCCGCCGCCGCCCCTGTGGCGTGGTGGTCCGCTTTCCACATGGAACCGACAATGGACACACTCTCAGCATCGGGCAAAAAGCTCTACGTTTGGGACCACTCCGACCCCAAGCGCTCCGCATCGGACAACAAGAAGAAATACGCCGACCTACGCGCCAAGGGGCTGACCGGTGTCTTTCTCGGGGGAGACCCGGTCCCCGCCGAGTACGACATCGTCCGGGAGGCGGGGCTTGAGCTTCATGTGTGGATGTGGACGACGAACCGGGGCGACGAGTGGATCCGCAAGAACCACCCCGAGTGGTACCAGGTCAGCCGGAGCGGCAAGTCGTGCTTCGACAAGCCACCATACGTGGACTACTACCGCTGGATCTCACCGCACATCCCCGGCGCGGTCCAGTACGTGTGCGACCGGGCCGAGGAGATCGCCCGGATGGGCCAGGTACAGGGCGTCCACCTCGACTACGTCCGCTATCCGGACGTGATCTTGCCCGACGCGCTGTGGAGCCAGTACAAGCTTGACCAGACCGACGAGCTACCCGACTATGACTTCGACTATGGCGACGCGGCCGTCGCCGCGTTCAAGCGGGCCCATGGCCGCGACCCCCGGGCGATCAAGGACCCGTCGACCGACCAAGAGTGGCTCCATTTCCGGTATGACGCGGTCACGGCTTTGGTGAAGAAGGTCCACGGCACCGTCAAAGCCCACAAGAAGACGCTGACCGCCGCGGTTTTCCCGACACCGTCACTGGCGCGCAAGATCTGTCGGCAAGACTGGGACAAGTGGCCGCTCGACATGGCATGCCCCATGACGTACCACAGCTTCTATAACGAACCGGCCATGTGGATCGGCGACTGCGTCCGCGAGGACCTCCAGGCCGCCCATTTCCCCATCTGCGCGGGTGTCTATATGCCCGCCTTCAAGTCGACCGAGGAGTTTGAGGTCGGGTTGAGGGCGGCGTTCCACCGTGGTGCGGTCGGCGTGTCCCTGTTCGGCGGCGTCGCACCCCAGTACTGGGACGTCGTCGCCAAAGTATATTCTTCATAATCTGAAATTATTCGGCCCCTTCGGGCGGTATGGAGAGGTATGACCGCTCTCCTCCTCGCCGTGGCGGCCGCGCCGGCCACCTTCCGGTTCACGCCTGATCCAACCAAGGTCTATGCCGTGGTGCTGAAGGTCTACTGGGCGGCCAAGCATAGCGCGTCTTCTTTGCGCATGGAGATGCGGGCCACGCGCCTCGGAAAGGGTCACTACCGGATGGACATCGACTTGGTCGGGGCCGAGGTCGCCGGGCAAGACCAGACGGCCGCCCTCAAAGCGGCGCTCAAGTCGACGCGGGTCAGCATGGAGTGGAACGACCTCGCCCAGCGGGCCGGGGGGATGACGCGTCTGCAGACCAGACGTGTGCCGCCGTCGCTCGGCCCCCTCCTCGCCGAGGCCGGGATCTATCTGTGCGAGTTCTCGCGTCGGGCGTTGGTGCCGGGCGACCACTATGCGGGGTCGACCACGGCCAGCGGCGGCTGCACCGAGGGGCAATACACCTATCATGGGACCGTGGGTAAGTCGGCCCGGTTCACCGTGGAAGACATCGCCCTGCTGTCCGGCAAGCAGACCCAGGACATGGAGTTCGCCGTCGACCCCAAGACCGGGGTGCCGACGGTGATGACCTATCGGATCGACGACCCCGCGAAAGGCGGTTCGGTCAGCTTCCGCCAGACCATCACGGCGCGTCCGGCGACAAACCAGCGCGACTGAGCCCCGAATCCATCAAGGCTAGTCTTCAAATCCGCGTCGGCAGAGGGGCAAGAAGTCGCATCCCGTGCACAGAGGCTTCTGCTTCGGCAGCATGTTCTCGTAGTCGCGGTCTAGAATCTCGCGCCCGACCACGGTGAGGTCGGCGGCAAAGGCCTCGGCTTCTTCGTCGCTGAGCGACGCAGTCGCCTTGCCACCGGACCGTAGCGCGACGATCGTGGCCACGACCGGTCGGCCAGGGTACGCGTCGCGCACCATCAGTTGATAGCACGACATGGCCAAGTCGTCGGCCACTTCCTCTGGAGACACGTCTTGCCGACCGCTCTTGTAGTCGACCACCTCGAGGGTGCCGTCGTCCCGCTCGTCCACCCGGTCGACACGGCCAAGGAGGACGAACCTGCCCATGTCAAGGCGGAAAGACTTCTCGACGAAGAGGGTCTTCGCCGTCACCGGCTCGCGGCGGACCGACTCGACGTAGTCGGCGACGATCGCCTTGCCCTCGGCCTGGGCCTCCATCATCTCCTCTTGGCTCGTGTAGCCCGCGTCGATCCAACTCTCTTCGAGGGCGGCGACCGCCTCATGGCTGGTCGTCACCCCAGAGTCCCCCGAGTCGTGGAACCGCTGGAGCACCGTATGGAGTGACGTGCCGAAGCTATAGTAGCTCTTCGACCGCAAGTACCACCGTCCCCGAGGATTGACGTAAGTCAGCGCGTACTTCATGGGGCAGGCCAGGTACGTGGTGATTTTGCTGGGGCTCAGGGTGGGCTTGCGGATGGTCAGATTCTAGCCTGGCTGGAGAACCGCCCTCCGGCCGACCGACAATTTCTACTGGTGGACCTGACAGGGAAGGCAAGTCCAGGAGTGAAAAATGGCAATCAACTCGATCTACAGCCGAGCCCGGTGGTTTGGGAGCGGCACATCGGCCACCGCCACCCACGGCAAGCACAAACTCAAACTCAAGGCAGGGTTCCAACAGGCCGAGAAGCGACCGCTCCGTGAGACCACGGGCGACCGCCCGATGACGACGACGCCGACTTTCAATGGGCCGGCCACGACGTACAAGGCCAAACCGAAGGGTGACATCAGCTACGTGACGATGCTGGCGCCCGACGCCAAGCCCAACGGCGACATTTCATACGTGACGATGCTCGCCCGGCCCCAGACCACGTCCCGGCCCCAAGCTCCGGTCGTCAGCGAAGGCGTCGACATCGCCGCCTGAGCCCGGACCCTTCGCATCCGCTGGCCCATAGGTAACTTGGGCCAGCGATGAAGATCCGCATCGGCCACTCGCCCGACTCCGACGACGCCTTTATGTTCTGGGGCCTGGCCTCGGGCACCGTGCATAGCGATTACGAGTTCGAGCACATCCTCCGTGACATCCAGACGCTGAACGACTGGGCGAAAGAGGGTCGGCTCGAAAGCAGCGCGGTCAGCGTCCACGCGTTTGCCCACGTCGCCGACAAGTACGCGCTCCTCCGCCACGGCGGCTCGTTTGGCGAGCAGTACGGCCCCATGCTGGTCGCCCTCGCGCCCGTCACCGCCGACGAGGTCAGGGAGACCACGATCGCCGTCCCGGGTCTGCTCACCAGCGCCTACCTGCAGTTGTGCCTGTGGTTCGAAGACCAGTACGGCAAGGGTGTCCGCCCCAAGACGGAGGTCGTGCCGTTTGACGAGATCGTCCCCTCGGTCCAGTCGGGCCGTCACAAGGTCGGCCTCATCATCCACGAAGGCCAGCTGACCTACGAGAAGGACGGCCTGGTCGAGCTGGCCAACATGGGTAAGTGGTGGCACGAGAAGACCGGGCTCCCGCTCCCGCTGGGAGTCAACGTGGTGCGCAAGGACCTCGGGGACGACGTCTGCAAGGAGGTCAGCCGCTGCATGCGCGCGAGCATCGACGCCGGGCTGGGTAACCGTCCGCAGGCACTGGAGTACGCCTTGCAGTTCGCCCGCGAGATGGACCCCGCGACCAGCGACGAGTTTGTCGGCATGTATGTCAACGAGCGCACCCGCGACATGGGCGAAGCCGGCGTGAAAGCGATCCGTCTGTTCTTGCAAAAGGGCGCCGAGGCCGGACTTGTGCCGCCCGTGGAAGTCGCGGTCATTGACTGACCACGAACGTATAATGAGGCGGGGTAAACCCCCGGCGGTGACGATATGAGCGATCGAGTCTATGTCTTCGACACGACTCTGCGAGACGGCGAGCAGAGTCCTGGTGTGCACTTGGACATGGCCCAAAAGCTCACCATCGGCCGGGCCCTCGTCGAACTTGGCGTCGACATCATCGAGGCGGGTTTTCCCATTTCGTCGCCCGGTGACTTCGAGTCGGTCAACACCCTTTCGAAGGAACTGAAGGGCGTGACGGTCTGCGGGCTGACCAGGGCGCGGGCCAAGGACATCGAGGTCGCCGCCGAGGCTTTGAAGCCCGCCGAACGGCCCCGCATCCACACCGGGCTGGGCGTCAGCAAGAACCACCTGGAGCACAAGCTCCGCATGACGGAGGCGGAAGGGCTGGAGACGGGGGTCCAGGCCGTCAAGCTGGCCCGGTCCCTCGTCGACGACGTCGAGTACTTCATGGAAGACTCGGGCCGTGCCGAACCCGACTACGTGTACCGCGTCGTCGAGGCGGTCATCGCCGCCGGGGCCACCGTCATCAATGTCCCCGACACGACCGGATTTTCAACGCCCCAGGAATACCGCGACCTGATCGAGGGGATCATCAACAACGTCCCGAACTCCGACAAGGCCACCTTCAGCTGCCACTGCCACGACGACCTGGGTATGGCCACCGCCAACACGTTGGCGGGGGTGCGTGGCGGTGCCCGCCAAGTCGAGGTGACGATCAACGGCATCGGGGAGAGGGCAGGGAACACCGCCCTGGAAGAGGTCGTCCTCGCCCTGCAGGTCCGCCAGGACTACTATGGGTGTGAGACGCGGATCAAGACGAACCAACTGATGGAGGTCTCCCGCCTGGTCAGCGAGCTCACCGGCATGATCGTCCAGCGGAACAAGGCGGTCGTCGGCGCGAACGCCTACGCCCACAGCTCAGGAATCCACCAAGACGGCGTCCTGAAGGAACGGTCGACTTACGAGATCATCGACCCTCACATGGTCGGGGCCCTGAGGTCAGAGATCGTCCTCACCGCGCGGTCGGGCCGGCACGGCCTGAGGCACCGCCTCCGCGAGCTGGGCTTCGAGTTCCCCGCCGAGCGGTTCGAGGTGATCTACGAGGCGTTCTTGCGCGTGGCGGACCAGAAGCAAGAGATCAACGACGAAGACCTTCGGCAGTTGGTCAGCGTGCGCTGAACGGTCAACCGACCTTCGCGACCAGCGACCCAAGTCCTTCGACGTTGAACGTCACCCGCTCCGAGGGCAGGAGCAATCGTCCCAGCGACGACTCGTCCAAGGTCGGCTTGGGCAGGGCGGGCCAGGCCAGCACCTCACCGGCGACGACCGAGCCGACCAAGGTCGACTGGGCCACCAACGGCGAAAAGCCGGGCCAGGTCTCGACGACCCCACCGGCCAGCACCTCGTCTTCGACCCGCACTTCCCAGGGCCACGCGTAGACGTCTTGCTCACCGGAGACAAGGTACTCGGAGATCTCTTCGGGGGTCACGATGAACGGCCCCATTGCCGCGCCGACGTCCCGTCCGGGCGCGCCGGTGCCGCCCCTCATGACGTCGTCTTCGACGACGCCGGGGACATAGAACGAGACGAGCAGGGTGTAGCCGAGCAGGAAGCTGGAGGCCTCCCCCTGTTCCACGGCCATGCCGCTGGCCTGGACGACGGCGGCGACATGGACGTCAAAGTCGAGACCGTCCACATCGGGGGCCATTTCGATCTCGCTGAGCGGGCCGTGCACGAGGCCCGGGTGCCGGTGGCCGTAGGTAAGGTAGCGGTCGCCGCCGCTGTCGGTGACGGTGTGGAACACCCGCAGGGCGGCGGCCTGGCCGATGGGGGCGAGCAGGCGATATGCGCCGGGGTCATGGATGCCGACGGCCTTCTCCCCGTCGGTCTCGTACACCCGGTTGTCATGGAAAATGCCCGAGCGGGCCAGGCCAGGTTGCCCGGCCAGTTCGAAGCGGACGAGTTTCATCGGCGGGAAGGGTACCGGGATCGGTCGGGCCGCTCCCGTCATCTGACCTTGGCCGACGTTTGCGAGTCCATAGCCCCTGTCGCTCTCGGCGGGGCATGAGGTAGCATCCGCAGGTGTCCAAGGGCGTGTGCCCGGGACGGGGTTTCATCAATGCCTCCGCTGAAGATTTTGGTCTGTGACGACGAACGGCACATCGTGCGCCTGATCCAGGTGAACCTGGAGAAGCAGGGCTACCAGGTTGTGACCGCCTACGACGGCAAGGAGGGCTTGGAAAAGGTGAAGGCCGAGAAGCCCGACCTGATGGTCCTCGACGTGATGATGCCCTACATGGACGGATTCGAGGTCCTCAAGACGTTGCGGCGGGACGCCGCCACCGAGACCCTGCCTGTCATCATGCTGACGGCCAAGGCGCAGGACAAGGACGTTTTCGAGGGCTACCACTACGGCGCGGACATGTATTTGACCAAGCCGTTCAACCCGATGGAACTCGTCGCTTTTGTCAAGCGCATCACCCAGGGCGGCGACGAGGGCGGCGGCCCCAAGAAGTACGACCTGTAAAGAGTCGGTGAAGAATCTAGGTGCCTCGGGGAGCCTATGGCCCCCGAGGTATCCTTTTGGCCAGGACGTCGGGGTGGCACGGTTTGTGCCCCAACTGAGGAACAACCTTATGGACATGATGTTCGTCACCGATTTGGCTCGGATGCCCCTCGGACTTGTTGAAACCTGGGACCAGACCATAGTCGGCACCCTCGCTCTTGCCCCGACCTTGGTGGCGGTCGGCCTCTATTTCTGGTTCGCCCAGCGCCGTCCCGAGTTGAAAAACTCCGCCTACATCCCCCTGGCCCTGGGCGCGGTCCTCGGCTTGGTCGCCTGGTTTGACTCCACCCGACCGGGCGTGCGCGACTTCGGCGACTTCGGCCGCAAGATCAGCCTCTTGTTCATCGCGATGTGGGTGCTCCCCATCCTGGTGGGCGTCGGACTGTTCCTGTGGGAAAAGTTCGGCCGTGGCCGCCAGCGCGTCAACTACTGAGCTCCGCCACCGGCTTTTTTGCGCGGCCCCCTTGCCGTCCGGCGATTCCTGTGATATCATTCCCCGAGTTGTGAATACGTATGCACGTATTCGTCAATGGGGACACGTCGACCAATGAGGGTCACGCAACAGGACATCGCCAGACTGGCGGCCGTCTCGCAAGCGACGGTCAGCCGCGTCTTGGCGGGTGACGAACGCGTCGAACGCGACAAGCGGGAGCGCGTGCTCAGCGTCATCAAGCAATCCAACTACCGTCCGGACGTGCGCGCCCAGGCCTTGCGCCGCCGCCGCACCAGTCTGGTGGGCCTTGTCCTCAAGCGGCCCGACGGCGGCCTGAAAGACGATCCGTTCTACAGCGCCCTGATCTCCGAGATCACCCAGGTACTGAGCAAGTCGAACTACCATCTGTGCCTTGACGTCGCGTCCGGCAGCGAGCAGCAGTCCGCGGTCTACGACGAGCTCCTGCGCACCCGTAGGGTCGACGGCGTGATCTTGGTCGAGCCGGAGTCGGAGGACGAACGGCTCCACAAGCTCCAGGACGACCGGTTCCCCTTTGTCGTCATCGGCAACCCGCGGACGTCGGTCATGCACAGCGTGGACAACGACAACGTCCTGGCCGCTCGCATCGCCACCCAGCACCTGGTCGAGAACGGCTATCGGAAGATCGGCTTCCTCGGCGGGCCCGCCGGCGTCGCCGTCAGCGAGGACCGGCTGACTGGTTATCGGATGGTCATGAACGAGCACGGTCTGGTGCCCCGGGTTTGGTCGAGCGACTTCGGCTTTGCCGCCGCCCTTGCCGCCTCGCGGGCGGTGCTGGACTCGGCCGACCGACCGGACGCCTTCGTCGTCCTCGACGACTTCATGGCGATGGGTGTCGCGCGCACGGCGCGACAACTGGGCTTGGTTTTGCCGGGTGACCTCGGCCTCGTGAGCTTCAATGACAGCTCTTTGTGCGACCTTGTCGACGGCGGCATCACAAGCGTCAACATGAATTTTGAACAATTAGTCCAGGAAGCATGCCGCAAACTCATCCAGATTATTGAGAGTAAGGGTCCGTCTGTCCCGGGCCGGATCGTCATACCCTGTGAGCTGATGGTCCGAGGTTCGTCCCGCCGACCGCTGGGGGTGGCCCGGTGACACTACTGACGACCATGGCCCTTGTGGCGACGGCGCAAGGCACTGCGCATGATTTCGTATTCATCGCCGACCGCGCCCTTCATTCAGTGAGCGTCGTCGGCACGTTCAACGACTGGCACAAGGAGAGAGACCCGATGAAGGTCGACTCCGACGGGCGCACATGGCGGCTGAGCAAGGTGCTGAGGCCAGGCAAGTACCAGTACAAATTTGTCCTGGACGGCGACACCTGGACGGTGGACCCTCGGGCCAAGACCAACGTCGACGACGGCAACGGCAACACGAACTCGGTGCTCCTCGTCGTGCCGCCTGACTATTCTCTCCGTCCCGGCCGAAAGGGTGACGGGGTCGTCACCGGTTCGGCGGTGGTGTTCACGACCGGTATCCCCCGGGTCAACCTTGACCGGGGCCGACTGACCTTGCATATCGACACCCGTCGGGACGACGTCGAAAGGGTCGTCGTGGTCACGGCGGGAGGCCGGCACGAGGCCGAACCGGTCGCCGCGGACGAACTGTCCACGGAGTGGGCGGTGTCGGTCCCGTGGTCCGGCCGGTCTGAGCTTAGGTTCCACTTTGAGGTGGTCGACGGACGGACGAGGCTCCGTGTCGGCCCTGACGGCGTCGGCAGGAAGGGTGACTTTGTCCTCCGTCCCGGCGAGTTCAAGCCGTTCACCGTGCCACGGTGGGTCGAGCGCAGCGTCCTCTACCAAATCTTTCCCGACCGGTTTGACAACGGCGACCCGTCCAATGACCCGGCCGGCGTCGTCCCGTGGGACTCGGCCCCTACCTACTTAACCTGGTTCGGAGGCGACGCGGCGGGGGTGAAGCGTCGTCTTGGATACCTGCGCAGCCTGGGGGTCGGTGCGGTCTATTTCAACCCGATCTTCGTCGGGCCTAGCAACCACCGCTACGAGACCACCGACTATCACCGGGTCGACCCCCGGTTCGGCACCAACGAGGAGTTCAAGGATCTCGCCGCCGCGATGCACCGGGCCGGCATGAAGGTGGTCCTGGACGGCGTGTTCAACCACACCGCCCCTGACTTTGCCCCGTTCAAGGACATCATCGAGAAGGGCAGGGACAGCAAGTTCACCGACTGGTACTTCATCAAGTCGTACCCGGTCGTGGCCAAGGAGAACCCCCCGTACGAGGCTTGGTACGGTTTTCCCAGCCTGCCGAAGCTGAACACCTACGCCCCCGGCCCGAGCCGGTATGTCTTGGACACGATTGATTTTTGGGACCGCGAGGCCCATGTCGACGGGTGGCGGTTGGACGTGGCGAACGAGGTCGACCCTCGTTTTTGGCGTCGGTTTCGGCCGCGGGTGAAGAGCCATGGGGCCGACAAGTGGATCGTGGGGGAGATCTGGGGGGACGGGTCGCCGTGGTTGCAGGGCGACCAGTTCGACTCGGTCATGAACTACCGGTTCCGGTCTGCGGTGGTGGACTTTGTCGCCAAGGGATCAACCTCGCCCACCGCGTTTCTCGACGAACTGACCCGCGTCTACACCAGCTACGTGCCCCAGGTCAGCCGCAACATGATGAACCTGATCGGCAGTCACGACACCCCGCGGTTCATGAACGAGTGCGGCGGGGACCGTCGCTTGGCCAAGCTCGGCGCGTTCGTCCAGTTCACCTGGGTCGGCGCCCCTTGCGTCTACTACGGCGACGAACTGGGCATGGAAGGGGGGAAGGACCCCGACAACCGCCGGGGCATGCGGTGGGACACGGCGGACCCCCAGAACGAAATGCTTTCCTACTACAAAACGTTGGCCCGCGTCCGGCTTGGCTCGGAGGCCCTGATGGTCGGTGACCCGGTCCGGGTGCTGGCCGACGACCAACGTGGCATCGTCTCCTTTGGTCGCGTCTATGAAAAGGACGCCGCCCTCGTCATCCTCAACCGCTCGGACCGAGAGCAGACCGTGGAGGTCAAACTCCCGGCTAGCCTTCGGCCGGCTCTGACCCGTCCCTGTGTCGAAGCCCTGTCGGGCAAGGCTGTCTCAGCTTTTGCCGACGGAAAGCTCCGCCTGACCCTCGCCCCGCTTTCTGGCGCCGTCGTGGTACCGGCCAAGGGGCGGCTCCGCAGCTCCGCATAGAAACTGTTCGCCCTGACAGCGAATTGCTAGGTGATAACGCAATGAAGCAAACCAACAAAGCATTCACGTTGATCGAATTGCTCGTCGTGATCGCGATCATCGCGATTCTCGCGGCCATTCTCTTCCCGGTCTTCGCCCAGGCGAAAGCCGCCGCGAAGAAGACCTCGTCCCTGTCGAACATCAAGCAGTTGGGCACCGCCCTCCAGATCTACGGAGGCGACTACGACGACATGTCGCCGCACACCAAGATCTACGAAGGCTACGTGTTCCACGCCCGCCTGATGCCGTATGTGAAGAGCAAGCAGATGTTCGCCGACCCGGCGTCGCCGGCCAAGCAGGGCATGCTGCAGCGCAAACAGCACGACAACGGCTTCGGCTACTACATGACCCCGCCCGACGACGGGTGCATCGGCGTCGGCACCTCGAAGTACGGCTCCGGCGACGACAACGCCAACAGCCACTACTTCGACGACATCTATCCGGCTTCGGACTACGACGTCAACATCCGCCAGTTTGGCTACGACAGCCGCCTGTGCGTCTCGGCCCGGACGGGTAACTACACGCAGCCGGGCTTCAACCTGACGACCGGTTCGGTGAGCGCGGAGGGCAACGAGGGCATCGGCCCCTCGCCGGCGAAGACCTTCACTTCGGTGGCCAAGGCCGTCATCTTCTACACCTTCGAGCCGGACAACACCGACTGGCCTGGACCGGCCTTCTGGGGTTCCAGCTACAAGGGCATGCACGGCGACGGCAACAACCTGGCCTTTGTCGACAGCCACGCCAAGTTCCACAAGACCTCCCAGATGATGGGGACGTACGGCAAGCGGTGGAACGGTAGCTTTGGCGACTGGGACACCTGCCCGCCCGCCAACGCGTGGAGCGGTGACCCCCATGCCGGTGAGTGCTTCATCTGGTGGGGGACCAACTACGCCGACGCGGCGAACCAGTAAGGCCATGACCAAGGGGGCGGAGGACGCCAGTCACCCGCCCCCCAAAGAGACTCCCATGAAAACCAAGACACTCATTTTTGCCGTACTGGCCACCTTCGGGTCCAGCCTCGTCGCGTGCGACAACATTGGCAACGCCCCGGCGGGCAAGTCGGCGGACGAGATGAAGTCGTACGTCGAGCAGCAGAAGCCGGAAGAACAGATCAAGATGTGGGAGGCATCACCCGCCCCGCCGGCCGAGAAGGCGAAAAAGATCGCCGAGATCCGGAAGAAGTACAACCTCCCTGACCCTGGTGCCGGTGCCGGTGCAGGGGGCGGTGAGGCGCAGTTCCCCGGCGACCCCCGGGCAGGTCGCTAGCCAGACAGCGGGCCTGGGGTCGGTGGCCGGGCCTGCCGTCTCTTCATCAGACGGACCAACGCCGCCGCGCCAGCCGCGCCACAATGGAGGGTAGAGAAGGCAATGGCGCACGTTCTCAACCCCGAGTTTCCCGACGGCGTCGGCATGACGACGACCGAAGCCCCGTTCATTGAAAAGGCCGTCGCCGAAGGCCGCCTGTACATCACCCAGCCCTACAACCTCTATTCCGAGGAGAACCACCGCACTTGGCACGACCTCTACGCCAGGATGCTTCCGAGTTGGGAGAAGTACGCGAACGAACACTTCCTCAAGGGCATCTCTAACCTGTGCCTCGACCCGGAGCGGGTACCCCGGCTCGACGACGTCAACAAGTTCCTGAACCCCCTGACCGGGTTCCGGGCGAAGCCCGTGGCTGGATACGTCCCCGCCTACTTGTTCTTTGACTGTCTGCGAAACCGCGACTTCCCGACGACGATCACCGTCCGCAAGCACGACAACCTCGACTACCTGCCCGAGCCCGACATCTTCCACGACATCGCCGGCCATGTGCCCATGCACACCGACCCGGCGTTTGCCGACACGCTGGTCCGGTTCGGCGAGTGCGCCCGCACTGCGGCGATGGTCGTCAAGGACATCAAGGACCCCGAGGTGAGGGTCGCCCGGCTGACCAGCGTCATCAAGGCGATGGCGCGGTTCTTCTGGTTCACGATCGAGTTCGGCCTGATGCGCGGCCCGTCGGGGCTCAAGGTGTACGGCAGTGGACTCCTCTCCAGCCATGGCGAGATCCAGCACTCCATCGAGTCGCCCCTGGTCCAGCGTTATCCGGTCCAATTGGAGTGGGTCGTCAACCAGTACTTTGAGATCGACCACTACCAGCCGCTCCTCTTCGTCGTCGAATCCTTTGACCACCTGTTCACCCTGGTCGGTGACCTGGAGCAGTGGATGAAGGACGGCAAGCTGGACAACGTCGCCCCCGGCGAGCCGCATCTCAGCGAAGCGGACATCGCTAGTTTTCTGGAAGCCTAGAACCATGAATGTCGTGCCGGTGACCCTACAAACGCCCCACCTGGACTTGTCCCCGATGGTCCAGGAAGACGCCGAAGCCCTTCGGGCGACGGTCGACGACCACACGTTCGACTTCTACATGGGGCACATGCCAGCCGACACGACGCCCCAGGCGTTTGCCTCGTTCATCGCCGCGACCTTGGCCGACCCGTCGTTTGTCAGCTTCGTCGCCCGGCTCCGTGACACCGGCGAAGTCGTCGCGAAGAGTTCCTACCTCGACCTCCGGCCCGCCCACCGAAGCCTGGAGATCGGGGCGACTTGGATCGCCCCGGCGTGGCAGGGCACCTTTGTCAATCCCGAGATGAAGCTTGCGATGATGCGGCACGCCTTCGAGACTCTCGGGTGCGTCCGAGTCCAGCTCAAGACCGACATGCGCAACCTGCAGTCCCGCGCCGCGATCCTGAAGGCCGGGGCTGTTTTCGAGGGGACATTGCGCAAGCACGGTGTCCAGCCCAACGGTTACGTCCGGGACACGGCGATGTACAGCGTCACCGACGAAGAGTGGCCCGGGGTCAGAGCCATGCTTGAGGGTCGGGTCGCCGCCTGGTCGGGACGGTCTTCGGGACCATCCAAGGGCGCGTCCCTTCAGCCATAATCTCGCTATGCCTGTCGAGATCTTGATGCCGGAACTCGGCGAGTCCGTGCACTCGGGCACGGTCAGCCGCTGGCTCAAAAAAGTGGGTGAATTCGTCAAAGAAGACGAGCCGGTCGTCGAGATCATGACCGACAAGGTCAACACCGAACTTCCGTCGCCCGCCAGCGGGATCCTGGTCAAGATCAACATTCCCGAAGGCGACGAAGTCGAAGTCTTCCATGCCATGGGCGTGATCGAGCCCGACGAGGCCGCCGCCAAGGCGGCGATCGCGGGTGGGGGAGAGGCCGCCGCGCCAGCTCCGGCTCCGTCGGCCCCGGTCCCGGCGCAATCCGCACCTCAGCCGGCGCAACCGGCCCAACCGGCCGCCGCTGCGGGTGGCCGCCGGTTCTTCACGCCTCTGGTCCGCACCATGGCCAAGGAGCATGGGGTCAGCCAAGAAGAGTTGGCCGCCCTCTCCGGCAGTGGGGAAGGGGGCCGGGTCACCAAGAAAGACCTTCAGGGCTACTTGACCTCGCGTGGTGCCGCCCCGACGCCTACCGCGGCCGTTGCGGTCGAGGCCCCGGTCACGAGGCCCGCTGACGGTGCCGAGTCGACCACCGTCCAACTGACGGGACTGCGCAAGATGATCGCCGACGCGATGTTGCGGAACGCCAGCGTGCCGGTCGTCAGCACCCTCATCGACATCGATGTCACCAACATGGTGAACTTCCGCTCGCGCAACAAGGACGCTTTCCTGGAGCAAAACGGGGTCAAGCTCACCTACACGCCGTTCTTCATCAAGGCCTTGGCCGAGACCCTTCTCCAGTTCCCGATGCTGAACTCCAGCCTGACCGACAACATGGTGACCACCCACCACAAGGTCCACATGGGCGTGGCAGTGTCGTTGGGCAAGGACGGTTCTGGTGGACTGATCGTGCCCGTCGTCCGGGACTGCGACAGCAAGACGATCGTCGAGATCGCGCGCGACCTCGACTCGATCGCCGCACGGGCCCGGGCCAACCAGTTGGGTGTGCCCGACATCCAGGGGGGCACGTTCACTCTCACGAACCCCGGCTCCTATGGCGCGGTCCTCGGCACGCCGATGATCAACGCGCCGCAGGCTGGCATCGCCGGCGTCTACGGGATCAAGGAGCAGGTGCAGGTCGTCAACGGGATGATCGCAGTCCGGCACATGCTGAACTGCGTGCTGACCTACGACCACCGTCTCGTCGACGGCATGACGGCGGGCCGGTTCCTTCAGGCCGTCAAGCAGAAGTTGGAGACCTTCGATTTTCTCCGGTGACCGGTAGAATGGGTGGGCTATGCAATCCGTCGACATTAGGCTGACCGCTCGCGACGCCCAGACAAAGGAACCCTGGATCTGGCGTCTGTGCAAGGAGTTCGATGTGCGTGTGCACATCGAAAAGGCCAACGTCGACACCGATTTCGGCACCGTCCAACTCCGGCTCGAGGGCCCGGTCGAAGAAATCCAGCGTGCCACCGCTTGGCTCATGACGACCGGCATGCACGTCGACGCGTTGCAACGGTCGGTCTCGGCCTGAGCGTCTTGGCCATGCCCGCCGACCTCGAGTCCTTTTGGCACGAGACCACCGACGAGGCAGGGTCGGCTCCGCTCGACTACTCCGGCCCATTTCCCAGCGGCCGCGACACCGACACCCATCGGGTCGAAGTCCTCACGTTCCGGGGCATGGGCGGTAGTGAGCGGCACGCTTGGGTCGCCTTCCCCCACGAGGCCCCCCGGGGCTCCTTCCTCTGGGTCCCGCCTTACAGCCGCTGGTCGATGAAGCCCAACGAATACGGGACTCGCGACGGCTACGTGTCCTTGTCCCCCAACTTGCTGGGCGAGTCCGCGTTCCACGACGAGGTCTACACCCCGGCTCGGGGTTACTTTGCCGACGGCGCGGCGTCGCCGGCCACCTGGGTGTTCCGCCGACTCTACCAAGACTCTCTCTTGGCGACCCGCGTCCTCCAAGCGTTGACCGGCTTCGACCACCGTCGCACCGGGGCCATGGGGATGAGCCAAGGAGGGGGTGTCTCGGTGTGGTTAGGCGCGTGGTCCGGTGCGGTCGGCGCCGTCGTCGCCGACATGCCGTTCCTGGGCAAGATCAACGAGGTCATGGCCGAAGACCGACCGTTCCGCTACCCGCTGAAAGAACTCGCCGACTGGCGGTCGGCCGCGCCTGAGCGACCGGCACAACTCGCGCGGACCTTATCCGTCTACGACACGGCCGTCCAAGCCGCCTATTGCCGCGTGCCCACCCTTGTGACCCTAGGGCTCCGTGACCCAGCTGTCCGTCCGTTCCAGGCCGAGGCGGTCTATGACGCCCTGTCGGGACCAAAGGAGTTGGTCAGGCTGGACTGGGGGCACGACTGGCACCCCAGCATGGTCCAGCGCAACCTCGACTGGCTCGACCGCCACCTGACGTCATGAAGGTCTTGCACATCGCCTCGTCGATGCCCGACGACTGGGGCGGTATCGAGCGTTACGTCGCGACCCTTTCTGCCGCCCAGGCCGCTCAGGGTGTCGAGGTCGAGGTGGCGGCTTGGCCAGGGTCCCCCTTGTCGAGACGGCTGCTCGTCCCCCAAGTACCGGCCCGGGTACCCCGCAAGTTTCGTCTTGCCGGTCTGCCTGACTACCTCCGGCTCTTCTCGCGCCAAAGGTACGACGTGGTTGTCCCCCACTTCTCACCTGACTACGACGTGCCCCTTGTCGCCGCGCGGCTCTGCGGGCAGCGGGGGGTCGTGGTGACGCGCCATCTTGCCCTACCCCTGAGACGGTCGCGGGCCCGCTCCCTCGCCCGGCTGGCCGACGGATTTGTCGGGGTCAGCCAAGCGGCGGCGGACTCGTTGGTCGCCTCGGGCATCGACCCCGAACGGGTCGCCGCCGTCCACGGCGGCTGCGAACCCCTTCGACCCCAATCAGACGCTGTGGTGACGAGGCGCAACTTCGGCATGGACGGGTTCTGCGTCGGCTTCTTCGGACGGTTGGTGGAGGAAAAGGGGGTGCTCGTCGCCGCCGAGGCCCTCCGCTCCGTGCCTGGTGCCCGCCTCCACGTGTTTGGTGACGGGCCGCTACGCCCCGAACTGCAGTCAATGGGACACATCAGCGTCCACGGCAAGGTCGACGGCGTCGCCGACGCGATGGCAGCGGTCGACGCGGTGGTGCTTCCCAGCTTGTGGGCGGAGGCGTTCAGCGTCGCTTTACTGGAGGCCATGTCCTTGGGCAAGCCGATCGTCGCTTCGGCGGTGGGCGGCGTCCCCGAAGCAGTGGCGGACGGCACAGAGGCCGTTCTGGTCCAGCCTGGGCAGGCCACGGCGCTGGCTGGTGCCATCAGGTGGATGGTCGACGACCCAGAGAGGGCGGCACGGCTCGGGAGGGCCGCAAAGTCAAAGTTCTTCGCCACGTACACGCCCGTGCACATGGCCCGACGCCTCACCGAGGCCTACCACGTTCTAACCTCTGGAGTCACTCGCTGACCGCGGCCCTGACCCTGGCCAAGGAAGTCAACAACTCCCTGGCTCGGTCGAGGGGCCACTGGGTCGCGGCGTCGCTGAGCGCGTTTGCCGGGTCGGGATGGACTTCCAGGAACAGGGCGTCGATCCCCACGGCCACCGCGGCCCGGGCCATGGCAGGCACCGATTCACGGACGCCGCCGGTCGACGAACCTGCCCCGCCGGGGCGTTGGGCCGAATGGGTGGCGTCGAAGCACACCGGATGGCCATAGGCGCGCATCGTCTCCAGGCCAGGCATGTCGACGACCAAGGTGTTGTAGCCAAAGCTGGTGCCGCGTTCGGTCAGGAGAATCCCTTGGGCGTGATAAGACTCCAACTTCTCCACGATGTTCTTGGTGTCCCACGGAGCGAGGAACTGTCCCTTCTTGACGTTTACCGGACGACCAGTTTCGGCAGCGGCCTCCAGCAAGTCGCTCTGGCGGCACAAGAACGCGGGGATCTGGAGGATGTCGACGACGGAGGCCGCCACGGCGCACTGCTCCGGAAGGTGGACGTCAGTGGTCACCGGGACACCGAACTGCTCTTTGACGTCGGCGAGGACAGACAGGCCGGCGTCGATCCCCGCCCCCCGTACCGAAGAGGCCGATGTCCGATTGGCTTTATCAAAGCTAGCCTTGAAAACATAGCCGAACCCAAGGTCGGCGCAAATGTCCTGCAGTGAGCCGCACACCTGGTGGCATAACTCGGCCGACTCGGCGAGGCATGGCCCCCCGATGACCACCATTTGGGGACCGCCGAAGGTGACCCCGCTGACCGAAAAGGTCTTCAGTTCGCGGCTCCCTTGGCTTTCTGGATGAAGCCCAAGAACTCCTCGGGTGACGAAAGGCCGGGCAGGACACCGAGGACCTTGCGGTCCGGGGTCATCACAACGTAGACCGGGTTTGTCGAGCTCTTCGTCAGTTCTTCGCGGAGCTTGGCGTTCGCCTGGTCCTCAGGGAACTCACGGTCAGTGAAGAGCTCCGCCCGGGCAAACCCCTTCAGGGCGTCCTTGACTTCCGGCCGAGGGAACACCGTCTTCTCCATGACTCGGCAATTCGTGCAGGTTTGTCCGGTAAAATTGATAAAGACTAACTTGCCCTCGCCTTCAGCTTCGGTGACCGCCGGCTCCAGCTTTTCATGCCATGTCAGGGCCGCGTCACTCTTGCCGACCTGATAGGCGGGCAAGAAGCCAGTCAACGGCCCCAGCGTCGCCTTGCCACCGATGGCGGCCAGCAGGTAGACGGCCACGGCAATGTTGGCGATGCCGAACAGCCGCCTTGACCATCCCGCCTTCACCTCGCCCGGATCGGTGGCCAAGTGGATCCAGCCGAGCAGGTAAAGGGAAGCGAGGACGAAGATCGTCGCCCACACCGAAAGGAAGACCTCTTGGGGCAACAAGCCGAGCGGCTGCTTGGCGACCGTGACGTCGATGTTGGAGAAGAACTTCAGGGCGGCGGCCAGCTCCAAGAAGCCCATGTAGGCCTTGACCGACACGAGCCATGCGCCCGACCGTGGCAGTTTGGCCAGGTAGCCCGGGAACATGGCAAGGAAGAAGAACGGCAGGGCGAAGGCCAAGCTGAACGCCAGCATGCCGAGCACCGGCCACACGATGTCGCCGGTCGTGGCGGAGACGAGCAGGGTGCCCACGAACGGCACTGTGCAGGTGAAGCTGGTCAGGCTGAACGTGAGGCCCATGAGCAACGGGCCGGCGATGCCGCCCGCTTTCGTGCCTTGCTGGGCCTTGTTGACGAACTTCTGGGGGATGACGATCTCGAAGACGCCGAACAGGTTCAGGGCAAGCACGACGAAGAGGACGCCGAGGCCCAGGTTCACCCACGGGTTCGCGGCAAGGCGTTGGATGCCACTGGCGCCGAACGCGAGGGTCGTCAGCAGCCCAAGCAATGTGAAGGTCCCCATGATGCCGACGCAGTACCAGACCGCGCCCTTCAGGTTGCCCTTCTTGTCGTCCCCTTTCTTTTTGCTGAAGAAGCTGACTGTGATCGGCACCATCGGCCAGACGCAGGGTGTGAGGAGGGCGAGCAGGCCCGCCGAGAACGCAAGCCCCATGTAGGCGAGGAGGCCCGACTGCTTTGCCTTGTTGACGCTCGCGGTGGTCGGGTCGACCGGGGCGTCCGAAGCCGCCTTGGCCGGTTCCGGTGCGCCAGACTTGAGCCCCGACTGGGGCGGGACGGTGGTGATCGCCGCGGTGAACTCAGGACGGACAGGGCCGGAGGCGACGGTGTAAGGCACCTCAAGGTCGACGGTCCGGGGCATGTCACAACTCCGGGCGTCGCAGGCCTGGCTCTTTGTGCTGACCTTGAGCGTCCCCGACCCGCTGGCCCCAGTATCAAGACTCACCGGGAGGGCAAAGACCACGGTGCCTTCGAAGGTGTCGACGTCGACTTGGAATCCCTGGTCAAACTTCGTCGTCGGCTTGGGTTGGACCGGCGGCCCGTCGGCCTTCCACGGTTGGCCGTCGGCGATGGTGAAGGTGGTCTTGGTCCAGTCACCGTCGCGTAGGGCGTCGTAGATGTGCCAACCCTCGGCCGTCTCGGCGGTGATCAGCAGCTGGGCGTGTTCGCCGGGCCGGACGTCGTCACGCGAAAACTTGGCCGACCACTTGACCCGCTCGGGAGCTTGGGCCAGCGACACGAGGGCCAGGGCGACGAGGACAAAGACGAAGAGCAGGCGCCTCAATGGGGCCTCCGCATGGCCAAGACGGCGATGTCGGCCGCCTTGCGTGACACCGCCGAGCCAGACGCCGGGCCAGCGTCCAAACCGAACTCAATCGCCTTGGACTCCGGGGGGAAGCAGTTGGCGTCTGTGCACTGCTGGATCGTGACCTTCAGCTTCACCGAGGTGTGGCCTGCCTGGTTGCCAAGTCGCACGTAGACGGGCACGACGACGTCACCTTCGTAGACCGCGGCTTTCTCCGTCTCGCCGCCGACTGCGGCCATGGTCCCCTTGGGATACTTGACCTTTTCGACGACGGTGCCGTCCCCTGCCTCAATGGACAGCGGGATCATATAGTCCTGCGAAGGCGGGTTTTGGTAGGCGTGGAGGCCGTCCTTGATACTGACTTTCACGTCTATGCGGGCCAGCCCTCCGGCGACGATGTTGCCCTTCGCAGGGGCCACCGTGATGGTCGGTGTGTGGTCTTGGGCCAACGCTGATGCCAACCCCAGGGCGAGGATCGCGGTCGTCATAAGGTCACTCAACTGTACTCCCTAATGCAGACGCCGCCCAAGCCGACCGCATCAGGCCTATTAGGCCCAAATCGTCAGGATGTCAGGCCGAACCACTTTTTGAACTTGTGCACCGTGGTCTGGCGGTTGATCTCGGCAATCGACTGGGTCAAGGGGACACCGTTCGGGCACACCTTGACGCAGTTTTGGGCGTTGCCGCAGCCGGTGACGCCCTCTTCGCTTGTCAGGACGTCGAGCCGGTCTGGGGCAAGGGTCTTGCCGACCGGGTGCAGGTTGAAGAGCAGGGCCTGTGCGATGGGGGCCGGACCGATGAAGGTCGTTTTCTCGCTGTACTGCGGGCACGCCTCCATGCAGCAACCGCACGTCATGCACCGCGACAGCTCATAGCGCAACTTGCGCACCTCGTCGTCTTGGGCTTGCGCCATGCCCAGGTCGTACGATCCGTCAATGGGCACCCAAGCCTTGACCTCGATGAGGCTCTCAAACATCTTGGCGCGGTCGACGATGAGGTCGCGCACCAGGGGGAACTTGGTCATCGGATGGAGTTCGATCTCAATGGCGTCGCCGTTTTCCACCCCGACCTCGTCGACCAGCGCCGTGCAAGCCTGGCGGACCCGGCCGTTAATGACCATCGTGCACGTGCCGCAGACTTCTTCCAGACACGCCGCCTCCCATGCGGGTGGTTCGACCGCCTTCCCGTCCGTCGTCACCGGGTTCTTTCGGATCTCCATCAAGCACGAGATGACGTTCGCGTTGTCGTGGTACGGCACCTCAAACGTGTCCCAACGGACCGGCGCTCCTTTGCCGGATTGTCGCCTGATGCGGAAGCGAATCGTCTTCGCCATGGCTGGTGGCCCCATTCTACGCGGAAACGGGCCCCGGACGTACCGACCATCAACGATGGGGCCCGGTTACAATAGCGATGTCAGATCCCACGACAATGGCCAGCACGACGCCAGCGACAGAACGACCTGCGGACACCTGTCCCGTCTTGGGTGTACCGGTCTCCCTTCTCGGCATGGACGCCACCGTCAGCGCGATCGAGGCGATGGTGGGGTCGGCAGCAGGTTCGATGGTGGTGACGGCCGACTCATCGGGCCTTGCCGCGGCCCAAGACGACCCTGAACTGCGGGACATCTACCTGCGGTCGGCCATGGCCACCGCCGACAGCATCGGCGTGGTGTGGGCATTGCGTCGCCGAGGCCACCACGTCAAGCGGGTCAGCGGCGTCGATCTGGTCGACCGCCTCTGCGCGCTGAGCGCCGAGAAGGGCTACCGCATCTTTTTCTTGGGGTCGGCCCCCGGCGTCGCGGAGACGGCGGCGGAGAAAATCCGTCTTCGCCACCCCGGGTGCAACATCGTCGGCACCCGGCACGGCTACTTCCCGGCCACCGACGACGACGTTGTCGCCCGTGAGGTCGCTGAAGCCAAGCCCGACCTTCTCTTTGTCGCCATGGGAATCCCACGGCAGGAAAAGTTCATCTTCCGGACCCAGGCGATCACCGGGGCCAAGGTGGCCATGGGGGTCGGGGGTTCCCTAGACGTGTTCAGCGGGCAAGTGAAACGTGCGCCCAAACTCATCCAGCGGCTGCACATGGAGTGGGCCTGGCGCCTCATGCTGAACCCCAAGAAGATCCACAAGGTCAAGATGTTGCCCCGGTTCGTGTGGCATGTGCTCCGCGAGGGGCGTTGAACATCTACACGCGCCGAGGTGACGACGGCACGTCCGGACTGATCGGCGGTCGTCGCCTGCCCAAGTCGGACCCGGTGTTCGAAGCCTTGGGCGCCCTCGACGAACTCAACAGTAGTCTTGGCGTGGCCCGCGCCCAGGGATTGTCGCCCTCGGTGGTGGCGGTCGTCGCCGAGGCCCAGGCCGTCCTGCTTGCGGTGGGCGCTGAGATCGCCGCGCCGCCCGAGGACCGGGCAAGGTACCAGGCCGACCTTGCGGCGGAGACCGCCGGCCTGGAGGCCTCGATCGACGCGCTGACGGCGGACCTCCCCGCCCTCCGTCGGTTCGTCTTGCCGGGCGGAACTCCTGCTGGCGCCTCCCTGCACCACGCCCGGAGCGTCTGCCGCCGTGCCGAACGGGCAGTGGTACACTGGGCTCAAGACCAGTCGGTACGCCCCGAAACTGTCGCCTATCTCAACCGGCTCTCTGACTGGCTGTTCACAGCCGCCCGGTGGACGAACCGCGACCAGGGCGTCGGCGATGTCGAGTGGGAACCCCGATGAGCCTGATCGCCACAGTCGCCCTCGCCTCTGTCCTTCGTGGGGACGACCAAGCCGTCGAGATGTTGTCTAAGGTGATCTTGACGTACCGAAACCAGGTCGCCGCGTCGGGAACCGTCAACCTGACGATATCAGACGGGCGGGGTTCGAAGGAGATCAAGACCGAGTTTGCTTACGAGAAGCCGTCCCTCCTCTTTGTGACCCAATCCCAGACCGGCCCCGGTGGCTGGACGTACAAGGCGGCCTGCGACGGACGCTTGGTGCTCTATGACGCGCCCTTGGCAAGGCAAGTCGTGGGCTTGCGTGCCGACCCGACCCCGATCCTCGACACGGTGCGGCGTGACGACGGGTATTTGCGCACCGTGCCCGACTTGTTCGGTCTGTTCCGACCCTTGCTGCCGACAGCCGACAACCCTCCCCTCGACATCGCCTTCTCCCGCAAGGAGCATTTGGAGTTC
Source organism: Fimbriimonadaceae bacterium (assembly GCA_019638795.1). Classification (NCBI taxonomy): domain Bacteria; kingdom Bacillati; phylum Armatimonadota; class Fimbriimonadia; order Fimbriimonadales; family Fimbriimonadaceae; species Fimbriimonadaceae bacterium. The sequence goes on along the minus strand of JAHBTB010000001.1, from coordinate 418,936 downwards.
CTCCGCAACCAATGGGGCTCGTTCCAAACCGAAGGGAAGGACAAGGTGAACGGCAACGAGGTCACCTGGATCGGCGGTGATTACAAGCCGGTCGGCACCTATGTCGCCGGGCATTGGCGCATGGCGGTGACGCCCCAGTTCGAGATCGCCAAGTACGAACTTCGCGAACGGTTCAGCAACCGGCCGGGAGACGCCACCAACTTTGTCGAGGTCACCTACACGTTCGACGTTTCGATCAAGCTAGGCGAGAAAGTCGCGCGTGAAAAATATGATTTGGACATGGCGACCGTCAAAAAAGTCATCCAGGACTTGAAAGCAAACGGCAAAGACGTGACGAAGTTCCTTGGTGGCTGACATTCGGCCCCATTGAGGCAGACAGACGGACGCATCTGAAGTACCATCACACATGGACGTCGATGCCGGAAATCCTCACTTTTGACAAGCTGAAAAAAGGCATGCACGTCCGTATTGCCGGGGTGACGGAGGGTGCCCCGTTCTGTGGCCGCTTGCTTGAGCTGGGGCTGACGCCCGACGCCGAGTTCACGGTGACCAGAGTCGCACCCCTCGGTGACCCGGTCGAGATCAACCTACGAGGCTACAAACTCTGTCTGCGTCGCAGCGAGTGCGAGTGCCTCCGGGTCGAATGCGTGGAGTGACGTGCTTACCACCCAACCCACTGGCACCGTGACGGTGGCCTTGGTCGGCAACCCCAACGCCGGCAAGACCAGTGTGTTCAACGCCCTGACCGGTTCCCGGCAGAAGACGGGAAACTACCCGGGTGTCACCGTTGAGCGGGTGACGGGGAAGATGACCGTCGAGGGCACGGAATTCAACGTCGTCGACGTGCCCGGGCTCTACAGCGTCGAACCGGTCTCGGTGGACGAGCAGATGGCCACCAGCGTCTTGCGCGGCGAGGGGCCCGACGCGCCCGACCTGCTCGTTTACGTCATGGACGCGACGAACATCGAGCGGAACCTCTTCCTCTTTTCCCAGGTGGTCGAGGTGGAGAAGCCGACCATTGTCGCCCTGACCATGACCGACGTGCTCGCCCGTGACCAGCGGGCCGTCGACCTCATCAAGTTGTCCTCCATGCTCGGCGTCCCTGTGGTGCCCATCGTCCCCCATAAAGGCGTCGGCGTCGCCGACCTGCGGGAAGCGGTTTACAACGCGGTCGACGACCCCGACGTCCCGAGCATCGACCTGGGTTTTCCCCAGGTCGTCATGGACGCCGCGGACGGCCTGGTCGAGACCTTCAGCCGCGGGGGGGTCGAACTGACGCGGAAGGAGGCGCGCTGCGTGATCTTGGAGGAGCATTGCAGCACGTACCAGCGGTTTATCGAACAGGCGGAACTCAAGCAGGCGATCGACGATGCGCGGACGGCCGTCCTCGGGGCCCATGCCAGAGGAAAGACGGTGGACGCCCAGGCACGGTACGCGTGGGCCAGCCGGGTGCGCCGCGAGGTCGTCGGCGACCTAGACCCGAACCGGCGTGGGTGGTCCGACCGGCTCGACGTCTGGCTGACCCACCGTGTCTTCGGTCTGTTCATCTTCCTGGCCGTCATGTACGGCGTCTTCTATTCGATCTACGTCGCCGCGCCGCCGCTCATGGACCTCATCCAGCTTGGGGTGGACACGGTCAGCGACTTGGTGTCCAAGGTGCTCGCCCCCTGGCCGTTTGTGCAGTCCTTGGTCGTCGGCGGGATCCTGAACGGGGTCGGGGCCGTGCTGGTCTTTCTGCCTCAGATCGCGATCTTGTTCTTGTGGATATCGATCCTCGAGGGCACGGGATATCTGGCCCGCGCGGCGTTCCTGATGGACCGGCTGCTGGGATGGTGCGGCCTGAACGGGCGTGCGTTCATCCCCCTGCTGAGCAGCTTCGCATGCGCCGTCCCTGGGATCATGGCGGCCCGGGTCATGCCGGACCAACGGAGCCGACTTCTCACGTCGCTCGTCGCCCCCCTGATGAGTTGCTCGGCCCGCCTGCCGGTCTACACGATCATGATCGGCGCGGTGATCGCGCCCAAGTTCGGGCCGGGCTGGGCCGCCTTCGCCCTGTTTGCCATGCACTTTGTCGGCATGGCCTTTGCGATCCCGACGGTTTTTGTGCTGAACAAGGGCGTCTTCAAGGGTCGCCGCCTGCCCTTCATGCTGGAACTGCCGCGTTACCAACGGCCCAAGGGCCGTGACATCTGGCTGACGATCCAAAGCCGCGTCAAGGTCTTTGTCAAGACCGCCGGCACGATCATCGTCGTCATGTCAGTCGCGATGTGGGCCCTGCTGGAGTTCCCGCGTGGCGACAAGTCGGCCTACAAGGCCGAGTACGCCCAGCTTCCTGCCGCCCGGCAGCAGTCGGTGAGCGAAGAGAACTATCTCGCCGAGCGGCAGCGCGAGGATTCTGCCCTCGGCCGTTTTGGCAAGGCGCTTGAGCCAGCCTTCCGCCCGGCCGGATTCGACTGGCGCCTCACCACCGCGGTACTGGCCGCGTTCCCGGCCCGCGAGGTCGTGGTGCCCGCGATGAGCATCCTCTTTGGCACTGGGGACACCGACAACCAGGACACGGTTGAAAAGTCCATCGCCCGGGCGACCTGGCCCGACGGCAAGCCGCTCGTCACCCCATGGAGCGCGGTCAGCTTTATGGTCTTCTTCGCCTTGTGTTGCCAGTGCATGGCGACGCTGGCGACCATCCGCCGGGAGACCGGCAGTTGGAAGTGGGCGGCCTTTGCCTTCACCTACATGACGGTGCTCGCCTACGTGGTGTCGGTGGCGATCAACTTCGTCGGCAAGGCGGTCGGCGGCGCATAGGCGCGTTTGGGCCTCGTCAAGGACTGATGACGAGAGCGGGTCGGCCGACAAGTACACTGACACCTTATGAGCACTGTCCTGACAACGGAGTCCGACGCGCTTGTCCCCGCGCTGACCCCTGCCGAGGCGAACTTCCTGGGCAAGGTCGAAGAGTTCGTCGCCCGCGAGGTCGCGCCCTTCACCCGCGACTGGGAAGACGCCACCGCGTTCCCCGACGACATCTGGCAGAAGCTTGGCGCCGCCGGCTTACTGGACCTGGCGGTGCCGAAGGAACTGGGCGGGCCGGGATGGTCGTGCCGGGTCTACGTCGACTGCATCCGGCTCCTGGCGACGGGCGACCCCGCCCTCGCGATGAACGTCGCCGCCGTCAACGGCCTGTGCCTGGGGCACCTTGTCCACTTCAGCACCGACGTGCAACGCGCCAAGTATCTCGCCGGGGCCCGCAAGGGCGAGATCCGTATGGCTTGGGGCCTGACCGAACCTGACGCGGGCTCCGACGCCCGCCGGGTGAAGACGGTCGCGACCCCGCTCGAAGGCGAACCGGGATGGGTGAGGCTGGACGGCGAAAAAATGTTCATCACCAACGGTGGCCGGGCCGACCTGATCGTCATCATGGCCCGCATGGGCGAAGGTGGGCTCAGCGCGTTCCTGTTGGAGACCGACCAGCCCGGGTTCCAGGTGGTCGAGCGCATCCACACCGTCGGCGTCAAGGCCAGCAACACGGTGCGGTTCACCCTCGACAACGCCCGCGCATGGCACACGCCGTGCACGTTTGACCAGGCCATCGGCCTCCTGTATCGCGGCAGACTGGGTATCGCCGGGATGGCGGTGGGTATCGCCGAACAGGCGACCCGGTTGGCGGTCGAATACAGCAAGCAACGCGAACAGTTCAACCGTCGGTTGTGCGACATGCAGAGCGTCCAGAACATGTTGGCCGACAACGCCACCGACGTCGAGGCGGCCAAGTTGCTCCTCTATCGCGGCGCCGCCATGTACGACCGGGGCGAGAACGTCGTCTCCATCTCCTCGATGGCCAAGCTCTTTGCGAGCGAGGCGGCCAACCGGTGCACCAACAACGCCGTCCAGATCCATGGAGGAAGGGGTATGACCCGCTTCTTCCTGGCCGAGAAACTCTGGCGCGACGCCAAGCTCACCGAGATCGGTGAGGGTTGCAGCGAGATCCAGCGGATGGTCATCGCCAAGCAACTGACGAAGTGACCTAGGGGCCGAAGACCCTACGCCGGGCCCGGTGACGGGCCCGGCGTTTGTTACACTGGTTCAACCTATGGTCACCGCGGTCGCCATCGCCGCCCTCCTCAACCAGGGCGACATTGAGTTGCAACGTAAGTTCACCAAGGGCGAGACGGTGAACTATTCTGTCCGTTCCCACATCCTCGTCGAGCACTCCCAATACAACCAACCCATCGGGATTCCCGAGGAACTGGACATCAACTACGACTCCAAAGTTGTCTTCAAGGACGTCAAGCCGACCGGTTTTGCGACGATCGAGTACTACCGGCCCACGATGACGGAGATCCAGGGCGAGACAGCGGCCTCACCCCCGAAGTCAAAGACGGACAAGGTCGATCTCGCCTTCACCATGACGATGTCGCCGATCAACGAGATCACCGACGTGACCAAGATCGACGGCAAGAAAGGCGGGACGGACAAACTGCTGCGGGGATACGCCGGAATGCCGGTGAGTCCGGCCACCGCACAGGCGTTGTCCGGGTTCCAAGGCGAGCTGTATCGCCTCGCCTTGTGGATCAACTCGCTCGACACAAGCCTGGAGTTCAACCCGAAGCTGCCGTTTGAAGAGGTCAAGCCGGGGGCGACCTGGAAGCGGACGGTCAGTTACCAGCCCCAAGCCCTCAAGGGTGGCAACGGCAAGCAGGCGGTGCAGCGTCTGGACATGACCTATAAGTACGAGGGCAGGACCCAGAGCAAGGGCCAAGAGGTCGAGCGTGTGACCGCCACCGTGCACCTAGACACGGACGCGGCCCCGTTCATCGACCAACTCCTCGGAGCAAAGCCCGGTCAGTCGGGGCTGAAGGCGTTCAAGCTGAAAATGGACTCCACCCTCACATTTGACCTGGACCCCAAGACGTTCGCGACAATCCGGGCCACCGCCAAGTCGAAGGGAAGCTGGAGTCTGTATCTGGTCCGCTTGGGCGACCAGCCGGCCGTCGAAGAGCAGATCACCGGGGAGAGCAGCCTGAAACGGGCCGACCGATAACGGATATCATCCCCCCGTGCTCGCCTGGTTCCAGCGACTCGACCCCAAACTGACCCGCTGGGGCCTGGCGCTCTTTGTCGGTGCGCTCGTTTTCAGACTGATCGGCATAGATTGGGGTCTGCCGTCGGCCGACCGCTACACCAGCCTGCACCCCGACGAAGACCTGAACATCGCGGTCAGCCAGCAGGTCAACCCGGCGGCAGGCAAGTTCACCACCGGCTTTTACAACTACCCGACGTTCTATCTGACCCTGGCAAGGGTCGGCGCGATGGTCGCCGACGGGTACGCCCCGCCTGGCGAAGTCAAGACGCCCGCAGCCGCCGCGGCCGTGCGGGCCCGGCACATCCTCGTCGGACGCTGGGTCAGCGCGTTGGCCGGTGCGGGGGCCGTCTTCGTGGTTTTCGCCCTCCTCTATCGTCGGGTGCACGACTTGGCCGCGCTCGCCGGAGCCTTGGCCGTGGCGGTCGCGCCCGGGCACGTCGTCCATTCCCGGTTTGCGACGGTCGACGTCCTCGGGGCGTTCTTTGTCGTCTTGTCGCTGTACTGGGCGGCCCGGATGCTGCCGCCCGACGGTGGGACTCCCGACGGTAAGGCGCTCATGCGCCACGCCTTGTACGCCGGTGTCTGCGCGGGCTTGGCGGCAGGCACCAAGTACAACGGCGCGCTGGCCTTGGTCGGGTTGGCGGTTCCGGTCGTCGTGTGGGCGCGCGGCGGACAAGGATGGGGATGGGCGGCCAAAACGTTTGGGGCGGCCTTGGCCGCGGCGGTCGCGGTGTTCTTCGTCACGACCCCGGGGGCACTCCTGGAACCCCAGGCGTTCCAACGAGACTTCTCCTTTGAGTTGTCGCACACGTCACAAGGACACGGGCTTGTCTTTGCCGGGACGTCCAGCGGCTTTGGCTATCACCTCGCCAACTTGTTTCTGGGCTTCGGCTTCTTGCTCACCGTCCTCGGGGCCGGTGGCCTGGTCTGGGGGTGCGTGCGCAAGCACGCCTGGCTCGGCGTCCTGCTCGTCTTCGCCGTGGTGTACTACCTCCTCATCGGCCGGGCGGAGGTGAAGTTCTTCCGGTACGTGCTCCCCCTGGTCCCGGTGCTGGCGGTCGGGGTGGGTTGGGTGTTCGACCGGTTCCACACCAATCCCGAAACCAGGTGGCGCACCGCCAACCTATTGCCGATCTTGGGGCTTGCCGGTATCGCCGGCGGCGGGCTGAACGCCGCGGCGACATGGACTTCATGGATGGCCTCGCCCGACCCGCGCGACGTGGTCGGCAAGGAATTGAAGGAGAAGGGCGGCACGCTCGGTCTCGTCAGCGACGCTTGGTTCTACACGCCGACCCTATTCCCCGAGGTCAGTCTTTCCCGCGGGGTCTCGTTCCAGAAGCGCCTGGACTTCCAACAGGCGGTGGAGAGCCCGCGCATCCTCCAGTTCGTGCCGGACAACCCTACCGCCCGCAAACCCTGGGACGCCCGGCTTGTCACCGAGCTCAAGCCCGACCGGATCGTCTACAGTAGCTTTGAACGCGACAACCTTGACCGCCTCACCGACCTGAAGGCCGTACCATCCGCGTTCCAGTCTCAAGTGGACGATTACAAGGAGTTCGTCCGGGCCCTAACCCAAGACTACGTTGAAGAGCAGGTATTCGCGCCCGGTGGGCCGAGCGTCGAAGACCTCATGTACATCCGTCCTACCCTTTACGTGTGGAAAAGGAAAACGCTTATCGAAGGGAATCCCGCCGCTTCCTCGACCACCTCGAGTTCGAGCGCGGCGCCAGCCGGCACACCCTGACGGCCTACACGAACGACTTGGCCGTGGCCGAAGGGTTCTTTGTGCGCTTGGGCAAGGGCTCTTGGGCCGACTTGGGGCCTGACGACCTCTTCCGCTACCAGGCCTCCCTGGCCCCGCCGGTCGCTCCGGCCACGGCCCGCCGGCGGGTCAGCAGCCTCCGATCGCTGCTCAAGTGGTTGAAGCGCGAAGGGCGGGGACCTGAGGGGCCGCTGCCGTCGGCCGCGGGAATCCGGTCACCCAAGCGGCTTCCCAAGGCCCTTTCTTGGGATGACATGGAGAAGATCCTGGCCACGGCCCCCGGCGACACGGCGGTCTCGTTACGCGACCGGGCGTTCTTGGAGCTTGTCTATGGCGGTGGCCTGCGGGTCAGCGAGGCCTGCGGACTCCGCGTGGGCGAGGTCAGGCCCGAAGACCAGGCCGTCATGGTCCTGGGCAAGCGGGGCAAGGTGCGGTGGGTGCCGCTTCCCGCCGAGACGCTGGCGTGGCTGCAGAGGTACTTGGCGGAAGGGCGGCCCGTGCTCGTGAAGAAGGCGGTCAGCGAAGTCTTTATCGGGCCAAATGGCCGCCCCATGACGCGCCAGTCCGCCTACCACGTGGTCCGGCGGTCGCTGGTCCGGAGTGGGGTCGAAAAGCATGCCAGCCCCCACACGCTGCGACATACGTATGCCGTCCACCTCGTGAAGGGTGGGGCCGACCTCCGGGCCGTCCAAGAACTGCTCGGCCACGCCAGCATCGACACCACCCAGGTCTACACCCAACTGGACACCGAAGCCGTGGCCGACGACTACCGACGGTCTCACCCTCGCAAGTAGCTTAAGGGACCACGACGACTTCGACCGCGCCGATCATATTGCTTTCGCCGAGGTTGACTGCCCGTGTGATGATGTAGCGGCCCTGCTTCAGGTCGGTCATCGCCGGGGTCGGGGCCTTGACCAAGTCGGGCCGGGCCGTCCCCTCGACAGTCCGGTCGGTGCTTGCGATGACGGCACCTTGGGCGTCGGTCACCGTCACCCGCTCGTAGCGGCCCGAGGCGGCCAAGGCCTGGAGGGTCTGGCGCAACTTGTCGGGTTTGCGTTCGAGCAACGAAGACGCGAGAAGCGGCGAGAGGGCGTCCACACCGCGCGAAAGCTCCTTGCGGCGGACACTTTCCATCCGGAGCATGGACGACCAGAAGACGAGGAGAATGATGAGCAGGCAAATGCCGGTCAGGACAATCTGGCGCAACCAGGTGGCCATCGGCTTCTTCACCGGAGGAGGGGTCTGATCGTCGCTCATACGTGCAGTTTAGCGGAGTCCCGGCAAGGGGTCGCCCGCCTTCACGTCAAGGTCCAGGGTGTCGCGCTCGCCGCGGGCGAGCCGGAACGACCCGGCGACCCCGATCATGGCGGCATTGTCGGTGCACAACTCGATCTTCGGGGTCCAAAACTCGACGCCGCGTCGCCGACACTCGCCGGCCAACCGGTCGCGGAGAGACTGGTTGGCCGCCACGCCGCCGACAAGAAAGAACGAGCGGGGGCCGACCTCGTCGAGGACCGAAGCGACCTTTCCGGCCAGGGCGTCCACGACGGCGGCCTGTAGGCTGGCCGCCGCGTCGGGCACGCTCAGCTTGTCGCCCTCGGCTTCGACTAGTCTCAACATCGCGGTCTTGAGCCCGCTGAAACTCCAATGGTAAGGGTCCTTGGGGAGCGCACGAGGAAGGTTGTAGCGGGCCGGGTCGCCTTGCTTGGCGCACTCTTGGACGGCACGACCGCCCGGATAGCCAAGGCCGAGGAGGCGGGCACCTTTGTCGAAGGCTTCGCCTGCCGCGTCGTCCAGGGTCTCGCCCAGCAGCCGGTAATCGCCAACGGCGTCGACGGCGACGAGCTCGGTGTGTCCCCCGGAGACGGTCAGGGCCAGCGCGGGGACGGTCGGCTCGGGGCCTTCGAGGACGAACGGTGAGAGGAGGTGGCCCTCCAGGTGGTGGACGCCGACCAAGGGAACGTCCCAAGCCGTCGCAAGGGCCTTGGCCGCGGTCAGCCCGACGCTGAGCGCGCCGACGAGCCCCGGACGGTTCGTGACGGCGACGCCCTTGATGTCGGGACGCCCGGCCGACGACAGGGCCTCGTCGATCACCGGGATGATCGACTCGACATGGGCGCGGGCGGCGGCCTCGGGCACCACCCCACCCCACTTGGCGTGCATCTCCGCCTGGCTCGCCACCACATTGCTGAGCACCGTCCGACCCCGGACGACGGCGGCGGCGGTCTCGTCGCAGCTGGTCTCTATGGCAAGCAGATGATCAGGAAACCACACGGATCATCCCTCTGGAGACCACTTGTCGAGTCCGTGCATCCACATGACGACCGCGTCTTCCTTGTTGTCCGGGTAGTAGTTCTTTCGCAAACCACAGGAATGGAAGCCGAGGGCCTCGTACAGCCTGGACGCGGCGGTGTTGCCGGCCCTCACCTCAAGCGTCGCGCACGTCGCCCCTCGCTCTTGGGCGTGCAACAGGAGTTCGACCACGAGCTTGCGGCCGTGGCCGGCGCGGCGGTAGGCCGGGTCGACGGCGACGTTGATGACATGCAGTTCGTCGGCGAGCACCCAACCGGCGGCGAACCCCACCGGACGCCCCGAGCCCTCCATGACCAAGAAGATGCCGTCGGGATGGCCCAGTTCGTTGCGGAACGACCGCTCGGACCATGGGGCAGAGTTGGACGCTTTTTCGATCTCGACGACCGGGCCGATGTGCCGTTCGGCCAACGGGACGATTTGGACGTGCTTGAGCGGTGTGCCCGCCTCAGCCACCGAGATACGCCTCTTTGACCTTGGGATCGGTCAGCAGGTCTTTGCCGACGCCGCTGAGGACGACGTCGCCAGTCTCGAGGACGTAGGCACGGTGGGCGACCTCCAAGGCCCGGTGGGCGTTCTGCTCGACGAGCAGGATCGTGCAACCGTCGGCGTTTAGGTCGCGGATGATGCTGAAAATCTCCGTGACCAGGTTCGGGGCCAGGCCCATGCTGGGTTCGTCGAGGAGGAGGAGCTTGGGACGGCTCATCAGGGCGCGGCAGATCGCGAGCATCTGCTGCTCGCCTCCGCTCATCGTCCCCGCGCTCTGTTTCAGGCGCTCGCGGACACGGGGGAACCGCTTCATGATCTTGTCCATGTCCGCCTCGATCTCTTTGTCCTTGCGGATGTAGGCCCCCAGCTGGAGGTTTTCATAGACCGTCATGTTCGTGAAGATCTTGCGCCCCTCTGGGCTCTGGCTGATGCCCAAGCGGACGATCTGGTCGGGTGAGGTCTCTTGGATCTGCTCCCCCATGAATGTGATCGTGCCCTCGCGCGGCCGCTGGAGGCCGCTGATCGTGCGCAGGAGGGTGCTCTTGCCCGCCCCGTTGCTCCCGATGATCGAGACCACTTCGCCCTCCCTTACTTCCAGGCTCACGTTGTGCAGGGCGCGGATGGCGCCGTAGTACACGTGGAGGCCGTCGATCGTCAGCATAGGTCGCCTATTATCCCCCTTCGGGCCCTCCTCAAGAAAGAAAGCCCTGCTGGGGATAGCAGGGCTAAGGTATGGCAGTTGGTGTTTGTATGATGTTGGAGGAATGGCTGTTATGGTAGCGACGCGCGGACTTGAACCGCGGACCTAACGGGTATGAACCGTTCGCTCTAACCAACTGAGCTACGTCGCCGTCCGTCTCTATTATGCCCCCAGACGGCACCGAGCGCAAGCATGGTCCCCATCGCCTAAACTGGACAGGCCATGGTCGCTGTCTTCACCGTCCTCTCCCTCGCCCGTCCAGGCGCGGACGTCGCCCAACTCGACGACTGGGCGACCAAGCGCGACATCGCCTCGATCGGGGCCGTGGCGAGCCCCGAAGCGGCCAAGGCCCTTACCCCGGTCAAGGTCAACGGGGCTTACGGCGGAGGGAGCAAGGGCTGGCACGCCTTGTCGCTGGTCGCACCGGCGGGTGGGCAGAGTTACGTGGTCTTCACCAGCCCCCAAACGTGCGAAGACTACGGTGACTTGGTCTTCACTTGGGCCGACGGCAAACTCACCCGGTACATCCCCGAGAGCGACGTCCTGGGCGTCCGGGCCGTCCACGAAGACCTGGACATCAGGTTCGAGCCGACCAAGCGCACCGCCCACATCGTGGCCGACGTCCGAGTCTCGCGCGAGGCGACGGCGGGGCCCTCGTTCTTCCTGCGCATATCGCCGAATTACCGGGTCAAGTCCGTAACCCGTGAAGGACAGACCGTGCCCTATGCCCAGGCTGGCGGCGTGGTCGCCCTGCCGACACCGCACGAGCCATCGGCGGTGTTCCGGGTCGCGTACGACGCGGTAGTGGACCAACTCGGATTTGCCGGGGCGATCCGCGACGACGAAGCCTTGTTGACCAACGACTACTTTTGGCTCCACACCGGGCGTTTGCCTCTCACTCACACCACCACGGCCCACGTGCCCGCCGACTGGGAGGTCATGGCGATGGGCGAGCCGGTGTCGTCTAAGACGGTCGGAGGCGAGAAGACGGTCGTCACCAAGATGGACCTTGCGGTGAGCTATCTGAGCTTCTCGGCGGGGAAATATAAAGTCGCCCGCAAAAAGGTCAATGGAATCGAGTTCTTCGTCGCCTCGACCAAGATGACGGACGAAGAAATGCGGCTCCAGTTGGAGTTGATGCCCCAGGTGACCAAGGACCTCTCACGATATGGGCGCTACCCGTTCTCACGCTGGGGGGCCGTCGACAGCACCTTGTATGTCGGTGGTGCCCTCGAAGCCTATTCCTTCGCCACGTATGGGCATGGATGGCTGCCCGACGACGACCGCCACGAGCCCAGCCACACCTGGTTCGGCGGCATGCTCTCCAACACCTACCTGAAGAGTTTTTGGAACGAGTCGTTTGCTGACTACGCCGGGCCACGGTCGGCGCGGAGGTCGTCGCTGGGCAACGCCGTCGAGCAAGACCGGGCCTTCCTCACCCATCCGTCGCCTGGTCGCTTGTGGGACACCGCGACATGCCGCGATTCTGGGGCGCAGAAGGGTGCGGTGGGGTCCGAACTGGGCTACGGCAAGGGTGGCTTCGTCTTGCAACAATTGGAGTTGGAGATGGGGCCCGAGGCGATGGACAGCGCCTTGGCCCACTGGGTGGCCGACCGTAAGAACGGCACTCCCTCGGAGTGGGACGACTTTGAGCGCTCGTTGGGCGACAACTGGAAGTGGTTCTTCAGCCAGTGGCTTGACCGGACGGGTTGGCCGGAGGTCAAGTTCACCGACGCCAGGTACGGAGACGGCCGCGTCTCCCTGGACTACGAGTTCACCGGTCAGCCCTACCGCATGACGCTCGAGGTCTGGGTCGAGGACGCAAAGGGGGGGAGCCTGCACAAGTTCACCGTCGGTGGGGAAGGCAGGGAGTCGAAGGGGACCGTGCACTTCGCTGTCGCCGCCAAGCCAGACCTCGTCGTGGTCGACCCGTACCGCCGGACCTTGGCCTCGCGCCGGTCGGGAGCAGGCGCACCGCTGACATTTGCAGCGAGTATGCGGTTCAAGTCGGTTGTCGACAGCCGCCATGCCGACTGGGCGGAGAAGGGTACGCCCCAGATGGTCGACGACGACTTGGACCACGTCAAGTTGGTCGGTCACCCAGACACGATGCCCGCCTTGAAGCCAGTCCTCGAGAAGGCGGGAGTGGCGTTTTTTGGTGACACTTTCACGTTCAAGGGGCAAAGGTTCGACCTCAAGGACTACTCCGTCGTCGGGGTCGTCCAAACGGGCGGAAAGACGACGGCCTTCCAGGTCGGCGGGCTCCGCCGTGACGCGGTGGTCGGCGACGCGGCCGTCGCGGTGGTGGACAAGCTGGGCCGGTTCATCAGAGGCACGACCCATCCCGTGCGGACCGGCGCGAACGCGCTTGTCGTAAAGTGACCAGGGCCTGGCCCAGGTAAGAGCCGAACCTGGGCCTGGGGCACTCCGCTGGTAACCTGCCTGCTGACAACCATGGGACGCGAGAACCACCAAGACATCCGCATCGGCACCCTGGCGGGCATGGCCAACGCCACCACCTATTTGCCCCAGGTCTTGCCCCACGGGTTCGAGAGTTTCGAGCTCACCAACTGGCAGTACCTGGGTGACATCGACCTCGCCGAGACGGGTAAGAAGGTGCAGGACATCGTCGCCGGCCAGGCGGTCATCAGCAGTGTCGGTATCTACGGCAATCCCCTGCAGGACGAGAAGACCGCGGCTGACTGGGAGAGGTTGATCAAGGGCGCCAAGCACTTTGGTTGCGACGTCGTCTGTGGTTTCGCCGGTGCCTTGGAAGACCGGCCGGTCGACCAAAGCATGCCCAAGTACAAGGAGGTCTTCGGTCACTTGGCCAAGGTGGCCGAGGGCGAAGGTTGTCGGATCGCCTTTGAGAACTGCGACATGGGCGGTACGTGGGACAGACCGGCGTGGAACATCGCCCATAGCCCGACGGCCTGGAACATGATGTTCAACGAGGTCGCGAGCACCTCCATCGGTCTGGAGTGGGAGCCGTGCCACCAGATGGTCTCACTGATCGACCCGGTCGCCCAACTGCGCGGGATCGTCGACCGGGTTTATCACGTCCACGGTAAGGACGCGACGATTGCATGGGACGTCCTGAAGACCTCAGGCTTGCGCGGGGGCAAGCCCTACGTCTGGCACCGGACGCCGGGCTTTGGCGACACCAATTGGACCGACGTCATCACCGTGTTACGACAAGGTGGGTTCACCGGAGCTATCGATATCGAGGGATGGCACGACCCGATCTACCGTGACGAGCTTGAGATGACTGGTCAGGTCCATGCGCTGAAATATCTGCAGTCCTGTCGGGGCGGGGCCTACGTCGAGAACCCGGTGACGTAGGGAGTCCCGTCAGTCGCCGGGCAGGGCTTCGACGCGTATCCCGATCGTGGCGACCACGTCGGCCACGCCCCGGCACTCGCCGCTCGAAGCCCGGTGGACCACACACTGGCCGTAGTGGTCGATCTCCCAGGCCTCGATGTAGGCCTCTTCGACGTCGCAACCCGTGGCGAGGACCAGGATGGTGACGACCTCTTCGTAGGTGTTCTTGTCGTTGTCGTAGACGACGACCATCCAATCAGGCTCGGCGACGGCCGACTGGTCAAGGTCTAGGTCGGGCGACGTGATCGGCGACGAGTCGAGGGTTTCCAGCATAAGCCAAGGCGGTTTGCGCTACGGCTATTGTACGACGTATGGTTCAGTCTGGGCGGACCAGGGTTCGGACGCCGACGCTTTCCATCGTGCGGGCTGCGGTCTCGCACACTTCCTGGGAGCCGGCGTGGACGACCGCCGACCCTTTCTCGTGGGCCTCCATCGTCTCCTCGATCGCCTCCTGCGGTCCGCACTGGGTGGCGAGCATGAGGGCATGGACGACGATGTCGATCGGCGTCACGTCGTTGTTGAAGATCACAAGGACGTGGTCGGACGTGCCTGGTGTCAGGCACTCCGGGATGTTGATCGGTCGTGCGTCCATGACGTCGCCTCATTCATTCTAACGTTCACGCGGCGGGAAGTGGTGCAGGGTCCACGCGGACACTTGCCCTTGGCTTGACGAGGAGGAGGGCGGCCAAGGCGAGGACGCCCACGCCGGATAGCATCAACCCACGGTCGAGGCCGGGGGGCCGGTATCGCAAGGCGACCTTACCGGGGCCGGTCGACGACGTCCCGATCTCGATCCAACGGCCATGGGGAGCCGCGGCGGTGCGTCCGTCTGCGGTCACCGTCCATCCCGGCAGGTTCAGGAACTTCACGGTCCCGGTGGCAGGGCCGATGACGTCCAGGTCGACGCCGTCGGCGCGGAGCGCGGACACCTTGGCTTCGCCGGCCGTCATGTCGAGGACGCCCTTGGCCCCCGGAAGTGCGACCGGGTCCGCCTCACGTCCCATGACCAAGGTGGAGACGCCGGCGTCGGCCAGCTTTCCGGCGTCCGCGCCCGGTTTGACGAACATCATGTTGCCGTTCGCGTCAGGAGCGGAGTCCTTGCCGTCGATCTCGTGGAGCAGGGCCACGGCGTCGCGGTGCATCAGCGAATCGTAACCGCCGACGTCCATGACGCGGTACGCCGTCGCGAGGTCGGGTGGCATTTTGGCCCCTGGCACGGCAAAGAGAAGCGACCAGCCGTTGTTCTCGAAGGCATACCGTTGGGTCGGGTCAAAGGAAACGTCCGGCTTGAGGGTCGGCAAGGTGCCAGAGGGTACGACGGTCGTCACTTGGGTCGCCAGGTGGGCCAGGAGCAGGGCGCCGACGGCGACGGGGGCCATCTTGGCCTTGAACGCCCACAGGAACACCCCGGCGAGGACGAGACCCAGGAGGGCGGTCGGCAAGACGTCGAGCATCCGGGCCGACACCAGGCTTTCGACCGTGGTGGCAGGATTGGCCCATGTGGGGACGCCTCGAGCGGACATGAGGGCGGCCACTGTGATCACCGCGCCGGCCACCGCGACACCAAGCACCACCTTAGAAGGTGGTTCTTCGCCTTCTTCTGGCCATCCGAGTGCCGCGACCGTGCACGCGGCGAGGACGAACAACACTCCGGCACGTCCTGGGCTACCCGTCGCCGCCCAGCCTGGCACGCCGAAATAAAGGGCAGCGTCCAAGGGAGTCCCCAGGGCCAAGAGGAGGCCGACGACCCCCGCTGCCGCGACCGGCCCGGCCACAAACCACGACCGGCGCTTTCTCAATCCACCGAGCAGCAGGAGGACGGCGGGACCGATGCTGAGGGCCGACTCGGCGAAGGACGCCCCGATCCGGGCCGAGGCGGGCCAATGCTGGGGGTAGGGCGGGCCTTCGGCTTGCACCTCGGCCCGGCCCGGGAACCCCAGGGCTCCCGGGTAGACCAGCCCGGCCAACTCGTAGGGTTTGGGGGCACCCGCGACGTAAGCGGCGTATCCCGCCTCGCCCGCGGCGGCTTGGCGGTGCCCGTCCTTGGACAATGTGAGCACGGGGACAAGTTGGGCCGACGCCAGGGCGAGGCCCACCGTCACGCCGACGACGCCCCAGCCCACCGCCATGCCGGCAGACTGGGCCGCCCGCGCCGCGGTGACGAGCCTGAGGACGGCGACGACCATGAGGGCGAGCAGCCCGTAGAACATGAACTGGACGTGTCCACCCAGGGCCATCATCCCGACACAGCCCGCTAGGGCGGCGGCACCGCGCGGGGTCGGCCGTTCAAAGAGGGAGAGGCCGGTCCCCAGCACCCAGGGGATCCATGCCACGGTGGTGAGCACGCTGGCCAGGGGCAACCAACCCAGCGTGAACGCCGACAAGGCGAAGAACACCCCACCCAGGCTCGCCCCGGTCTCCTGGGCGCCGCACCGAAGGGCGAGATAGCGGACGCCGAAGCCCGCCCACGCCAAATGGAACCAAGCAAGGAGGGTGATCGCCACTCCGGTCGGCACATGGAGCACCCCCATCAAGATGTGCAGAGGATAAAAGCCCGCCGACTGTGAGTTGGCAAGGAGGGGCGAACCGCAAAGTTGGTAGGGGTTCCAGAGTGGCAGTTGGCCCGAACCCCATGCCCGGAAGACAAGGTCCCGCCAGCCGTAGAACTGCAGGGCCGAATCGGCCTGTAACACGTCCCACGAGCCTCGGAGCGGTTGCGGTTGGAACGGCCAGAAGTGGCTGATCTGGTCCCACGGGCCGACCACCTCGCCTAGGAACACGCACCTCCACAGGGGGACCAGCGGTATCAGGGCCAGCAACGCCCAAGTCCAGGGGAAGGGGCGCTTCATCGCCTCACGGGCAATAGACGAGCTGTTGCTTCGCTTTCTCGTGTCCGGGTTGGATCCGGACGACCTCGCGGAACTGGGCGCATGCTTCGTCTTGCATGCCGAGCATCGTCATGGTCATGCCAAGGTCGAACCGGGCGTTGACGTGGTTGGGATTGGCTTCGACCACCTTCTGCAGCGTGGCGAGAGACCCGTCAAAGTCACCTTCAAAGCCTTGCACAAGGCCCAACTGCCACAACGAGTCGGCATGGCCGGGGTCAAGACTCAGGGCCTGCTCCAGCTTCACCTTCGCCTCACGATATCGCCCGTCGCAACGTAGCTGGAATCCCTCTTGGTACAGAACTTGGACGCTCATGCCAATCCGACTGCCCCCGCGTCTGGCCTAATATACCGGACGCGGGTGGAAGCTGGTCTAGGGTCAGGCCGTGCCTGGTTCCAGTTGGGTCGGTTGGGTCGGCCGCGCCTTGTCTTTCGGTGTGTCCGCGTTGGGAAGCGGCGGTGCACTGGGCGGCACCGGCAGGGGCGGGAGCTCCTTGCCCTCCATCACCGCCAAGAACTCCTCGCGGTCGAGGGTCTCGCGCTCCAACAGGGCCTCGGCGAGCCGGTCCATCGTCTGCTTGTGCGAAGTCAGGATTTGGGTCGCGCGGCTGTGGCATTCGGCGACGAGTCGGTGGACCTCCTCGTCGATCTGCCGGGCCACGTCCTCGCTGTAGTCCCGGTCCTCGGCCATTTCCCGGCCCAAGAACGGGTTCCTGCTCCGGCGGCCGATGGCGAGCGAGCCTAGCTTCTCGCTCATGCCGAACTGCATGATCATCGCACGGGCGATGCGGGTCACCCGCTCCAGGTCGTTGCCCGCGCCGGTGTAGCGCTCACCAAAGGCCACCTCTTCAGCGACCAAACCGCCCAAGAGCATGGTGATGTCGTCGATCAGTTCGCTCCGGCTGGTGGTGTAGCGGTCCTCGTCGGGCAACTGCATGGTGACGCCGAGGGCCATGCCCCGCGGGAGGACGGTGACCTTGTGGATCGGGTCGCAGTGCTCAAGCAACTCGCCGATGATCGCATGGCCCGCCTCGTGGTAGGCGGTCACCTTGCGCTCGTCCGAGTTCATGACGCGGCTCTTGCGGGCCGGGCCCATCATCACCCGGTCGAGGGCCTCTTCAAGCTCCGCCATCGTGATCCGCTGCTTGTTGCGGCGTGCGGCGAGCAGGGCCGACTCGTTCAGTGCGTTGGCGAGGTCGGCGCCGGTGAATCCGGGGGTGCGCTTGGCGAGCACTCCCATGTCGACGGCCGAGTCGAACGGCTTGCCCTTGGCGTGGATGTTCAGGATCGCTTCGCGTCCCTTGGCGTCAGGGGCGTCGACCACGATCTGCCGGTCGAACCGGCCGGGCCGGAGCAGGGCAGGGTCCAAGACGTCGGGTCGGTTGGTCGCCGCGATCAAGATGACGCCGGTGTTGGGGTCGAAGCCGTCCATTTCGACGAGCAACTGGTTCAAAGTCTGCTCGCGTTCGTCATGGCCGCCCCCGAGCCCGGCCCCGCGCTGCCGGCCCACCGCGTCGATTTCGTCGACGAAGATGAGGCAAGGGCGGTGCGCCTTGGCGGTGTCGAAGAGGTCACGCACACGTGCGGCGCCGACGCCGACGAACATCTCGACGAAGTCCGAGCCGCTGATGTGGAAGAACGGCACTCCAGCCTCGCCGGCAATGGCGCGGGCCAGGTGCGTCTTGCCGACGCCTGGAGGGCCGGTGAGCAGGATGCCCTTCGGGATCTTGGCCCCGAGGGCGACATACTTCTTGGTGTTGCGGAGGAAGTCGACGACCTCGTACAGTTCCTCCTTGGCTTCCTCGATACCGGCGACGTCTTCGAAGGTCACTTTCGGGGTGTTCTCGCCCGCCCGCTTCGCCCGGCTACGGCCAAAGTTGATCGCTTGGTTGCCGCTGGCCTGCGCTTGGCGCACCATCATGAAGTAGATGAACCCGCCGATCAAGATGACCGGCAGGATGAGCCCGGCCAATTGGATGAGGGCCGCCGTGGGAGGTGCACCGTTGATCTTGTACTTGACGCCCTTCTTGTCAAAGAGTTGGATGAGGTCTGCGCCGGCGGGCGAGTCGCTCGACACCGCGTAGACGGTGAACTTGGTCTTCTTCCCGTCGACCCCATAGTCGCCGGAGATGATCTGTTGCTGCCAGTTGACTTCCTTGATCGTGTCTTCGTTGACCTTCTGCGTGAAATCGCTCAACGACAAGTCTTCCGGGGCCGACGGGGCCAAGGACAACGGCCCGCCACCGGTCGCCATGGTCTGCAACAGCACCATTGCGCCGATGACGACCAGCACCATCACCAGAATCGCTCGCACACCCTTGTTGTTCAAACTTCCACCTTGTCCGCCGGTCCGAGGACTAGCTTTAGCTTACGCTAAGCGCCTGCGGTCCGTTCCTGTTCTTCCTGACGCCTGCCCAAGTCGAGCGGCCCAAACGTCAGGCGAAAGGCCCTAGCGGTCGTATCGGTTATTTTGACCCGTTCCGCTATACGACATCCGGGTACCCACACGGCACCGACCATGTCGCAGACGACGGGCAGGCGCCGCCGCGCACTGGCGGTCAAGCCGGCTTCCCGCATCATGTCGGCCACTGACTTGCTCCCCGTCATCCCCAGGGGGACCATGGCGTCGCCCGGGTCGGTGCTCCGGAAGTGAAGGCCGCCATGCAGCTTCGCCGCGTCCATCGCCACGTCCAGGTTGTCGGGGTCACGCAGCAAGTCGGCGGGCGGCCAAGGCTGGACGGTGATCTGCCAGCCAAAGACGTCGCTTTCGGTGATTCCCGGGGTCGCTAGGTTGAACCGGAACGGGCCGTCGGTGTCGGCGCGGGCAAAGTGGAGCCTGTCGCCCGACCATTGGGCGACGACCCGGCCCCCGTCGCTGGTGACCGAGCCGCTTGGTGTGCAGCGGACGCCAAGGTGCAAGGTCTCGGTCTGGCCGTGGTCCAGGCTCGCTCCCAGGACGGCCGCCGCCAAGCGCAGGCCCCGGCGGACCAGGACGTCGGGGTGGCTAAGGAGAACACCGAGGTCGAGGGCCACCTCGACTTCAGAGGTCAGGAAGCGGAGGGGGCCGTTCAGTGGCGTCTCGGCCTTCTCAAGGACGGCGGCGGCCATGCTGTCGAGGAAGGCGCTCTCTTCGCCGACGACCTTTGCGGTGCGGGCGATGTTCGCCGCGGCGCCGGGATGGGCCTGCTCCAACTCGGGCATGACGTTTTGCCTGATGCGGACACGCGAGAACTGCAAGTCAAGGTTGCCCGGGTCTTCGAGCGGCTCCAGGCCTTGGCGGTGACAATAGGCACGGGTCTCGGCGCGGGTGAAGGGGAGCAGGGGGCGGACGATCCCGTCCCGGACGGCTGGGATGCCAGCCAATCCCGCCATGCCCGTGCCCCGGACCAGGTTGAACAGCACGGTCTCGGCGAGGTCGTCCCGGGTGTGGCCGGTGGCGACGAGGTCGCACCCCGTCCGGTAGGCGGCTTGGCGGAAGAAGTCGTACCGGGCGGTCCGCCCCGCTTCCTCGACGCCCACCTTGTAGGCCTCGGCGAGCGCGGGGACGTCGGCCCGTCCCGAGGCAAACGGGACGTTCAGCCGGTCGCAAAACTCGCCCAGCCTCCGGGCCTCGTCCGCCGACTCCGGCCTCTGCCCATGGTCCAGGTGCAGGGCGACCACGTCGAGGCCCAGTCGCACGGTCAAGTGGAGGAGGCACAGCGAGTCGGCGCCGCCCGACAGAGCCACGGCGACCCGGGAACCAGGCGGCACCAAGCCGGAATCCTGAAGGTGGGTGGCGAACCTCTCCAGCACATTCCCCAGATTACCGACCCCTCGCAGGCGCGCCGGGCCAGAATCGGTCCACACTGTCTTGCGAACGGACCTGTCGAACCGGCCGGCACTCTCCGGCGTCAATGGACAGTAAGTAAGGCCTGAGACAACTATGGACTGGAGCCGCCACCGATCCGCCGTCAGCGCCCTCATGCTCGCGCTGGCCGTCGCCTCTCCCTTTGCCTATGCCCAGCAGGGGCGAGACCAGGCACGGACGATCACGCCGGAGGACAAGGCGGTCGTCATCAAGCGGGTCGAAGAGGTCCTGAGCCGTCAGGCGTTTGTCCCCGGCGTGGACTTCACCAAGTTCGACACGATCTTGGCGAGCCAGAAAGACGCCATTGAGAAGGCCAAGACCGAAAGCGAGTTCGCCTTGGCGGTCAGCCGGGCGATGCGTCAGTACGGCCTCAGCCACATCAGCCTCTTTCCCCCCGAGTTCGGCACCCAGCGGACCACCCAGACCCGGGCGGGGATCGGCATCATGATCCAGATTGAGGAGGACGGCCTGCGCGTGGTCAACGTCTTCGAGGACTCTCCGGCCTCCGAAGTCGGCCTGCAGCCCGGTGACTTGATCTTCGAGTCCGACGGGAAGAAGGTCCGTCAGCAGCCCGACCTCCAGGGAGCCAAGGGATCCACTTCGAACATCAAGGTCAAGCGGGGTGACAAGGAATTGTCCTTCCGGGTCACCCGGCGCGATTACGTCGCGGTCGTGCCCGAGACCCTGACCTGGGAAGGCAATGTCGCCGTGCTGCGGATACCCACCTTTGACGTTGGCTACAACCAGGCCCGCGTCGACAAGTTGATGGGCGAGGCGTCCCGTGCCAAGAGCCTGGTCATCGACCTGCGTGGCAACGGCGGCGGGCGGGTCGCCAACCTGCTCCACCTTGCCGCGTTCTTCTTCGACCGCGAGAAGGAGCCCCTCGGCACCTTTGTGACCCGGAACCTGGTGACGATGTACGAGCGCGACAACCCGCCGACTGACGACGTCGTCGCGATCGCCGCCGCCTCCCGCCCCAACGTCCGGGCCATGCTGACGACCCAGCCCAAGTTCACCGGGAAGGTCGCCGTCCTCGTGGACGGCGGCACGGGCAGCGCTTCCGAGATGCTCGCCGCGGCGTTCAAGGAGATCAAGGGTTCCGAGCTCTTCGGCACCAAGACGGCCGGTGCGGTCTTGGCCTCCATCCTCACCGAGATCCCTCGTGGCAAAGGGTTCTGGCTGCAGTACCCCCTCACCGACTACGTGACGATCAGCGGACTCCGCCTGGAAGGGCACGGGCTCGTGCCCGACAAGGTCGCCCCGACCCCTCGCTACGGCGAGCCGGACGTGGCCCTGGTCGACGCCAAGTCTTGGCTGGCGACGATCAGTCCCGAGAAAGCCGCAGGTCGCTGATCGGACGTTCCCGGCCCGTCCCCGAGACCCTCAGGGCACCGGCGTCGGACGTTGGCAAATAAGAAAACGAGGTGTCTGTGCCCGTCACATTGCCGCTACCCAGCGGCCGGGTGGAAAGACTGAGGACGTACCCGTCGCGGTCGCGGACGATCAAGGTGGTCTCGGCGACCCTCCCGTTGGCGGTGAGGATGGTGCACTCAGACCCCTCGATCTGGGTTTTGCCCGAAGTCTTCACGCGCTCACCCGAACCGAGTAGAAGTCGGAAATAGTTCTGGCCCTTCATGAGCGCCCTGGTCAAGGGTTCGACCCGGCTCCGGGTCTGGGGCAGCCGGTCGATGGTCTCGCGGACGCTGCTCTTGCCGCGGTACGTGGTGGCGTGGTCGACCACGGTCAGTTCGCCTTTCACCAGGCTCCAGTCGGTGTTCCCGTCGCTCTGTCGGATGCCGCCGGGCCGATACCAGACGCTGTACTGGCGCTCGCCAGAGGAGACTTTGACGGCCAAGGCCTTCGGTCGGTCAAATGCTCTGAAGACCTTCTCAATCGCACGACGGGCTTCCGAGTCGGCGTAAGTAGGATTGAGCAGCGACGGGTCGATTTCGGCGACCTCGTATGAACCGCTCGGCGTGCGGAACGCGGCGTGTTTGCCCGACGGGTAGGTGATGGTCCAGTCGGTCGTCTTACTGCCCACCTTGGCGTGCAGTCCGGCGAGCCGTCCTGTCGCGGCTTGGACGTCGATGGTGGCTTCTCCGGCGCCGCCCGTCAGGGTCAGTTTCCAGTTCGGCCCGGTGGGTTGAAGCTTCCAGTTGCGGAGTTGCTTGAACTGCTCGACCCATTCGCCCATCCCGCCCGGCTTGATCATCTCGATGACCAAGGGGTCGATTTGGAACCCCGAAGCCCCGACGGCGTCGACGATGCCCACCTCGCCCTTGAAGATGCGGCGGGCGTACTGTTTGGTGCGCGGGTCAAAGACGAGAAGCCTGTTCCCGGACTTGCTCAGGATGCGGACCGGGTCGGCGGAGCCGAGGGTCGTCTGCTTGATCGTGAAGTCGCCGGGCCGCATGTAGCTGACTTCGTAGCGCACCGACTGGGCAACCCCGTCGACGACGGACTTGGAGTCGGCCCGGAAGACGGCCGTGCCCAGCGCCTCGTGCACCGCCGCGACCCGGAGCAACGTCTGGTCCACCGTGTCGCCCTTGGTCGCCAAGAGCAGC
This sequence comes from Fimbriimonadaceae bacterium, assembly GCA_019638795.1. Lineage (NCBI taxonomy): Bacteria > Bacillati > Armatimonadota > Fimbriimonadia > Fimbriimonadales > Fimbriimonadaceae > Fimbriimonadaceae bacterium. The sequence continues at coordinate 395,918 of JAHBTB010000001.1, read as the reverse complement.
AGTCCGATCACCATCTTGACCTGATTATAAGCCGTTCGGTGGAAATCTAGGGGCGACCGAGGCCGGCAGGGGCCTTCGTGCCACCCCACTTGGCGGCCAGGGCGACGACCGTCGCGACATAGGGGAGGCACTGCCAAGCCTCCACGGGGATCGACGCCCCCCACAAGGGCGTGCCTTGGAACTGGAGTTGTAAGGCGTCGGCGAACCCAAAGAGGAGGCAGGCGGCGAACGTCGGCCAGGGCCGCCACCCGCCCAGGATGAGCGCGGCAAGGGCGATATAGCCTCTGCCGGAGGTCATGTTGTCGGTGAAGCCCCTCGCGTTGCTGATCAGCAAGGCCCCCGCCAGTCCGGCGAGGAGGCCGGTGAATAAGAGGGCCTTGAACCGGACGGCGACCGGTCGCAATCCGGCTTGGCGGGCCTTGTCGGGGTCGTGACCCACCGCCAAAAGGTGCAGGCCGCCCCGCGTCCGATGGAGGACAAAGGCCGCCCCCAGGGCGGCGAGGACGGCGGCCACCCAGAAGAACGGTAAGGGTAGTGCCGCCGCCTTGGCCCCGGCGTATGGCGCCAGCAAGGTCTTGCTGAGCAACGAGGTCGCCCCGGCCGCCACCGCGTTGAGGCCCATGCCGCTGATGACATGGTCGATACCAAAGAGTTGGGTGAGCGCCCAGTGGGCCTGGCTGACCACCGTCGCGGCCAAGATGGCGCACACCAGCCCGACCACCGGGTTGCCCGAGACGAGGCCGCCGAACGCCGCCGCCCAAGCGGCGAAGAGCATCTTGCCCTCGATGCCGATGTTGATGACCCCGGACCGCTCACTGGCCAGGGCGCCGAGACCGCCCAGCACCAACGGGGCGCTAAAGATCGCCGTGCTCACGGCGAGTTGGACGATCGGGCTAACCACGGGCCGCCACCTCCTTCCGGTACCGCACCGCGGCAAAGACAAGCACGACGATGCCGAGCAGCACCCCGTTAAGCCCCTTGGGGACGCCCAAAATCGACAGGGCGGACGTGCCTCGCGCGAGCGCGCCGAAGAGGAGGGCGCTCGGGATCACGATCCAAGCCTGTCCGGCGGCGAGGAGGGCGACGCCCAAGGCGTCGAACCCGTACCCTGGACTGAAGTCGGCGTTGAACTGGTGCTTGACCGCAAAGACCTGGAGAGCCCCGGCCAATCCGGCCACCGCGCCGCTGGCCAGCATCGCCCGCAACGTGGCGGTGCGCACGTCGATCCCGGCGAAGCGCGACGCCCGCGGGTTGGCGCCGGTCGCCGAAGCCTCGAATCCGCCGACCGTCCGGCCAAAGTAGAAAGCCATGCCGACGACGACCAAGAGGCCGATGGGGAACGCCCAACTGAGCCGGAACGCCCCGTTGTGGACAAGGTTAGGGAGGGTCGTGGCGTCGGGTAGGAGGGGCGTCTCCGCGTTCTGCTGGCCCGGGGCCTTGAGGACGCCAGCGGCCAAGGCCGTCGCCATCAGGCGGCCGATGTTGTTCATCATGATCGTGGTGATGACCTCGTGCCCGCCCCGGTAAGCCTTGATCCATCCGGGCAGGAACGCCCATGCCGCCCCGGCACCTACCCCGGCCAAAGTGCCGGTCAAGACGCCGGCCGGCCCGGGGACGCGGAGCCCCACGACGGCGGCGGCCAGTCCACCGACTACGTACTGGCCGTCGGCCCCAATGTTAAACAAACCGGCCTTTAGGGCCCAGAAGACTGAAGCGCCAAGGACCAGCAACGGGGTGGACTCCTTGAAGGTCTCGCGCCAACCGGCGGGGGTACCGAACGCACCCGTGAACATCTCGCGCAAGGCGTCCGGTACGGGAGTCCCCGTGCTCGCGACCACCGCCCACACGAGTCCCGCCCCGGCGAGGACAAGCCACCCAAGTCGGGCGTTCATGCCGTCCCCACCATCATCGCGCCGATCGTGACCCGGTCACGTCCCTTACCCTCGGGCGGGCTGGCCAATCGACCGTGGTGCATCACCAGCATCCGGTCGCAAAACTCAAGGAGCTCGTCAAGGTCGAACGAGACCACCAGCACCGTGCCGCCCGCACTGACAAACTCCCTGAAGGCAGCGTAGACCCGCCGGGTCGCTTCGATGTCGAGACCGCGGACAGGTTGGAACGCGACAAGGGCCCTGGCCTCGTGGGCCATGGCGCGGGCGTTCACAAACCGCTGCTGGTTGCCGCCGCTCAGTTCGCTCATCTTTTGACCAAGGCTGGAATGCTTGGTCTCGAAGCGGCTGGCCACCCGCGTGGCCAGGGCCAGCGACGCCGCCTTGTCCAGGACCGGGCCGCGTCGGAACGCGGCGAGCCGTTGGTGACCCAGCAGGGCGTTCGCGACCAGGTCGAAGTCGTCGACGACCCCCTCTTCGTGGCGGTCTTCCGGGATGCAGCGGAGGCCGCTTTCGATGCGCGCCCGTGCCGTGGCACGGCTGACGTCGTGTCCGCCCAAGGTCACTTGCCCGGTCACGAGCGGACGGACTCCGACCAGGGCCTGGACCAGCTCTCGTTGACCGCTGCCGTCGACACCGGCCAGCCCGACGACCTCACCGGCCGCGAGGGTCAGCGACGTGCCGTTGACGGCCATGTCGCCCCGGTCACCACGGACCCGCAGGTCGTGGGCGACGAGGACGGGGGTGCCTGCGGACACGTCGGGTCGGGTGGTTTGAGTGAGCGCTTTCCCGACGATCAACTCGGCGGTCTCGTCTTGTGTCTTCTCCCCGACCGGGAACGACGCGACGTTCTTGCCCTGGCGCAGGACGGTGACATGGTCGCAGTACTGGGTGACTTCGGCGAGTCGATGGGTGACGACGATGACGCTGCGGCCTTGGCCGGCCAGTTTGCGCAAGCTGCCGTACAAGGAGTCGGCGTCCTCGGGCGACAGCATCGCGGTCGGTTCGTCGAGGACCATGATGTCGGCCTGTCGCCACAAGAGCTTGAGGATCTCTAGTTTCTGGGCGCCGGCCGGCCCCAGCCCGGCCGCCGGGGCGTCCCACTCAAACGAAAAGCCCATGTCTTGGGCCAGTTGGTCGGCCCGCAACACTGCCTCAGGCCGGTTGAGCAAGGCACCTGGCTCGGCGCCCAGCATCAAGTTGTCGATGGCGGAAAGTTCAGGAATGATCGCGTAATGCTGGCTGACCATACCGACTCCGGCGGCGATGGCTTCGGCCGGGTTGCGAAAGCGCACCGCCACCCCGTCCAGCCTCACCTCTCCGGCAGTCGGCCGCAATGCCCCGTAGAGAACGCGCATCAGGGTCGTCTTGCCCGCGCCGTTCTCGCCGAGCAAGGCGTGGACGGTGCCCTTTTCGACCGTCAGGTCGACCGCGTCCAAAGCCCTCACCGGGCCGAAGTCTTGGGTCACCCCCCGCATTTCCACGCGCGGTCCTCCCGGCGGGAGGTGTCGGCCCTCGGTCACTGCCGGCCTTCTCGTTCGAGGACTTCAAAGACGGCGGCGGTCGTGTCGGCTCCGCGTCCCTCGGCCTGCAACTGCTTGAGGTAGTCCTCCACCGCCGTCATGCCCGGCAGTGCCGCGCCGGTCAGGGCCGCCGCCTCATGGCAGTAACCGAAGTCCTTGAGTTGGTTGTCGACAGAGAAGCCGGGTGACCAGTCGCGGGCAAGGATCTTGGGCCCGTAGTTTTCGAACGCCCAAGACCCGGCCGCCCCGGTGGCAAGCAGCTCCCGGGTCGTCGCAAGGTCGAGCCCGGCCTTTTGGGCAAAGGCAAGGCTCTCGCACAGGGCGAGCAACGCCCCTCCGACAGCGATCTGGTTGGCCGCTTTCATCATTTGGCCGGCCCCGGGCCCGCCGACCAAGGCGGCCCGCCTGGCATAAGCGTCAAGGACCGGGGCCGCTTCGTCGAAGTCCTTTTGGGCCCCACCGACAAAGATGGTCAGTTGACCCTTCTGGGCTCCCATCGAGCCGCCCGTGATCGGAGCGTCGAGGAACCTGCGCTCCCGGGCGGCGAGGTGGGAGTGGATCTGCTGGGCGCCCTTCGGCGAGATCGTGGAATGGTCGATGAACAGCGTGCCGGGTGCGGAGGCGGGGAGCATCTGGGCCAAGACCTCCTGGACGTCCTCGGTCCGGCCCACGCAGATGCAGACGATGTCGCAGTCCTTCGGCAACTTGGCCAGGCTTTCGGACTCACGGGCACCCGCTTCGATGGCCAAAGACGCTTTGCCGGCGGTGCGGTTCCATACCGTCACCTGGTGTCCGGCCCGTGCCAGGTGGGCGGCCATCGGCCCGCCCATCACCCCCAATCCGACAAAGCCGACCCGCGCCATATGGTCTGCGTTTTTTACCCGGTCGGACGCCCGGCGCGAGCGAGCGCCGACGGCGGCGGCAGACCCAGTGAATTTGCGGGCCATCCCGAGACGATTCTTGTAGTAAATTAACCTTGCTTTGTCAGTTCGGGAGAGCGATGATGCAAGCAAAACTAACATTAACGGGAATAACCTTAGTCGTCTGTGCGTCGGCCAACGCCACGCAGTTCTTCAACGCCATTGAACCTGCCAACAATGCCTCCAGTCGCACCGCCTTTTTGGCTGCGGCCGGAGTGGCCAACGGGCAGTATCTGCAGGACTTTGAGTCCTACGACTTGGACACGGATATGGAAGGGGCGGCAATCGGAGGTGGGGCGACCCTGCACAACTCGGGTACGGGAGGCCTCCTGATCAAGGGTGCTGGCGCCTTTGGTGGTTCCAACCCCATCGGTGACCGCGGGCTTTTCCATAACGAATCGTCGTACGTGGATTTGAACTTTGCAACCCCCGCCCTCTACTTCGGGGCGTATGACATTGACTCCTCGGGAACCGACATCAAGGTCACCTTTTCGGACGGCTCGACGCACGTGTTCTCAACCGAATCGACCGGGGCCTCGGGTGACTCAGCGGAGTTCTTCGGTTTGGTCGCCGAGAACGGCCTGAACTTCACGAAGATCCAATTCGATGGGTCGGGTGTCGGTGGTTGGGGGCTCGACAACTTTGAATACGGTGTCGAGTCGGTTCCCGAGCCCGCCAGTCTGTCGGTCATGGCGGTCGGTGGGCTGGCCCTCTTGCGTCGCCGCAAGAAATAGAAGTCACCCAAGCAACGAATTTTGGCCCCGCCGCACGGTCTCCAAGCGGCGGGGCCAAATGATCGGCGAACTGCCCGACTCAGTCCTTCCATGACGTCGATGTCCGGTCGACGTCCTTGATGAGCTTCTCAACGCACCGCTTCATGATGGGGGCGGTGATCCCGCGGTTGTCCATCGCTTCCGCCATCATCAAGTTCCCGCTTGATGTGATGTAGAAGAAACTGGGTTGGATATTGGCGTTTTCCTTCAAGAGGGCCTCATGCTTCTTGGTCGGTGAATTGGCCCCGAGAAAGACGGTCAGCCACACGTAGTTCTTGCTGGGGCTGATCTCCACCCCGATCGGCACGTTGAAGTTGGCGGACTTGGTCACAAACTCGAACTTCTCTTTGCCGGGCTCCTTGTTGATGTCCTTGGTCTCGTAACCCAGGCCTTGCACCATCGTCTTCAGCCCAGCGATGTCCAGGGCCGGACTTTGCTCGGCCTGTAGGAGAGTGACGTATGTGCCCGCGGCGAAGGCCGCCGTCGCCACCGCGCCGGTGCGGATCCAGTCCATGGGTCTATCTTACAGCCCTCGTCGCCGGGACGCAACGCCAGAACCGCTACAATCACTGCCGATGTCCGTCCGCGTCCGATTTGCTCCCTCGCCCACCGGCCTTCTCCACGTCGGTGCCCTGAGGACGGCGCTCTTCGACCACCTGTTCAGTCGGCGGCACGGGGGCCAGAACATCCTGCGGATCGAAGACACCGACCGGACGCGCTATAACCCCGAGTCGGAGGAGGAGTTCGTCAGCACCCTCGCGTGGGTCGGCATCGAGTTCGACGAGGGCCCCCATGTGGGCGGACCCCACGGCCCGTACCGACAGAGCGAGCGACAGGCCGCCGGGCTTTACCAACCGTGGATCGACCGCCTCCTTGAGTCCGGGCACGCCTACCGAGCCTACGACACCCCCGAGGAACTGGACGAGATGCGGACGTTCCAGCAAGTGAACAAGCTACCGACAGGCTACTTTGGCGGTGACTGGCGCGACGCATCGCCGGAGAAGGTCGCCCAGGCGGAAGCCGAGGGGCGGAGGTCGGTGCTCCGCCTCCGGGTGCCCCGCGGGCAGAAGATCGCCGTCGAGGACGCCGTCCGGGGCAGGCTGGAATGGGACTCCGACGTCGTCGACGACCCCGTGCTCATCAAGGCCGACGGTATGCCCACCTACCATTTCGCCGCGATCGTCGACGACCACCTGATGGGGATCACCCACGTCTTCCGGGGCGAGGAATGGATTCCCAGCGCACCGAAGCACGCCGCCCTGATCGCGGCCTTTGGCTGGGAGCAACCGGTATGGGTCCACTGCAGCGTCATCACCGGGGCGGACGGAAAGAAGCTGAGCAAGCGGCACGGGGCGACGCGCGTCCTGGACTACGCCGCCATGGGCATCCTGCCCGACCCGCTCAAAAACTTTGTCGCCCTGATCGGTTGGGCCCCGGGCGAGGACAGGGAAGTGATGACGCCGACCGAACTTGTCGAGACGTTCGACGTCAAGGGCCTTCAGGCGTCCCCCGGCCGGTTTGATATGGCCAAGTTGACCTGGATGAACGGTGTCGCGATCCGGTCGATGTCCCCACCGGAACTCTTGGACGCGATCGTCTCTTTGACCGAGTCGGTGCACGCCCAACAGTACTGGTCCGAGGTGGACGAAGAATTGGGCAAGACGACTCCCGAAAAGACGTGGAACGCTCTCGTGGCCCTTGCCGACCGGGCGCGCGCAGACCGTGAGTACGCCCTCGCCGCCGTGGTGCTGGAGCAGGAGCGCGTGACCACGCTCGCGGACTTCGGCCCGGCCTGCGAGTTCTTCATGGTGGACGAAGTCCAGTTCGACCCCAAGGCGGTGGAGAAGTGGTTTGGTGAGGCGCACGTCGGCCCGATGTTCGACTCCTTCTTGACGGCCTTGTCCGGAGAGTCGGCCGTAAGCCCGGACTGGTGCGAAAACCTCGTCCGAGGCTACGCGGCGGCCAACGCCATCGAGAAGCTCGGGCCGGTCGTCCACCCCACCCGCGTCGCCCTGACGGGCAAGACGGCCGGCCCTGGGCTCTTCGAACTGATGAGTGTCCTCGGCCCGGCGCGCATGTCGGCCCGGCTCCAACGGGCCAAGGGGATGCTTCGGTGAGCCTTCTCCCCGTCGTCGAGTACGGCCATCCGGAGATGGTGCGGTTCCTCGACCGGTCGCCCTCATTTGACCCCGGCCTGGTCGCGACGGTGGCGGCGATCGTCGCCGACGTGCGCTCGCGGGGAGCCGAGGCGGTGCTGTCGTCGGCAGTGGCGTTCGACTCACCCGACATCAAGAGCCTCTATGTCACCGACGAGGAACTCGCGGAAGCCACGGTAGACCCGGAAGTCCACTTTGCGATCAAAACCGCAATCCAGCGCGTGCAGGACTTCCATGAACTGCAGTTGCAAGTGCTCACCGAGGACATGGACGAGCTTGAACCGGGCTGGGGTTGGCGTACTGACGCGACCGACGCCGATGACACCGGTTTCGAGGGCCAGAGGTATCTCCCCCTCGCCCGGGTCGGGGTCTACGTCCCCGGGGGCTTGGCCTCATATCCCAGTTCGGTCGTCATGAACGTCGTGCCGGCGCAGGTCGCCGGCGTCCCGTTCGTCGTCGTCGCGACGCCGGTCCGGAAGGACGGCACAGTCTGCCCGGAAGTGCTTGTGGCGTGCCGGGAACTGGACGTCGACCTGGTCCTCAAAGCGGGAGGCGCCAGCGCGGTGGCGGCGATGGCCTTCGGAATCGAGGGGATGACCCGCGTCGACAAGGTCGTGGGGCCGGGCAACGCCTACGTCAACGAGGCGAAGCGTCAGGTGTGGGGGACGGTCGGCTTGGACGGATATGCCGGCCCAAGCGAAGTGGCGGTGTACGCCGACGCCAGCGCCGACCCTAGGTGGGCGGCGGCGAGCCTGCTGTGCCAGCTGGAGCACGCGCCCGACAACGTCGGGCTCTTGGTGGCCCGAGACCGGACGACGCTCGACGCCGTCACCAATCAGGTCGAGGCCCTGGTCGCCGACTCACCTCGGCAAGACGTGCTGAGACGGTCGCTCTCGGAGCGGTCTTGCGCGGTGGTCGCGGCCACGGAGTCCGAGGCGGTGGAGATCATCAACCGGTTCGCCCCCGAGCATTGCACGTTGATGGTCGCCAACGCGGGGTCGGTGGCCCAGCAGGTCGTCAATTGCGGTTGTGTCCTAGTCGGCCCGAACACGCCTCAGAGCGCGGGCGACTACTGCAGCGGCCCCTCCCACACCTTGCCGACGTCGGGGGCGGCCCGGTTCGGGTCCCCCGTGAACGTGCTCGATTTTCTCAAGGTCCAGTCCGTGACCATGCTGACCAGCGAAGACATCCACAAGCTGGCCCCCACGATCACGGCCCTGGCCAACGCCGAAGGGTTCCCGGGACATGCCCGAGACGCTCTTGTGCGGGTGGAATAGGGTGGAATTCGCTGGGTCCCTGCATCCTTGGGCGGGCGCTACCGTTTAGAATCTTAAGACCCCGGCAGGATTTGGAAGGCATGGGCAGCACACCAGAGACTGCAGAATGGTTTTACGTTGGCCACTACGGCCAGCTCGGTCCCTTGACGCTTGACCAAATGGGTGAGTTGTGCCGGGACGGGGTCATCGACCGCGACACCTACGTCTGGAAGGCGGGGATGTCCGCGTGGCAGATGGCGCAGACAACGGCGGAGTTGCAGCAGTTCCTCCCGCAGTTGGCTCCCCAACTGCCCCCCCAGACGCACCTCACTCCGCCCGTGTTCGGCCAGACCCTGCCGCCCCAGGCGCCGACGGCCCCGGTCAACTCTGGCTACCAGCCGCCGGTCGTCGATCCCGTCCAAGGCCTGTGGGGATTCGGCCCCGGCGTCCCTCCCGTGCAGCTGACGCCCTTCAACGTTCCCAAGAGCGACAAGAAGCGCATGGTCGCCGGTCTGCTGAACATCCTGCCAGGTTTCGGCCGGTTTTATTTGGGGTACTCGGCCCACGGCGCCTTGCAACTGATGACCGCCGTGTTCTGTGGCGTCGGCTGGATATGGTCGTTCATTGACGGCCTCTACATCATGGGCGGCGGTGTGAAGTACGACGGCTATGGCCGCGAACTGACGGAACGATAGAGCGGTCAGACGACCGACTTCACGGCGACCCGCGCACCGACCTGCTTCGCGCATCGGGCGATGTAGGCGTTCACCTCGCCTGCGTGGGTGAATTGGATCAGGTGGCCGGCATTGGGCAAAACGGTGTCGGGGTCGCCCGGCACGAGCGGGACAACTTGGTCGCGCTCGCCGTGGATTTGGAACACCGGTACCTCTTTGCTCAGTTCGACAGGCCCACGGTAGTCCCACTCGGCGCAGGCCGCCGTCGACCAGCGGAACAGGTCGATGTCAATCTCGGTGGCCATGTCCTTGAGGAGGCGGCGATGGCCGTCGGCCAAGTCGTCTCGTTCAGAGAACCGCTCGGCAAAGCAAAGGAGCCCCTGGCGGAGGATCGCGTGGGGGACCATCCGCGACATGGCCACTTGGCGGCGGAACGCCTCGGAGACGGCCGCGCCGCTCCGGCAACCGGAGATGATGACGACGCCACGGGCCGAGGCACGGGCCTGCGGGCAGTGTTCCAAGGCCTCAAGGGCGACCATCGCGCCAAAAGCAAAGCCGACCAAAAGTGTCGGCTTTTCCCAATCCTGCGTGGCAGCCCACCGGGCCGCATAGGTCCGCAAGTTTTCGTCCGGATGCGGAGTGATCCACTCGCACGTGTGAGCGTCCGGAAACCGGCGGGTCTGCTCGACGAACAGACGGTGGTCGGCACCAAGACCGGGCATGAGCACAAGGCGCGTGTCGCTCTGCATCAAGGGAACCTAAGTGCCTTGTACCTTAACTCAACCTCGGTCCAGGGCCAAGCGGCCCGGGACTTACGCCTTGTGGATCGCCAGCCCATGGGCGTCCTCAAAGGCCTCGAGGATCGCCTCCGACATCGTCGGGTGGGCATGGATGCTGGTCACCATGGACTCAAGAGTGGCTTCGAGGTTGAGGGCGACGACCCCCTCGTGGACCATGTCGGTCACGTGGGCGCCGATCATGTGCAGGCCGAGCACTTCGCCGTACTTCTTGTCGATGACGACCTTGACGAAGCCGTCTTGGTGGCCCGTCGCCATCGGCTTGCCGAACGGGCGGAACTGGGCCTTGCCGATCTTCACCTCGTATCCTTTGCCGATCGCCTCCGACTCGGTCAACCCGACCCCCGCCACCTCGGGCACGGTGTAGACGCAGTTGGGCACCGCCTTGTAGTCGGCCTTCTCGCTCTTGCCCTGCACGATGTTGGCGGCGACGACCTGTCCCTCGTACATGGCGGTGTGGGCGAGTTGGATCCGGCCGGTCACGTCGCCGATCGCCCAGACGTTGGGGGCGTGGGTCTTCAAGGTGTCGTCGACGACCTCGACCCCGCGCTTGTGCAGCTTGACGCCGACCTTTTCCAGGTTCATCCCGTCGGTGTTCGCCTTGCGGCCGACGCCGAGCAAGATGACGTCCACCTCGATCTCTTCGACCTTGCCGGACTGGTTGACCGTGCACTTCCACCCGTTCTTGGTTTTCTCGACCTTTTCGGTCATCGCCCCGGTGCGGACGTCGACGCCCTGCCGGGCCAAAAGCTTGCCGAGTTCCTTGCCCAGCTCTTCGTCCATCATCGGGATGAGGTTGGGGAGCATCTCGACGAGGGTGACCTTGGTGCCAAGTCCATTGAATACGTAGCTGAACTCGACGCCGACGGCACCCCCGCCGACGACGAGCATCCGCTTCGGCACAAACGGGGCGGTGACGGCGTCGTCACTGGTCCAGACGCCCTCGTCGCGCCCGCCCTTGAGGCCGTTGATCGGCAGGTAGATGACCGACGAGCCCATGGCGAGGATGAAGTTCTTCCCCCGGACCTTGGTCTTCTTGCCGTCCTTCTCGACCTCCACAGTGTGCTGGTCGAGGAACTTGGCGAAGCCCTCGACGTGGGTGACCTTGTTCTTCTTGAAGAGATAGCCGACCCCTCCGCGCTGGGTCTGGACGATCTTCTCCTTGCGGGCCATCATCTTCTCGAAGTCCATCGTGACGTCGCCCTTGGGAAGGTTGACGCCGAAGTCGCCGGCGTGGTTGACGTCGTGCATCCGCTCGACACTGGCGATCATCGCCTTGCTCGGGATACACCCCCAGTTGAGGCAGGTGCCACCGAGGTACTCCTTCTCGATGCAGGTGACCCGCGCCCCAAGCTGGGCGCACCGGATCGCCGTGACATAACCGCCGGGCCCGGCCCCAATGACGACGACATCAGCGTCGAAATTGTCGTTGGAAAGCGGCTTTTCGAGGGTCTGGGGCGCGGCCATAGATGGTTCCTTGTGCAAAGCGTCAGCCAAGGGTCTTGACGCTTCGGTCAGGATACCTGTGGCGTCCGGCGGTCCAAGGACGGACAGATTCTGCGGTCAAAACGGGCGAGAAAGTCCCGTAGTCGGTCAAGATTGACGAACCGGGCATGCTTCGACGCCCGTGGAACTGAGGGAGACCTACACTCTATGTCATTCATCACCACCCTGCTTGTCTCAGCAGCCGTCGTCCCGGGGACTGGAGTCGCCACCAGCCTGGAAACGGCTGTCACAGCACTCCAACAGGCCCAGGGGCAGCGTGCCCAACGTGGGCCCGGGGGCCAGGCCGGCGGCCCCAACCAGGCCCAGCAACCGGCCAAGCCAGCCGACTTTGATTCATCGGTCAAGGACTTCAAGAAGAAGTCGGGTGTCCTCAATGCCTACGTCAAAGACGAGACCCTCCAGTTTGAGATACCGCCCAAGCTCTTGGGGCGTGACTTTCTGTGGGTGACGAACATCAAGGAGAGCCCCAACGGTGGCTACAACGGCTCTGCGGCGGGTGAGCGGGTCGTCCGCTTTGAACAGCGTGGCGACAAGGTCCTGCTCCGGCTCGTCGACTACACCGTCACCGCCACGGGAGAAGGGGCCGACGCCGAGGTCGCGGTGCGGCAGGGCAATGTCATGCCGGTGATCGCGGCGCTTGATGTCAAGGCCAAGTCGAAAGACGGCGGACTCCTTGTCGATGTGACCAGGCTCTACAAGACCGACGTGCCCGAGCTGAGCGCCCGCGGCAGCCTCGGCGGGGGCAGCATGGACGCGAGCCGGACGTTCCTTGACAAGGTCAACGTCTTTAAGTCGAACGTCAACGTCGAGGTCTTCGCCACCTATGTCGGCGCGGCCCAGGCGGCGGGCGGCCGACGCGGCGGGTTCGGGGCCGTGTCTGGTGGCCCGTCAAACAGCGCGGTCATCAGCCACAGCCTTGTCCTCTTGCCCGAAAAGCCGATGATGGGCCGGCTCTACGACTCGCGGGTGCCCCTCTTCTCGACCGGGTTCCAAGACTTTGGCATCTCCAAATTGGGGGTCAAGGAGTATTCCTTCGTCAGCCGCCACCGGCTGGAGAAGAAGGATCCCGACGCGAAAATGTCCGACCCCGTCCAGCCGATCATCTACTACCTGGGGCGGGAAATACCCAAGAAGTGGCGCGAATCGATCCGCCGGGGCGTCGAAGACTGGAACGTCGCCTTTGAGGCGGCGGGCTTCACCAACGCGGTCAAGTGCCTAGACGCCCCGACACCCGAGGAAGACCCGAACTGGAGTGCCGAGGACGCCAACACCAACGTGATCCGGTGGGCCGCCCTCCCCATCGCCAACGCGCTTGGCCCCAGCACGGTCGACCCACGGAGCGGCGAGGTGATGTCCAACCACATCATTTTCTGGCACGACATCCTCAAGCTCCAGACCGAGTGGTACTTCGTCCAGGCGTCGCCCAACGACCCTCGGAGCCAGAACCTGCCGTTGCCCGACGACGTGATGGAACGTTGCTTGGAGTTCGTCGCCGCCCACGAGGTCGGCCACACCCTAGGCTTCGTCCACAACGGCAAGTCGTCGTCGACGGTGCCGATCCGCCTCCTGCGTGACGCCAAGTGGACGAAAGAGAACGGGACGTGCCCCAGCATCATGGACTATGCCCGGTTCAACTACGTCGCCCAACCTGGCGACGGCGCGGCCCTGATCCCCCAAGTCTCGATCTACGACAAGTTCGCTTGCATGTGGGCTTACACGCCGATCCCCTTCGCCACCAACCCGTGGATGGAGAAGGCGACCCTGGACCTGTGGGCGGCCCGCCAGGTGGACGAGCCGATGCTCAGGGCACGGAACGGCTTCGCTGGCTATGACCCCACTGCCCTTTCCGAGGCCCTCGGCGACGACGCGGTCGAGGCGTCACGGCTCGGTGTGCTCAACCTCAAGCGCGTGATGGGTTACCTGGAGCCTGCGACCGTCCGCCTCGGCGAGGAATACGATGTCTTGGGCGACATGTACGGCGCGGTCGGCGGCCAGCTCCGTCAGTACGTGGGTCATGTCGGCGCTCTTGTCGGCGGCATCGTGGAGACCAACTATCTGGGCGGACGAGGCAAGGAGCAGTACACCCATGTGCCCAAGGACCAACAGCGAAGGGCGGCCAAATGGATCATGGACACGGTGTTCGAGACGCCGACTTGGTACCTGCCCGCCTCGATCACCCAGAAGCTGGGCCCGTCGACGGTCCTGACTGGCGTCCAGAGCCTCCAAGGCCAAGGCGTCAACACGCTCCTGAACTCTGGGCGTCTCGCGCGGATGCTGGAGAACGAGGCGGTCAACGGCTCCAACGCCTATAGCGTCGGCCAGCTGATGGCCGACGTGCGCGGCAACGTTTGGCGCGAGTTGTTCGCCCCGAAGGTGAGCGTCGACGTCTACCGGCGCAGTCTGCAGAGGGCGTATGTCACCGCCCTGATCGCCAAACTGCCCCAGACCAGTTCGGACATCCGGGCCTATGCGAGCGGCGAACTGCACCTTGCCCAGGAATTCCTCAAGAAGGCGTCGCTGAGGGCCGCCGACGCGGTGACGAGGGCCCACTTGGACGATCTGAACCAGGTCATCCAGTCGGCGTTCGACCATCCCGAGCCCCCGCCCGCCCCGGCGACAAACGTCGTCCGGCTTGGGATCGACGATCTCGTCGCCCCGCAGGACGGGGACGGGTGCGAGTTCTTCAGCGCACCGTCGTGGTGGAAAAAGCACTGAGACGGGCTCCATGAGTGACCAGCCCCCGGCAGACGATCGTCGGCCGGGGGCTGACTATGTGTCAAGGTCGAACCGAAAATTGCAGGAGTCCCCGGCCTGAGGCCGGGACCGGGAAGAATCACGGGGAATGGACAAACCGTCCGAAGCGGCTAAGCCCAAGGGAAGCGCGAAGATCCAATTGCTGGAAGGCATGCGGGGCTTGGCGGCGGTCTATGTCTTCATCGGCCACCTCTTCTTGGAGCGGTTTGGATTCCGCGACACAAAGTTCGCCCCGCTTTTCCAGTTCGGGCAGGAGGCCGTCATGGTCTTCTTCCTGCTTTCGGGGTTTGTCATTTACTACTCAGTGGCGAACAAGCCCAAGATCGCTTTTGGCGAATATTTTCGCAAACGGTTCTTGCGGATCTATCCGATCTATGTCCTTGCCCTTGTCCTGACCCTGTTCCTGACCCCAAAGAACGGCGAGCTATGGGCGAACCTCCTCATGCTCCAGGACTTCAAGACCGCCAAGCCTGGGGTGTGGTTCGCCACCCTCGGCGGTAACAGCGCCCTGTGGTCGTTGTCCTACGAGTGGTGGTTCTACATGCTGTTCTTCCCGATCTACCGCTTCGTCCCCGACGCGAAGCAACGGGTCGTCGCCTATTCGTTGGCCGCGGCGGGGCTCGCGCTCTACGTCGTGGTGCCCAACCAGATCAGCCTGTTTCTCGCCTACTTCGCGATCTGGTGGACCGGTGTCGAGATCGCCCGGGCCAACCGGCGGGGCGAGCGGCTGAGTCTGGCCCGCCAGTGGCCCGGTGTCGCGATGCTCGCGGCCTCGAGCGCGGTGTTCCTGGTTTGGACGGCCGTCGCCAAGGGCCAGGGCCAACCGATCAAGCTCGGGTTCCATCCGTTTCTTGAGGCCCGGCACTTCGGCAGCGCCTTGGCCATCGTGGTGGTCGCCAGCATGGTGTCGGCGAAGGGGAAGGCCGGCCTCGACCGTGTCCTAAGACCCTTCACGAAGCTGGCTCCGGCGTCGTACGCCATCTACGTCCTTCACATGCCCCTGGTCGTCCACGCGGCCTACCTCGATTTTCTCCCCGCGGCGGTCGCCTTGCCGGCTTATGCCGCCGTCCTCTTTATCGTCTCGTTTGTCGTCGAGGGCCCGGTCCAGACGTGGGTCAACGGCCTGGTGCCTGGGCGCAAGCGGACAGCAGTGGCGCGCGTCTGAGGGTGTTTGGGCCGATCTGGGCTGATCGGTAGTTGTGCGAGGGCAGACAGGCTCCATAATCAGGCCCGATGACGGAACGCCCCAGTTGGGACGCCTACTTCATGCAGATCGCGCATCTGGTGAAGACGCGGGCCACTTGCCCGCGCCGGCAGGTGGGGGCCGTCATCGTCCGTGACCGTCGCATCCTTGCCACCGGCTACAACGGGGCGCCGCGAGGCCTCCCCCACTGTCCGCCCGACGGCGAGAACCTGCCCTGGCCCGACGGTTGTCTCATGGCGGGCCACTGCGCCCGCTCCCTCCACGCGGAGCAAAACGCCCTGCTCCAGGCCGCGATGATCGGCGTCCCCTGCGAGGGCTCCACGATGTACGTCACGTGCCAGCCGTGCAACACCTGCGCGAAAATGATCATCAACGCCGGAGTGCGGCACGTGGTGTACGAAGGCGACTACCCCGACCCGTTCTCCCTTGAACTGTTCGGCCTCTCCCACGTCACCGTCGACATCTATCGTGACGGGGCCCTCGTGCCGGTGGAGGAGACCGCATGAACCCCTGGCAGGCCCTGGCTGGTTTTCGCGCGCCCCTGGCGTCCGCGTTCGTCGCCTTTGTCTCGACGATCGCGGTGACACCCTGGGTCATCCAGTTTGCCAAGAACAAGGGGGCGATGGACGACCCGACCCGCGACGACCGGCGCGTCCACACGGAACCGACCCCCCGATGGGGTGGGCTGGCGGTCTTCCCCGGCTTCCTCGCCGCCGTCCTCGTGTCCGTCGCCTTCGCTTGGCCACGGGGCTCGTTCCCGATGTTCCTCGTCGGCATGCTGGTGTGCGGGGTCGGCTTGCTCGTCATGGGCATGGTGGACGACGTCAAGCAGTTGTCGGCGAAGATGCAGCTGCTGTACCTCCTCGCCGCGGGTGTCGCCGTGCAGTTCTTCAGCGACGCTTTAGGGCACGTCCAGGTGCTCGGCATGACCCTTCCCGGCGTCGGTTGGGTGAGCTTTCCCGCCTGGGTGGCGGTCAGCCTGACGGCGGTCTACATCTTCGTCGTCACCAAGACGATGGACACGATCGACGGGGTCGACGGCCTGGCCAGCGGCATCGCCGCGATCGCCGCCGGCACCATCATGACCCTGGCCATTTTTGGCGGGCACCGGTGGGTGGCCCTGGCGGCGGGGGCCGTCGGCGGCGCCTGCCTCGGTTTCCTTCGCTACAACTACAATCCGGCGCGGATCTTCTTGGCCGGCGGGGCCCAGGTGATCGGGTTCCTGCTCGCCAGCCTCAGCGTCGTGGCCACGGTGAAGACGGCGGCGACCCTCTCCATGCTGCTGCCCGTGCTGCCCTTCGCCGTGCCCCTCTTCGACGCTTTCTTTGTCGTGTTCCGCCGGATCAAGAACCGCCAACCCATCGCCAAGGCGGACAAGCGGCATGTCCATCACACTTTGCTCAGCCGGGGGTTCACCCAAAAGCAGACCGTATGGATCCTTTACCTTGTCGCGATGGCTCTGAGCGGTACCCTCTTGGTCCTGGTGAGGAGCCGTGGCAAAGCCTAAGGTCGTCGCGGTCGTCGGCACCCGCCCCGACGCGATCAAGACCGCGCCGGTCGTCCGTGAACTCCGGCGGTACGACGAAGTCGAGACCATCCTGGTCAGCACGGGCCAGCACCGCGAGATGCTCGCCCAGGCCCTGGCGGCCTTCGACCTGGCGCCCGACCACGACCTGGGGATCATGCAGCATGGCCAGACCCTGGCCGACATGTCCCGTCGGGTCTTGGAGGGGCTCGACCCCTTGGTCGAACGCCTGCGCCCCGACCTGGTGCTCGCCCAGGGGGACACGACGACGACCTTCGTCGCCTCGTTGGCTGCGTTCTACCGCCGGGTGAAGTTCGGGCACATCGAGGCCGGCCTGCGTACCGAGTCGGTCGCCGAGCCGTTTCCCGAGGAGTTCAACCGCCGGGCCACCGCCTTGGTCGCCGCCCAGCACTACGCCCCGACCCCGTGGGCGGCGGAGAACCTGATCCGGGAAGGGCACCTCGGGCACACCGTCTTTGTGACCGGCAACACCGGCATCGACGCGGTGCGGCACGTGGCCGAGCAGACCACCCTGACCTGCTACGCCGAGTGGCCGGGCCGGGTCGTCGTCCTGACGACCCACCGCCGCGAGAACCTGGGCGAGCCCCAGGCCGACATCGCCCGGGCGGCCCTTGAGGTCGCCCGAACCCATCCTGACGTCATGCTTGTCGTGCCGATGCACCGCAACCCGGCCGTGCGCGAGACGCTCGTCAAAGTCCTCGGCGGGCAACCACGGGTCGATTTGGTCGAGCCCCCCGACTACGCCGACTTCGTCAAATTGATGCAAAGAAGCGCTCTCATCTTGACCGACTCCGGCGGCGTGCAAGAGGAGGCCCCCGCCTTCGGGGTGCCCGTCTTGGTGTTGCGGCACACGACCGAACGGCCCGAAGGTGTAGAGGCTGGGGCGGCCAAGTTGGTCGGTACCGACCCGCAGACCATCGTCAGGGAAGCTGCCGTCGCCCTGTCCGGCGCCCGGGACCCGCACCCGACCAGTCCCTACGGTGACGGCAAGGCAGCCCTGAGGATCAGGTACCTTGCCCTCCGCGAACTGGGGGTGGACTCCCCCGAAGAGGGCATGTGGACTGGATTCAGGCGATAGTCTATGGCATCGTCCAAGGGCTGACCGAGTTTCTCCCTGTCAGTAGCAGCGGACATCTCAACATCCTGCCGCACCTCTTCCACTGGAACGACCCCGGCGCGGGGTTCACGGCGGTCATCCAACTCGGTACCGTCGTCGCGACGTTCCTCTATTTCTGGTCGGACATCAAGTCTTCGTTCACCGGTTGGGCCCGGTCGCTCAAGGACAAAGCGCTCCGCGACACTCCGGAAGCCCGGGCCGGGTGGGCCACGTTCGTCGCGACGTTCCCGATCATCGCCATCGGCTGGGCGTGCAAGCACTTCATCAAGGGCCAAGCCCGCGACCTGACCTTGACCGCGTGGATGCTGATCGCCTTCGCTGTCGTCCTGGGCGTCGCCGAGCTCTTGGGCAAGCGCCGGCGCGCCCTCGCCGACGTGAAGCCCCTCGACGGCCTCGTCATGGGCGTGTGGCAGGCCATCGCCCTGGTGCCCGGAGGAAGCCGGAGCGGCACGTCGATCAGCGGCGGCTTGTTCCAAGGGTTCGAGCGGGACGCCGCCGCCCGGCTGAGCTTCCTCATGTCGATCCCGGCCGTGACCGCCGCCGGGCTCTACGAACTCTTCGACGCCCGACATGAACTGGTCGCCGCCGGGGTCGGGCAGACAGTCGTCGCCACCGTGGTGTCCTTCTTCGTCGGTTGGTTCGCGGTGTCCTTCCTTATGAAGTTTGTGCGCACCCAGCCGATGTACGTCTTCGTCGTCTACCGGATCGCCCTGGGCGTGGCGATCCTCCTGTGGCTCCGGGCCCCGGCCTGACGGAATCGAGGCGGACCATGTCGTTCTTGAGGAAGAAGCAGCCGGTCGTCCACCCCGTGCGGTTGGTCGTCGGCTTGGGGAACCCTGGCCCGCAGTACCGGCGCACCCGGCACAATGTCGGCTTTGACGTCGTCGAGGCGCTGGCCGACCGGCACAAGGTCAAGATGGACCTGATGCGGCACCAAGCCCAGATCGGCCTGGGCGAAGTCGCTGGCGTGGCCGTCGCCCTGCTCAAGCCGCTCACCTACATGAACCTGAGTGGCCGGGCCGTGGGCCCGGTTGCAAGGCACTACGGCGTCAAGCCGGAGGACATCCTCGTCGTGGCCGATGACTTGGACCTGCCGACCGGGAAGGTCCGAATGCGGGCCAAGGGTAGCTCAGGAGGCCACAACGGCCACAAATCCATGATCGAGGCACTGGGCACCACCGAGTACCCGCGCCTGAAGATCGGGATCGGAAGGTCGGACGACGCCACGGTGGACCATGTGCTGAGCCGGTTTCACAAGGACGAGCGCGCCCTGATCGACGACGCCGTCGCCAAGTGCGTGAAGGCGGTGGAGGTCTGGTTGGCCGACGGATACGAAGCGGCGGCCTTGGTCGCCAATTCCGGCGAGCCAGGCGGCTAGACCGCGACGACCTCGCGCTGGCACTCGATGTAGGAGTGCTGGGGGGCGAGCAAGTGGAACGGCCCGGTCTGGTCCGCCCAGACCGGCGTCTCGCGACCCAGATAGGTGTAGAAGATGTGCAAGCCGTCTTCGGTGTGGCACCAGCGGGGCGTCCCTCGGCCGGAACGGAGCAGGGCGTACTGGCCGGGCATCAAATCGACGCAGTCGGGCAACACGAACGCGGCCGACGGACAAGCAGCCCCGTGGGCGCTTTCCGCGACGACCGCATGGCCTCTCAGGCAGACACGCATGGCGCCTTGGTTCTGCAGGAGGACGAACTCCTGCGCGACATCCTGGGACCTTTGCACACCGACGATTCGGACCATAGGATCAGACCTGCTACGAAAAGAGACGTGTGGAAAACCCCATGAGACTCATAAAAACACTGGGCCGTCAGGGGTAAAGCCATTGTAGGTCAAGCGTCGACGGCGCGTTCGAGCTTTTGGATCATTTGATCTAAGGTTTTCGCGCAACTCTCCACATCTTTTGCAGACAGTCCGGCGCTCATCAGTGCCTCGCACTCGTTCACCAGGGAAGAGATGTCGCGGTAGAATCCGGTTGCCCGGCTCGTCAGGCGCAAGACTTTCACCCGTCGGTCCTGCTGCGACGGCACCTGTTCAAGGATCCCCTTCGCCACATGGTCGCGCACGGACTCGCTCAGGGTCGCCGCCGAGACGCCCAAGCGCCTCGACACTTCGACTTGCGAAGCGTCGTCCCCTGCCGCGTGGACCGCGGCGATCAATTGGAACGTCGTCCAGCTGATCCCCTTCGCCTTGAGGCGGGGGCTCAGCCAAGCGGACTGCAGTTCGTAGACCGTGGCGACGCGTGGACCCAGGGTTTCGGGCATGGAGGTCAGGTTACCAAATCCTTAGGAAGCAAGAAGATCATGCGGAGATGTCGATGGGGCCTTCAGACCGGGCCGGAGACCATGGCGCGGTCCCGAGGGTCCGACGGTCTTCTCCTCCACCCTCCTCACCCGGCGGGCCGCCTTCAGCCGCTTCGATGGCGCTGAGGATCCGTGCCTCCAGACGCCGGAGGCTGTCCAACGTCTTGGCGAGGTTCGGCGCACCGCCTTCGTTCACGCGGCCCGCCTCGCCGTCTCCCGGACGTCGTCGATCATCGTCCGGAACTTCTTGCGGATCTGGAGCACGGCGCGCGCTTCCTCGGGGGTCGGAGCGGTCACCGAGTCGTGGCGCACCAGGGGGCCCATCAGGAAACCGGTGTGGTCAAGGTCGGCCAAGCCGAGCAGGTGGCCCATCTCGTGGCAGACGACCTCGGTGAGCTCGTCGTCGTCCAAACCGCTCCCCTGAAAGGACGTCATGACCTTGATCTTGCCCGTGCTGGTGGACCGGTGGCTCCCGACGCCCCAAGCATAAGTCTTCTTCATGTCGATCAGGCCCAAGGCGTCCCCTTCTTGGGGGATCGACCTGACCACGACGATCGTCAGGTCGGCGGCCTGGTCGTTAGGCAGGAGGCGGATCGGACAGTCAGACCCTAGGACACGTTCCCACGCGGCGTGGGCGCGCCGGGCCGCTTTGCTCACCCGCTCGACCTCGCCCGGGCAGGACGAAGTGTCCAGGGAGACCGTGACCCCATGCTCATAGACCGCGCCGGTCAAGAACGCGAGGGCCTTGTTGTACTCCTTCTTGGCGACCGCCTCCGAAGCGCGGTCGAACGACTTGACCCACGACGGGTGGGTCATCGAGGGCAGGGCTTCGCTGCCCGTCGAGGCTGCGGTGGCCAGACCGCTGACGAGGAGGGCTAAACAAACAAACGCGCGCTTCATGCTCGCACCTGGTTGGGCTTGTGCCGTGCGAGCGGTCCGGCGGGCCAGGTAAGCGCACCGTGCCGGAGACGAAACTGGTCCGGTCCCTAGCTAGAAAGGTAGCGGGCCAAGGCCAAGCCGGTACGTGGTCTGGTCTAGGTAGCGGAGCCCAAGGGAGTGGGGCGGCAGGTCGTCGGCGGGCAATGCGCCCTTGCTGGCCCAGCAGTACGCCGAGAAGCCGCCGAACGAGGGGACGAGGCCCCAGTAGTGGCCGACACGGGGAAAGACCTCCTCGAACGAGCGGACGACCGCGTCCAGGCTGTAGGGGCAGTACATCGGGTTGTCGGCTTGAGTGACGACGAATCCGCCCGGTGCCAGTAAGCGCAGGCAGTCGCGGTAGAACGGCTGGGTGAAGAGCATCTCGCTCAGCTCGCCCTCCTCGTCCTCGTAGGTGTCGGTGGCGTCGACGACGACCAAGTCGTATTGGTGCTCGCATGCCGCGACCCAGGGGAAGGCGTCGCCGACGACCAGGTTCACCCGGGGGTCGTCGAACGCCCCGGCGCTGAGGGAGGGCAAATGCTTCTTGGCCAGTTCGACGACTTGGCCGTCGATTTCGACCATGTCAACCCTGTGGACGCTGTCGTGGCGGCAGATCTCGCGGACGACCCCACCGTCACCGCCGCCGACCACGAGGGCTGTCTTCGGCTCCCTGACGCTCAGAAGGGGCACTTGGACGAGGGCCTCGTGGTAGGCGTGCTCGTCGCGGGTCGCCAGTTGGATGTGACCGTCAAGCAAGAGCATCCGCCCAAACTCGACCGTCTCGACGACCTCGACCCGCTGAAACTCTGTCTGGACGTCGCAGACAGTCTCCTCGACTTGGACGCGGTGGGCAAAGTAGCCGCTACGGATCGGGTAGTCAAGGACGCGGGGCACGGGCCGATTGAACCCTAGCCGCCGCCTTTTGCCCGGGCCTCGGCATAGCGCTTCGCCCTCGGGTTTTCGGTGTTCCACTTCGGCTCGGCAGTGGAGTCGGCCACCGCGTAGGCTGCGGTCGCGGCCGCCCGGACGACCAACGCGAAGTTCGGATAGTCCAGCTTGTCCCAATGGTCGCCGACCCGGTGGTAGTCGGAATAGCTGTATGCGACGCTGATGGTGTGGGCGGGGACACCGACCATGGCGAGGGCGCCGTTGTCGCTCGCCATGAAGTAGGGGTCGCTGTGCTGCGGGTCTTCGATGTACTTGACGCCTACGGTCGCGGCCGCCTTGGCGATCATCTGGGGGAGGTCGCTGTAGGTCGCGCCGGTGATATTGAACCCGGCTTTCTTGACTCCTTCGTCGCTGTCGCTCCGGCCGATCTGTTCCAGGTTGATCTGGGCGGTCGTCGCCGCCAGGGGGAACACGGGGTTCTTGCCGTAATAGGCGCTTCCGCGCAGACCCTGCTCCTCCCCCCAGAAACACATGAAGACGATCGACCGCTTGGGCCGGGTCTTCATCTGGCTGAGGATACGGGCGCACTCCATCACCCCGGCGGTGCCGCTCCCGTCGTCGTTGGCCCCGTTGAAGATGAGGTCCTCACCGGGCTCGGGGTTCTCCTTCTTGCGGACGCCCAGGTGGTCGTAGTGGGCGGTGACGAGGACGTAGGTGTCCTTGAGTTTGGGGTCGCTGCCCGGTAGCACGCCGACGACGTTACGGACCTTGCCCTCGACGCCTTGGCGGCTCTTGTAGGTCGTCTCCTGAAAGTAGCTGTCGCCGACGGCCGGCTTCAGGCCGTACTTCTCAAATTCGCTCGCGATGTACTGGGCGGCGATGTCGAGCCCCCGACTCGGCGTCCCTCGGCCTTCGAGCAGGTCGCTGGCAAGGAACTTCTCGTGGGCCCGCAGGTAGTCCGCACTCGCGGGCGGGACTTGTTCGGCGGCCGGGGCGATGGCGATGAGCGCGGCGGCCAGCAGAATCGGCTTCATGTCGGACATTGTGGCCGGTCAGACACAAAAAGGGCCCTAGCTTTTCGCAGGGGCCCTTCACGGTGTTCAGCGCTCGTCCACGGGGACCCACGTCGCGTGGGTCGGGCCTTCATAGATGCACTTCGGCCGGATCAGGCGGTTGTTGGCCAACTGTTCCACCATATGCGCCGTCCAGCCGGACACGCGGGCCATGACGAAGATGGGTGTGTAGAGGTCGACGGGGATGCCGAGCAGGTAGTAAGCGTAGGCGGCGGGGAAGTCCACGTTGGGGTGGATGTTCTTCTCCGTCTCCATGATGTGCTCCAGCGTGTCGGCGATCTTGCCCCACTTGGTGTCGCCGGTCTTCTCGCCGAGATCCTTGGCGACCTTGGTCATGTAGATGGCGCGCGGGTCACGCTTCTTGTACTCGCGGTGACCGAAGCCCATGATCTTCTTCTTGTTGGCCAGGGCGTCGCGGATCCAGGGTTCGGCGTTCTCGGGGGTGCCGATCTCCTGAAGCATCCTCATCGCCTCTTCGTTGGCGCCGCCGTGGAGAGGCCCGCGCAGGGTGCCGATGCCGGCGCAGACGCCGCTGTAGAGGTCGCTGAGGGTCGCGACGCAGACCCGGCAGGCGAAGGTGGACGCGTTGAACCCGTGCTCGGCATAGAGGGTGAGTGACGAGTCCATGACGTGGGCCGTGTCCGCGTCCGGCTCTGTGCCGTTGGCCAGATAGAGGAAGTTCTCGGCGACGCTGTGGCCGGCCTGGGGCGCCAGGGGAGCCTTGCCCGTCCGGATGCGGTGCCCGTTGCCGACGATGGTGCTGGCCTTGGCGACGATGCGGACCGCCTTGCGGAGGTTGGCCTCGTGGTCGGTGGACGGTGCCGCATAGTCGGGGTCGAACGGGGCATACGCGGCGAAGCCAAGCCGGGCGATGTCCATCGGGTGGGTGGTGGGAGGCAGCTGCTGCAGGGCCGTGTAGACCTGGGCGGGCACCTCGCGCTCCGCGGCCAAGGTCGCCTTGAAGCCGTCAAGCTCGGTCCGGTTCGGCAGGTGGCCGAAGAGCAGGAGGTAAGCGGTCTCCTCAAACGAGCCGTTACTCGCCAAGTCGTGGACGTTGTAACCACGGTAGACGAGGGTGCTTGTCTCGCTGATGATGTCGCTGATGGTGGTGATGCCACCGATCACGCCTTCGAGTCCGGGGCTGTAATTCGGGTATGTCGTCGCGCTCATGGCCATTCGCCGTTGAAACTGGCCGGGCGACCCCACATCGCGGCATGTGCCGCTCCACATGCGGTCCGGTCGCCGGACCACTCATTTATCGAAATGATCTTACCTGCTGGCCAAATGTGAGTCCCTGGCCCCATATTTCCGAGAATAGGTGTGGCAAAGAGATTTAGCCAATGGTAAGATCGAACCATGACATGGAACTCGGGCCTACTTGACGGTTGGCGGCGGAAGCCGTCCATGCCGTCTTTGCCCGAGTCACACCGGACGGTCGGCGTCTCCGGCCTCCGCGGCCTCAAGCGGTTCTTGGCGTTCGCCGGGCCGGGCTACCTGGTCGCGGTCGGCTACATGGACCCGGGCAACTGGGCGACCGACCTTGCCGGTGGCAGCCAGTTCGGCTATCTCCTCTTGGCCGTCATCTT
The DNA here is from genome assembly GCA_019638795.1 of Fimbriimonadaceae bacterium. Classification (NCBI taxonomy): domain Bacteria; kingdom Bacillati; phylum Armatimonadota; class Fimbriimonadia; order Fimbriimonadales; family Fimbriimonadaceae; species Fimbriimonadaceae bacterium. The sequence continues at coordinate 371,035 of JAHBTB010000001.1, read as the reverse complement.
GCTCAGCAACTTTGCGGCGATGTTCCTGCAGTCTCTGTGCGCCAAGCTGGGGATCGTCGCAGGCCGCGACCTCGCCCAGGCTTGCCACGACCAATACTCGCCGTGGGTCTCCAAGGTCTTGTGGGTGCTGTGCGAACTGGCGATCACCGCCTGTGACCTGGCCGAGTTGCTGGGCTCGGCCATCGCCTTGAAATTGCTGTTCGGCATCCCGCTGGTGTGGGGCGTCGTCTTGACCGCTGCCGACGTGCTGGTCGTCCTGCTCCTGCAAGGGCGCAAGTTCCGCGTCCTAGAAGGGCTCGTCACCCTGCTGGTGCTCGGCGTCGGCGCGTGCTTCGCCCTGGTCGTCTTCTGGGCGCACCCCGACTGGGCCGCGGTCGCCCGTGGGTTCGTCCCGTCGCCCGAGATCGTGTCTAACCCGACCGCCCTGTACATCGCGATCGGCATCTTGGGCGCGACAGTGATGCCGCACAACCTGTACTTGCATTCGAGCATCGTCCAGACGCGCGCGGTCGGCGAGGACGAACCCGCCAAACGTGAGGCCCTTAAGTTCGCGACGTGGGACTCGAACATCGCGCTGCTTCTCGCCCTGTTCGTCAACGCCGGGATCCTCATCGTGTCGGCGGCGGCCTTCCACGGGCGTCACGAAGTGACCGAGATCGACCAGGCGTACAAACTCCTCGCCCCCGTCCTGGGGGTGACGGCGGCCTCGACGCTCTTTGCCGTCGCCTTGCTCGCCAGCGGACAGAACGCGACGATCACGGGGACGTTGGCCGGGCAGATCGTGATGGAAGGGTTCCTCGACCTCCGCATCCCGGGGTGGGCGAGGAGGCTGATCACCCGGGTCGTCGCCATTGTGCCGACCGTCTTCATCATCGGCGTCTATGGCGAAGGGAAGGCGATGGACCTCCTCGTCTTCAGCCAGGTGGTGCTGAGCCTCCAGTTGCCGTTTGCCATCGTGCCCTTGCTCAAGTTCACCGGCGACAAGAAGCTCATGGGGCCCTTTGTGAACAAGCCGCTCACGAAAGTGGTGGGCTGGACGGTCGCGACGGTCATCATCGCGCTCAACGTCTACCTGCTCTATAACACGGTCTCGGGCTGGGTGAAGCCGGCCCCTACGGTCGCGACCACTCAGCGTCTTGCCGCGTGAAGGCGTCGTAGTCCACCGTGTCGTACAGTTCGGCCCGGGTGCGCATCTTGTCCATCCACCCCGCCTGGGTGCCGGTGGCGAGCAACTCCGCATAGAAGTCCTCCACCGCCTTCAACATCACTCGCAACGCGGTGACCGGGAAGATGACCATCTGGTAGCCGAGTTCGGCGAACCGGGACGCGGGGATCAACGGCGTCTTGCCGAACTCGGTCATGTTGGCGAGCAACGGCACGTCGACGGCCTCGCGGAACGCGGCGAACTCTGCCTCGCTCGTCAGGCCCTCAGGAAACACGGCGTCCGCACCGGCCTGGACATACGCTTTGGCGCGGTCCAACGCCCCGTCCATCCCTTCGACACCCCGGGCGTCGGTGCGGGCGATGACGAGGAACGACGGGTCACGCTTGGCCGACGCGGCGGCCCGTAGTTTGGCTTCCATCTGTTGGCGCGGCACGACGTCCTTGCCGTCCAAGTGGCCGCACCGCTTGGGGCTCACCTGGTCTTCCAGGTGGACCCCGGCCAAGCCGGCGCGTTCCATCTCGACGATCGTTCGCACGACGTTCCAGACCTCGCCGAAGCCGGTGTCGGCGTCGCAGACCACCGGCACCGGGGCGACCTGGCAGGCCCGGGCCGCGGTGCCCGCCATCTCTTCCAAGGTCACCAGAGCAATGTCGGGCACGCCGACCAGGTTGTTGGTGACCGCCCCGCCACTCAGGTAGACGGCCTTTGCCCCTTGCTTGTAGGCGGCCAAGGCGGTCAGGGCGCTGAATGCTCCGGGCATCACGACGGTGCCCCGGGCCATCATGTCGCGCAGCTGTTGCCCGGGTCGGTCGAGGGGGGCGTGGATCACGGGAGAAGCCTACCCGTGCAAAGACCCAGACAAGGATATACTGTAATTGAAATGGACGGCCTCTGGATCGTCGTGGGCGTGTTCGTCGGTCTGGTCGTCGGTGGGGCGTTCGCCTGGACTCTGGCGAGGGCCCGGCAGTCCGCGTTGCAAGTCATGCTGGACGCCGCCAGTCGCCGGGCCGCCGAGCAGGACGAGCAGTTGCGGAAGGCGACCGCAGACTTGGAAGGAGCCCAAAACTCACTCAGCGAGTACGGGTTCGCCGTCACCCGCTTGGAAACCGAGTTGGCCGAGCGGGAGAGGGCCCACGGCGAGAAACTCGCCGCCTATGAGACGGCCCGCGAGGCCATGGCCGATTCCTTTGCCAACCTTGCCGGCAAGGCCCTCACCGAGTCGCGCGAAGCCCTGCAGAAAGACGTCCAGGCCGTCTTCGACGGCTACAAAAAGGCCTTGGAGGGGGAGGACGAGCAACGCCGCGTGCGGATCGAACGGTTGCTTGAACCGGTCAAAGACGGCCTGACGAAGTTGGACGAAGAGACGAAGCGACTCGAACAGGCCCGCAACACGTCGTTTGGCGCGCTGTTCAACAAGATCACCGAACTTGACCAAAACCAGGTGAAGCTCTCGACGGAGACGACGCGGTTGGTCCGGGCATTGCAAGACTCGGGTCAGGCCGGTCAGTGGGGCGAGTTCGTGCTGGAGCGCGTGTTCGAGCTGGCGGGCATGACCGAGAACGTCGACTACGTCCTCCAGCCGACCCTCGACGACGGCAAGCGGCCCGACGCCATCGTCAAGATGCCGGGAGGGCGGGAACTGGTCGTCGACTCTAAGGCCCCGATGAAGTCCTACCTTGAGGCGCAGAACGCCGACTCCCCTGAATCGGCACGGGTGCTGGTGAACGACCACGCCGCCAAGCTCTACGAGCATGCCAAGGTGCTGGCAAAGAGGGACTACACCCACAAGTCGGAGGCGGTCGATTTCAGCGTCATGTTTGTCAGTTCGGAATCCTCGTACCGCTCGGCGGTGGAGGCCCGGCCCAGTCTGATCGAGGACTGCATGGCGGTCAACGTGGTCGTGGCGACCCCGACGACCCTCTTGGCGCTCTTGCGCGCGGTCTCCTATGGCTGGCAACAGGAAAAGTTGGCCAATGAGGCCAAGCAGATCCAACAAGACGCCGCACGCCTCTACAAGTCCCTGGGCGACATGACCGCCTATTACGACGACATGGGCAAGAACCTGTCGAAGGCGGTCGACAGTTACGAGGCGCTGGGCGGCTCGCTTGAGCGCAACGTCCTTCCTGCCGCCCGCCGGTTCAAGGACGCGGGTGTGCAGACGACGAAGCCTATCGTCGAACCCAGGCCCGTCCACAAACCTACCCGGGTGCTGAAATCAGCGGAGTTAATCGGCGACGCGCTGCCAGGTCTGGCCCTTAGCGACCCTTCAGAATCGTCTTGATCGTTTCGGCCAAGCGGTATCCCGCCAAGGCGATTTGGTCATAAGCGATCCGTTGGGCCTTGTCCATATACTCTTGGCTCGGCTTTTGACCCCGGGGCGTCGAGTACACAAACTTTTTGCTGATCTTCCAACTCTCGTCCGCCCACACCTCTGGGCCGACCGTCAGTCGACGGTGGGAGTACGACTTCTCCGGGTGGTCGCGCATGATCTTCTCGACCAGCCGGTCGACGTCACCGGTGGCCAGGGCGTCCCACAGGTAGTGGAGGTTGTGCTGGTTGTCTTGGAGCTTGTAATCGTTGCCGCCGCGGTCGAACTTGGCCGTCTCGGGCAGATAGAACGCGCTCGTGTGAAGGGGTTGGTGGATGTCGCCGACCAGGTGCCCCAACATGGCGAGCTTGAGGGCGTTGGCTTCGGTGGGCTCGTGGTCAAAGGTCAAGCTGGTGATGAGCTCGGGCAGCCTTCTCATCAACTGACCGTCGTCGTCGGTGACTTCGTGCCCCGGTGAGACCGACTTGTCAAAGTAGTGCCAGTTCGACTTCGACCGGTCCTGCTTGTAGCCGGTCTCGGACTCGGGGAACCGCTTGACGTCGTCGGGCAGGACACACGCGCCCTGAAGGCTCCGGTATTTGGGAGTCAGCTTGTCGAGGATGGCCTGGACCTTGGCCTGTTCGGGGCCGCTCAGGCTCCTCCAGGCGATCTCCCCGACCAGACGGTGGCCGGTGTCATGCCATGCCAGGGCCGAACAAGGGGCAAGGAGGGCCAAGGCGACCAGGTGCGCTTTCACGGCGCTATTTGACCTGGAAATCTCGCCGGGCGACCAGTCATCAGTCCCCGGCCACGGCAGGGGACCAATGACAAGAAGTGGTCAAGCTATCGTGACGCCGTCGCAGAGGTAGACGTCTTGGATTGACTGGAGCAGGGCGGCGCCTTCGGCCATCGGCTTTTGGAACGCCTTGCGGCCCGAGATCAGGCCCATACCACCTGCCCGCTTGTTGATGACCGCGGTCGTCACGGCGTCTCGCAGGTCGTTGGCCCCGCTGGCGCCTCCGCTGTTTATCAACCCGGCTCGGCCCATGTAGCAGTTCGCGACTTGATACCGGCACAGGTCGATGGGGTGGTCGCTGGTCAGCTGGGAGTAGATCCGTTCGTCAAGCTTGCCGTAGCTGCTCGAACCCGAGTTCAGCGCCGTGAACCCGCCATTGCACTCGGGCATCTTCTGCTTGATGATGTCGGCCTCGATCGTGACGCCCAAATGGTTCGCCTGGCCGGTGAGGTCCGCGCTCAGGTGGTAGTCGGTCGAACCCTTCTTGAAGGCGCTGTTGCGTAGGTAGCACCAAAGGATCGTCGCCATCCCGAGTTCGTGGGCATGGGCAAAGGCCTGGCTGACCTCGACGATCTCCCGCGTGGCGTCGTCACTGCCAAAGTAGATGGTCGCGCCGATGGCGACCGCGCCCATCTCCCAGGCCTGTTCCACCTGGCCGAAGAGGATCTGTTCGCTCTTGTTGGGGTAGGTGAGCAACTCGTTGTGGTTGACCTTGACGACAAACGGGATCTTGTGGGCGTACTTCCGGCTGCAGGCACCCAGGACACCGAGGGTCGAAGCGACCGCGTTGCACCCGCCCTCTATCGCGAGTTTGACGATGTTCTCCGGGTCAAAGTACGCTGGATTCGCGGCGAAGCTCGCTCCCGCCGAGTGCTCGATGCCTTGGTCCACCGGGAGGATGCTCAGATAGCCCGTGCCCGCCAGACGGCCGTGGCCGAACAGGGTCTGGATGCTGCGCAAGGTCGGCACGTTCCGGTCGGACATGGCCCAGACGCGGTCGACGAAGTCGGCGCCAGGCAGGTGCAAGGATTCCTTGGGGACGGTCTTGCACACGTGGGTGAGCAACCCTTCGCCCTCTTTGCCCAACGTCGCGGCAATGTGGTCGATCGAGCTGGATGCGGTCGAAGCCATACCGTGATTGTGGCCGATAGACCTGCCTGGGCCTATTGCGACACCGCGCAACTGCGCAGTGCGTCACCTTGGTATAAGGTTGGGCGTGGCCGACCGGCCACAGCCGTGGGGGAATCACCTTGGGAACGAAGAACTGGCGACCCGTCATCATGTCCGGAGTCTTGGCGCTCGCCTGTTGGGCAGGCGCCCAGCAGGTATCGCTGGCTGACGCGCTGAAAATGGCCAAGGAGCGCAACGGCCTCGTCCGTGCGGCGCGCTTCGACTACTTGAACGCCAAGGCAGGAGTCGACGCCGCCTACAGCGCGTTCCTCCCGACCGTGACGCCGAGCTTCCTTTACAGTGACGGGCGCACCAACAACTCGACGGGGCCGTTCCGGGGGAGCACGAACAGTTCGTCCACCTCGACCGAGATCACCGCGAGCTGGCTCCTCCTTGACAACGGGGGGCGCGACACGAGTTACCGCATCGCCCGCTACGGCTTGGACGCCAGCGAGTTCAGTGCTCTCCAAACCCTCCGCGTGACGCTGTCTAACGTCCATGTGAGCTACTTTGAGGCCCTGAGGGCCAGCGAATTGCTCAAGGTGCAGGAAGCCAACTACTCCCGGGCGACGGAGTCGCTCAAGGCGACCCAGGTGCGGGTCAGCCTGGGTGACGCGGCCAAGCGCGAGGAACTCCAGGCCCAGACCGACATGCTCAACGCGCAGGCAAGCTCTCTGGCGGCGAAGAACCGCATGACCAACGCGGACGCTAACCTCCGGGCGATCATCGGCTGGGACGAGGCCGCGTCTCCTCAGCTGGAAGCGGTCGAACCGCCGGCCATCGGGGCCGAGCCAGAGCTCGACCAAGCGATCCGTGAAGGCCTTGAGGCCCGTGCCGACTTGCAGGCGTCGCGCCGCCAGGTCGAGGCGCAAAAGCAACGTGTCCGGGCCGCCAAGCTCGACTCAATGGCGAATCTTTCGCTGTCGACCTCCTTCACGAAGTCGTTTGGGCAAGACGTCTTTGACTCTCGCCTCCTGCAGTTCCAAGTTTCCGTCCCCTTGTATGACGGCCAAAGGTCAAAGAGCCTGTTACGGTCGGCTGAACTGAACCTTCGGTCCGCAGAGGCGTCTCTGCGGCAGAGCGAGCTCGACGCCCGGGCGGACATCGAGGGCTCGTTTGCGGAACTCAAGCAGAACCGTGACAGGTTGAAGGTGGCAGAGGAAGCTCGGACGGTGGCGCGCCAGAACTACACGATGACTCGTGGGGCTTACCAAGAGAAGGCCGCCACGCTCATCGACCTCTTGACGTCACAGGTCAGCTTGGCGACGGCTGAGTCGAACTACGTCGAAGCGGTCTATGATCTCTTGACCAGCGACGTGCGGTTCCGGCTCGCCACCGGACAACCGATGCCGGGCGAAAAGGACTGAACGAAGGATGAATCGAAGGTGGATCTGGATCACGGCGGTTGTCGTCGGGATCGTGGCCGGTGTTTGGTGGATGCTCGCGGGCACGAACAAAGGGCAAGAAGTCGAATATCGGTACGCGCCGGTCGAAAAGGGTGAGCTGATCCGGTCCACATCGTCCACGGGCACGCTCGTCGCCCTGACCCAAGTCGATATCAAGTCCAAGGCCGGCGGCGAGGTCGTCCGGCTGTATGTCGAGGAAGGCAACTTCGTCCACAAGGGCGACAAGATCGCCGAGATCGACCCCCGCGACACCCGCGCCGCCTACGACCAGGCTTCCGCCGACATGACCTCCGCCCAGACCAGGGTCGCCACCGCCGAGACCAATGCCGCCATCGAAAAGAGGGGAATGGTCACGGGGGTCCAGGACGCCGAGCGCCGTCTGGCCCAGGCGAAGATCGCCTTGGAGCGCGCCCGCACCGACAACCGGGTCCAGCCGACCCTGACCGACGCCGAACAACGGGCCGCCGACGCCAATTTGCGGACCCAGCAGGAGGCGTTGCGCCAACTGACCGAAGTCGACGCCCCCCAACGGCGTGAGGACGCCCGGGTCGCCCTCAACAAGGCCAAGGTCGACCTGGACAACGCCAAAGCCAACCTGACCCGGCAAAAAGCTCTCGTCGACCAGGGGTACTCCGCCCTCAACACAGTCGAAGCCGCCGAGTCGGAAGTCGCCTCGGCCCAGGCGGCCTACGGTTCGGCGCTCCAGCGCCAACGGACGTTGGAGGCCGCCTTGACCAGCGAGACCGCCGCCGCCCAGGCCCGTGTGCGCCAGGCTGTCCAGACCCAACGCCAAGCCCAGGCCAACGGCAAGGACGTCGCCCTCGCCGAGCAGACCGTCCGCGACGCCGAACAGGCTCTCGCGGGGGCACGGGTCGCCCTCAAGCAGGCCCAAGACCGGGAACTCACCGTGAAGGCCCGAGGGATCGACATCCAGAACGCCAAGGCGTCGATGGTGCGCAGCCGCGTCTCGCTCGAAAACGCCAAAGTCCAGCTCGACAGCACGACGGTCGTCGCGCCGCGTGACGGCGTGGTGACCCTCAAGTACCTCGAAGAGGGCACGATCATCCCGCCGGGGACGAGCACCTTCTCCCAGGGCACCAGCCTGGTCCAGTTGAGCGACGTCACCAGACTCTTTATCGAGTGCGCGGTCGACGAGGCCGACATCGCCAGCATCCACGAAGACCAGGACGTCAACGTCGTCGTCGAGGCCTATCCGGGTCGTAAGTTCCCCGCCAAAGTGCGCAAGATTTTCCCAGCCGCGACGACAGCCAATTCGATCACGTCGATCAAGGTCCGCGTCGAATTGACCGGGCTCGACCAGGTCGACCAGACCAAGACCCCCTTGCGCCCGGGCATGAACGCCACTTGTGAGTTCATCCAGTTGGCGAAGGAGAACGTGATGCTGGTGCCCCAACAGGCGCTTAAGCAAGACGACCAAGGATCGTACGTCCTCGTCAGGTCGAGCAACCCGCTCAAACCTGAACGGCGGTCGGTGAAGGTCGGCGACCGCGGCAACGACATGGTCGAGATCACGGACGGGATCAAAGACGGTGACGAAGTCGTCGTGGCCGAATTGAACTTGGCCGAGCTTCGGGACCGGCAGCAGCGCATCGAACAGGCCGAGCAAGGCGGCGGGTTTGGCACGCAGCGACGCGGTGGCCCCAGCACGAGCCGGGGAGGCAGCCAAGCGACCAGCGGATCGCGTGCTGGTGCGGCGGCCCCACGGGCCCGTTCGGGAGGATAGACGACATGAACTTTGGAGACAGCTTCGATAGCGCGGTCCGGGCCGTCGGTGCGAACAAGCTTCGGTCGGCCCTGACGATGCTCGGCGTCGTCATCGGCGTCGGTTCGGTCATCGCCATGATCGGCATCGGAGAGGGGACGAAGCGGAAGTCCCTCGCCGAACTCGAGGTCATGGGGTCGAACCGCATCACCGTCATGCCGAACTGGGGCCGGGGTCACGGCCGTGGCCAAGACGACGCCAGCACCCTGCGCATGTCCGACGTCGAGCGCATCCGCAAGAACGTGCCGCTGGTCAAGTACATCACCGGGATGGTCAACAGCAACCGGACGGTGAGCTTCAGCGGCAACGACAAGCGGACGAACATCACCGGAGCGGAGCCCGTGATCAAGGACATCATGAACTCCAACAAGATGCTCCAGGGCAAGTGGTACACCTACAATGACGAGGCCATGGAGAACCGGGTCGTCGTCTTGGGCTACCAGGTCTACACCGAACTCTACGGCAACGACAACGCCATCGACACGACGGTGAAGATCGACACCCAAAACTACACGGTGGTCGGCGTCGTGGACTACAAGGGTGGCTCGGGGTGGAACAACCCCGACGACCAGGTGTACATCCCGCTGAAGACCGCCCAAAACCGCATGATGGGCACCAAGGACCGGGTGCGGATGATCTCCATGACGGCGATGAGCAGCGAGTTCTTGCCGTTGACCCAGTCCCAGGTCGAAGACGTCTTGTGGCAGACCCGCGTCAGCGCGACTGGTGAGGAACTGTTCCGCGTCTTCAACCAGGCCGACACGTTGCAGCAGATCCAGACCCAGTCGCAGATTCTGAGTTGGCTCCTTGCCGGCATCGCCTCGGTATCGCTCCTAGTCGGCGGTATCGGCATCATGAACATCATGCTGGTCAGCGTCACCGAGCGGACGCGCGAAATCGGGTTGCGAAAGGCCATTGGGGCCAGGCGTGAATCTATCCTCGCCCAGTTTCTGTATGAAAGCGTCGTGATGTGCTTCTTGGGAGGGGTGATCGGCATGGTGCTCGGTGTCTTCGCCACAAACTTGGTCGCCACCGCCTTGCAGGTGCCCCCGGTCCTCAACATGGCCGGAGTCGCCGCGGCCTTCGGCTTTTCCGTGGCGGTCGGCGTGTTCTTTGGCCTGTACCCGGCGATCCGAGCCAGTAACCTCGTCCCGATCGAGGCGTTGAGACACGAATGAGCTACGTCATCCAGACCCATGCGCTCAGCAAGGACTACACGATGGGCGAGATGGTCGTCCATGCCTTGCGTGAGGTGGACATCACCATCGGCACCGGCGAGTTCGTCGCGATCATGGGGCCGTCGGGCTCGGGCAAGTCCACGTTTATGAACCTGATCGGGTGCCTGGACCGGCCGTCGCACGGCCAGTACATCTTGGACGGCCAAGACGTCAGCCGGATGACCGACAACCAACTCGCCGACGTCCGGAACAAGACGATCGGGTTCGTTTTCCAGTCCTACAACCTCTTGCCGCGGACCAGCGCCCTGAAGAACGTTGAGCTTCCGCTCATGTACGCGGGGGCCAAGAACCGCACAGAGAAGGCCAAGGAAGCCTTGGTCAAAGTCGGTCTGGCCCAACGCATCGGGCATAAGCCCAACGAGCTCTCGGGCGGCCAGCAACAAAGGGTCGCCATCGCCCGGGCGATCGTCAACAACCCGGTCCTCATCCTGGGCGACGAGCCGACCGGCAACCTCGACACCCGGACCACCGAGGAGGTCCTCGCCCTGTTCCAGGAACTCAACCAAGCGGGGAAGACCATCGTCATTGTCACCCACGAAGAAGAGGTGGCCCGACACTGCAAAAGGATCATCCGGTTCCGGGACGGTCGCGTCCAGCGCGACGAAAAGGTCGAGTCGCCGACCGACGCTCGGGACGTGCTCGCCGCCCTGCCGCCTCCCGAAGAAGCCGAGAGTGCCTAGGCCTGTCGGTCAATATCATCAAAAAAGTCAAGATGCCGTCAGGCGTTGTGCCTACTCGCGCTTCTGATCGCCCATCATGAGAATCATGGTTCCGCGGTGGATGTGGAATGCGGTCGGGTTCACCTTTTTGAGCGCGGGGCTCGTGGGCTACTGGGTGCCTGGCCTGCCCGGGACCGTCTTCATGATCTTGGCCCTTGGTGCGTTCATGAAGGGAGCCAACGAGAAGCAGGTCGCGTGGATTTTGAACCACCCCCTCTTCGGCCATATCCTTCGTGACTGGCACGAGAACAAGTGGATTTCAGCCCGGGTGAAGGTGATCTCGGTCAGTTGCGTCGTGTTTTTCAGCACCGTCTCCATCATCGCCCTTCGACCGGTTTGGACGCGCAAGGCGACGTTGGTCGTGATCCCGGTGAGCATCGCCGTCACCGCCGTGGCGGGGGTCGCCTACATCCTCTCGTGCCGTACCAAGCCGTCGTCAGCCACGGCTGGCCCACGCGCCCAGCTCGGCGTCGACGAAACGCCAGGGGAGGTCTTCTCCCTTGCCCGGGGCGAGGCCGACCCGGGTGCTGGAGACGACGCGTCGTTCGACGCCAGGCACGAGGCGGAGAGCCGAGCGACCGTTTAAGAGGTCGGCCCCGTTCAGGGTTGGCCCGACCGCCAACCCTTGGGCGAGTTTGCCAGGCCCCGACAGCAAGTCTTTGTCGTTGCGCGCCCTAGGGCGTCGGGCCCGGACCCGGTCGACCCCGTCGAGGGGCATGGCGGCGCGCACGAGGATGGCCCAAGGCACTCCTTCCGGCCCGGCCACCACGTTCAGCATCCAGTGGCACCCGTAGCAGAAGTAGACGTAGGCCGACCCCGCCCGGCCGTACATCACCGCGTTGCGTGGTGTCCGGCCACGGTAGGCGTGACTGCCGGGGTCGATGTTTCCGGCATAGGCCTCCACCTCGACGATCTGCGCCCGGACCTCGGCAGTCTCCAGCACGGCGCCGACCAAGAGCGGGGCCGATTCCCAGACCGGGAGTCCGGCGAGGGACCGTCGGAGGCTCTCTCCGTCCGGCGTCAACTGCCTTCGTTCAGGTTCTTGCCGAGGGCCAGTTCGGCGGTGTTGAAGAAGGTGTCTTTGTCGCGGATGATCGCCTGCGGCGGCAGGGTCGGACTGACCGTGGTCAGGCCGTCGAACCTCTTCACCGCCGTGCCGATGGCCATGAACTCGATCACGCCGCCCCCGAGGGCATAGACATACGTCTTGATGCCGACGACGTCGTCGGCGCCGACCCGGGCCGCGTCGCGCTGGAGGTGGGCGACCGCGTTCTCGCGGGCCTCGTAGATCATCGTCGTCATTTCATTGATCTCACCCTTGGTGAAGCTCTTGATCGCGGCGGCGATGCCCCCGGCCAGGCCAAGGGAGTAGACGGACACGCCGAGCACCAGCTCCAGGGGCATGTAGCCGAGGTTGACCATGTTCCACATCTCCTCGCATGTCAGGTCGCTCGTGAGGGGTTCGCCTCCCGGGGTGGGCGGGACGGCAGGGTGGTGGGCGGCCGTGCCGATCATGAGCATCTCTTGCATGCCCTGGAACGGGACGATGGTCGTCTGGATACCGACGACGGCGTTCGCCCCCGCCGCCGCCGCCTCGTGTTTGATGCGTTGGAGCGCCATGTGGCGGGTCGTGTTGAAGATGTCGCTGAACTCGCGTATCTCGCCCCGCTGGAGGCTGCGGAACATGCCGCCGATGCCGCCGCCGATGCCGATCGAGTAGGCGACGTTGCCAAACACGAACTTCTTGGGCGTGAAACCGGCGTCGATGAGGCAGTAGAGCTCCTGACCGTCGCTGCTGGTGCTGAACTCAAACGCGGTGTCGCCGTTCTGGCGGTGCAGGCAACTGGCGACGCTCAGGAACTCGATGTTTCCGCTGTGCTGGATCAACTCGCTGCTGACGCCGGTGATTCCGGTCGCCTGGTTGCGTCCGGCGTGCTCCAGCATGCGGTTGTAGCTGAGCAACCGCCCCGTGTGGATGATCTCGGTGACCTGGTTGACTTCGCCGCCGACGAACGTGTTGATCCCCGCGCCGATGCCACCGACAAACCCCATTGAGTAGACGCTGTTGCCGATCGTCAACTCCCCGGGCTTGAAGCCCTTCTGGTGGAGGCAATAGATCTCGTTCCCGCTGAGCCCCGTCATCACGGCCATGGTGAGGGGGAGCGTACCTGGGGGACGGTCGCGGTGCCGTCAAGATTTTGTGTTCGCCCCCTTGGTTTTGGCGGTAGGGTGTCATGACCAGGACCCGGTCGGGTCGAGACCCTTCATAGCTTCGGTCGTGGAGAATCAGTCTGGCCGTCGCGCCCGCAACTCTTCCATCAAGTCGTGCTGCACCCGGGTGAGCGTCAGGTCAGACCGCGTCCGCTCCACCACGGCCCGCAACGCGTCGTTCGTCCGGCGCAGGCCACCGGTCAGCGAGTCCGGAAAGTCGAAGGTGGCCAAGTCTTCGTACACCGTCACCATGGCGTCAAGCAACCTCTCCGCCTCGTCCAACTGCCCGTGCCGCATCCGGTCAAGTGCGGCGCGCCGACACTCGCTGGCCGCCTCGGCGGCACCGTTCAGATAGACCGACGACCCCACTTCAAGCGACTCTGGCGTGGGCCAGGGGCAACCGGTCACGATGGCCAGCGTGGCCGCGGCTTCGACAAACTCCTTCTCCGCGTCTTGCAGGTATCCCGCATAGAACAGTTCGCCGTGCGGTCGGAGGGCGTCCCGGCACGTGTCGCGGATGCCGCGTGCTTCAGCTAGGATCGCGGCCGCTTCGGAGAACTGACCGCGGTGGACGTGCTTGATGCACCGGCTGCAACATTGGATGAGTTGCCGGCACAGTTGGAGCGCCTGCTCGCGCGCCTTGTGCTTGAACTCCATGTCCGCTTTCACGGAACCGACGATCTCGTCCCAACCCATCCGGCCATGCTACATCATCCCTTTCTGGCGCAGGCTGACGTACCTGCCGTCGTGACCGACGACAATGTGGTCGACGACGGTGATCTCCAGGGCCTCGCCGACCTCCACGAGTTTGTGGGTCACGCGCACGTCTTCGGGCGAGGGGGTCGGGTCACCGCTGGGGTGGTTGTGGGCCAATACGATCATCGCCGCGTTTTCGCGGACCGCGGCGCGGAACACCTCGCGGGGCCCGACGACGCTCATGGTCAGCGTCCCCTTGTGGACCGTCTCGACACTCAGGAGCTTGGCCTTGGCATCGAGGAACCCCACGCAGAAGTTCTCGGCCGGTTCGTCGGCCAGATGGGCGAACATGGCGTAGGCCGCCTCGCTGGAGGTGATCTCGTCGGTTTTCACCTTGCCTTGGCCCGCCAGTCGACGGCCCAACTCGATGGCCGATAGGACGCGGGCGGCTTCATAGGCTTCCAGCCCGGCGGCGTCCTTGAGGTCACCCGCGCTGACATCGATCAGCCTGCCCGCCCCAAGGCGGCGGGCCAGTCTTTGGGCAGTGGCCTCACCGTTCTCCAGGTCGCCCGGTTCTCGCGTCATGGCGATGGCGAGCAGGTCGATGTTGCTCGCCGCCTTGACGCCGAGCCGTTGAACCCGGTCCCACGCCGACTCTTCCGCCATCACCAAGCCTCCAGCGCTTCGCGGGGGTCGACGGGCAACTGGACAAAGTCGGGCGGCGGCGGGGCGTAGAACGCCATCGTCGCACCAGTAACGGGGTGGACGAAGGAGAGGTACCCGGCATGGAGTTGCATGGGGCCGTCGCCATAGGGCGGCGGGGCATAAAGGTCGTCTCCGAGGACGGGGAAGCCGACAGCCGACAAGTGGACGCGCACCTGGTGGGTGCGGCCCGTTTCCAGGCGGCAAGCAAGCAAGGCGCCCTTCTCAATCCGGCCCAACACCTTGAAGTGGGTGACCGCCGGTTTGCCGCCCGCAACCGCCGCCATTCTCGTCGCCCGGCGAGGGTCGCGGCCAATCGGGGCCTCGACGGTGAACCGGGCCTGGGCGGGTTCGCCCTTGACCGCGGTCAGGTAGCGCCGTTCGGCGGTCTTGGCGCGCAGTTGCTCGGCAAGGGACCGGTGGACGGCGTCCGCTTTGGCGACGGCAATCAAACCGGTCGTCTCCTTGTCCAGCCGGTGCACGATTCCGGGTCGGAACGACGCCGATCCCGTCGAGAGGGCTCCCCCCCGGGCCAACAGGGCCTGGACCAGCGTCGCCCCGCGCACCGAGGGGCCCGGGTGGACAACGAGGCCACGGGGCTTGTTGACGACGATCAAAGACTCGTCCTCAAACACCACGTCGAGCGGTATCTCGACCGGGGTCAAATCGTGTGGCTTCGGCTCGGGCACCTCGTCGCATTGGACCGACCAGCCTGCCCGAAGCATCATTCCGGGCTTAGGGGCGGCCTCGCCCTCGACGAGGACTCCGCCCGCCTCGACAAGTTTGGCCAGGCGCGTGCGGCTCTCGTGCGGCATCATGCGGGCCAGGAAGGTGTCGAGCCGTTCCTTGCTGTCGGCGACGAAGAGCACGTGGACAGTTTGGCAGACGCCTCGATGGATGATGCGGTGACGGAACTTGGGGCGGGGTCGGTATTGTTGATGGAGTGGAGACGAAGATGAGGACGACGACGCTTGCATTGGTGGCCCTGGCGGCGACGACGGCGGCTTGGGCCCAGGATCTGGACAAGGCGGTCACGTTCAAGACCACGGGTATGTCGGTCGCCGATGTCGTCGCCAAGTTGCGCGCCGAGACGAAAGCGGACCTCCGCGTCACCGGAGTCGTAGGGAAGGAGGTGGTCTTGATCGACGCCGACGGCGTCAAGGCGTCCGACCTGATGGCCAAGCTGGCCGCGGCGGTGGGGGGTGAGTGGGTGAAGTCCGACTCGATGTACCAACTCCTCGTCCGTGACACGGCCCTCCGGAAGGCGGTGAGCCAACGGACCGCCACGGACGCGCTCACCGTCAAGAAGGCACTGGCCAAAATGGTCGGTCAGATCAAGCCCGACGAGCCGTTCACGCCGCCACCGCCGGGCGAGGGGCCCCGCATCGTCTCGGACGAAGGGGTGTCCCAAGTCTTCCTGTCCGCCGGCGGTTCGACGGCCGGCCAGAAACAACTGGCCCGCATCCTGTCGGGCATTTCACCGCTGACCCTTGCCTCCATCGCCCCCGGAGGACGGGTCGTCTTCGCCACGTCTCCGACCGGGGTGCAGCTGCCCATTCCGGGCAACGCCGACGCCGAGGTCCGCAGGGCCATCGCTGACGAGCTCAAGGCCGCCGAGGCGGGCACAGGAGGACGGTCGCAGGTCGTCATCGGGCCCGACAAGGTCGACCGGTCGCTCGCGGCGCTCCGCCGTGGGGTCTACGGCAAGGCGTACTTGGTGGTGCGCCGCAATGGATGGGACCCAAACTTTGTCGCCACGTTCACGGTCGTCGACCCCCGAGGCGAACGAATGGTCAGTGCGACGACGATGCTGGGCCCGGACGGTGTGCCTGAGTTCACCTTGGCCCGGGGGTTGGATTTGGCGGGGGCAGGCCACGGTGTGCAACAAGCCGAAAAGCCCGAGGCCGAGGGAAAGAAGGTCGAGCTCTCCGAGGACGCCAAGAACCTCGCTGACATCTCGCCGGTGCACGGAGGCGCGCAAGTCATGGACGTCATCTTTGTCGCCCGGACGAGCGACGACGACGGGGCGACCTTCACCAGCGCCGGCCCGAACAAACTCACCGCCGGGAAGGCGGCGGGGTTCATGCGCGACCCTGTCGCCCATGAGCCGCTTTCGTACTTTGTCGGTGAGTCAGTGCGGCAAGTGATGCCCGCCGACCGGCCGGTGGTCGCGCTCCTCAGTGACGAGCTCTTTGAAAAAATCCGCACGGTCGTGGCGGGGGGGACGGCCACGACAGGACAGGTGGCGAAGACGCTTGTCGACGCCGGCTATGAGTTCATCGACAAGGACGGGTGGCAGGTCGCGAAACCGCTTGACATTGACCGGTGCCAGAAGCACCGCGTCGACCGGAAGGAGTTCAAGGCCCTCCTCGACGCGACGGCGGCGATCGGGGCCGCACCGCTGGACTCTGTGGCCCGGTACGCCTTGACGTCCCCGGAAACCAACGAGCCCTTGTGGGACCAGACTTACGCAAGCGCCCTATACGGGTCGGCGGCGGGCGACGAAGTCGTGGACACCCGTGGCCGCTTGCGCGAAGCCCTACGGATCTACGCTCGGTTGCCCGAGGGGCAACGGCGGGCCAACGGGCGGACATTGGCCCCGGGTGGGCTGGACACCGGGGACATTTCCAGCCTCGTCTTCCGTAGCCATGACGGGCCGAAGCCGTTCCGCCGGGGCGGCCCACGAAACGTCAACATGGCTGTTTCGGTGACGTCTTCGTTCCCCAATCCGGACCTACCCGACGCTTCGGACCTGTTTGGCCCCGCCTTCGAGCGGACCGACGTCTTTGTCGGCGTCCCGCCCACCGGATTGGTGTTGGACGGGAAGGAAGACACCGTCCTGCGCGTCTACGACCCCAAGACGGGCCAGTCGCAGATCATGGGCCCCGACCAAGTCGGCGACTACCGGGCGATGAGCGAGCAGTCATGGGGGCAGTACGTGGGCGACTCGGTGGGTGAAGGCAAGAAGGTGCAGGTCCTCTCGCGCCGTCGGGTGAACATGCAGGTCAACTTCAGCGGGCGGTACCAGATGACCCGTTCCCTGAGCGACTACGCTCCGCAGGCCCAGTCCAAGCTGGTGTCGTGGAACGAGCTTCCGCTGGAGCTCCAAGACCGCATCGCCGCCTCGTACAAACGCGCCAAGGAGATGTACAGCAAGGCCCAAGTCCACTTCGACGAATCAGGTGGGCGAGTCCGTCCACCGCAACCCTGACCCGTCGTTGCGGTGACTTCTGAACTTTGACCCGGCGGACACGTCCACCATGGGTAAGGGAGCCCGTGCCCCACGGAATGCGTGGTGCGCCCGGGCGTCAGAATTGATATGGGTATCCAATTAGTCGCGCTGGTGCTCGTTGCGACGGTGGCCCCAGCCCCGGGCCTGAAGGCCCCGGTGAGCCTGCACACCAACGGTACGACGGTCGCCGAGGTCGTCCGACAGCTGAGGGGCCTGACCCAGACCGACCTCCGTGTCACGAGCCAGTTGGGCAAAGAAGTCGTGCTGGTCGACGTCGACGGAGTCCCCGCCGACGAACTGATGTCGCGACTTGCCTGGGTGATGCACGCGGAATGGGCCAAGTCCGGGGAGTCGTACCAGTTGCTGCTTCGGGACACCGAGCAAAAGAACGCGGTGAACGCGAGGATCGCCCGGGAGACCTCGGCCTTCAAGGACGCGGTCGACAAGATGTTGGCCCCAGCTGGGGCCAGTCCCCAACAAGGCGGGCGGTCGTCCCGTTGGCGCGACGCCCAAAGGGCCGTCGCCCATGTGCTGTCCCAAGTCCCTCCCGCCACCCTGGCGAGGGTCGCGCCGGGGGCCAGGGTGGTCTTCACCAACATGCCCTTCGGAGTCCAGGTCGCCTTGCCCGGACCTGCCCTGACCGCGGTGCGCCAAGCGATGGCCGACCAGTTGGCGGCCACCCCGGCGCCACGGCCCAATGACCGTGCCGCCCAACGGCGGTACGAGAGCCTGCGGACGGGCACCTATGCCAAGGCGTACCTTGTGGTCCAACGACCGGGCTGGAGCCCGGTCCTCACCGCCTCGGTCCGGGTGGTTGACCAGGCCGGCGACCAGCTCCTCTTTGGGTCCACGGCAGTCGTGGCCACACCCGCTCCGGAATCGGGGGCGGGGGACTCCGCGGCCAAGGTCAAGCTTTCGGACGAGGCGCGGCTGATGGTGGGGACGAGGCGCCAGGCCCGCGGTGGTGACAAGGCGATCGTCATTGGTCTCCAGCGGTTCGAGTCGGCAAGGTTGCTCCCGGCCGACGACCTGGAGGTCGACCAGTCTGCCGCCTCCCTCATGCTCGACCCGGTGGCGCGTGACCCGCTCAGCTTCTTTGTCGGGGAGGCGGTGCGGCAGACCATGCCGGCCGACAAACCGGCGGTGGCCCTCCTGAGCGACGAACTCTTCGAGACCGTGCGGCAGGTCCTGTTCGACAAAGACGCCTCGGTGGCCGCCGTCCGAGACGCCGTGTCGCGGGACGGTTACGAGTGGGAAGAGAAGGACGGTTGGGCCGCTGCGCGGCCGGTGGACATCACCCGTGACTTGGGGCACCGGCTCGACCGGGCCGCGTTCAAGCGGGTGGTGGACTCGTCACGCCATTTGGGTGTCGCATCCTTGGACGCCTTGGTCCCCTATGCCCAGGCGTCGCCCTCCCTCACGGAGAACTCGTGGGACACCGCGTATGCCCAGGCCCTTGGCGGCAACACGCTTCGGTCACAGTTCCTTGAAACACGGGGTTCCAACCGCGAGGCGATGTTAGTCTATGGGTCGTTGCCGGTGAACGGGCGCAACCAGCCTCGGGCCGCCTTCCCGGTCGGCAGTGCGGTCGGGCCGGTGGCCGACCTCCTGTTCTGGAGTTCGGACGGGCCGCAAAAGTCCGGCCAGCCCCGTCGGGCGCAGACCCTGGAGCTGACGTTCCGGGCCGGCCGGTCGGGCAACGCCATGCAGTTCCAGGCGAACTCTGGCGGGTCGTTCGAACGCACCGACGTCTTTAGTGCCGTCCCCGCTCAGACGCAGGTCCTCGTGACGAACAGCGCCGAGAACGTCTTGCGAGTGCTGGACCCGTTGGTGGACCGCGCCCAGGTCTACTCGCCGCGAGAGCTCGCCGCGACGAGGGCGGTCGCCGAGACACGGCCAGGGGCCGTCGACAAGCCTTCGGCCGACACGAAGTACCAGTTGATGTCGAGGCGTCGGGTGATGGTCACCCTTTCCTTCGCGGGCCAATACACGATGTCCCGCCTGCTGACCGACTACGAGCCCATCGGCGGGAGCGAGGTGACGGCCTTCGAGGGCCTGCCCCAGGGCGTCCGCGACGAATATGACCGGACGTTTGCGAAGCTGAGTCAAAACGTCCAGGTCCGGCAGCGGGGCAGGCCCGGCCGGGTGCCGCCTCCCTGAGGGAGTTCGTCCCTCGGTAAGTCAACCGCCAAGGGTACAACCTCCCTCGCATGCGCGAACGGTACGAACCTGCGGCTTTTGAGCAGAAGTGGCGCGACCGGTGGAAATCGGCCGACCTCTTCAAGACCCGCGAGGAGCCGGGGCGCCCCAAGTTCTACGGGCTCGACTTCTTCCCCTATCCGAGTGGGGCGGGCCTGAGTGTCGGGCATTGCCGCAACTACATCCCGACCGACGTCCTCTGCCGCATGAAGGCGATGCAGGGCTACAACGTTCTGCATCCGATGGGCTTTGACGCCTTTGGCCTGCCCGCCGAGAACGAGGCGATCAAGCACAAGCGCAAGCCTGAGGCGATGGTCCATGAATACGGGGCCACCTACCGCCGCCAAATGGAACTGATCGGCGTCGGCTACGATTGGTCGCGGTCGTTCTTTAGCTCGGACCCCGACTATTACCGCTGGACGCAGTGGTGCTTCAAGCTTCTCTACGAGCGTGGCTTGGCCTACCGGCGGTTGGCCGACGTCAATTGGTGCCCCAAGGACAAGACCGCGTTGGCCAACGAGGAGGTCGTCGGCGGCCTGTGCGAACGGTGCGGCACGCCGGTGGAGAGGCGCGCCATCCCCCAATGGTTCTTCAAGATCACCGACTACGCCCAGCGGCTGATCGACGACCTCGACGACGTCGACTGGCCCGAAGGCATCAAGCACATGCAGCGGAACTGGATCGGCCGTAGCGAAGGCGTCGAGTTCGAGATGGACGTCGTCTTCGACGCCGACGTCGACCAGGCCGAGGTGTTCGAAGTGGTCGAAAGGGCTCCCAAGGTCCGCGTCTTCACCACCCGCATGGACACGGTTTACGGGATGACGTTCTGCGTGCTTGCCCCCGAACACCCGCTGGTGGAGAAGATCAAGGCGCACGTGGACGCCGGCCACCAGGTGGCCGTGGCCGAGTACCAGGCTTCGGCCAAAGCCTTGAGCGACGTCGACCGGCAGGCGACGACCCGCGAGAAGACCGGCGTCTTCACCGGTGCCTACGCCGTCAATCCGGTGAACAAGAAGCGGGTGCCCGTCTACGTGGCCGACTACGTCTTGATGGGCTACGGCACCGGGGCCATCATGGCCGTCCCCGGCCACGACGACCGCGACTTTGACTTTGCGGTCAAGCACGGCTTGGACGTGATCCCCGTCATCCAGCCTGACGAGGCGTACCTGCGCGGATTTCACAAGGACGGCGACTTCGACTATGGCCAGGCTTTGGCCGCGTACTTGTCCGGACCCACCAGCTATTACCCACCCTTCGTCTCCAAGGACGCCCGCCTGGTCAACAGCGGAAGCCACAACGGCATGACGCCGGCGGAGGCGGCCGCCTCGCTGGGGCAGTGGGCCGAGGCCGAGGGCATCGGGGAGCGCAAGGTCAATTACAAGCTGAGAGACTGGCTGATCAGCCGCCAGCGTTACTGGGGTTGTCCGATCCCGGTCGTCTACGACAAGGACGGCGACCTTGACCTGGTCCCCGACAACCAACTCCCCGTCGAACTGCCCGACGTCGACCACTATGAACCGAGCGACGACGGGAGCAGCCCGCTCTCGCGGATCGCCGAGTTTGTCAACTGCACGACGCCGGACGGCACCCTGGGGCGGCGCGAGACCGACACGATGGGTGGGTTTGCCTGCTCGTCATGGTACTTCCTGCGCTTTGCCGACCCCCACAACGACAAGGAGGCATGGGATCTCAAACGGGCCGAGTACTGGATGCCCGTCGACTGCTACGTCGGCGGCGCCGAACACGCCGTCATGCACCTCCTCTACGCCCGGTTCTGGACAAAGGTCTTTTATGACGCCGGGCTGGTGAGCGTGAAGGAGCCGTTCCAGCGCCTGATGAACCAGGGCCAGGTGTTGGGCTACACGCCGTACCGTCAGCCGAGAGAAGGCGAGACCTTGGGGGTGGGCGAGGACGGTGTCTTGGTCAGCTTCCAGGAAGCGGCCAAGATGGACGAAAGCGACCTGATGTGGCGTTGGGTGCGCATGAGCAAGTCCAAAGGCAATGTCGTCACCCCCGAGGAGGCCGTCGAGAACTACGGTGCCGACGCCCTGCGTGTGTACGAGCTCTTCGTCGCCCCCTTTGAGCAGAACGTCCAATGGACGAACGAGGGGATGGCTGGGGCGGTCCGGTTCTTGAACCGCGTCCTTGACCTCGCCGGCAAGCTGGCCGAGCACTGGGACCCCCTCTGGTCGATGCGGATCGGTGACGTGGCACCCACGGTTGTTTCCAAGTCCGTTCGGCGGGCCACCCACAAATTTGTCGCCAAAGCCACCGCCGACATCGAGGGCTTTGCCTTCAACACCTACATCTCGTCGGCGATGATCACGGTCAACACGCTGACCGACTTGGTCAAGTCGACCAAGGAGCCTGTCGGGGCCGAACGGCTTGCCTTTTGCGAGGCTCTGGAGTGCTTGGTCAAGGTGTTGGCTCCCGTCGCGCCGCACACCGCCGACGAGATCTGGGAAGGACTGGGCGGGGAGGGCTTCACCTACAACTTGTCTTGGCCGGCGCATGACCCCGAACTCGCCCGCGACGACACCGTCACGATCGCAATCCAAGTCAACGGCAAGCTGCGCGACACCATGGAAACCGCCGTCGACGCCCCGGGCGACTCCTTGGAGGACGCCGCCCTGGCGCGGGACAAGGTCAAGCCCTTCCTTGAAGGCAAGACGGTCCGCAAGGTCGTCGTCGTGCCCGGCAAACTCGTCAACATCGTGGCCTCATGAAAAACGCTATCCTTCTCGTCGCTGGCCTTGTCGTCCTTTCGGGGTGCGGGGCCCCGCGTAAATCTGAGGTGATCAGCAACCTCGACGAGCGCAACCAGACCGTGCTCCAAGTGAAGGCCCTGACGACGGTGGCCTTTGTCAAGCTGGTCGCCGACGACCCGGTGGACGCCGCCGACCGGGCGAACGCGGCCAAGGCGTTGCCTCTGGTCAAGAAGGTCCTTGAGTTCTCCCCTAACGAGCCCGAGAGCTATGTGCTCCTCGCCCGCACCGAATGGGTGCTGGGCAATCACGCCGAGGCGGAGGCCAACCTGAAGAAGGCGATCGAGGTCCAGCAGAAGTACCACACCAGCGTCCCGGCGTTGGAGGCGGAGGCGCACCATGACTTGGCGCGGCTGGCGGTCTCCGACGGGCGTTGGGTCGAGGGTGGGAAGGAGGTCGACGAGGCCCTGAAGCTCTTCCCGACTGAGCCGCGCTACCTGGTGACCAAGGCCTCGGTGCAAATCCAGGCGAAAGACATCGACGGGGCCCGGGTGAGCGCGGCCAACGCCCTGAAGGCCGACCCGCAGAACTCGCGGGCGCTTTCTATGCTCAAGATGATCCAGGCGGCCGACAAGGACGCCCCCGCAAAGGCTTAGCCTTGATCCGCGCCCACGGGCGGGGAAACTCGTTCGGCGTCGCCCGCACCTTACGGTACACGGGAAACAGGCGCACGACGTCTGTCCCGGGAATGTCACGGAGCTCGGTGGCGACAAGTTCTAGGCCGAGTTGGCCGCACGGGACAGACTCGCACTCCTCCAACTCGGCGGGGGTGCGAAACGGAACGACGAGGCCGCCGACCCGGCACCATGCCGCGCTGATTTCGAGCTGGACGCCAAGGGGCGCACAGGCCCGCCCCGTCACAAGGTCGGTCGTCTCTCGTCCGTCCAGTTCCTCAGCGCGACCGTTGATAACCTCGACGTTCGCTGGCGCTTGAGAGGCGAGGAACTTGGCGAACTTCTCGGTGGCCTCGACGGCGGTGACATGGATGTCCGGTCGGCACAGGGCCAAGGGCACAGTGGGCAGGCCCGGTCCGGGGCCGAGGTCGAGGACGTGAGCGTGGGGGGCGGCGAACTCAGCGGCCAGCAACGAGTCCGCCAGGTGGAAGACGTCAGCCGCTTCGCGCGGCACCCGGGTGAGGTTGGCCCGTTCGTTGGCTTGGTACAACGCCTCGACGTAGCGGTGCAGTGCCGCCAGTTGGTCAGGGGACAAGCCAATGCCCAGCCGCATGGCGACGGCGCGAAGGGCGGGGAAGTCCATGGCCAGGGGTTAGGGTACCAGGAGGGGTAACTTGAGGTGGATGTCCCCCGACCTGAGGATCAAGACCGGCGTGACCCTGTGCTTGGCTGGGTTGACCGTGGCGTTGATGGGTCTGCTCTTGACCAAACGCGGGGAGTTGCCGCTCCTCGTCTTTGTCGGCGGGTTCGTCTACTTGCCCGGTTCGTTCTTGGCGTTTTTGTCGGCCCGCGGACCCGAACGCAACAAGGTGTTCTTGACCCTGCGCTTCATCCGGCTCGCCTTTTTCGGTGTGGTGGCGTTCACGATCTTTCGGATCATGAACCCCTAAGACGACCGACCCCCCCGGGTGTTCCCAGGGGGGTCTCTCTCCGGTCTTAGTGAAGGGCGGGGTCAGCCGCCGATGCCGGTGCCACCACCGGTGCCGCCGCCACCGCCTCCGCGACCACCACCGCCGCCGGGCCGTCCACCGCCAAATCCGCCGCGGATGTTGGGGTCGGCCTCAAACTTCGGGCCGGCAAGCTCTTTCAGCTTCGCCTTTTGCTCCTCGGTCATGATCTTGGCGATCTCGTCGTTGAGGGCCTTGTTGTTCTTCTCCATCAGGCCCTGGAACTGGTCACGGTCGATCTCTTGGTCGCGCATCTTGCGCATCAGTTCCTGGTTGGCGGTCATTTGGTCCGACTGGAGCTTCTTGATCTTGTCGGTCTGCTCCGCCGTCATGCCAAGTTCCTTCTGGACCTCGGGGTCCAGGATCGCCCGGTCACCAGCAAGCTGGATGCCGATCTGCTTCAGGCGCTTCTGCTGGTCGGCGGTGAGAACCTTGTTGACGGCTTCGTCGTTCTCCTTCTGCATCTTCTGCATGGCTTCCATCATCGCCTGGCGGTCTGTGCCACCGCCGCCGTTCTGGAACATCTCCCGCATCTTCTCGCGCTGGGCCTGCTGGATTTCGTCCAGCTTGGTCTTTTGCTCGGTGGTCAGCTTCAGGTCCTTCTGGACGTCTTCACGCCTCAGCAAGAACGAGTTGTTCTGCATGCCGCCACCGAATCCGAAGCCGAATCGCTGGCCCCGCCCGCCGCCTCCGCCTTGTGCCATCGCATAGGCAGAAACAACGACGAGACCGATCGTCAAGAGGGTTTTTAGGTTGGTCTTCATTCAGTTTCCTCCCCCGTCTTTCTTGGCCTCGTCCTTCTTGGGGGCGGGGTCCGGGGTCGTGATCGTGTTGGGAAGCGTCTTGCCGTTCTCCTTGAGGGCTTTCTCGCGGATCTTGGCGGCGTCGTCGGGGCTGCGCACGATGCGCGGCGTCAGCATGACAAGGAGCTCGGTCTTCTGCTTTTCGTGGCTTGTCGACCGGAACAACTGGCCGAGGATGGGGATGTCGCCGAGCAAGGGCACCTTGCGGACCGACGAGGTGACGGTGTTGCGCATGATGCCGCCGAGGACCATCGTCTCCCCGTCCTTCACGCTCACGGTGGTCTGGGCTTCGCGTTGGTTGATGATCGGCGCGTTGAACTCCGTGTAGCCTTGGAGGTCGTTGGCGGTCTGGGTCACGTCCAGGGTCACGTAGCCGCCTGCGGTGATCCGAGGCGTCACGGTCAGGATGATGCCCACATCGACGAACGAATAGTTGAAGGTCAGGTTGCCGTTCGCGTCTTCCCGTTGGCTGACGACGTAAGGGATGCTCTGGCTGATGTTGATCTCGGCCTCCACGTTGTTGCTCGTGAAGATGCGCGGCGTGCTGAGGACTTCAAACTTGTCGTCCTGCTGGAGGGCGTTCAAGAACCCACCCAAGTTGCCGCCCGCAATCGTATAGCGGAACCCTTGCAGTGCCGGGGAGGTGTTCTGCAGGCCGAAGTTGGCACCGACGTTGCCGGTGACCCCGTTTTGGCCGAAGGCCTTGGCTTGGACCAAGTTCCACTCGACACCGAGCTTGTTCGTCCGGTCCAGGGTCGCCTCCATGATGATCGTCTCGATCATCACCTGCTCGGGGATCGAGTCGAGTTGGAGAAGGATTTTCTTGACCAGGTCCACCGCGTCGGGGGCACCGACGACGATCAGACTGTTCGTGTTGGTGTCGGGGATGATCGACACTTGGTTGGTCAGGTCACGGATGTTGACGAGCCGCCCGTCGGCGCCGCGCACCAGTTGGTTGTTCTGGTTTTGGTTGTTCTGCCCGCCGCGGAACCCGCCCCCGCCGAATCCGCCGCCTCCAAACTGGATCTGCGTTTGCAGTTCACCGCTTTCCGCGTCAGGGTCTTGAAGCGGGATGTTGAGGGCTGTCGCGTCGGCCAAGTCGTTGCCCAGGTTGTTGCCGCCAAGGCTCGGCGGGCCGCTGGAGTTCCGGTTGTTATTGTTGTTTGTCCGGCGGTTGCTGTTCGACCCGGTGCCCGTCGTGTTACGCGAGGTGTTGACGCCGGTGCGTTGGCCGAACGCCGACTGCAAGGTCGTCGCCAATTGGTCCGCCCGGGCGTTCATCAAGGGGATGACGACGGTGGAGTCTTCCAGCCGCACCTTTTGGTCGATCTCGGAGATCACCTGGGCGACGACTTTGTGGTTTTCGGCCGTCGCCGTCACGACGAGGCTGTTTGACCGGACGTCCGCGGTGACGGTGCCGAAGGCCGATTGGAACGACCCGGTCCGAAACGCCTGGCGGAACTGCTGCCGGGGGTCGATGGTCTGGTTGCCTTGGCCGCCCCGGCCCTTGGGCGCGTTCGTGCTCAAGACGTTTTGGATCGTCGGCAGGATGTCGTTGGCCGAGGCGAACTCCAGCTTGTAGACCTGGGTGGTCTGCGGCGCGTCGGTCTGTTGGTCGATTTCTTTGATCAGCTTCTCGATCTCATCGAACATGTTGCGCGGGCCGTTGATGATGACGGTGTTGCTGTAATCGTCCGACGACGCCCGCATGGAGTCTTGCTGGCCCGTGTTGAACCCGCTGAACCCACCAAACCGGTTGTTGCCTCGGCCCTGAGGGCGGCCGAACTGGGTGAGGCCGCCGCGACCGAAGTTGCCCCGATTGAAACCACCAAAGCCACCTTGCTGGGTCGGGGCAAAGACGTCGTTGACCACCCGGGCCACCTCGCTGGCGTTTGCGTACTTGATCCGGTAGACCTTGACCTCGTTTTGTTGCTGTTGGAACTGGCTGGGGTCGAAGTTGCCCTGGCCAAAGTCGGAGCCCCGGTCCATCTCTTGGCGTTGGCGCTTCTGACGGATCACCATGAGGTTGCCCTCCTTCTGCAATTCGAAATTGCGCAGGCTGAGGGCGGTGTCGAGGATGCGGAAGGCGTCGCTGACCGAGACCGGGTTGGGCGAAGAGACCGTGATGGCGTCCTTGAGCGCGGGGTCTTTGACGATCGTGATGCCAGAGATCTTCATGAAGAGGTCCAGCACCAGGTCGACGTTGGCGTTGCGGAAGCTCAGGGTCACCTTTTTGGTCTTGGGCAGGCTGAATTGCTCCCAAGCCTTCTTGGCGGCCACCCCGTCGCCGTTGCTGAACTGGGCGAATACGGCGGTCGGGAGGACGGCGGCGATCAGAACCGTCCAGGTCAACGTGCGCTTCAGTCTCATAGGTTTGCCTCGTGCTTCAAGTTCTGGTCGTCGTGGGTCGGGATGTTCAGGTCGAATTCGTCGAACGGGCCCGGCTCTCCCTGAGGCCCGCCTTGGGGTCCGAACGGCTCGGCGGGCTGTCCGTTGCCGCGCCGACCGGACCGGCGTGGGTCCGTGGGCCGGCCGCCGTTGACCTGGCCGTTGTTCGGTTGGGCCGGGACGTTCCCCGGCAGAGGGTTCGGTCGCGACTGCACCCCGACCGGGCCGGTCAACGGGTTCAGCGGCCGGGTCGACCCCCCGCTCGGTTCCGGTTGGGGGACGTCCGCGAGCAACATCAGGGTTCGGACGCTGTCGCCCGCCGCCAGGGACAAGCTCGTCGGGGTGATGCGCTCGACGCGGCAGTTCTTCCAGAGGTCGCCTTGCTTGACATAAAGTCCCTGGCCCGTCTGGGTGTTCTCGATCAGCGCCGTCGGCACCTGGTCGATGACGGCGGCACCGGTGAAGAACCACCCGGCCTCGCCGCTGGCGAAGGAAGGCGGCACCTGGTTGGGGAGTCCGGCACTGTCTGGGCCGACGCCTTCGCCCCGGACGACAAGCGGCTTGAACGCGTCGCGGGTTGTGAGCGCGACCGGTTCGAAGGTGGCCTTCTGGTCCCGCTCGTCGAAGTCCTCCAAGGCCTTGTCGGTTTTGACAGGCCGGGTCACGGCTGCCGACTTGCGCGGCGGCCGCTGGACCTTTTGAGGCTCAGTCAGGATCAAGGCTGCGACAACCACCAGGGCTAAACCCCCATACAAGTACAAACGGTTACCCTTTGCCATTGTTCACCCCCTGCGGTGCCTTTGCCTTGGCCTTGGGAACCTCAGGTTCGTTGACAAAGGCGACGACGCCGACCGAAGCGGAGACCGCGCTGGACGAGGCGTCGGTCGAACTGACCTGGGCGGACGAGACGACGAGCTTGGTGCCGGGTGCCTCCAAGTCTTTGACGAACGAGACCACGGCCAAGAACGGACCCTGGACGCTCACGGAGTACTCAGCCGCCTTGAGCGGGGTCACTTCTTGCACCCGCTGGGGCCGGAACGTGCTCACCTTCACCTTGCGCGCCGCCGCGGCTCGGTTGACCCGGTCGAGCACAGCGGGGCCGACGTCGGCCACCGGGCTGGCCCACGCGTAACTGCCCATCGCCTTCTGGGCTTTGTCCAAGTCAGCCTTGAGGCCCGTGATCTGGTTGGTGAGGTCGGCCTGCTGCTTGGCTTGCTTGGCGAGGGCAAGACCGGTCTTGGGCCGGGGGGCGACACGGTCGAAGATGACGCATCCGATCACTCCGGCGATGGCGAGGCCGCAGACAAAGTTCCAGGTCGGGATGTTGTCACCGATGGTCATTTCTTCGCTCCTGCCTTGGGCTTGACGGCAGACGGGATATAGGTCGGATAGTTGCCGACCACATGTCCCGTGGCGGCAAAGAGGACGATCGGCGTCTCGCCGATCTTGCCGTCGTTGGCAAAGACAAGGCGGACGTCACGGAACCTCGGGTCGCTGGTCAGCGCCTGCATGAACTCGTAGACCGCGGCACTAGACTTGGCGTCCCCCCGGATCTGGACGTTGCGTCCGCGCTCGACGGTCAGGCCCGTCAGCCAGAGGTCGGCGGGGCAGTGGCCGGCGACGACGGAGACGATGTCGGAGACGGGCTGTTTGGGGTGCGCCGAGGACTCCAGGGTGTCGGCGGCGTTTTTCACCAGGTGCAAGCGACCGTCCAGGAGCCCCTTGTTCGTGGTCAAGGTCTTGATCTGGCGGGCTCCCGAGTCGGTGTTCTTCTTCACCCGCTTGGCGGCGTCTTCGAAATCGAAGTAGACCATCGCGCAACAGACAATGAACACCATGACGAGCAAGCTGGCCAGTGTCCGGCGGCTCTTGACCGCTTGGGCCCTGCGCTTGCTGACGTCCTCCCACAACTCAAGGTTGACGGCAGGCCGGTGGCGGGCGAGGGTGGCGAGACTGCCGTTCTGGTCGGCCCGCACAAGTGTGCTCGGCGGAACCTTGGCGCTGGCCAAGGTGCGCTGGACCTCCATCTCCAGTTCGTGCTCGCCCAGTCCGCCCGGTGCGGACCGGGAGTAATACACGTCGCCGTTCTGAACAATGTCGATCCCGGTGCCGTCTACAGAGTCGTCGATGATGACCGCACTGTCAAGACCGTGCTCCAAGGCCATCCCGCCAGACGCCGCGCTCACCGGGGCGATCCAGGCGGTCTGGACGCCGAGGCGGGCCAGTTCGTCCTTGGCCTGCTTCAGCAGCTCGGTACGCATCGCGGAGACGACGACCTTCTTTCCCGTCCCGTTCTGGCGGTTGGTGAAAGCGAAGTCGCTGGTGAGCTCGGCGGACGAGACAGGGAAGAGCTGGTCAAGTTGTACCCGGACGATCGCCTGCGCTTGCTCGGCCCCGACGTCGGGCAGGACGAGTTGGCGGACGAGCGACGACCGGCGGCCGATCGCCAGACCGACGGTCTTGGGGTTGCCCAAGGTCGTGATGGCGTCTTCGAAGCTCTCGGCGAGGAAAGTTTGGTGGCGCACCGGGTCGAAGGCGCGCACGGCGCCGCCTGACCATTCAAGGACGGGGACGACATCGACCGTGCTCATCGGGCCGCCTCCATCAGAGTCGTCTGGGACGTGGTCTCGTCGACCCACCCCCACCGCCGTTCAGCGTCGCTGAACCACGGGTGCACGACCCGGGTGACCACGGGTTGCCCGTTGGTGAATTCGACGAGGGCCTCGAGGGCGACGCGCGACGAACCGGCCCTGCCGACGGTCCGGACAAGGAACGACTGGCTGGAGACGGTGAACGTGTCCGCAATGTCGCGCAAAGTCTGGGGAGTGACGCCAGGGAGGTCCGCAAGTTCACCAAGTGAGTTAAATTGCCCACCGCGCGAGATGATCGCCTGGGCCACCCCGGCGGGCATGTTCGGGATGGAATTGAGCACCGGTTCGGTGGCGGTGTTCAAGTTGATCTTTCCCTCTGCCGTCGGGCTGTTGTTGGTCGTGAGGTTATCCAAGATGACTTTGGCATCGGCGTTGTTGATCCCGGCCACCTGGAACACCTCGCCCAAGTTAGTGAACGTGCTGACCGTGTTGCGGCGCTGGACGATGGCGGTGGCGATTTGGGCGCGTAGGCCGAGGCTGACAAGCTGTTGTTCGTTCGCCGTGTTGACATTGGTGCGCGACTGCCCGCTCGGGTTCTGGACGGTGGCCCGGTTCTCAAACGTGCAAAGGTCGTAGAGGGTCGGTTGGTCGGTGTCGACCCCGGAGACCAGCGGGGCGCTGCTGCCGTTGGTCGGCGGTTCGTACAGGGTCTGGGCGTCGACACCCTTGACCAAGAGGAGTTCGTCGAAGGTGTCGAACCGGCGCAGCTTGGTGTTGTAGGGGACGGGCAGGCTGTTGTAGAACTCGTCTTTGGCCCCTTGGGCGCTGGGCGTCGGCCCCGACGAACGCCAGTCGATGATCGCGTCGATCTGGTCTTGGGTCAGGCCCATGTTCAGGAGCCAGTCCGACGTCACCGTGTTGATGTCGACCTTGCTGCAAGCGTCGACGATCTGGATGCGGACGTGGGCACTGCCGACAGTGAAGTCGACGGCCCCGTTCTGGCTCAGGGTGTACCAGTCGTCCTCTTGGGTCGTCACCGTCAGTGACTGGTTGCTGAGGGCGGCGAGGGCCCGTTCAATGCCGCCCCGGGCGGCGGCTTCGGCCGCGGCCGCCTCGTTCTGGGTGCTCTCCCGCAAGATCTTCGACCCGACGGCGGCGCCGACGGACGAGACGATGATCACTGCGACCACGACGACGAGCAGGGCCATCAGGAAGGCCACGCCGCTCCGCCGCGGCCTCACAGTTGCACCACCGGGTTGGTCGAGGTGACGTCGCTCTGCTCCAGACGCACCGTCATCACGCGGCTGTCCGTCTCCCCGTCAAGGGTGTATGTGATGCGGACGACCGCGGGCAGGCGCCGGACGCCGGTGGTGGTGTCCCAGGTGTCGGTCCATTCCGTCCCGTCCCAGAACTCAAAGGAGATGTCCGTGACGCCAGCCAGCAACAGGGACTCGTAACCGCCCTGGGTCGGGTCGCCGTCCGCCGGCCTCTGGGTGCGGAGGTAGAGCCCCGAGCCCGTGGCGTCCGACCCGACTGCGGTCAGCGACAAAGAGACCTCGGTGAGCCCGCCCTGGGGCCCGTACTCTTCGTTCTTTTGTTGCCAGTCGTGCTCGGTGTCGTCGATCGCGGCCATGTTCAGCGGGGCCGAGGTGGTGGTGAAGACGATCGTGTCCGGCTTCGACGTCGAGCCGCTCTGGTTCGACGCGACAAAATAAGTCAGCGTGTCCGCGTTGTCCGCGGTGACGTAGGCGCCCCTGAGAAACTGGGTCACCCGCTTCTCAAACCGGCGGCCTTGCTCCAATTTCTGGTCGAGGTCGGGAGCCCTCCGCAAGGTCGCCAAGGCGCTGCTGAACACGGTGGTCAGGCCGATCATCAGGGTCGCCGTCATGACCATCACCATCAGAAGCTCGATGACGGTGAAGCCTCGTCGTCTCATGGCGCGGCCCCCGCGTCGGTCGTGGTGGGTGGTTCGTACTTGAGGGTCTCCGCCACGCCCGTCCGGCCGTTGGGACGGGTCGAGTCGGCGACGGTGATGCGAAGCCCGACAAGACTCTCCACGCCGGTCGCGACGTTTTCCAGCGTCCACGTGTACTTGTCGTCAGGAACGTCAAAGGTGCCTTGGGTCGCCGTCTTGTATTCCTCGGTCGCGATGATCTCGTCCAGCTTTTGGTTCGCCAGGCGGGTGACCTTGTCTTTCTCCATGAGCGCGGCGGTGGCTTTGTCGAGCCCGCCCATCGCCCGCATCAAGGCGGTGACCCCGACCACGATGAGGACGGTGGCGATGACGACCTCGACGACCGAGAAACCTCTAGTTCGCGATGCGCTGTTCAATCGAGCCCGCCTCCCATCGGTCCACGGGTTGGTCGTCGATGCGGCCGGTCTTCCAGACCGGCGTGCCGTCGACGTCACGTTTGAGGGTGAGGTCGCCTGTCGCGGTATGGACTTCCAGGGCCGCAGACGAGCACTGCCCGTCAGGGAAGACCTTCATTGACCAAGCGTCGGTTGAGACGTCGGTGCCGTTGACTTGAGACGCCGTCACGGTGGTCCCCGCTCCCAGTTGGGTCCGCTTGAACACGGACTCGGTGCCTTCTTCGTCGCTGGTGGCCAAAGTCAGTTCGGTCGTGCTGACGCGCAGGACGACGGGTTGCCGTAGGCTGGCCGCCCGGTTCACCGCGTCATCGACGGTCCGGCGCATGTCGACCAGCAGGGCCCGCGCCTTGACGCTGTCCCTGACGACAAACGCCCTCGGCAAGATCAGCGTGGCAAACAACGCGACCAAGACGATGACGATGGTCATCTCGACGAAGGTGAAGGCCCGTCTACTCACTCTCGACGAGGTCTTCGGCGTATCCGTCGCCTCCGGTCTGGCCGTCGGACCCGTAGCTCAACAGCACGAAGCTGTCGTCACCGCCGGAACCGGGCCACTCATAGTGGTAGGCGTTGCCCCAAGGGTCGTTGGTCACGGGCTTTTGTGAGTACGGCCCTTTCCAACCCGTGAGGTCGGCGGGCTGCTCCCACAGGGCGTTCAGGCCTTCGTCGGTCGTCGGAAAGCGACCGTTGTCGAGCCGGAACGTCTGGAGTTCCTTGTTGAGCTCGGACAAGTCGGCCAGCGCCTTGGCGACCTTCGCGTCCTCGGCCCGGCCGATAAGCCGAGGCAAGATCATCGCCGCGAGGACGGCGAGGATCGTGATGACCACGAGGAGTTCAATCAAAGTGAACGCCTTGCGGCCATGTCGGGGTCGGAGGTTAATCATCATTTCACCATTTGTTGGGCTTCGAAAATCGGGAGCATGACACTGAGGACGACAAAGGCGACGACACCGCCCATGACGAGGAGGATGGCGGGTTCGAGCGCGGCAGTCATGCGGCGAAGACCCTGTTCGACCTCGAAGTCCAGGCTGTTGGCCACGCGGCCAAGCATCTTGGGCAGGTCGCCGGTCTCTTCGCCGATGGCGACCATGTGGGTCAGGACGGGAGGGAACACCCCCGCGTAGCGCATCGCGTCGGCCAAGGGGACGCCTTCGCGCACGTCCTGGACGATCTTGTCGTTGGAGTGCTCGAACACTTTGTTGCCGGTCGACTTGCCTGCCAGGCCGATCGCTTCCAGAATCGGGACGCCGCCATAGACGAGGGTGCCCAGGACGCGGGCGTAGCGGCTGACCGTGCCCTTCTTGACCACCGGGCCCATGATCGGGGCGTTCAGGAAAAACCGGTCGCGCACGGTCGCGCCCGCCTCGGTGGCGACCCACGCCCGGTAGCCGACGACCACGGCCACGACCCCGCCCACCACGATGTACCATTGGTTGGTCAGGAACCCGGTGATGGCAAGGAGGATCTTGGTGGGCACGGGAAGGTCGGCGCCGAACCCCTTGAAGACGTCGGACAGGCGCGGCACGACAAAGGTCAGCATGAAGATGACGACAAACGTCGCGACACAGATCAGGACAGCGGGGTAGATGAGCGACGAGATGACCAGGGACCGGCGCTCGACTTCGTTCTCCAGGAGTTCGGCCATGCGCTCGCAACTTTCCGCGAACTGACCGCTCGCCTCACCGGACTTCAATGTCTGGACGTAGACCGTCGGGAAGACCTTCGGGTGCATTTCAATGGCGGCAGAGACGGACATGCCCCCGCGCACCTCGACCAGGCAGTCGGCGACGGCGTCGGAGAGCTGCTGGTTTTCGGTTTGTTCGGCAAGGACCTGGAGGACACGGTCAAGGGGCAGGCCTGCCGTGGTCAGGTCGGCCATGCGACGGGTGAAGAGGGCCAGGTCGCTCCGGCTGGTGCGGCCCCTCCGGCGCGACTCGCCCTTGGGCGGGTCGACGTGGGCCTCGCCTTCCTTGGTCTCGTGGATCTCGATGACGAACCGCCCTTCGCGGGTGAGGATGGCGACCGCCGACTTGGGGTCGCTGGCTTCGACCGTCCCGCCCCGCTGGCGGCCCTGGACGTCCACCGCGGCGTAGGTATAGGTCGGCACGGGCTAGAAGTCCTCCCTCTGGCAGACCCTGAGCACCTCGTCACAGGTCGTGATGCCCTGGAGGATGGTCAGACGTCCGTCCCCAAGCAGGGTCCGCATGCCCTGGTTGGCGAGGGCGTGGTCGCGGATGGTGCTCGCCGGAGCGTGCTCGACGGTCATCCGGCGCACCGGCTCGTCGATGGTCAGCAGTTCGTAGACGCCGCGCCTTCCCTTGAACCCCGTCCCGCCGCACTTGTCGCAACCTCGGCCGCGGCGGAACGGAGGGTTGGCGGGGTCGTAGTCGGAAGCGGTGATCCCGACGCTGGCCAGTGCCTCGGGCGACTCCATCTCTTTGACGCTGCAGTTGGGGCAGTTGACCCGGACGAGCCGCTGGGCCAAGACGCCGACGATCGAACTGGCGGCAAGGAACGGCTCCACCCCCATGTCGAGCAACCGGGTGATGGCGCTCGGCGCGTCGTTGGTGTGCAGGGTGCTGAAAACAAGGTGCCCGGTCAGGGCGGCGTGGATGGCGATCTCCGCCGTCTCATGGTCGCGGATCTCACCGACCATGATGACGTCGGGGTCTTGGCGGACGATGCTGCGGAGGCCGTTGGCAAAGGTCAGGCCGATACTCGACCGCACCTGGATCTGGCCGATGCCGGGCAGCTGGTATTCGACGGGGTCCTCGATCGTGAGGATGTTGCGCTTGGGCGAATAGATCTCCTGAAGCGCGGCGTAAAGGGTCGTCGACTTACCGGCACCGGTCGGACCGGTGACGAGGATCATCCCGTAAGGGATGTTGATGAGCTTGCGGAACAGGGCGATCTGGTCTTCGCGCATGCCCAACTGGGTCATCGTCAGGGTCGCGGTGCC
The DNA here is from genome assembly GCA_019638795.1 of Fimbriimonadaceae bacterium. Lineage (NCBI taxonomy): Bacteria > Bacillati > Armatimonadota > Fimbriimonadia > Fimbriimonadales > Fimbriimonadaceae > Fimbriimonadaceae bacterium. The sequence goes on along the minus strand of JAHBTB010000001.1, from coordinate 335,913 downwards.
CTTGTCGAGGATGCGCATGACGACCCGCTCACCGTGGACGGTGGGGACGAGCGAGACCCGGACGTCGACTTGGCGACCGGCGATGTTGAGCTTGATGCGGCCGTCCTGAGGGAGGCGCCGTTCGGCGATGTTCAGCTCGGCAAGGATTTTGATGCGGCTGGCGATCGCCGCTTGCATGCGCTTGGGCGGGCTGGCGACCTCATGGAGGATGCCGTCCACCCGGAACCGGACTTTGACCTCCTTCTCATATGGCTCGATGTGGATGTCGCTGACCCGGTCGCGGACGGCCTGGGCGAACATCAGGTTCACCATCTGGACGACGGCCGCTTCGCCCGCCATCCGCTGAAGGTCGGCGAGGTCGGTGGTGTCGTCGATGTCGACGTTGGCGGTCGGCCCGTCGTCATCCTGGGAGATGCCCTCCATCATCCCCTCCAGGAACCGCTCTTCGATCTTGTCGCGGATCTGGCCGGGGTCGGCGAGCACGGGCCTCAGGTCTTTGCCGACGAGGACACTGAGTTCGTCGACCTTGGCCAAGTGGTCGACGCCGCCGACGGCGACGACCAGGGTGTCCCTCTCCAGCCGGACGGGCAGGACTTGGTAGCGCAGGACGTACTCGCTGGGTATCGCCTGAAGTGCCGATGTTTCGGGCTTGACCTCGTCCAGATCGACGTGCTCAAGGCCCAGCGTGGCCTTGCCGTTCAATTCTTCATGCGCATCCACTGTGGCGGCCACCCTCATGACAACGAGTCAATTGACGCAATTCCGGCCCGGTTGTTCAGCGGGACATGCCAAACGCCGACAATCTTGGGCATTCCGGTAGTCTTACTTCATTGATGAGCATCGCCGCCGCCTGGGCCGCTTCGATTCTCCTTGGCCAAGGACAAAAACCCGTCGTCCGTCGGCACTCGTTGTCCCTCGAGGTCGTGCGCCACGAAAACTTTTCGAGCCAGGTGCTTGGCAACAAGCGCACCGTCTGGGTGTGCCTCCCGCCGGGCTACCGGAGCGAGCCCGACCGCAAGTACCCCGTGCTCTACATGCATGACGGCCAGAACGTCTTCGACGGGTTCACGTCGTTCATCCCGAACCAAGAATGGCAGGCCGACGAAGCCCTGAAAGCGGGAGTCGAGGCGGGGCTTGTCGAACCAGTGGTCATCGTGGGCGTCGACAACGCCGGGACAGCCCGGGGCGACGAGTACCTGCCCACGCGGGCCAGGCTCGGGAAGGAGGACGTCGGCGGCAAGGCAGACCAGTACACCAAGTTCGTCACCGACGAACTGATGCCCTTCGTCGCCAAAAACTACCGCGTCAAGACCGGCCCAGACGACACCGGTCTGTGCGGGTCTTCCTTCGGCGGCATCGTCACCCTTCACATGGGGCTGACCAGGCCCGAGGTCTTTGGCAAGCTCGCCGTGCTTTCTCCCAGCTTGTGGTGGGACCAGAAGGTCATGGTGAAGCGGGTCGAGGCGTTGCGGTCGCGCCCATGGCGGCGGTTGTGGCTGGACGTCGGGACCCTGGAGATCGGCGCCTCGACCGACACGCGGGCCCTGCGCGACGTCATGGCTGCGAAAGGCTGGAAGCAACCGTCTGACTTCACCTACTACGAGGAGATCGGGTCAGCGCATAACGAAACGGCCTGGGCCAAGCGGTTCCCCCTGGTCCTCCAGTACCTGTTCCCGGCCAAGCGGTAGTGACTGGGCCTCCTCCTCCCGGCACGGCGCCGATGGCGTATCCTCAAGGGTGGCGTCAGTCATCTGGCGCGCGACCGCAGGGGGTGCCCGACGATGGGCTGAGATTCTCTCGAACGAGCGAGAGTTGTCCCCTTGAACCTGATCCGGGTCATGCCGGCGGAGGGATTGCGGCCGACGGGTCTCGGGTCATGACCGGGGCGTGACGGCCAACCAGGCTGTCGCGCCGTCGGGGACGAGCCGGGACAACCATGCGAAACCGAGCCTTCACGCTCATCGAGCTCCTCGTCGTCATCGCGATCATCGCGATCCTGGCCGCGATCCTGTTTCCCGTTTTCGCGCGGGCCAAGGCGGCGGCCAAGAACACCCAATGCCTGAGCAACGGCCGCCAGATCGGGGTCGCGGTCAAGCTGTACCTGAGCGACTACGACGACACCATGCCGCTCTTCTATGCCTACAACTCCGTGCCCCCCGCGGGGGCTCCGGGCCACAAGGGCGTCGAAGTCCTGCTGTTCCCCTACACCAAGAGTAAGGACATCTTTCGCTCGCCCTGGGACAACGGGGGGCCGTACACCGCGGTCGACGTCCCCGGTGCGGACTCCTATTGGAAGGCTTACGGGTCGTCGTACCGGTTCACCCAGTGCCTCTATTCGGTGGCGGCCGGCGAGTCCAGCCAAAACAACACCCCGATGACGTTCAACCGCACCGTGAGCGAGACGGCCATCGAATGGCCCGCCGAGTCACGGGTCATGAGGTCGGAGATGCTGCCGTGGTTCGACCACAAGTTCGACACCGGATGCGCGCGGTACGGCTACGACTGCCCACCACCGGCCGACTACTACAAGACATGGAGCGACCTTGGCGGTACGACGATCTTTGCCGACGGCCACGCCAAGTGGATCGTCTCGGCCGGAGCCTTTGACCAGCAGGTCGTCGATGTCCTGGGGCACCGGTCGGGAGAGGCTAACCCCGACTCCTGGTCGGGGACGTGGTACGGCGTTTGTGACTAAGGCTGGCTGTGCCCCCGTCACCGGCGGGGGCACGGTCTTGGTCAGTCCTTTGCTTTGACCGTCGAGGGGATGTCGACCTTCGCGCCCGGGCGGATGCCGAGCTTTTTGAAGACGCCGGCCTTGAACTCGATGGCGTACATCGACGCCTGCCGCGACGAGTAGTTGGACGTCGTGTCGAAGGCGCTCATCGTGTAGACAGTGTTGATCACCTTGTCCTTGCCGCAGTAGGCGATGTCCAACGGCACCTTCGTGTTCTTCATCCAGAAGCTAAGTGGTTCGGCCTCTTTGAAGACAAAGACCATCGCCTGCTTTTCGGTGAAGTCGCTGTCCTCCAGGAACATCATGCCTTCCATCCGCTTGGCGTCGGTGTCCATGATCCACGCGGTGAACTCGTGCTTCCCGTCGACCTTGATGGTCGCCTTGGCCAAGTCCTTCAGTTGGAACCGGCGGAAGGGGTTTGGCTTGTCCTGCGACTTGGGTTGACCCTGCACTGGGGCGGTGAGCACGCCGTGGGCGAAGAGGGCGAGTGCGGTGAGGCTGACCATCATCAGATTGCGTCCTTGTCCATTCTGACGCTCTTATCACGGAGGCGCATCACACTTTCGGCGCGAACGCGTCCCATTTCTCCTCGAACTGGGCGATGTCGCCTTCGTGGACGAGCGTCGTGCCCACGAGGTCGAGGCCGGCCAGCAGTTGCTCGCGGACGGCGGGGTTGATGTCAAACGGCAGTTCATGGCCGTCCAGCACGACCACCTGCCGGACGAGGTCGACGGTGACCCGGGCCCCCGAACCAGCTTCGACGAGACGGCGGTGGCTCTCGGGCGGCAACTCGACCAAGAGCAGGCCACAGTTGCCGGCGTTGCTTCGAAAGATGTCGCTGTATCCCGGCGAGTCGGGGTCCCGGCGGGCGACGACAGCGACGAAGCCGGCCTGCTGGATCGCCCAGACCGCATGCTCGCGGCTGGACCCGCAACCAAAGTTCGTGCCGACGACCAGCACACTGGCCCCTTCCGCGTCCGCTTGGTCAAGCGGGAAGCAGGACTCCTGTCGGCGCACGTCGTTGAAGAGCAATCGGCCGTAGCCGGACCGGGTGACCATGCTGAGGAACCGGGCCGGGATGATCCGGTCGGTGTCCACGTGGTCGGCGTCGTAGACCGCCGTGGTGCCCGTGTGCTGGGTGAATCCTGCCATCGCCTTATGATTCTGCTTCAGTTGCGCAACGGCTTTCCGGACTCGAGCATGTGTCGGGCCCGGGCCAAGCTCAGTCCTTCCTTGCAACAGGCCACAAACCCAGCCCGCTCTTTGTCCAGAGCGTCTTCGTATGAGGTCGCTTTGCCGAAGACCGGTTTGGCCTGCTCGGCAATGAAGACGTCATGGTCGCTCAACTGGCCCTTGGCCTTCAGTTCCTGGAGGGCCCGGTCCACCATGCCGGTCACCGGCCCCTCCACGCTGGCCCACGGGCTGCTCCCTCGTGCCGTTGCAGTGAGGGCCAGCCGCTTAGCTTCGGTGAAGAGCATGTCCGGGTGATAGACGGTGACGTCCTCGTTCCTCATGAACCCGAGTTTGCGGGCGTGGTCGGCGTTGTCGCTGACTGTGGCCGTCGCCAGTGTCTTGACCGCCTCGGTGAGGCCCTTGGCTCCGCCGGATTGGCAGCGGGTGCGCATCAGCGCGGTGCCTCCTCCCCCGGGGATCACGCCGACCTTTGCTTCGGGCAGGCCGATCTGGGTTTCGGCCGCGGCAGCGATCAGGGAACACGACGCCGCCATCTCGAACCCTCCCCCCAAGCAGTGTCCCCAGACTGCCGCCACGCTGGGCACCTTGCCGAGCAGGACGCCGAGGCGCTGGAACGCGGCGATCGCGTCGTCGATCGCGCCGTAGTCCTTAGCCTCCATCTTTTCGACAAAGAACCGGACGTCGAACCCGGCGGAATACGACTTGGCCTCGCTGGTCAAGACCAGCCGGTCGATCTGCCCGCTCTCAAGGAGGGTCGTCAAGTCGCGGACGACTTCCGGGTCATAGACCCCCATCTTGGTGGTGAGCGCCACCGCCGTCACGCCGTCCCCCATGTCGCGGGTACGGAACTTGGCCCAGGTCTGCGCGACGGGAAAATCGGTAAGGGGCTTGAAGAGGGGCTCTGGTTTGGGAAGGAAGTAAGACCCCGCGTGGCTGAGGACCTCCGCACCTTCGTAAAACTTGCGGGTGGCCAACCCTAGGTGTTCGGCGCCGACCATGTCGATCATCTCGAACGGCCCAGCCTCCCAGCCAAACCCCCACTTCATGACGCGGTCGAAGTCGCGGACGTCGTGGCTGATCTCCTCTCTGATCTCGTTCGCATAACGAAGGGTCGGCACGAGGTACGTCCGCAGGAACTCGCCGACTTGGTCGCGGGCCTGCAATCCTCCGCTCAACCTCTCGGCAAGGGGACGACGGCCTAGTTCGGCCAGGGCGGGCAGGTCGGGCTCCCGCCTCTCGCGGTAGGCCAGCGTGTTCAGGTCGAAGCTGACAAACTCCTTGCCTTCCTTTCGGTAGTAGCCCTGGCCGGCCTTCGACCCGGTCCAGCCGCGCTCGACCAGCACCTGCATCGAGCGCGGCGTGGCCAGGTGCGCGGTGCCCGGGTCGTGAGGGCAACGTTCGACCAGGTTGGCGGCGATGTCGCCCATGATGTCGAGGCCGACAAGGTCGTTGAGCCGAAAACTGCCGCTGCGTGGACGGCCGAGGAACGGCCCCGTGATGGCGTCGACCTCTTCGATCGTCAACCCCAGCTTTTCCGCCGCGTGCACCGCCATGAACATCGACCACATCCCGAACCGGTTCGCGATGAACCCCGGGGTGTCCTTGGCCACGACCACCCGACGGGCCACCCGGGACTCCAGGAACTCGGTCATGCCCGCCACGACCGCCGGGTCCGTCTCGTCGGTCGGGATCAGTTCCAAGAGCTTCAGATAGCGGGGCGGGTTGAAAAAGTGGGTGCCCAAAAAGACACGGCGGAAGCTCTCGCCCATCCCTTCCTTGAGCAACGAGATTTGCAGGCCGCTGGTGTTCGTGCTCACCATCGCCCCCGGTTTCAGGTGAGGTTCGATGGCCCGGTACATCGCCCGTTTGGCCTCCAGCTTTTCCACGATCGCCTCGCAGACCCAGTCCGCCTCGCCGACCCACGCCAAGTCGTTTTCCACCGACCCCAGTCGGACGAGGTCGGCGGTGCCGGACAAATAGAAGTGGGGCGGGCGGACGGCGAGGGCCCGCTCATAGGCGGCCCGGGCCGACTCGGCGGTCGCGTCGAGAAGCGTCACGTCGAAGCCGATGTTGGCGAGGTGGGCGGCAATCCCCGATCCCATCGTTCCGGCACCGAGGACGCAGACCTTGCGGCTGTCTGGTGACATTGGTCGCGAGATTACCTATGGCCTCTGGTCTATCAGTCCGACCGGATATAATGCCCTTCTCACGAGCGCGCTCGTAGCTCAGTGGATAGAGCATCAGCTTGCGGAGCTGAGGGTCGGAGGTTCGAGTCCTCTCGAGCGCGCCATCTCCAAATTGGTGGAACTCTAGCCGTCAAAGGCGAGTTTATTCCCTCAATGCGCCGGGTCATTCCCATCCTCGTCTTTGTCCTGGCGACGATGGCCTCGGCCAAGCCCGAATTCTTGGTCGCTTTTGACGACCACTACAAACCCGCGCCGGGCTCACCGGCGGCCGAGGCCCAGTGCCGTAACTGCCACACATCGCCTCCCGAACACAACGCATATGGGAAAGCGGTGATGCAGGTGATGCACGAGTCGGGAAAGGACGAGCCCGACGCCGCGGTCTTTGCTGCCGTCGAAAAAATGACCGGAGACGACGGCATGACATTTGGGTCCGAGATGCCTGCCCGGACCGGACGCCCGGCCACGGCCGAGACCTCTTCTCCAAAGACAGAAAGCGCACGGCCCCTTGTCCCCGCCCACTCCTTTCACCCGACCATCGTCCACTTTCCCATCGCCTTGTTCCTGTTCGGCGCTTTCCTTGAGGTTCTCGGCAAACTCAAGCGCAAGTCAGGCCTACGAGACGCGGCCTGGCCGTGCCTTCTCGGCGGGGCGTTGGTCAGTGTCCCGACGGTCGCGCTGGGTTTCACCGCCGCGATCAGGCTGGGCTATGGGCTGAACGGCAAGGCTGAGACCCATATGCTCCTTGCCCTCGCCGCCTCGGGTTGCATGTTGGCCGTGGTCGCGCGGCGAAGGACCGCCCACTTGGATTCACCGGGCTATTGGGTCGCCTTGGTCGTCGGGGCGGGGCTTGTCGCATTGGCCGGGCATCTTGGCGGCATGCTCGTCTTCGGGTAGCGCGTCGCGCCGTCCGCATTTGGCGCACAATCACCTCGCTCATGGCCGCATATCTTCTCGGGGTCGACGTCGGCACGTCTGCGGTGAAGGTGGCCCTTGTCGACGCCGAGACCGGGGCGGTGGTCGCCACCGGCCAGTCTCCGCAGACCGGCGAGGTCCCGTTGTCGTCACCACGGCCTGGGTGGGCCGAGCAGGACCCCGACCATTGGTGGCGGCACTTTGTCGAGGCTGTCACCGGGCTCGGCGGGCGGGTACGCGAGGTGGTGGCGGTCGGGGTCGCGTACCAGATGCACGGCTTGGTGCTGCTCGACGGTGCCGGGCAGGTGGTACGGCCCGCGGTCATCTGGTGCGACGGCCGGGCGGTCGAGACCGGAGCGGCCTTGGCCGAACGGGTCGGCCGTGACGAATGCCTGCGTGAGGCGCTGAACACGCCGGGCAACTTCACCGTCGCCAAGGCGGCGTGGGTCCGGGACAACGAGCCGGAGACCTTCGCCCGGGCCAAGCACATGGTCTTGCCCGGCGACGACGTGGCCCGGCGGCTCACCGGTCGGGCGGCCACCACACCAGGCGGCCTGAGCGAAATGGCGGCTTGGTCGTTTGCGTCGGGCCGACCGTTCGCCGGGCTGCTGGAGGCGGCAGGTGTGGCCCATCTGGTCCCCGAGGTCGTGCCGACCTTTGGCGACCAGGGGCACGTGACCCCGGACGCGTCGGCCGTGACCGGCGTCCCCACGGGGACCCCGGTGACTTACCGCGCGGGCGACCAACCCAACAACGCACTCTCTCTTGGGGTCCTTCAGGCGGGCGAGGCGGCCGCGACGGCGGGCACCAGCGGCGTCGTCTATGTCGTCAGTGACCAGGCACGGCCCGACCCGCGGGAGCGCGTCAATCCGTTCCTCCACGTGAACGGCAAGACGGGCACCCTCCTCTGTGTCAATGGCGCGGGGTCCTTCTACAGTTGGGTCAGGCGCACGGTCTGTCCGGGCATGGCCTTTGACGACATGAACAGACTCGCCGCTGAGGCCCCGGCCGGGGCAGACGGCCTGGTGGCCTTGCCCTATGGCAACGGGGCGGAAAGGTCGCTAGGCAACGTCGCTCCGGGGGCCGCGTTTACCGGACTCGACTTCGCCCGGCACGGGCGGCCCCACATCGTCCGTGCCGGCATGGAGGGTGTCGCCTTTGCGTTCCGGCATGGTGTCGAGGCGATGGCGGGCCTGGGAAGCCAGGTCACCAGTGTTCGGGCCGGACGGGCCAACATGTTCCTCAGCCCGCTCTTCGCCCAGGTGTTCGCCGACGTGACCCAATGCGAGGTCAGACTCTACGACACTGACGGCGCGGTCGGAGCGGCGCGCGGCGCGGGGATCGGCCTGGGCGTGTGGCGCGAGCCGGCCGACGCCTTTCACGCTCTGTCCGAGGTCGGACGGCACACCCCCCGTGACCCAGGCGCCTACGACGGCCCATACAAGCAGTGGCAGGCGGCTCTTCAGGATAATCTGACCTGAGCACGACGATGGCCACGACTAAGCGCAACCACAGCATTTGCCGCTGGACCTTTAACGCAGGCAAGGGCGGATTTGTCCCTGGCGACATGCGTCCTTCTTGGAGCGGTGAGAACCTGCCCACCGCCAAGGTGCCTGGGCTGATCCGCCGAGAGATCGCCCCAAGGTTGCCGGACCACATCCAGCTTGGATTCGAACTCCACTACGACGCGGAGGTGAACGAAGGCAACGTCGCGGCGGTTGTCGACGCGATGGGCGAGGCCGGGTTGGCCCTGGCGATGTCGACGCCGGGCGCCCATGCCCACTTCGCCTATGGCGGCATCTGTTCCATGGACCCTCGGGAAAGGGCTGCGGCGGGAGACCTCGGCAAGAAGGTGCTTGACCTCACCTATGGGCCGTTGCGTCCGGTGTGGCACGCCGACAAGGCCCTGGCCCCCTCGGTCGTGCTGTGGAACGGCTCATGGGGCTATGATCTCGCGACGGTCGCGGTCCGCGAGATGCACCGGCACATGCGCACGGGACTGGCCGAGTTTTGCAAATATGAGAAGTCTCTTGGCGAGGAGCTGTACATAGTCATTGAACCTAAGCCTAACGAGGGGCATCCCGCGATGTTGCTGCCCACTGTCGCGAGCGCGATCCTCGTGTGGCGGCTCGTGGAGGAAGAACATGGAGTCAGCCGGGCCAAGAAGGGGGTGAACAAGGAGATCGGCCATTCCGAGATGGTCGGTCTGGACCACGTGTACGACACCGTGGAGGAGATCGAGGCGGGCACGCTCCACCACACCCACCTGAACAGCCAGGGCTACAACGACGGACTTCACCTGGGCGGCCCTGGCAAGTACGATATCGACTTCGGCACCCAGATCACTGCGATGAACATCGCGATGGCCGGGGTGATGCTCGACGCCGGGTACGGCAGGTGGATGGGCCACGACATGCAGGCCCGTCCCTATGACGACGAGGCCCAGGGGATCGACCGCGTCGTCCGGTCGGTGCTCAGCTGGGACGCCTGCGAGCAGGCCGCGTCACGGCTCGACAAGGGGGCCTTGCTGGCCGCGTTGTCCGACCGGCGGACGGGTGCCGCCGAGGACATCATGAGGTCGGCGCTCATGGACGCCCACCAGACGTTCGACCGCATGTACAAAGGCTAGAAGCGTGCCCCGTATAAATGCCAGCTTGACATTGTCTTGACACCAACCAGTTGTATAAAGGTTGGCATGGGAGGCTCAACATTTCTCCGACGCTCAACCCTGGTTGGCCTAATGTGCTTGGCTGGTCCGGCCATGGGCACGGTGTACACCGTGTCGAGCCTCCAGGTCGGCGCTTTCTATGATGAAGGCGGGAAGGACAACGACCCCGCCTTCCAAAACTACTACGTCGGCTACGGCACGTCGGCCGGGCCGCACTCGCGCACTCTGGAGCGACGGAGCTTCTTCTGGTTCCACGTGCCCACCCTCGACGGCCCGATCATCGACGTCACGCTGAAGCTGAAGATGCTTGTGCCGACGAGCCTGATCTTCGGTATCACCGACGATCCCGGCGTCCACGATCCGACCGAAGACTTTCAACTGGGCTACACCGTCGCGCCGAAGGACAAGGTCATCGACCCCGGCATCACCGAGGCCGAGGCCGAGGCGATCTTCGAGTCGCTGGACGACCATCCCGCCGCCGACCCCTACACGTTCTCAATGTCCGAGTCGTACGCCTTCCCGTTCGCGGTGTTGGTGCACCTGAACGCCGACGGTGTCTCCTGGGTGGGCGCCCACGAGGACGGCGACCTCGTCTTGTCCGGCTGGATGCCGACATGGTCTTACGACGCCCGGACGGACGACTCGGGAGAGTGGCTGGAAATGGACGAGCTCCTGTTCGGCTTTTCTGACGTGGGGGGCCTGGTGCCCTTCCCCGAGCTGACCATCACGACCGAATCGGTGCCGGAGCCGGCGTCTCTGGCCTTCGGCGGGGCATTCGCCCTCGCCCTGTCGCGCCGCCGCCGGTCGGCGTCCTAAGCGACTGGCGCCGCCTGGAGGGATCCCGGTTGACTCCCCCAGGTAGCCTACGCCGCAGCCATGCCGACCTTCAACAAAGACCGTTATCAAGTCCATGCGGACTGGTTCCGCCACTGCGGACGCTCGGGACTGAAGTTGCCGGCGGTCAGTCTGGGGTGCTGGCACAACTTCGGCGACCCCGGCACCGACGCGGCCCGCCACACGACCGAGGAAGGCATCCACGACAACGCCAGGCAGATGCTGGTCACCGCGTTTGACAACGGCGTCACCCACTTTGACCTCGCCAACAACTACGGGCCCAAGCCCGGTGCCGCCGAGAGCCGCGTGGGCCGTATCCTCGCCAGCGACTTCCAGGGACACCGGGACGAGCTGGTCATCAGCACCAAGGCGGGCTACTGGATGTGGGAGGGGCCCTACGGCGACCGCGGCTCGCGCAAGTACCTCTTGGCCTCGCTGGACCAGAGCTTGAGGCGGCTTCAGCTCGACTACGTCGACATCTTCTACCACCACCGGCCCGACTCCGAGACCCCCATCGAAGAGACGATGTCGGCTCTCGACACCGCCGTCCGGAGCGGCAAGGCGCTGTATGCGGGCCTCAGCAACTACAACGGCGTCCAGCTGGAACTGGCCTTGGCCGCCTGCGAGAAAAACGGCTTCTACAAGCCGGTCATCAACCAGCCGAGCTACTCGATGTTCAACCGATGGATCGAGAAGGACCTTTTGGGCTCGGTGTCCCGGACGGGGACCGGCGTCATCGCGTTCTGCCCGCTCGCCCAGGGGCTGTTGACGAAGAAGTATCTGAACGGCATTCCTGAGGACTCACGCGCGGCCCACGAGAAAGGGTTTCTGAAGGAGGAGGCGGTCACTCCCGAGGCCGTGGCCAAGGCGCAAAAGCTTGATGCGGTCGCCAAGCGGCGCGGGCAGACCCTCGCCCAGTTGGCGCTGCTCTGGACGGTGCGCGACCCACGCGTCACATCCGCCCTCATCGGGGCCAGCCGGCCCCAACAAGTGCTGGAGAATGTCAAAGTCCTCGACTCGGGGCCCCTGACCAGCGACGAGATCGCCGACATCGAAGCGATCTTGGCCTAGCGTCGCCTTTTAAGCAGGGGCAACGCAAGGAGCCCGAACGCAAGGGAGGTCGGCTCGGGCACGGGGTTTGTCTCGAACTCCATGCCGTACCACTGGCCGGTCAGCTTGCCGCCCCACGCTTGGGTCTGCAGCAGGTTGCCCGCTTGGTCGAACTGGTAGAGATTGAGGTTGTAGTCTCCCGTCCAGAGGGTGCCGTCGACGCGGTCGAAGGCCAGGCCCGCGCTCCCCACGATCCCCGAGTTGAAGCTGCCGAGGAGGGCGCCCGTGTGGCTGCGGTGCTGGACAAGGTCGGGCCCACCCCATTGGGAAAGCCAAAAACTACCGTCGCTGGCGTCCATGGTGATCCAGCCGGCGTCGCTCATAAGGGGTGCGGCGTTAAAGAGGACGACCGGGTTCGCCCAGTCGCGGTCGAACTCGATGACGTCGCCTGTGGTGTAGTTGACACTGTAGTTGTGTCTGCCGTCCGACGTGCCGTCGTGCAGTTGGGAGGATTGAATCGAGTTGGTGTAGGGGCCGCCGCCGATAAACACGCCGTTGAGGTCAAACCGTTCACCCTGGTCGCCGCCGGAGTAGCCCATGGTGCGGACGTCTCCCGCCGCGACACCGATGCAGATGTCGACGCCAAAACCCGTGTCGATCGAACTCACCGTCGCCCCTTGGACCATGTCCATTCCGGTGTTTGCGCCGAACTCGCCGTAGTTCATGATGTAGAGGCGGCTGGTCGGGCCGACGGCGTGGGCCTGTGTGACGACAACGACAAGCAAGACAGGCAATGAAATCCATTGACATTTCATGCCTAGGAGTGTAACAAAACTCCTCGTTGGCGCATGGCGGGGCGTTCCGCTTCGTGATGAAATCCGCCAAATATGACTGCCCAAAAACGGCCGGTGCCCGGGCGTGAAGCACCGGGCACCGGCCGTTTGGGCGAATGGAACTTAGACGTCGCTGTACAGATAGAACTCGTACGGGTGCGGCCGCAGGTCGACGGCGTCGCACTCCGCTTTGATTTTGTAGTCGATGTACGCTTCGATGAGGTCGGGCGTGAAGACGTCGCCCTTGGTCAGGTAGGAGTGGTCGGCCTTGAGGTTCTCCAGGACGGCGCGGAGCGAGCCGGGGGTCTGCGGGATGTCCGCCTTCTCCTCGGGGGCCAACTCGTAGAGGTCTTTGTCGACCGGGGCGCGCGGCTCGATGCGGTTCTGGATGCCGTCGATGCCGGCCATCATCATCGCGGCAAAGGCGAGGTACGGGTTCGCCGTCGGGTCTGGGGCGCGGAACTCGATCCGCTTGGCCTTCGGCGAACTGCCGCTGACCGGGATGCGGATACACGCCGAGCGGTTCCGGGCCGAGTAGACGAGGTTGATCGGGGCCTCGTAGCCGGGCACGAGCCGGCGGTAGGAGTTCGTCGAGGGGTTGGTGAAGGCGAGGAGTGACGGGGCGTGCTTGAGGAGGCCGCCGATGTACCAGCGGGCCGTGTCGCTAAGACCGGCGTAGCCGTTCGCGTCGAAGAAGATGTTCTCGCCGTTCTTCCACAACGACTGGTGGCAATGCATGCCGCTGCCGTTGTCGGCAAAGACCGGCTTGGGCATAAACGTCACGGCATAGCCGTAGCGGGCGGCGACGTTCTTGACCACGTACTTGTACTTCTGCTGCTTGTCGGCCATGGTCTTGAGGGTGTCGAACCGGACGTCGATCTCGCACTGTCCGGGAGCGGCGACCTCGTGGTGGTGGAGTTCGACGGTGACGCCGACTTCCTCCAGCAAGAGGCACATCTCGCTGCGGAGGTCGTTGAGCTTGTCACTGGGCGCGACGGGGAAGTAGCCGCCCTTGTTGCGCATCGTGTATCCCACCGCGTCGTCCGCGTTGCTGTTCCAGTGCGCCTCGACGCTGTCGATGGTGAAGCCGGCCGACTGCGGGTCGTTGCGGTAGGCCAGCTTGTCGAAGATGAAGAACTCCGCCTCGGGGCCGAAGAAGCAAGTGTCGGCGATGCCGGTGCTCTGAAGGTACTTCTCCGCCTTAGCGGCGACGTTGCGTGGGTCGCGGCTGTACTCCTCGCGGGTGAACGGGTCGCGGACGTCGGTGAAGATGACCGCGGTCGGGTGCTCGGTGAAGGGGTCCATGAACATTCCCGCCGGGTCGAGCAGGAGGAGCATATCGGACTCGTTGATCGTTTGGAAGCCGCGGATCGACGACCCGTCAAACATCAAACCGTCTTCAAACACACCTTCATTGACCATCGTCGTCGGGATCGTGAAGTGGTGCCACATCCCGAAGAGGTCGGTGAACCGTATGTCGAGGAACTGGGCTTCATTCTCAGCGATAAATTTGAGGGCTTCTTTTGATGTCATAAGGTCGATCCTCGACTAGGCCGAGGTCGGGATAAGCGAAGGGCCAGCAGACGCTTTACCGCCTGCTGGCCCCGGTGCCCGTCCCGCCCGCCCCGTCGCTTGCGGATTGCGGCGTTTTACCAGGTCCGTCACACAAATAGGCAGTTCGCCCGCCACCTAGGCACACAGACCGTGGGACTCCGGTGGGGGTGGGCCGCTGGTATCCTGGTTGCGTGGCGATCGCCGCCCCCCTTCTTGTCGCCCTCGCCATGGGGCACCTCTCCGCACCGCAAGTCGACCAGCCGCGCCTGCGCAAAGACCTGGGCAACGGGGCACGCCTCTACACCGAGCGGAGGAAGGGCATGGACCGGTTCGCCCTGTGCGTCGCCTTCGAGGCCGACGACAAAACGGAGGGGGCGGTACAGGGGCGACGTCATCTCCTCGAGCATATGTTCGCCCGCGGCGACGGGACGCTTGACAAGACTTTGGAAGCGAAAGGTTGTACGTTGTCGGCGTCCACGACGCGCGACACGATGTACATCGAGGTCAATGGCCCGACCGCGGCGCTGAACGACGCGGTCACGGTGCTGCGGGGGCTCTTTATGTCGCCTCTGAAGGTCACCCAGGAACAGATCGTCCGTGAAGGCGCCGTCTTGGCCGAAGAGGCGGCGCTTCGGCCTTGGTGGGCTTCGTCCACCGACGCAGCTTGGACAGAAGCGTTCGGCGCAGGCGGCGCGACACTCTTCCCTCAAGCAGAGGACGTCGCCAAGGTCACGCCGGGTGAGTGTGCCGAACTCCTGTCGCGCACCCTGGTCGGGAGCCGGACGACCATGTCGCTTGTCGCCGACCTGGACACCGATGCGATGGCCAAAGAGGCGGCACGGGCCGTCGGGGTCTTGCCCAAGGGTGAGGGGGCCGCAGTGTCCCGAGACTCCACCCAGGACGTCGTCACCGCGGGCGGGGACGCCACGGTCCGCGCCGTCGTCGTCCCCGGACTCGGGTTCTCGTCGACCATGACCGCCATGGCGGTCGCCTTCGCACTCCAGGACCGGGTCCCGGGGGTACAAGCCGTGTTCACGCCTTCCGCGCACACTTGCCTGGTTGTGGTGGCGTTCCGCACCGACGACGCCCTTGCCCGGGCCCGCCAGGCCGCCAAAGACGATCGCGGGACTCTTGCCGTCGTGGGGCGGACGGCCGTCCGAGGATGGGCGCGCGGGGTCTCGGAAGACCCGCTGGTCGGGGCACGGACACGGGCCTTGCTCATGCAGACGTCGGGCTCGGCGAGTGCCGACCTCCTCCTCCAGCAAGCCGCGGGAGTGAGCGACGACGCCTTCCTCGCCATGCTTGACAAAGTCGTCGGGGAGGCCACGCGGTGAGCCTTGTCGCCACGACCGTCGCCCTTCTCGCCGCCCAGCAGGTCGTTTCGCCTCGGGTCGTCGAAGTGCCGGACGCCGGTGCGGACCGGGTCGTGGTTCAAGTGTGGGCGCGGGCCGACTTGACCGGGCCGCGGGAACGAGCGGCGTGGAAGATACTGACGGCTTCCTTGCTGAAGGGCACGTCCAGCTTCAATGACCTGACTTTGGTCAAGTACGGCTCGCAAGGCGGTGTCAGCCCTCGGGTCACGGCGACGGAAGACCTCGTCAAGATCGAGGTGTGGATGCCGGCCGACTCGCTCGGCCTTGCTGTCTTCATCGCGACCTCGTTGGCCGTCGAGGCCAACCTGAGGGACGCAGACTTGGACGCGGCACGGGCGGGTCTGGACGGGCCGGACGACCCGTGGCGTCTTGCCATGGACCTCTGGCGCACCGACAAGTCGTCCCTGCGCAACGACGAGGTCGTCGCGCTGTACCACCGGGTGTTCCGTCCCGAGAAGATGGTCGTCGTCGTGGGCGGGGCCGTCCAGCCCGGGGCAGGGCAGAAAGAGGTCTTCGACCGATTCCGGACCTATCGGATCCCGCCGGTGGGCGCCAAGCCACGGATCGACGTCAGCGACAAGCCGCTGGCCTCCACCGGGGCGAAGTTTGCCGTCCATGGCTTGTTCGGCAAGCCGCTCACCCCATCCACCCCCGGTGGCTCGGCCAAGCTCCTCGCCACCGTCGCGGCCGGGGTGGGCAAAGACTGTTCGCTCTACCGCGTCCTGCGTGAGGAGAAGGGGCTCAGCTACGAACTGGGTTCGGTGTTTTGGCCGACCTCCAAAGGGTGGTCGCCCCGCCTCGTCGCGTTCCGGGCCGCCGACACCGACCCGAAGGGCCTCGCGATGACCGCCGAGGTCGCCGCCGCCGTCCGCGACGACTCGGCGAAGTGGGACGACGCGACCTTGGCCCGGGCCAAGTTGGTCGCGCGCCTTGCCCTCTACGGCCAGTTCTCCCCGTCTCCGTTCCGGCTCGTGCCCGACCGTCCACTGAGCGACGGCCTGGCCGACCGGTGCGACTGGGAGGGCTACTGGACCCTGGTCAACGGCAGCGTCATCAGCCGCGAGACCCTGGTCCGGACATTTGACAACATCGAGCTCGAGGATTTGAAGAAGGCGGCGCTCCAACTCGTCGACGAGGGCAGTCTGGTGACGGTCCCCGCTGGTGTGGCGCCCTGATTCCGACCTCTTTCGGCCCGACCAGCCGGGGGCACCTGGTATACAATGCACGTGGAACTTTCAATGAAAATTGAAAGTTCGGGACAACAGGACAATGGGAATCGACCCGAAGCGTGTCGTCGGTGAAGAGCTTTACCCGGTCTACTTGAAGGTCGAGGCGGGCGAGCGGTTGACCGCCGAGGACGGCGTGGCCCTCTTCGACTCCCCGAACTTGACCGGTGTCGGTTTCATGGCCAACCTGGTGCGAGAGCGGCGGCACGGCAAGACCACCTACTTTGTCCGCAACCAGCACATCAACTACACGAACATCTGTAACAAGTTCTGTAAGTTCTGTTCGTTTTACGCCAAGAAGGGCGGCCCGGACCCCTACGAAATGTCCATCGAAGAGGTCCGCAAGCGGGCGCAGTGGCACAAGGAGGTCGACCTCACCGAGATCCACATGGTGGGGGGCATCAACCCAAGGTTGCCGTACAGCTATTACATGGACATGGTGCGGGTCGTCAAGGAGACCCTGCCGGGGGTGCATGTCAAAGCGTTCACCGCCATTGAGATCGAACAGATCGCCCGAAAGGGCAACGTCTCCATCGACCAGGCCCTGAAGGACTTGATCGAGGCCGGTCTGGACTCGTTGCCGGGCGGCGGTATCGAAGTCCTCAGCGACCGCGTGCACCGCGAGTTGTTCGGCCGGAAACTCGGAGGCGAGGAGTGGAAGGCGGTGGCCCGTTCGGCCGCCAAGCTCGGTCTGAAGCAGTACGCGACGATGCTTTACGGGCACATCGAGACGAACGAGGAGCGTGTCCAGCACCTCGTCCAGTTGCGCGAGTTGCAGGACGAGACCGGTCACTTCGTCTCGTTCACGCCGCTGTGCTTCCACCCGGAGAACACCGAGCTCGCCGACCGCAAGATGCCGTCCGCCTACGTCGACCTGCGGAACATCGCGGTCGCCCGGCTGATGCTCGACAATTTCGACCACATCAAGAGCTTCTGGATCATGAACACGCCGGAAGTCACCCAGGCCGCCCTCTGGTACGGCGCCAACGACACCGACGGGCTGGTCCACGAGTACGAGATCACCTACAACGAGGGTGACTTTGGCAACAAAAAGCAGGTCCTGACCTTTGCGAACATGTGCGCGATGATCGAGGAGGCGGGGCGCGAGCCGGTCGAGCGGGACTCTCTGTACCGGCCGATCCAGCGCGAGGGCGGGTCCGCCTCACCGCGGGCGCGGAATCTGACGCCGCTCAGCGTCGTCGGTTAGCCTTTCGGACCGGTTGCTGGCCTCCATTTCCCGGCAAAAACACCGAGAACACCAATGGGCCCGTAGTGGACCCGCGTGAACCTCGACGCCATGCGCCAGCTGCAACAAGTCCTGAAGCACACCGACCTCTTGCTTGGCTTGGGCGTGCTCGTCGTCGTGGCCATGCTGGTCATGCCGTTGCCCGACATCATCCTTGACCTGGGTCTGGTCACCACCCTCGCCGGGTCGCTGGTCATCTTGCTCACCAGCGTCAATGTCAAGGACCCCCTCCAGTTCAGCGTTTTCCCGTCGCTCCTCCTTGTCACCACGCTGATGCGCCTGGCCTTGAGCATCGCGGCCACCAAGCTGATCCTTGGGAACGGCCATGCCGGCAACGTCATCGGCACGTTCGGCCAGTTCGTGCTGGGCGGTAACTTCGTCGTCGGTTTCATCAGCTTCCTCATCCTCATGATCGTGCAGTTCGTGGTCATCACGAACGGTTCGACACGCGTCTCCGAGGTCGTCGCCCGGTTCACCCTCGACGCCATGCCCGGCAAACAGATGGCGATCGACGCCGACTTGGCCGCCGGTCTGATCGACGAAGAAGGAGCCCGGGCCCGCCGCAAACAGGTCAAGCAGGAGGCCGACTTCTACGGCGCGATGGACGGCGCGAGCAAGTTCGTGAAGGGCGACGCGGTCGCCAGCCTGCTCATCATCGCGATCAACATTCTGGGTGGCTTTGCCACGGGCTTCATGCGCGGCGAAGGCGACCCCATGGCGATCCTCAGCACCTACGCCATCCTGTCCGTCGGCGAAGGTCTGGTCAGCCAGATTCCGGCCCTGCTCATCTCCACCGCAAGCGGCCTCCTTGTCACCCGCGCCGGTCAAGAGACCGGGATGGCGGGCACGATGTTCGGCCAAGTGCTGGGCCAGCCTCGGGCCCTCGCTACCGCCGGTGTCGCGATCGGGTGCTTCGCCCTGGTCCCTGGGTTTCCGAGCGTGATCTTCCTCGCCGTCGGGGGGCTGATGTTCGCCATCAGCCGCATCGCCAAGAGCAACCCGGACATCTCGAAAGGGCTCTTGTCCCCGCCCGTCGAGAAGGCGCCCAAGCCGGTGGTCCCTGTCGTCCCGACGGGCCCGGAGGCCGTCTTGCCGCTGGTCAATGTCGACGCACTGGAGATCGAAATCGGCTACGGCCTGACCAAACTCGCCGACACTCGGGTCGGTGGCGACCTCTCCGAGCGTGTCACGGCCACCCGCCGCCAGATCGCCCTGGAGATCGGCTATGTCATGCCCAGCGTCCGCATCCGCGACAACGCGATGCTCGGCCCCTACGAGTACGTCATCAAGGTCCGGGGGGAAGACGTCGCCAAGGGAGAGGCTCAGCCGGACTGCCTGTTGGCGATTGACAGCGGCAACGTCCTGAACCCGGTCATCGGCACGCCGACGGTCGAACCGGTGTTCAAGCTGGACGCCGTGTGGGTCGAACCGCCGATGCGGGAGCAGGCAGAAAGAAGCGGCTACACCGTCGTCGAACCGACCGCGATGATGACGACGCACCTGGCCGAGGTCGTCAAGACCCATGCCGCCGAGCTCCTGAGCCGCCAGGAAGTCCAACAACTCCTTGAGACCACGAAGAACACCAACGAAGCCGTCGTCAACGAACTCCAACCTGCCGGGGTGGGTCTGGGCGACGTCCAAAAGGTGTTCCAGCACCTGCTTCGCGAGCGGGTCCCGATCCGCGACGTCATCACCATCCTGGAGACCATGGCCGACTTTGCCGGCCGGGTCAAAGACATGGAGCAGATGGGCGAACTGGTGCGGGCGAGCATCGCACGCACCATCACCCGACAATACATCGACGAGGCCGGCAAGCTGTGGTGCCTGACGATGGACGCCGCCACCGAACGGGCCATGCAGGAGGCGGTGCAGTCGACGGCCGGAGGGGTGATGGTGTCCCTGGAACCCACCCAGCAGCAGGCCTTCGTCCAGGAAGTGTCCCAGCAGGTGGAGACGGCGACGGCCCAAAGCCGGCAAGTGGTCCTCTTGTGCGGCACCCAAGTGCGGCTCGCCCTGCGTAAGCTGATGGAGCGGACCGGCGTCACCGTGCCGGTGATGGCCTACAACGAGGTCTCCGCCCAGGCCGAGGTGGAGTTCTGCGGCCAAGTGGCGGTCGCCGCCGCCGTGGCCTAAGTTGCGGGTCGCCGTCCATCATAATCAGGTCACTTTCATGACCGAACTCGAACTACGGGCCGCCATCTGTGAGACCGGACGACGCTTGTGGCAGCGTGGGCTAGTCGGTGCCGCTGAAGGCAACATCAGCGCGCGCCTGGACGACAAGCGCCTTCTCTGCACGCCGAGCGGGCTCAGCAAGGGGCATCTGCGCCCAGACGACATCGTCGTCATGGACTACAAGGGCGGCGTGGTCAAGGGGAACGCCCCGAGCAGCGAGGTCAAACTGCACTTGGCGGTCTATGCGGGCCGTCCGGACTGCCAGGCGGTGGTCCACGCCCACCCCGCGATGGCGACCGGTTTCGCCTTGGCCGGTGAGACGGTGCCCGACAACTGGCTCCCCGAGGCGGCGATCGTCTTGGGCAGCGTCGCCAACGTCCCGTTTGGCATGCCAGGCACGGAAGAGTTGCCTGCGGCGATCCGGCCCTTTCTTGAGGACCACAAGACGTTCCTGCTCTCCCACCATGGCGCGGTGGTCATGGGAAATTGCCTGACCGACGCCTATAACCGTATGGAAACCTTAGAGCGTGTGTGCCAAGTGATCGCCAACGCGCGGATGGTCGGCACCCCGCGTCCGATGCCTGACGACGCGTTTGACCACCTCCTCAAGGTTTCCTTAAACGGGAGGCTCGAGTAGTGGCGGGCAAGTACCAGGCTCCCCGTGGCACGGCGGACATCGTTCCCGCCCCCTACGCCAAGGAACCGGTCTTCGAGGTCCACCGGTGGCAGGCGGCCGAACAGGTGTTCCGTCAAGTGGCAGGTTTATACGGGTACCAAGAAGTTCGGACACCGATCTTTGAGGACCTCGACCTGTTCTTGCGCACGAGCGGCGAGACCAGCGACATCGTCAGCAAGGAGATGTACGACTTCACGGACAAGGGGGGGCGGCACGTCGCCCTGCGTCCAGAGGGCACCGCACCGGCGATGCGCGCCTACATCGAGCACCCGATGGGCGGGCAGGGCGTCGTCACCCGGTTGGGTTACTTCGGCCCCGTCTTCCGCTACAACCGACCGCAGAAGGGGCGGTACCGCCAGTTCCACCAGGCGGGCTATGAGTTGATCGGTAGCCCATCGCCGTTGGCGGACGCCGAGATCATCGACGTGACGGTACGGTTCTTCCACCTGATGGGGCTCGCGGACGTTGTTGTGAAAGTCAACTCCATCGGCCGAGGCGAGACCCGGGCCGACTACGAAAGGGCGGTGCTCCAGCACGTGGGCGGGTGGATGGCCGACCAAGACGGCGAAACCCGGGCGAAAGCGGAGAAGAACCCGCTGAGACTGCTGGACACCAAAGACCCCGACCTCCGCCGGGTCCTCGACGGCTTGCCGTCGATCCTTGGCTTCCTCGGTGACGAGAGCAAGGTTTCGTTCGAGGCGCTGCAGGGGCACCTGCGCGAACAAGGTACGGCCTTCGAGGTCGACGACAGCATCGTCCGCGGCCTGGACTACTACACGGATACCGTCTTCGAGGTGGTCAGTGCGGAGTTCGGCGCCCTCTGTGGCGGCGGGCGGTACGACGGCTTGGTCGAACAACTGGGCGGCCCGTCGACACCCAGCGTCGGGGTGGGTATCGGGGTGGAGCGCGCCCTCCACGTCGCCGAGCTCGCCGGGCAAGCGGCCAAGCCCAAGGTCGCGACCCGGTGGTATGTCGTCGCCGCCACCGAGGCGGCCCGTGACGCGGCCCGCGGGCTGGCCCGGGAACTGCGGGCCCGGGGGGCAGGATGTTCGCTGGACCTGGACGGGCGGTCGGTGAAAGCTCAGTTCAAGCAGGCCGACCGCAACGGGGCCGTCCTCGCCGCCGTCATCGGTGACGACGAGCTTGCCGCCGGGACGGTGTCGGTGAAAGACCTGGTCACGGGCGAGCAGAAGACCCTCCCCCACGACGTCGTGTTGAGGATCGCCGATGACTAGGCGGTGCCTGCCGGCGCTCGCTTTGGCTTTGCTTGTCGGGCCGATGGCCCGGGCCCAAACACCGGATGTCGCCTTCTTCGCCGATTTGTGGCCGACCTTGGCCAAGGAGAACGACCGTCGGGTGGTGTACCGCTGGTACGACATCGAGGGGCGTCCGAGCGTCGTCGGGTTCCGGCTCATCTTGGAATCGGGCAACCGGGTCACGGTGTCCCAGCGCCTCCACCGCGTCGACACCGACGCAGACACCGAGGCCCTGGACGAGTACTACATCGAGAACCGCGGTTTTTGGCGGTTGGGGAAGCAGTACCTGCCGTTTGGCACCGGAGCGGTACTCAGGCCGACGGTGGTGGCGGCGCGGATCGACACGACTTTGCTTTACGAAGACGCCCCGATCAAGGTCGCTTTGGCCGACGGAGGTCGTGGCCGGTCGAGGGGCGTGATCGGCCGGGTGGGGGGCAACCTCTTCGGACTCAGCTTTGCCTATGGAGACGGGTGGGCCAACCAAGCCACCGACTTGACCGCCTTCCAATTGCCAAAAGAGGCCCTCGGCCGCGACCGGGGTTACCAGTTGGCCCTAGGGGCCGACACGACGGTGTTCTGGCGCGGCGTGACGGTGGTCGGCGAGTACGTCGCGCTGCGCAACGGCGAGACGGTGGAGGACCGTGACCTTGACCTGAGTGTCTTGAGGGTCACCGCGCCGATCCTGCCGACAACCTGGCGGCTGACGGGTGAGTGGGCGCGCAACTGGTCGGGGCAAAAGGATTACTATCGTCTGACCGGCGTGGTGCCGGTCAGCCGCATGCTGACATGGATGCCGTTTGTCCGCTTCGAAGGGACTAAGGTCAAGGACTTCGGGTTGGTCAGCCACGTTAAACTGTAAGGTGGGTGAGGCATGGAGTTTCTCGGCGCGATCTTTGGTCTGTTCCTTCTCGTTGTGGTCGCCTTCATTGTCGGCCTCAAGTGGTCGGTTCGCCGGCACCAGGCGCTCACCGGGGTGCCCCACCCGACGGAACTGCCGTCGGAAGTCCGTCACCAGACCGCTGGGCTCCGCCGGTTACGTGACGAGATCGAGCGCACGATGAAGGCCAACCGGAATTTGCCTGAGCTGCAGGTGGTCGGCAAGGAGGCCATGGAGGCGTCGGCCCAGCTCATCGCCAAGATCACCCAGGTGGCCCTTCAGCGGGACAACATCCGCCGCGCCCACCGCAACGCCCGGATCAGCGAGGACGAGGAGGCCAGGCTTGAACTCAAGTCCGCCCAGGCGGCCTCGGTCGAGGAGAAGGCTTCCATCGAGCGCACCTTGGCGAACTACCGGCAGGCCAAGGAGACCCTGGAGCAGGCGGACGGACAACTCGCCGGTTTTGACCAGCAGGTCCGGGAAGCCGAGGCTGCTCTCAGCGAGCTGCACAGCCGCATGTCGATGATGACGGCCATGGGGGCGCGCGGCACCGCCGACGACCTCCGCGACAACCTGAGCCATCTTCAGAGCCTGAGCTCGTCGATCGAGGAGGTCGAGGCGACGATGGGAGTCCGGCATTGAGCGAGTTCCAGCGCGCTTACGACCTGCTGCGCGGCTATGTCAACCGCGAATGGGACAGGATCAAGGGCATCGAATGGGACGACGCGTGGAAGGAACTCAACGCGGCCACCCGCACGCCCTCGGCCAGCGACCTTGCCGAAGGCGAGGTGTCGGCGGTGGATTCGGTTTCCGGGCAGGCCGCACCAGCCCCCCGGGCGACGCCGACCGAGGGAGACCTGAAAGCGCAGGCCCGCCAGATCCTCGGAGTCGGGCCTCAAGACGACTTTGACGCCGTCCGCCGGGCCTTTGAAAAACTCAACCGACGGACGCAACCAGACAACTTCACGCCCGGATCGGACGAGGCCAAGAGTGCGACAGCATTGCGGGCGCGCGTGCAGTGGGCCTACACCGTCCTCACCGCCGACATGACCCAGTCGGAAAAGCGGTTCAAGTCCCTCGAAATCGACTGACCGTCACCGTTTCAGCCGGTTGAGCGCCCGTTCGACGTCTTGACGGACGAAGAAGAGGCTGTGGTTCCGGTGAGCTTCGATGAGGGGCGCCGCGGCGGGGTCGCCATAGTCCGCGAGGGCATTGATCGCCGTCCGGAGCGGTGAGTTGCTCCGCTCCTTCAGATAGCCGACCAGGGTGTCGTAAACTTCACGGCTCCCCGGCTTGTCTTTGATGTGGCCCAGTGCCCGGAGCGCGCTGATACGGAGGGGTTCGGCGGTGGCGTCCGAGGTGACCAGAGTGAGGCACAAGCGACGCGCCTTGTCGTCGGCCTTCCCGGTCCAATAGCCGAGGGCCTGGCCTTGGTACCCGAGCATCTGGCTGGGTTTGGCCCAAGCCTCGTCGGCGAGGGCGTCCGAGGGCTCGATTTGGAAGAGCGCCTGGAGGGCGGAGTTCTTCATGTACTCCGGGAAGTCAGGGGACTTCCAGACTCGTTCGAGCTTGGCCCGGACGGCGTCGTTGCCCTTGAACCGGCCCAAACTGCCGAGAGCGGTGGTGGCGACCTGCTTGTCGGCGTGGTTCGTCAGTTCGAGGACGATGTCGGCGTTGTCGATCCGGCCCACCATGTTCCGGAGGAGCCGGGGGTTGCGTTCCCTTCGCGCCAACTCCACCCAGTCGGGGCTGGTGAGGGCCTTGGCCATCGGCCCGTTGAGCAGCCGGTCCCGGCAGCCGTCGTTCGGGGCGACGCGGTAGAGCAGTTTCCAATCCTCTGCGGTGTATCCGGCGTCGTAGTCCAGACGGGCCATCAGCCAGCAATCGGGGTCGAGGACCACCAGGCGACCGTCTGCGCCCGGGATGTCGATCGCAGCGTCCTCGGTCAGGTGGAGGCTCCGCTTCTCGACCTTCCCGTCATGGTCGACAAGAAGGACGTCGAGCGGCACCGGGTACGCCAAGGGGTACTTGGCTTGCTTGACGACCGTCTGCTGACCGTTCCGCACAAGGGTCAGGGACGGCGCACCCTTGGTGTAGAACCATTGGCGACGGAAGGCGTCGAGGTCGCGGCCGACCGACTTGGAGAACGAGGCGAAGAACTGCTCGGTCGTGACGTTCTCAAACTTGCGCTCGTTGAGATAGGCCTTGACCGCCGGCCAGAACTTGTCCTCGCCGACCTCGTGCATCAGCATGAACATGCGCGCCGCGCCGCCGCCGTAGGCAAATCCGTCGAAGAGGTCGAACGGGTCCTTGTACTTCGTGTGGATCATCGCGCGGTCGGACTGGAAGATCGAGGTCGAGGCGGCCCCGTCCAGGGTGCCCTGGCGGGCCATGGTGTAGGCGGCTTCGCCTTCCTTCTCTCTGGTCCAGAAAGACGGGAGGAACGACGCCCATCCTTCGTTGATCCAGGCATGCGGCCAATCGGGGCACGTGACCGTGTCGCCGAACCACTGGTGGGCCAGTTCGTGGGCCACGAGGCCGGTCGCGTCGCTGAAACCGACGTACGAGGGCGGGAACAGCGCTCCGATCGTCTGCGTGGTGCAGGTCACGTTCTCCATGCCCCCGAACATGAAGTCGGGCACGGCCGACTGGCTGTACTTCTCCCACGGATAATCGAAACCGGTCAGCTTGTTGTAGAAGGCGATGACCTTGTCGGTGCCGCCAAAGGTCACCTTGCCCCAGTCGGCGAGGCCTTGGGGCACCCAAGTGCTCACCGGGACGTTGGCGTGGCCGTCGTCGACGATGTCGTAAGGCCCCGCGACCAAGGAAATGAGGTATGTCGAATGGGGGCGGCTGATCCGCCAACGCCAAACGTCTTCGGTCTTCCCATGGGTGACCCCGCGCAACTGCCCGTTGGAGAGGGCTTTCCAACCCTTGGGAAGGTGGACGGTTCCCTGGCTGGTCGCCTTGTCGTCGGGCCAGTCGTAAGTGGGGAGCCAGTAGCGGTTGTCGACCATTTCGCCCTGGGTGTAGACAACCGGGGTCTTGGCGGGGAAGGCGTACTTGGCAGGGACGAAGTAGATGCCCGCCTCGGGCGCGCCATGGTACTGGACGCGGACTTTCATAACCCGACCTGCCCGCCCCTTCACCCTCACCGCCATGACCGTGTCGTTTTGCTCGAAGGCGACTGTCTTGCCATCGACCTTCACCGAGTCGATCGTCAGCTTGGGGCGGTCAAAGACGAGTAGCGCGCCGTCCTTCGTCGTCTTGAGGGTGTTGGTGACATCCCCCTTGACTGTGCCCTTGGCGAAGTCGAACGAGATGTCCCAGGCGACGTCGAGGAGGTCGTATTCGTGGCGGTCTTTGGCCTGGACGGGCAACTGGGCCAGGCTGAGGGACGCAGAAGCAAGGACGATGGTCGATGAAAGGGCGCGTCGGCTGGGCACAACCGCGCAAGGTTACACCACGGTGGGGCCGATGGAACCTCGACGGCGAGTTTGGCGTTCGGGAAAGGGTGGACGTGTTGAAACGCCTGGCCCTTCCTGTCTTGTCCGGCACTTTGCTCGGTCTGGGCTATCGTTTCCTCATGATGGCGGCGCCGGGCAACTGTGTCTGGTGCAAGGGGCCGGTCTATCCTGAGGCGTTCGGCGCCTTGTTCGGCCTGTTCGTCGGGTTGACTTCTCGTGAATGACGCCCGTCGCGGTTTACGTCCACACCCCGTTCTGCCCTTCGAAATGCGGCTATTGCGACTTCAATAGCTACGCGATGTCGGGCGACGTCGTGGAACGCACCGTCGCCGCGACGATCAGGGAGACGGAGCGCTCCCCATGGCGGGGCCGTCCGGCCAAGACGGTCTTCTTTGGTGGGGGCACGCCGACATTCTTGAGCGAGTCGCAGATATGCCGCCTGCTCGAAGCGGTGCTTGCCGCCCACCCGCTGGTAGAGGGCGGCGAGGTCACCAGCGAAGCAAACCCGGGGACGGTGGACATGCCGAAGTTCGCCGCGATGCGGGCGGCGGGGTTCAACCGGATCAGCCTTGGCGCGCAGAGTTTCGCCGCCGCCGACCTCCTGCGCTTGGGCCGGGTCCACGACGCCGACCACATCGCCCGGGCAGTCGGGGCGGCCCGTCAGGCGGGCTTCGACAACCTCAACCTCGACCTCATGTTCGGTTTGCCGGGGCAGTCTGCCCGGGGCTGGCGGAGCAACCTTGCGACCGCGCTCTCCCTCCACCCCGACCACCTGAGCCTCTACGGCCTGACAATCGAGCCCAACACGCGCTACTACCGGCTCCACCTGCGCGGCATGTTGGACCTACCTGACGACGACACCGTCGTGGAGATGTACGACGAGGCGGTCGCCGCGACCGCGGAGGCGGGCCTGCCTCAATACGAGATATCGAACTTCGGACACCCTTGCCAGCACAACCTCTGCTACTGGCGGGGTGAGGAGTACCTGGCCTACGGTCCGGGGGCGGTCGGTTGCGTCCGGGAAGGCGGCCATCGCCGCCGCTACACCAACATGAAGCACCCCGAGCGGTATTGCCAGGCGGTCACGGAGGAGGCCCGGCTCTGGTGCGACGAGGAGACTCTGGACGGCCCGACCCACGATTTTGAGCGCCTCATGTTGGGCCTGCGCCTCAACGAGGGGGTGGCGAGCGACGTGCCCCACGACGCCGATGGCCGCGCCAAGATGGTCGCCCAGGGTTGGCTGGAGGACAACGAGAAGGTGCTCCGGCTCACCCCGAAAGGGCGTCACTGGTGCTCGACGGTGACGGCGGAGTTGGCCCCCGCACGGTAAAGGGTCCGAGCCCTCCGGCTGCCCGTAGGTACGCTGGGTTCCTATGGCGATCCGGATGTGGATGCTTGACTTGGCGCGTGAACAGGCTCCCACCCGCGACCACCTCTACCAATACGCGAGTGTCGCCCAGGAAGCCGGCTACACCCATCTCGGCCTATATCTGGAGCACCGGTTCGCCTATCCGTCCTTGCCTTGGGCGCATGGGAAAGGGGCCGTCACGCCGGCGATGGTGCGCGACGTGGCGAGCGAGTTCCCCAGCCTTCAGATCGTCCCGTTCATCAACCTGCTCGGTCACGTCGAGGGCCTGATTTACACGGAGGAAGGGAAGCGGTATAGGGAGGAGTTGTTCAAGGGGCTCCAGGCGTGCCCCTCGTGCCCGGAGTTCGTCGAGCTTTGCGGAAAGATCCTCGACGACACCCTCCAGGCGTTCTCCGGCCCGATCGTGCACATCGGGGGTGACGAGACCGCGCAGTTGAACGTGTGCCCGCGGTGCCAGGAGCAAAGCCAAGGTCAGGCCGATCCCAAGGGATGGCTCTACGCCCGACACTTCGGCGCGCTGGCCCGACGGGTCGTGGCCGCGGGCCGGACGCCCGCCGTCTGGGGGGACATCTTCCTGGAACACCCAGACGCCCTGTCCGCTTTGCCCCAACAAACGATCCTCTTTGACTGGCAATACAACAGTGGTGTGGCTGAAACAGCCAAAAAGCTTGGTGAGCTCGGCCATCAGGTGATCGGCTGTCCGACCGTCCATACCTACAACGCGGTTTGGTGCCACCTTAAGGAGACCGAGCGCAACATCCGCGAAGTCGCCGCCGACTGCAAAGGCCTGGCGGGCACCTGCGTGACGACATGGGAGGGGGGCCTGTTTGGAGCCTACGACACGCTTTTCCCCGCTGTCGACTGGGCGGGCAAGTTACTCCAGGGACACGACACCGGCGACCTCTTCGACGCCTACGACGAGGCGGGCCAGGGGACTTGGGCCCGGCTGATGGCGGACGAGCTCCCCGCCTTGGGCGGGCCCTTCGCGTTCTCGCGTATACGCAACGGCCTCAAGTGCCGGATGTTGCTCTACAGCAACCCGTTCCTCGCCTGGATGCACCACGGCGATTTCATCAACAGCGAGGCGGGGGACGAGGCGTTCACGATCGCGAACAAGGCACTCCAGGCCACCGACGACGAGGCGTACAAGCTCCCCGCCGTCTTCCTGCGGAGTTCGGTCGAGTTCGTCCGCATGGCGGGCCTGGCCCACAAGGAGTACGCCGCGGCCCAGCCTGACGCCGCGATCGGCCACCTGGCCCCGGCGCGGTATCTCTTCGAGACCCTGGAGCGGACCGCCAAACAGGCCCACGCCCGCATCGGGGGCAGTTTGGCCGACATCGAGAGGTGCAAGGCGGCCCGCTTGCACGTCGAGAAAGTTGTGGACCGCCTGCGCAAGTACGGAAGGAGGGAGCTCGGCTACCTGCCCGCCTTTGAAGTCATCACCAACCCGCGCTTTATGCCGCACGACCAAGGCTGCTGGTGGCTGGTGAACCAATGGGCGAACCAGTAGGCAAGTCAGAGGTCGAGGTCCACGTCCTCGAACGAGGCAAGATCCGCCCGGCCCAGTACGGCGAGTACCTTGCCCGGCGCAAGGAGGAGGGCCTGCTGTGGTGGCTGGACGCCTTTTGCCCGGACGAGGAGGACGGGCAAAAGTTCCTGTCGGAAAGCCTTCACTTCGACGCCTTCGTCGTCGAGGACGTTGTGAAGGCACACATGCAGGCCGGCCTCTTTGAGCGCGAGGAACAGGCCGCGTTCATGGTGCCGTTCATCGAAGGGACGTGCGACGAACCCGACTATCTGTACGTCGGCGTCTTCCTGAGCAAGACCGAAATCGTGACCGCGTGTCCCAAGCGGAGTTCGACCGTCGCCAACATCCGGGGTCACTGGCAACGCGAGTCCAACGACCTGGGCAAGACTCCGGCGGAGGTGGCCTACTACCTGGTCGACGCCGCCTTGGACAAGTACTTCTCCGTCCTTGACGGCATGCACGACCAGATCGAAGACCTGGAAGACGAGGTGTACGCCACGTCAAAGCTGGACAACTCGGCCGCATTGGCGCTCAAGCGCCGGTTGCTCGTCATGCGGAAGCAGGTTTCGCCCTTGCGCGACACGGTGGACGCGATCATGCGCCACGGGCCGCCGCTTGTCCCGCGCGACATGCAGCGGCATTTCCAAGACGTCTACAACCACATCCTTCGGGTCAGCGACAACATCGACTTGGGCCGGGACATTTTGACGTCGATCATGGACGCTCAGCTCGCGGTGGTGAGCAACCGACTGAACGAAGTCATGCGGGTATTGACCGTCGTCTCGACGCTTCTGATGATCAGTTCTCTGGTCGCCGGTATCTACGGGATGAACTTCACCAAGATGCCCGAGTTGCAATGGGCGTACGGGTACCCCCTGGCCATCGGGCTGATGGTGGTGCTGTCTCTGGTCGCATACGGCCTCTTCAAGAAGCGCGGGTTTATCTAGCGGTACAGTCAGGAGATGAGCGAGGCCTTGGAGCCGTTCAAGGCGTCGTGGTGCGGGCCCGACGTCATGGCCAGCGAGTCGTTCGGCGTCTTTCTGTTCCGTCATGCCCTGACCTTGGACAAGGTGCCGTCGTCGCGCCGAGTCCGTGTCTCCGCCGACCAGCGCTTCCGGCTCTATGTGAACGGGCACTTGGTCGCCTGGGGACCTCAGCGCGGCGACCGTGACCACTGGCATTACGACACGGTGGACCTGGCGCCATGGCTCAAGTCCGGTGAGAACATGGTCCACGTCGTGGTGTGGAACTGGGGCACCGACGCGCCCATGGCCCAGATCTTTTCACGCACCGGCCTGATGGTGGACGGGGAAGGCCTGAACACGCCCGGGGACTGGGAGTGGCGGCGTGTCACCGCCCACCACGCGCGTCCCCGGCATCCAGACATGAACCGCTTTTACTGGGAGGTCGGGCCGAGCGAGAGCGTTGATTCCGCCGGTGTGCCGAGTTGGGAGCACCTCGCCCAAGTGGAAGCCCACGACTGGCGCAAGACGCGGGGAAACGGCACGGCCGTGCCCGAAGGAGCCGTCGACGGTGGGTCCGGCTGGTGGCTGCGTCCGCGGTCCCTGCCGCCGATGCGCTATGACCGGTCGGGCAAGTCCCTCCGTGTCGTCGAGGCGGACGACACGAGAAAGGCCTGGACGACCCTTGAACTGAAGGCGGGCGACAAGGTCCTCCTCGACGCCCAAGAGTTGCTCTGCGCGTTCCCCCGGGTCACCGTCCGTGCCGAGGGCGACGGTCAGCTTGAGATCGGCTACGCCGAAGCGCTTTATGACGACAAGGGCAACAAGTTCAACCGCAACGAGACGAGGGGAAAGCACTTCGTCGGCCCCCGCGACGAGCTTGTCTTCCACCGTGGGGAGAACACCTTCGAGCCGCTCTGGTGGCGGACGTACCGGTACGTCCAGCTGGAGGCTCACGGCCCCTGCACCGTGGAGGCGTTTGAGTCCTACGAGACGGGCTACCCCTACGAGGTGCTGAGCACCTTCACCTCGCCGACCGCCGGGGTCTGTGAGATCTGGGACGTCGGGGTCCGCACCGCGCAGCGTTGCGCGGGAGAGACCTATTTCGACTGTCCCTACTACGAACAGCTCCAGTACACCGGAGACACCCGGATCCAGGTGATGCTCCACATGTTGCTGGGCCACGACCGTCAGATGGCGCGCAACGCCGTCGACCAGTTCACGTGGGACCAGACGGACGGGGGCCTGACCGTCAGCCGCTACCCGTGCCGCGAAAAGGAGGTGATCCCGCCGTTCTCGCTGTGGTGGATCCATATGGTGGCCGACCAGCACCTGTACGACCGCGTCCCCCTCAGCGACCGGTACAAGCGGATCGGCGACAACATCCTGCGCGAGTGGCGGGAGAACCTGCTCCTGCATCCCGAATCATCGTACTGGTGCTTCTTGGACTGGCTGGACTGGAGTTGGGGCCAGCCGCCCGGCGGGGCACTGGCCACCCCGCACCAGGCGCTCTTGGCATGGACCGAGGCGGTTTGGGCGAAGCTCTTGGGCAGGTCGCTGGACCCCGTCCGTCGGTACCTCAAGGAGTTCGTCGTCGACGATGACGGCCTCGTCAAGCACCCCCGCGACCCGGGTGTGCCGACCGAGCATGGGGAAGCGATGTACCGGATGGCGCAGAGGGAACTTGGCTTGCCGATGTCGCCATGGCCGTACGAGGGTGTCGAGAAGGCCAAGGCACCGAAGACCACCTACTACTTCAGCTACTACCGGCACCAGGCCCAGCCAGAGGTCGACTATTGGAAGCTGATCGCTCCCTGGCGCGACCAAATCGCCCTTGGGCTGACCACCTTTGTGGAAATGAACGAGCCTTCCCGGTCGGACTGCCACGCGTGGTCGGCCCACCCGTTGCTCGGGTTCCTGCAACGGGTGGCGGGGGTGACAAGCACGGCGGCGGGTTGGACGGAGGCGCGGGTCGCCCCCAACCCAGGTTCGTTGACCGGGTTCGAGGCCAAGCTGGCCCATCCCGACGGTGATTTGGTCGTCACTCTGGACGACGGACGGCTTGAGGTCAGATGCCCGGTCCCCTTCGAGACGGTCTGGGGAGGGAAGACGGGGCGGCACCCGGCCGGCCGGGTCGTGGTCCAGGGGTGACGGCGTCAATGTGAAGAGGGCCAGCCCGGTCGGGCTGGCCCTCTTCATGGACAGGTGCCTGGTCTCAGGCCGTGACCGACTTGACGAGGGCCTTGAAGGCCTCCATGTCGGCGATGGCCAGTTCGCTCAGGGTCTTGCGGTTGACGTCGTGGCCCTTTTCCGTGAGACCGTGGATGAGGTCGCTGTACTTGACCCCGCACTCGCGGCATGCGGCCGAGATGCGGGCGATCCACAGGCGACGGAAGTCGCGCTTGCGGGCGCGGCGGTCGCGAAAGGCGTAACGCCCGGCAGTCATCACCTGCTCGTTGGCGTTCTTGAAGACGTTGTTCTTACGGCTGAAATAGCCGGATGCTTTTTCGATGACCTTCTTGTGGCGTTTGTGCCGCATGAGGCCACGTTTGACGCGTGCCATATGTGTTTCCTTTTCTTTCCTGTCGTATTGTCGGACCGCTTCCCAGACCTGGGGTCGGTGGCGGTAGGTGCCCGACGGTCGGGCCGGCCCGGATTACAGGGCCAGCAGGCGCTTCACGCGCTTGGTTTCGGTTGGGCTCAGTTCGGTGTCCAGATCCAGGCGCCTCTTCTGCGCCCCGGACTTGTGGAAGAACATGTGGTTGTTATACGACTTGCGCCGCATGATCTTCCCCGTGCCGGTGATCTTAAACCTCTTCGCCGCTGTCTTGCTTGTCTTCAACTTTGGCATCGGTTTCGATGTCTCCTTCCTTCTTGGACTCCGCTGGGGAGGCCGGTTTTGGCTTGGTGGACCCCCCGACCTTCGGGTTGATCACCATGACCATCTCGCGACCGGTCAGCATCGGGTCTTTCTCCCTCTTGCCGACCTCTTCCACCACTTGGGAGATGACGTCCATTTTCTTGACGCCCAGCTCCGGGTGGCCGAGTTCGCGGGCCCTGAACCGGCAGACGACCCTGACTTTGTGGCCTTCGCCCAGGAACTGCTTGGCTTTCCTGGCCTGGACCATCAGGTCGTGCTCCGCGATGTTCGGGCTGATCTTTATACCCTTGACTTCCTGCTTCTTCGGCTTATGGTCCTTCTTTTGCTTCGCCTGCTCGTACTTGTACTTGCCGTAGTTGACGATGCGGGCCACCGGCGGTTCGGCCTGGGCGGCGACCAGAACGAGGTCAAGGCCGACTTCTTGGGCCTTGTCCAAGGCCTCTCGGGTCGAGAGGACGCCAAATTGCTTTCCGTCCTCGCCGATCAGGCGCACCTCGCGGATGCGCAGCAAGCGTTCGTTAATGTCCGGCGGCGGCTCCCGACGGGGCCGTCGGTCAAACCTTGCTATGGTCGTCCACCTCGATCAGCGCGTTCTTCATCATTTCGCAGCCACTATTATAACTTGGACGGCCAAGCCGACAGGATTAGTGGTCATCGCGCTCCGGCTCACATCCGGTAGACCGGGCTTGCCGGCGGGCCGACCGGGGCGTTGCGGGCCGCCTCGATGCCCAGGGCGAGGACACGCCTTGTGTCCACGGGGTCGATGACCCCGTCGTCCCACAGCCGCGCGGTCGCGTAGTAGCAGGAGGACTCGGACTCGTACTTGGCCAGCGTGGGCGCTTTGAACTCGGCCTGCTCCTCCTCGGTCATCGCACGGCCCTCGGCGGCGAGCTGGTCCATCTTGACGGTCAGGAGCACGTTGGCGGCTTGCTCACCGCCCATCACCGAGATCCTGGCGTTGGGCCACATCCACAACTGGCGCGGTTGGAACGCCCGGCCGCACATGCCGTAGTTGCCCGCGCCATAAGACCCGCCGACGACGACGGTGAACTTCGGCACATTGGCGGTGCTCACGGCGGTGACGAGCTTGGCACCGTGCTTGGCGATGCCTTCGTTTTCGTACCTACGCCCCACCATGAACCCGGTGATGTTCTGGAAGAACACCAAGGGGACGCGACGCTGGCAGCAGAGCTCGATGAAATGGGCGCCCTTCTGGGCGGACTCGCTGAAGAGGATGCCGTCATTAGCAATGACGCCGACTTGGTGACCCGCGATGTTCGCGAACCCGCACACCAGGGTCGTCCCAAACCTGGCCTTGAACTCGTGGAGGCGGGACCCGTCCAGCACCCGGGCGAGGACCTCGCGCATCCGCATCGGCGTCTTGCTGTCCGCCGGCACCAAAGAATAGAGTTCGTCGGCTCGGTAGAGAGGCTCTTCCGGTTCGACCGGGGGCTGTCCCCAGCCGACCCCCTTGGTCGGGCGGGGCAGGCTGGCGATTGACGAACGGACGATCTCCAAGGCATGGGCGTCGTCTTCGGCAAAGTGGTCGGCAACACCCGAGAGTCGGGTGTGGACGTCTGCCCCGCCGAGGTCTTCCGCCGTCACTTCCTCGCCTGTCGCTGCCTTGACGAGGGGGGGGCCGCCCAGAAAAATGGTCCCTTGGCCTTTGACGATCACCGACTCGTCGCTCATCGCCGGCACGTAAGCCCCGCCGGCGGTGCACGAACCCATGACCGCGGCGACCTGGGCGTGTCCCTCCGCGCTGAGCCGGGCCTGGTTGTAAAAAATGCGGCCGAAGTGGTCTCGGTCGGGGAAAACCTCGCTCTGGAGGGGGAGGAACGCCCCGCCGGAATCGACCAGATAGACACAAGGCAGGTGGTTCTCCAGCGCCACTTCCTGGGCGCGGAGGTGCTTCTTCACCGTCATAGGGAAGTAGGTGCCGCCCTTGACCGTCGCGTCGTTGGCGACCACGACGACCTGCCGACCGGCGACCTGGGCGATTCCGGTGACGACGCCCGCCGCGGGGGCTCCGCCCCCGTACATGTCCGTCGCGGCAAGGGCAGAGAACTCAAGGAACGGAGACCCGGGGTCGGACAACGCGTCGATACGCTCGCGGACGAGCATCTTGCCGCGGCCCTTGTGCTTGGCGACGGCGGCTTCGCCGCCGCCCTGCCCGACCGCCGCCAGGCGGGAATGGAAATCTTCCATCACCACCGTCATGGCTTGGCGGTTAGCGCGGTGCTCCTCGTCGTCGAGGCGGACTTGGCTGGTCAGAACGTCCATCGGCGACGCGATGTTACCGGGAGGTCATGCGGAGGCGCGCACCGCGTCGCTGTCACCAGCAAGGACACTTGAGATGACACCGCACCCCTGTCCAGAAGTGGGCTCTAGGGTGTATCGTAGGTATTGGGACAACGACCGGACGGTAGGTTGTCGGAAATGGCCAATGATGCGCACCACGAGTCCTGGTTTGAGTTTCGGAAAATCTTGCAACGATTGAATGCGATTGGTCCGTAAACGAGGTGAGGGAGTGCAGTCAGGAGGTCGCGGACGAAAGGTGCGGCGTAGAGCCGGTTGATCTGGGATATGTTGGGAGTTTCTGTGACTGTGGCCGCTCTGGCGGCGTTGGCAAATGCCCCGTCCACACCTCGGGCGGTCGTGGTGGCGTGGGACGGCGCCCGATCAGCGCCGATCTTGACGCGTATCGACTCAAGGTTCGACACCGACACGCTGCGTAAGGTCGCTGGCGAAACGGGGTTCCGGTTGGAGTTTATGGGCGGCGACGCCTATTGCTTCCAAGTCGGCATGATGGGGGAGTCAAACCTCCTCGCCCAACGGGCCCTCTACGGCGAGGTCGCCCGCTCGGCAAAGTCGCAGCGTGGCCTGCTCGACCGGCGCGGGCTCAGCCCGTCGAACTGGACCGCCCTCAGACTCCAGATCGCCTCCGAACTC
The DNA here is from genome assembly GCA_019638795.1 of Fimbriimonadaceae bacterium. Taxonomy (NCBI): domain Bacteria; kingdom Bacillati; phylum Armatimonadota; class Fimbriimonadia; order Fimbriimonadales; family Fimbriimonadaceae; species Fimbriimonadaceae bacterium. Next base: position 299,963 of record JAHBTB010000001.1, on the reverse strand, counting down.
GCGAGCGAAGGCGTCACCGAGGCCGACCTTGAGTCGAGTCGGATCGTCGTCTTGCCCGACTACCGGGTCACGATGCGGGCGGGTGAGAACACCCGCGACTTTTTTCCCGCGACCGCCAGCCAACCGAACGCTTCCGACGTGGTGGACGCCCCGGCCGGCCCACGCCAACTCGTGAACACGTCGGTGGTCAAGACGGGGCGGCTCCAGACCGCGATGACGATCTTCTCCTCCGACCTTGGCGCGCGCGAACAGGCCGTCCTGATGCGCCAGGCCAGTGAGATGATGGAGCACTACATCGACCGCCTCACTGGTGACGTGGCGACCAGCGCCCGGGCCGCCTTTCTCGCTCTGAGCGAGGGCGCGGGCGACGACCAGCGCATCGACACCCAAGCGGCCAATCTGGGGGCCATGTCCGTGGAATCGCAGCTCTATCTGGCGGGGGCGTTTGCCAACTCTTACCGTTCGGCAGGGTTCGACGCCCCGGCCCAGGCCCGGGCGTTCCTGTCCGCCGCGACGTTCGACCGGATCGAACCGGTGCTTGTGCTGATGGTGACCTTGACGACGCGCCAAGGCGGGATCAAGACGTTTTCCCTGGTGATGCCCCGGTTCGTGAACTGAATCTTGGTCGGGGCGACAGGACTTGAACCTGCGGCCTCATGCTCCCAAAGCACGCGCTCTACCATGCTGAGCTACGCCCCGACGGCGACGGGCAGGTTTCGGATTATGTCACCCCGCCGGCCCAGTCTGAGGACGGTCGGCGGTGGGGCGCCGGTTCGGCGGCCCCACCGCGCCGGCCGGTCAGCGGCCCTGGCTGGTGGACTGACTACCCCCGGCGCGGCCCCGGTAGTACTTGTCTAAGTTGGCCTGTTGCTCAGCGGTCAGGCCGGTCCGTTTCTGGGCTTCGGCCGCGCGGCGCTGGTCCGCCGCCTCCAGTTCAGCCTTGCTCGGCTGGGGGCTGACGTCGGTGGCCGGGTTGCACCCGGCCACCCAACCGACGGTCAGCGACAAGGCCAGAAGTACGCCTCGTCTCATGTCCTTAGTGAGGATAGGGGAACGGCGTGGTGCCCCAGTAGCCGAGGTAGCCGTAGTTCCAGGAGCCGTTCGAAACGGTCGCCCGGGCCGACCCGTTGACGACGAAGATGTTCGCGTACCACTTCAGACCGCCCTTGGTGATGCTCTTGGCGTGGCCGTCGAGGAAGCCCATGTTGGCCGAGCGGCTGTGGCGGTAGCGGGCGTGGGCGGCGCACTCCCACATGCCGTTGGTCGCCGCTCCGCAGTCCGTGTCGAACGCCGGGGTGTAGCCACTCCAGTTCGGGTTGGCCGAGTCGTCGCCGTCGCGGGTGATCGTGCTTGTGTCGCCGTCGACGGTCGCGATGTCGCCGATCCACTGGTCTTGCCAGTCCATGAACCAGGGGTAGTTCCAGTTCGCCGCCGGGTTGCCGCCCTTCTCCATCAGCCCGATCTTGTTGGCGACGTCGTCGATCTGGGTGTTGGACATCGAGGTCACGAGCTGGCCCGCGGGCATGAACGCCGGGTCATAGCTCCAGATGTTGTCGGCGAAGATTTGGTGGTGGAGCCCGTAGGGATAGCCCTCGACCTCCACGTTGTTCTGGTCGACCTGCGGGGCGGACGGGCATGTGTAGATGCCGGCTTTGCCCTTGCTGACGACCGTCCCGTGGGCGTCGAGTTTCTGGTCGCCGTTCTTGATGTAGGGATGCACGGTCGTGGTCCACGCGATCAACGACTGGGTGTTGTCACCGCCGCTTCCGTACTGGCTCGGTGTGTTCACGTCGTCATAGTCGTTCGCGTACATCTGTAACGCCAGGCCGATCTGCTTCATGTTCGAAAGGCATTGCGTCTTCTTGGCGGCCTCTTTGGCCTGGGCGAAGACGGGGAAGAGGATGGCGGCCAAGATCGCGATGATCGCGATGACCACCAGAAGCTCGATGAGCGTGAATGCTGATTTTCGCATAGTGGGTTCTCAACTGTGAGAGTTGGGCCGGCATGGCCCGGTCGAGTCGCGGACGTCGAGCGTGCACGCGAAGACTTGGTCGTATTGGCTCGGCTTGCGCCCCTCGATCAGATCGAGCAATGTGTGGGCGGCTTGGCTGGCCATGAGTCGGATCGGTTGACGCACCGCGGTCAGGCGGGGCGTGGTCAGTTCGCAGTAGCGTGTCGAGTCGAATCCGACGACGCTGAGGTCGCCGGGGACAGAAACCTTGTGCTCCGCCGCCCGGCGGAGGATGGACGACGCGACCTGCTCGTTCCACGCGAAGACGGCGGTCTGTCCGTACCGCCGGCGCAACCAGTGGCCGAACTCTTCGGCCTCCCGGCCCCAGATCACGACGTCCTCGTCGTGGACGTCGATCCCGTGGCTCGTGCAGGCCTCAAGAAAGCCGCTGAGCCGCGCCTGTGCGTCCGGCGTCGTCTCTTCGTGGCGTTCGAGGACGAAAAGGAGGCGGCGGTGGCCCAGGGAGACCAAGTGGTCGACGGCCAGTCGGGCGCCGCCCGAATTGTCGCACGAAATGAAGACCGTGCCCGTCGGGGCCTCGGGCGGCGGTGCATGGAGCGCGACGAAGGGGACAGGGCTGTGGCGGAGCTTGTCGATGGTCGTCATCTCGGGCGGCATCTTGCACCAGACCACGCCGTCCATCCGCCCGTCGCCGATCGACCGCATCGGGTTGGCCCTGTCGATCTCTGGCAGGATCGTGAGACGGTAGTGCCGCTTAAAGACCTCGCTGGCCAGGCCGTCGAGAAGCTGGACGTAGAACTCCGGGCCGTCGGCGATGGAGCCAAAGTTTTCGAAGACAAGGCCGACCGTGCGCGACCGGGCCGTGCGCAACGACTGGGCGAGGACGTTGGGGACGTAGTTCAGCCGTTGGGCGACGCTGCGGATATGGTCAGCTGTCGCGGGGCTGACCCGGACGCTCTTGCCTCCACCGTTGAGGACCTTGGAGACCGCCGAGATCGACACCCCCGCCTCTTCGGCGATCTGACGCAGGGTCGACGGCGACCGCTTGCCGCTGTCACCAGGCCTGCTCACCGGGCCGTCCTCCTTGCTTGTCGTCCTGGATTTCCATCGCCGTGATAGAACCTTACATCACTATACACGCACGGCCCTAGTTTTGGCCAAGGATGTTTGTCACTTGACCAACCTGAGGTCGCGGTAGGAGACCCTTGCGAGCCGGTCGCCCGCGTGGCTGAGGGCCAGGGCCCCGGCAAGGACGGTCCGCGGGCCTTGCCACTTCACCTCGCCGACCTTGGCGTCGTCCACCCAGGCGGTGACCCTGTCGCCGGACCGGGCGACGCGCAACTTGGCCCCGGGAAGCTTCACTGTGCCGGGGGCGACCACCTCGGCCTGGCCGCCGGCCTGTCGGCGGACGACGAACTGCACCTCGCCGCTTGGAAAGCTGGTGAGCATCACCATCGGCGCCCCCGACGTGGTGTCGGCCCTGACCATGAGTCCGGCCTTGGTGTAGGTGTCGACGTCCTCGACCTCGTCGATCGTCACGCTGAGGCTGAAGTCACCCTGCACCGACTGGTGAAGGAAGCGGAAGTCGTCCTGGCCGCCCCAGATGTCGTTGCCGCCGCCGTACAGGTCGAACCCTGAGGTGGACGTCTTGACGAGCCCGCCCTTCAGGGCGCCGCCGATGTCGGTGGAGACCCATCCCGGCCATGCCGTGTCGGCCGGGGCGGTGCGCCTCGGCTTGGGGACCTCGGGCAGAGGTGGCTGCTCGACGTGGCGGGCGGTCAGGGCCTGGCGGAGGGCGGTCCAGGGTTCGAAGCCGGTGCGGAGAGACCGCATCCACGCCTCGATCTGGGCCTTGCTGTCCTGGTGGACGTTGAGCGGCCAAAGCGGCTTGGGGTTGGTGACCATGCCCCAGCTTGCGTCGCCAAAACCTCCGTCCTTGCTGAGCACCTTGTATGTCCAGAGCGTCGTCATCCAGCCGTAGCCCTCGTGGAGGTCAAAGTAGCGCCGCATCATCTTCGCGCCCCCGGCAGAATCAAAGACGACGTTCATCTCGCCGACCAGGAACGGGACGTCCAACCGGTCGATCTTGGCCGCCACCGCTGGCAGGGTGGCGATGTGCTTCGCCTGGGTGGCCAGGGTGGGCGAGCCGTTGCCGAACATGCCCGGGTAGTAGTGCATTTCAAACCCGACGTTGGTCCAGGAGTGGGCCTTGGGGTCGCCGTAGTGGTCGAAGTCGTCCCAGTGCCCCATGGCAAAGACGAGCTTGGCGGGGTCCACGCGGCGGACGGCGTCGTAGCACCGGGAAAAGACCTTGACCTGGTCTGCTTTGCTGCCGCCCCATGGCTCGTTGAAGATGTCGTAGGCCACGACGGCGCTCCGCCCCCGGTAGCGTTTGGCGATCTCGCCCCACAGCCACGCCATCCGTTCCTGGTCGGCCGGGCTTGACCAGAGCTTGTTTTGCCCCGCGCGGCCGGTGTGGTCGTTTTCGGTCTGCCCGCCCTGGGCACCGTGCAGGTCGAGAATGGTGTAGACGCCTTGCCTCTCAGCCCAGTCGACGGCCCGGTCGACCCACTTCCATGCGTCAGGACGGAGTCGCATCGGGTGGGCGTCGTCCTCGAACTGGCGGTAGTTGAGGGGCAGGCGGACAAGGTTGAACCCGAACGACTTGATGGTGGCGAAGTCCTGCTCGGTGATCCAGTTGGAGCGGTACAGCTCCATCAGGCGGTCCTTTTCCGCCGGGCCGAACCGCTTGGACAGGACTTCTTCGAAGGTGAACTGGTCAGAAACCGCGCCAGGACCGTCGGAGATGTTGATGATCCAAGGTTCAATCACGAACCAGTTGCCCAAGTTGCACCCTTTGAGCACGACCTTCCTCCCGCTTGGGTCCACCATATTCTTACCGTGGGGAAGTAACGGGGGCAGGGCGGACGCGGATCCGATCGAGAACGCGGCAAGGGCTACGGTGACCATGGCTCGTGATACAAGGATAAATCATTTTTGACCTGGTTTGGTCATGAAAGGACCCGCGTCCCCCGGATGACAGGGCCGTCGGTAAACTCGCGCGCCTATGGCGTCCCCATCCAAGCGGCTTGACAAGATCCCCCCGTACCTATTCGCCGAAGTCGCCCGGGCCAAGCGCGAGGCAGCCGCGCGTGGTGTGGACGTCATCGACCTGGGTATCGGCGACCCCGACTTGCCGACCCCCCAGCCGATCATCGACGCCTTGACCGAAGCGGCCAACGACCCGAGCACCCACCGGTACGACGAGAGTGCGCGGGGTTACGTGCCGTTTCTGGAGTCGGCGACGCGATGGTATGCCCGGACGTTCGGTGTCGACACCGACCCGTCTACCGACGTGTGCCAAGTCATTGGGAGCAAAGAAGGGCTGGCCCACCTGGCGTGGTCGTACATCGACGTAGGGGACTACTCCATCACGCCCGACCCCGGCTATCCCGTCTACAAGGTGAACACTCTCATGGCCGGTGGCGAGGTGTACGAGACTCCCTTGAAGCGGGAGAACGGCTACCTTCCTGTCCTGGCCGACATCCCCTCGGACGTGGCCCGGCGGGCCAAGCTTTTCTACGTGTGCTACCCGTCGAACCCGACGGCAGGGGTGGCGACAAGGAGTTTCTACGAGGACGCGGTCCGGTTCTGCCGGGACCACGACATCGTCCTGGTCAACGACATGGCCTATGCCACGGTGACGTTTGACGGGCACGTCAACCCCACCGCCCTCCAGGTGCCCGGTGGCAAGGAGGTCACGGTGGAGTTCCACTCCCTGAGCAAGATGTACAACATGACCGGCTGGCGCCTGGGCTTTGCCATCGGCAACCCCGACGTGGTCGCCACGCTCCAAAAGCTGAAGAGCAATATTGACAGCAAGCAGTTCGCCGCCGTTTCGCGGGCCGGGATGGTCGCCTTGGACTCCGTGGACAACAGCGCGACCATGAAGGTCTACCAGCGCCGGCGCGACTTGCTTTGTGATGGTCTGGCCGAAATCGGCTGGCACATCGACAAGCCGAAGGCGACGTTGTTTGTCTGGGCGCCGGTGCCCCGCGCCGACATGTCCAGCGCCGAGTTTGTCGCTGCGCTAATTGAAAAGACCGGGGTCGTCACCGTGCCGGGCGGGGGCGCGGGGCCCTCGGGCGAAGGATTTGTCCGGATGGCCTTGACCTTGCCTGGTGACCGCGACGGCGAAAGGTTCGCCGAGGCGGTGCGGCGGATCAAGGAATCGGGCCTCGTCGGCTGATTGCCGGTCGGCGGTAGGGGGGGACGATGACGTACGAGGAAGCGGTGGCGGCCCTCGGTGCGATGATGGCCCGAGGATGGCGCCTGGAGCTCGACCGGATGCGAGAGTTGTGCCGGCGCCTTGGCGTGGCCGAGGGCGGCTCGGCCCGGTTCGTCCATGTCGCGGGCACCAATGGCAAGGGGTCGGTCACCGCGTATGTCCAAAACATGCTGGTCGCCCAGGGCTACGTGACCGGGGCTTACTACAGCCCCTATGTCTACGACCTGCGTGAGCGCGTCCAGATCGGCTTGGATTGGATTGAAAAGGATATGTTTGCCCGGCTGATGGCCCGCATAGTCGCGGTCGGGGACGCGATGGTCGACACGGACCTCGGTGGGCCGACGGAGTTCGAGGCCAAGACGGCTCTCGGCTTCATGGCTTGGCAGGAGGCCGGGTGCGATGCGGTGGCCCTGGAAGTCGGTTTGGGCGGGAGACTGGACGCGACCAACATCGTGGACCCCGTCTGCTCGGTGGTCGTCAGCATTGGCTACGACCACATGCACATTCTGGGCGACACGCTTGCACAAATCGCGCGGGAAAAGGCGGGGATCATCAAGCCGGGGCGGCCAGTCGTGGTGGGGGACCTGGCGGAGGAGGCGTGGGCGTCAATCGACGCAGTGGCAAGGGAGGCCGACGCGCCGGTCTGGCGCTTTGGACGAGACGTCGTCGTGGAGCAAGACGGTGGTGCCTGGGCGGTGTCCACGCCGGCGGGCCGGTGCCGTGGACTCAGGCCCGGCATCAGGGGTTCGGTGCAACCACACAACATGGCCCTCGCTTGGGCGGCCGTCGAAGCGGCCGGCTTGATGCGTGAACGGGGGGACGCCGCTGAAGGCGTGGCGGCGACCCGCCTGCCCGGACGGTTCGAGGTGCACGAGGCGGGCGGGCGGACGCACGTCTTGGACGGGGCCCACAACCCCGCCTCGGCCGCGGCCTTGGTCCAGAGCCTGACGGACGAGTTCGAGGGCCGCGACATCGGGTTTGTCGTCGGCATGTTGCGCGGGCACGAGCCGGGACCGTTTCTGGCCGAGTTGGCCAGTCGCGGGTCCAAGTGTGCGGTCGTGCCGGTGGACAACGAGCGTGGCTTGGAGCCCGGCGAGGTGGCCGACGCGGCCCGCCGGGTGTTTCCGTCGGTCGATGTGTTCCCGGACGCGGCCACGGCGGCGGCCTGGCTGGGCACGCCGGTCGTGGTCGTCACGGGCAGTTTCTACCTTCTCGGATCCGCCAAGGCGTCGCTCTCCCTCTAGGCGGGAACCGTCAGCGGAGTCCGAACGCTCGCTCGGCGATTTGCACCGCGTTGAGGGCCGCGCCCTTGAGGAGCTGGTCTCCGGCAACGAACAGGGAAATCGAGTGGGGGTCGCTGATGTCCTGGCGGACACGCCCGACGAGCACGTCCTCGATGCCGCTGGCGTCCAGAGGCATGGGGAACACGTTGTTGTCGCGGTCGTCGACCAACCGCACACCAGGTGCGGCGGCCAGAGTCTCGCGCACACGGTCTACGGACGGGGCCTCGTCCTCGAACTCGACCGTGACCGACTCGCTGTGGGCGCGGAGCACGGGGACCCTGACGCACGTCGGGTTGATGCGGAGCCCGGGCATCCCGAGGATCTTCCGCGACTCCTCCACGACCTTGTTCTCCTCCTCGTTGTAGCCGTTCTCCCCGACCGGGGTGTTGTGGCTGAAGAGGTTGAACGCATAGCGGTGGGGGAAGACCTCGGGCTTGGCCTCGCCGCCTGCCAACACGGTGCGGGTCTGTTCTTCCAGCTCGCGCATGGCCGCCGCGCCGGCACCGCTGGCACTTTGATAGGTGCTGACGATGATCCTCTTGACCGTGCCTAGTTTGCGGAGGGGGGCGACGGCCATCAGCATGATGATCGCGGAGCAGTTGGGGTTGGCGATGAGGCGGTCGGACGGTTTGACGGCGTCCCAGTTGACCTCGGGCACGACCAGCGGCACGTCGGGGTGCATGCGGAACGCGCTGGAGTTGTCCACGACCAAGGCGCCCGCCTCATTGGCGACCGGCGCCCATTCGCGGCTCCGGCCCGCGCCAGCGGAGAAGAACGCGACGTCGACGCCCTGGAACGACTCGGCCGAAACGGCCTGGACGGTGTGTTTCTCCCCGGCGTGCTCGATCTGGACGCCGGCTGACCGGGGGCTGGCCAGCAGAATGAGTTTGCCGACGGGAAACTTCCGGTCGACGAAAAGGCGGAGAAACTCCTGGCCGACAGCGCCGGTCGCGCCGAGCACGGCCACGTTCAGGGGCTTGGACATTGCGGGCCTGATGATGGCCGGTTTGCACCCCGGGGCATAGGACACCCGCGGTAGGGGCCTAGAGCTTCAGCAACTGGCTCGCCCGCTCCATGTCCTTGTCTCCACGGCCGCTCAGGTTGACCAAGACCCTTGTGCCGGGGGCAAACATCCCGGGCCGCAAGAGGAGGGCGAAGGCATGGGCCGACTCGAAGGCGGGGATCAGCCCCTCGTTTTCGGCCAGCCAGCGGAAGGCGGTCAGGGCCTCCTCGTCGGTCGCGGCGGTGTACTCGGCCCGCCCCGTGTCCTTGAGGAAGCTGTGTTCGGCTCCCACGCCTGGGTAGTCCAGCCCGGCGGAGACAGACTCGGTGGGCAGCACTTGGCCGTCCTCGTCTTGCATCAGGTAGCTGTACGACCCGTGGAGCACCCCGGGCGACCCGGCAGTGAGCGGGGCGGCATGTCTGCCGGTCGCCACGCCATGGCCGCCGGCTTCCACCCCGATCAATCGGGTGGGGTCGCCCAGAAAGCCGGAGAAGAAGCCGATGGCGTTGGAGCCGCCGCCGACGCACGCGACGCCCACGTCGGGAAGGACGCCGTGTCTCTCCAGATACTGGGCGCGAGCCTCGGTACCGATCATGGACTGGAACTCGCGCACCATGGCCGGGTACGGGTGGGGTCCGGCCGCCGTGCCGATGATGTAGTGGGTGTCGCGCACGTTGGTGACCCAGTCGCGCATCGCCTCGTTCAAGGCGTCTTTCAGGGTCTTTGTGCCGCTGGACACGGGGACGACCCGGGCGCCGAGCAGCTTCATCCGGAAGACGTTGAGCTCCTGGCGCTTGCAGTCCTCCTCGCCCATATAGACGTCGCACTTGAGGCCGAAAAGGGCGCACACAGTGGCGGTGGCGACGCCGTGTTGCCCGGCACCAGTCTCGGCGATGATGCGCTTCTTGCCCATCCGCAGGGCGAGGAGGGCCTGGCCGAGGGCATTGTTGATCTTGTGGGCCCCGGTGTGGTTGAGGTCTTCGCGCTTGGCACTGACGATGTACCCGGTCAGTTCGGAGACCCGTCGGCAGTCGGTGAGCGGTGTCGGCCGGCCGACGAAATCATGCAGGTAAGTCTCGAACTCCCGATGGAACTCCGGTGAGGCCCAAGCCTCGCGGAACGTCGACTCCAGTTCGTCGAGCGCGGGCACGAGGGTCTCCGGGACATAGCGGCCGCCAAAGGCGCCGAACCGGCCCGACTCGGGGAGCACGGCAGACATGGGGCCATTCTACGCCTCCGAGGGCTTTGGCTCAGGTCGGAGGGCCGCTTTGGCTCGGCGGCACGGTCCGGTCAAGCAGGGCCTTGCCCCCCAGGAGCACGCCGCAGACGAGGAGGACCGCGCCTATGGCCACAGCCGCGGGGGGAACGGGGGTGTGCTTCTGCTGTAAGACGTCCTTGCCTCCGTCAGGGCTAGGGGTGGGGATGTTGAGAAGAGGGGTGAAGAAGGTGGGGACGACAGTCAGGACGATTCCGACGATAAGCTTTTGCGTCCTGTCCATAGTGAGACTGTTCCACAAACGGCAGTCTGGCCCCGCCGAGTCGGGGCCAGGATCGAATCAGCCGTTGCCGCCGGGCACGGACTTGTCGAGCCAGACCTTGGCCCCGAAGAGCAGCCCTCCGACCAAGAGCAGGGCCGAGCCGCCCACGATGAACGGCCTCACCTTCGCGCCTTGCTGGTCCTTGACGTCTGCCTCCGCCTTCTTGAGGACCTCGGTGGCAGAGGCGTTGGCAATGATCTTGCTGGCGTCGGCGTCGGTCGTCGCGGCCGGGATGTCGGCCTTCTGGTCTTCAAGCACCGATGAGCCTCCCGACGGGGTCGCGGAGACGACTTCACCGCGTTGGGCGGCCTCCATCTGCGCGTCCGTCAGTTCACCGTGGAACTGGGCTCCTTGGGGCTTGTCCTCGATCGGCGCGAAGCACAGGGGCGCCAAGGCGAGGAGGACGACGGCAAGTAAGGTTCGTTTCATGTGTCTCCTAGGTCAGTCCAGCCTCAGGCCAAGGTCGCGCCAGCTGTAGCGGATCAGGGTCGGGCTGCGGGGCAGGTCGATGTCGATCAGCGGCTTCTGGTTCAGCGACCGCTCTTTGATCCGGTGGTCGTAGTTCATCCGGATCGGAAGGCTCCAGGTGACGATGGCCTCGTCCTTGGCGATGATCGTGCCGTTCAAGGTCATGCCGCCGCCGGCCACGCCGACGTTTCCTCCGCCGACAAAGTTCGTGTAGAGGACGGCGTCGATCTGGTTGACCCCGCCGGCCGCCGCGCTCTTGTAGGCCGACGCGGTGCTACCGGACTGAAGGATCGACTGGTACTTCTTGATCCCCCATGAGTCGGTCTGGGTCGCGTCATAGGCCGGGATCAGGTTGCCGTTGTCGTCGTAACGGGGCTTGGTGAAGGGCGGCGTCATGTACTTCAGCGGATAACTGCCGAAGGAGGTGGTGTCGCCCATGATGATGGACTGGCTGGCGGCAAGGCCGAGCATGTCCTTCTTCTCGATCGAGTTCTCGACCGCCTGCATGTCGTTGCCACGGAAGTCGGGCGGGTTCTTGTACTTGATCGAGCCGATTACGTGGACGTTTCTGCTCGTGTAGATGGTCCCCTGACCCTGCACGTAGCCCGCGATCGCCACGTCGCCGTTCACCGTCACGGGGCCGTGGATCCGGATCGGTTTGGTCGACGTGCCGATGAGGAGGGCCGAGTTGTTGACGACCCCGCCGGACGAGACGCGGACCCACTTGCCGGTCGAGCTGTTGTAAACATCGAGGTACGCCCCGGTGTAGTTCACGTTCGGGGTGCCGTCGGCGTTGTATTCGTCGGCGGTGCCGCCCGAGCCGGCATAGTTCGGGTTCGGTGTGCCGTCGCCATACGTCGCCTTGGTGTCCGTCCAGGCCTTGCTCTTGGCGAACCGCTTGCCGTCCGGGTCGGCGGCGTCGGTGACGCTGCCGAAATCGCTGAGGTCGGGCAGGGTCAGGGTGGACGTCGGGGTCGAGTCGATCGTGTTGAAGGTCGGCGTCCCGCTTGTGTTCGACCAGGCCCTCGTGCCGTTCACGTCCTGCATGGCGGCGCCGAAGACGTCGTTGCCCTGGATCGAGGCGGTGTCGTAGTACACGAGGCCGCGCCACTTCTCAAACTCAGCCGAGCCGATGGCCCCGTGAACGGCGGGGTCGTAGGGTTGGCGCATGCGACTGGCCCCCGAGATGCCTCCGTTGATCTGGCTATCGTAGTTGCTGGTCGTCCACTTGTAGGGGGCCAGATTGACCACGCCGGCCGCGCCGGGGACGAGGCGGTCGTTGTAGCTGGCGATGACGGACCCGTTGACCGTCCCCGACCCGCTACTGAACGTGAAGTCCCCGTTACTGCGGGCGTCGCCGTTGATGTAGAGGTCGTTGGGGCCGAAGCCCGTCATCCAACCGAAGTTGTTGACGAAGTAGGTGTAGTCGAAGACTTTCGACCGGTCGAGGGTGAAGTCCACCGTCACGTCCACGGTGCGCCGGGCCTCGCCGCTGTCTTGCAGGCCGTTGGCGTTTGTGTCGATCCAGCCGACAGCCCGGATGACGACCAGGCGCTCGTAGGAGCTGCCGTTGGGCTGGGTGGACGAGATGACACCGGCGGCGTAACGGCCGATCCCGGCCAGTTCGCCAGTCTGCGAGGCCATCGGGTTCTCGGCGGTCGCGCCGTCCACCGACTGGTCCATGGTGGTGAAGTTCTGACTCGACTTGAACTGACGCCACAACGAGCGCAGTACCGATTGGACGCCAGATTCGCAAAGGTGGCTTGTCTGGACGTCGTGCTCGTTCTTCTTGGCGCTCCGGTAGGCGAAGGTGGCCCGGTCGAGGTAGACCGCGACGCTGACGGCCAAGATGGCCAAGAGACCGAAGACGACAGGGAGGGCGCTTCCGCGCCGACGGGAAAGTCTTTTGCGGTGTTTCATTTCGTGATCGAGGGGAGGTTCCGCAGGAAGATCGTCTCCCTGTGGCGGGCATGGATCGTCTCGGCCCCTTTGCCGCGGCTCTTGGTGACGACGCAGACGATGACGCTGCGCGGGTTCACTGAGCCGTCAGTGGAGAAGATCTTGTATGACGGCGCGCTGTAGGCGCCGTTCTTGATGACGACGGTCCGGGCGTTGTCCGCGCCAAGGAACGGGTCGATGGTGATGATGCCGGTGGCGACCTGGTTGACGGTCAGGCCGTCCTGGGTGTACAGGTTGCCGTTGCTGTAGTAGATGCGGCGGGTGACGCCGTCCCAGGTCAGGGGGACGACAAACGCGCCGGAGGAGTCCTTGGCCGGAAGCTTGTAGGTCAGGCCCATGCCGTCAAGGTCGACAAGGACGGCCATCGCTTCGCGCAGCTTGTCGGAGACGACGCGCACGCTGTTCCGGCTCTGCTGCTGGACGTCGATCCACGATTCGCCACGCGCCCAACTGCCCATACCGGCCAGATAGGCGCTGATGGCGACGAAGAGGACCATGGACGAGATGACGCTGGCGACCAGCGACTCGACGATGGAAAGGCCACGGAGGGTACGGCGTTTCATAGGTTGGCCACCAGGCTGGTCACGGAGGTCGACCGGTTCTGGCCGTTGTCCTTCCAGAAGACGAGGACCGTGGCTTGACGCAGGTCGATGTCGACGTCGGACAGCTGGACAAACGACCGACCGGAGGGGAGGGCGTTGGCGGCGGTGTCCTTCTGGCCCGAGTCTAGGTTCGTGGTCTCGTAGCCCAAGGCGGTCTTGTCGGTGAGCCCCGCGGCCTGGAGGTCGACGGCGGTCGGGCTCTGGACGACGCCGGCACTGTAGAGGGCGTCCTTGCTGAGCTTGGCGTAGCCGAGCCCCTTGATGATCTCAAGTTGCTTTTGGGCGAGGCTCGTCGCCACCGACGTGAACTCGGCCCGGCCCCGGCTCCGGTTCGCCACCGGGACGGTGGCGGCAAAGAGCAGACAGCACGTCAACGCCAGCATCGCGGCGAACATGGCTTCGATCAGGGTGTGACCCCTCTGCTTGTTCCGGCGGGGATAGGTTTGCTCTCTCACCATTTGGGCGGTTCCACTCCATGCCAAATGGTCGGACTAAGAGAAATGATAGTTTAGGTGCGATTCATGTCCTCCTGAGCGGTCAAGGGCATGGTCAAGCCGCTCGGGGAAGCATGAGAGCCCAGGCGGTGGGCCTGGGCTCTTGTCGCGGGGTGAAGCCGGGCCTTAGAGGCCGGCGGCCGCGATGGCGGCGTCCTTGGTGGCCGGGTCCTGGAAGGCGGTGAGCGTCTGGCCCTTGAAGGTGGGGTCGGCGTTCACGGCGTTGGCGACATAGTCGGCGGCGACGCCGACCGGGCCGCTCGGCCACTTGGTCATGTAGGTGGGAGAGAGGTCTGCGGCGACAGGGACGTCGGCGGACGTCTTGCCCAGGTCCATGGCCCACTGCTGCTTGGCCGAGTCGATCTGCTTGAGGTTGCCGACGACCGACTGGAGGCGGCTGTTCTGCCGGGCCTTGATGAAGTTCGGCACGGCGATGGCCAACAGGATGCCGATGATCAGGACGACGATCATGATCTCGACGAGAGTGAAACCCTTGCGCTTGCTGTTTCGCTTGTACATCTGTGTATTTCCCCGCGTGTCCTCCCACGTAGCGCGGGAAAGGAGCACCAACACTCTTCCGGTTCCACAGTCGCCCGGCGCGCTCCTACGCCAAAATTGCTGGGTTCGGCGTCCGGGACGAGGAAACTCATCGACGCCAAGGGCCGTCGAAGTCAACATGAGGGTCTTGTCCGTCTTTGTCGTCGCTTTGGCCGCGTCCAGTGCCATGGCCGACCCCTTGCGGCCGAGCATCGCGGACCAGATCAAGATCGGCAAGGACGCCGCCGCCCAAGTGCGCAAGAAAGAAAAGGTCTTGCCCGCGACGGACGGCCGGGTGAAGGAACTGCGCCGCCTCGGCAAGATCCTTGTCGACCTCATCCCCGCCAAAGAGAAGAAGGAGAAGCCGTTCGAGTACACGTTTGACGTGGTCGACAGCAAGGAGGTCAACGCGTTCGCCTTGCCGGGCGGGCCGATCTTCTTTTACACGGGCCTCCTCGACAAGCTCAAGACCGAAGACGAGGTCGTGGGCATCCTGGGTCACGAGATGACCCACATCCGCAACCAGCATTGGGCGAGCGCTTATGCCGACAACCTCAAGCGCAAGATCGGCATCCTCGCCCTCCTGACGATCATCCGGGCCAACGACTCCATCGCCGACCTTGCCGGGGCGGCAGACACCGTGTTCGGTAGCCTGCCCTATTCACGCAAGCACGAATCGGAGGCCGACTCGGTCGGCTACGATCTGATGGTGGAGGCGGGTTACAACCCGCAAGGCATGGCCGACGTCTTCACCCTTCTGGCCAAGCAGGGAAGCGGTGGGCCCGAGTTCTTGAGCACCCACCCCGACAGCGGCAACCGGGTCAAGGCGATCGAAAAACGGATCAAGGACAGTGGCGTCACCTTCCCGCCCCAACGGCCCCGCAAACTGTCGGCTTCTTCCTTCACGTGGCAGAAGGGTTGGGCGACGATGACGGGCGGCGGCTAAACCGGCGAGAACGTGACCTCTTGCTTGTCCTTGCCCAGGGCGAGGACGCTCGTCCGGGCCGCCACGGCGCCGGCGATCGTCCGGAACGCCTTGGCTTGGGGCCGGTCCGGATAGGCCAGCACACTCGGTACCCCTTGGTCGGCCGCGCCACCCACTGCGGCGTCGAGCGGCACGGACCCGAGAAACTCGGTCTGCAGGCTTGCCGCCAACTCGGCGCCGCTCAGCCCGGCGAAGAGCCGGGTCTCGTCCCCACAGTTCGGGCACACGTAGGCGGCCATGTTCTCCACCACGCCGAGGATCCTCGTGTTGAGCCGGTTGAAGAGGGCGGCCGCTTTGCCGGCGATGTTGGCGGCGACATTGTGGGGCGTGGTGACGAGGACGACCCCGGTGAGCGGCACCAACTGGGCGAGGGACATCGGTGCGTCGCCGGTTCCGGGGGGAAGGTCGACGAGGAGGTAGTCAAGTTCGCCCCACATGACGTCGGCGAGGAGTTGGCGCACCGTGCTGTGGACCATCGGCCCGCGCCACAGGACGGCTTGGCCTTCTTCGAGCAGGAATCCGAGCGACATCATCCTCACGCCGTGCCGTTCGATCGGCATGATCTTGGCGTTGCGGCTCATGGGGCGCTCGTCGGCGACGCCCATCATCAGCGGGACGCTGGGTCCATAGACGTCGGCGTCCAGCAGGCCGACCTTCGCTCCAGACTGCGCGAGGGCGACGGCCAGGTTCACCGTCACCGTGCTCTTGCCGACCCCGCCCTTGCCACTGGCGACGGCGATGACTTGGCGGACGTTGGGGAGCAGGTCTTCCGGTTGGGCGGCGCGGGGCCGCACTTGGGCGCTCATCTCGACCGCGACCTCTTCCACGCCGTCCAAGGCCAGGACGCAGTCCTCCGCTTGGGCCTTGAGGAGGTCTTTGACCGGGCAGGCGGGCGTGGTCAGTTCGACAGTGAACGCCACCCGGGGGCCTTGGATGTCGACGTCCTTGACAAAGCCGAGGGTGACAATGTCGCGATGGAGGTCGGGGTCTTGGACGGCGCGTAGCGCCTCGAGCACCTGGTCGACGGTCACGGACATGGGGTGTGTCCAAGGTACCTGGCGCGGACCGGCACGGCCGGGCCCGGCGATATCAGTAAACTGCCCCGGCTCATGCAGCCGTTCGTCAACAAGTTCAACCCGTTCATGCTGGGCCCCTTCCACGTCGGCGGCCTTGGCGAGGTCGGGATCCGGTGGTACGGCATGGCGTACGTGCTGGGCTTCGTCTTTGCCTACCTGGGCCTGAAAAAGGCGATGGACGCGGGCAAGGTCCGGGGGCTCGACGCCAAGGGACTGGAGAACCTGACGTTCGGCATCATCCTTGGCGTCCTCGTCGGCGGGCGCATGGGGTTCGTCGTGCAAAACATGGACCGCTGGCGCGAAGACCCTCTATTCCCGTTGCGCCTCCAAGAAGGCGGCATGGCGTTCTTCGGTGGATTGGTCGGGGTCATTGTCGCCATCGCGTTGTTTGGACGGAAAAACAAGACCGACTTCTATGCCCTGGGCGACGTCTTGGCGCCCCTGACCGCATTGGCGCTGGGCATCGGCAGGATCGCCAACTTTATCAACGGTGAGCTGTGGGGCAAGCCGACGGGGGGAGACTGGGGCGTCATCTATCCGCGCAAGGACATGGTGCCCCGCCACCCGAGCGAGCTCTACGAGTGCGCCACCCACCTTTTGCTCGCGTTGGTCCTGTGGAGGATGAGCAAGACCACATGGGGTTCACGCCGCGGGTTTGTTTCGGCGACCTTCGTCATCGGGTACGGCCTTTTCCGCATCGTCACCGAGGTCTATCGAGACCAGCCGTACTACGTCGGGCCGTTCTCCGCGGGTCAGATCGCCAGTGCCCTGACCGCGCTGGTCGGGGTCGGCATGCTGGTTTTCAACATGAAGCGGGCGCAATCTTCGCAAAGGAGTGATGATTGTGAGCCGGCGACCGTAGAGAGATCGGAAACTATTCATCTACAATAGGCGTTATTCGATCAGGGACCAACGCCCTACCGTAGGAGCAGTTTTTCCCCCAAACACATGGCAGAACTCGGGCGACTTCTGGACGCCGTCCACACGGCGACCAACAAGCTGGCCTCCTCTGGCGACACCAAAGCCATTCTCAGGGAGGTCCTGCACCTCTGCGTCGACGCCGTCGGCGCGAGCGGCGGCACCATGTACATCCATGACGCCGCCAACAAGACCCTGCGCTTCCTCCATGTCCTGCCCGAAGAGGTCGAGCGCAAGCTGGAGCGGCTCGACATCCCCGACGACCACGGGGTGGCCGGCCAGGTCTTCCAGAGCGGGGAACCGGTCACGAACGAATACGGCCAGTCGGGCGACCCGGGCAACAAGGCGATCGTCCGCAAGACGGGGGTGACCGTCCACACCATGATCACGGTGCCCTTGGCGATCCAAGGACAGAAACCGATCGGTGTGGTCCAGCTGGTCAACAAGAAGGGAGGCGTCTTCGACGACGTGGACGCCGCGGTGCTCGACACGATCAGCGACGTCTGCACCCTCGCGATCTTGAACTCGCGGATGATGGAGCAGCAACGCCGGGTCGCGAGCCTGGAAGGTATGGGCCGCGCGGCCCATGACTTGGCGAACAAGGCAGGGGTCCTCGTCACGTACCTGCCCGACTTCGAGCGCAACATCGACGGCCTGCGCCGCGTGTTCGAGGAGCAGGAGCTTACCGGCGAGGCCACCCTCTACCTCGACTTGTTGGAGATGGCGTACCGAGACGTCTTCGCCCCCTACAGCGAGCGCGTGTTCCGATACGCCAAGCTCATCAACGACCTGGCCGCCGGCAAGCCGTTGCAGGCCAAGATGCGCAAGCAGAACTTCGCCGTCGTCGCCCAGGAGGCCGCCGAGTTCATGGAAGCGCAGGCGCGTCGCAACTATGTCCGTCTCGTCTACGACCTCCAGCGTGACGCCCCAGAGTTCGAGTTCGACGACCTCTTCGTCATCCGGATCGTCGAGAACCTGGTCGGCAACGCGGTCAAGGCGGTCAGGGAGACGGTGCCCCCCGAGTGGATCGCCGAGCACCAGGGCGAAGAGGACCCGTACTTTGGCCAAGTCACCGTCCGCTACCGCCATGCCTCGGGCAGCCACGTCTTCGAGGTCATTGACGACGGGCCTGGCATGTCGCCTGCGGTCGTCCGGTCGATCTTGGCGGGCAACGCCCGGTCGAACTGGGACAGCAGCAGCGGGAGCGGCCTCGGCATGAAGGTCGTGCTGGAGCTGGTCGCCGCCCACGGGGCCAAGCTGGCGATCCGGAGCAAACTCGGGGAAGGATCGACGTTTGAGGTCGAGTTTCCCGGGGCTGACACGCCAGAGTCGAAGGTCTCAGACAAGCAACCCGCCCTCCAGTCGTCACGCTAGTGGACAACGAGGAGACCCATGACGCTACTGCAACTCTTGGCCGCGGCAGACACGAACTGGATGGGCCAGTTCGGCCCCATTTACTTCGGGAACAGCATCTTCGCCTACCTCTTCATCGCGGTCTGCATGTCGGTGATCGCGTCAAAGTTGAAGGCGGAGAACGCCTGGCTCGCCTGGGTCCCGCTGGTCAACGTGTTCTACATGACCCACGTGGCCAAGCGCCCTTGGTGGTGGCCGGTCCTGGCCATCGTGCCCTGCGTCAACCTTGTGTGGCTTTTTGTCCTCTTCCCGATGACACTCGCCTCCCTGGCCGAAGAGCGGGGCAAGTCCGGGCTCCTGGGTTGCTTGCTCTACGTTCCCGTGGTGAACTGGCTGGTCTTGGGATACTTGGCGTTCTCGGATTGACCGTGGCCAAGCCCGGCGCCCAGGTATCCTGACGGCATGCCATTGACGCCTGCGGTGGGCGACCGCTACCTGCTGACGTGGGAAGACCTCGGCAAGCCGACGGTGAACGGGGACGTCAAGGTGCCCGGGCTCGGGGTCGTCACCCTTGACGACGCGGACATCCACTACGCGCTCCGCAACCAGGCCCACGCCGCCTTTTATGTGCGCAAGTCCAAGGCCCTGGGGACGAACAACTACGTCGTCGTGAGCCGCGTGCAGCCGGCCTGATGTGATCCTGTCGACGCCGCGTCAGCGCAGGTAGCTCGCGCCGTTGATGTCGATGACGTCCCCGCTCAGGTAGCTGGCCTCGTCGGTCAGCAGGAAGGCGACGACACCCGCACAGTCGGCCGGGGTCGCCATGCGGCCCAAGGGGATGCCCTTGAGGATCTCTGGGAGGCGTTCTTTCATCCCGTCGCGGGCCATGGCGGTGTCGACCCACCCGGGGGCAATGGCGAAGTGTTGGATGTTGTGTTGGGCATGCTCGACGGCGAGCGCCCGGGTCAGGTTGATGAGGGCGGCTTTGGAGGCGGAGTAGGGCGCGGCCCCGGCCTCGCCCCGGTGCCCCACCCGGCTGGCCACGTTGACGACCTTTCCGCCGCCTTGGGCCAAGAACGACCGGCACGCCTCGCGGGCGAGCCAGGCCGGGGCCTCAAAGTTCACCTTCATGCATCGCGACAGGGTGGCGGCGAACACCTCTTCGCTGGCATGGCAGAAGTCGAGGGTGACATAGACACCGGCGTTGTTCACGAGGGCGTGGACCGGGCCGTTGGCGACGACGCGGTCCCACAGGGCGCGGACTTGGTCGAGGTCGCCCAGGTCGGCTTGATAGGCCCCGGCCGAATGGTCGCCCAGCTCCTTGACCAACGATTCGGCGTCGCGCCGGTTGTGGCCGAAGTGGACGGCGACCTGCCACCCGTCGCGGGCCAGACGTTGGGCCACCGCCCGCCCGATCCCACGGCTGGAACCGGTCACCAGGACTCGTTTTTCAGACATGCTCAAAACCTGCTAGCCTCTACTACGTTAAGATAGACCAAAGGTGACGTGATGCTGGTTGATTATAGGATGTGGGTTGTCGCCGGCGCGGCGGTCGGCGCCGGATATTTGGCGGTGTCGAGGCCCAAGCAGGCCGAGCCGGTCCCGGAGCCCGTGCCCACCCCGCTTCCTGCCAAGGTGACGTTCGCCGAGCACGTCGCCCCGATCATCTACAAGAAGTGCGCGACCTGCCACCGGGCCGGAGAGGTCGCTCCATTTTCCCTGACCTCCTATGAGGACGTCCGGAAGCGTGCAGACATGGTCGCCTTGGTCACCGGCTCGCGCCAGATGCCGCCGTGGAAGACCCGGCCGACTGATGTCAGCTACCAAAACGACAACCACTTGAGCGAGCAAGAAGTCGCCCTCATCAAGAATTGGGCCGACGCGGGGGCACCGCTTGGCGACGCCAAGAAGGCCCCGACTCCCCCACCGCCCGCCAAGGACTGGGCGATGGGCACGCCCGACCTGGTGGTCGGCATGTCCAAACCGTTCAAGCTCGGCGCCGAAGGGGTCGACGAGTACTGGAACTTCGTGATCGACCCCCAGCTCAAGGAGACGGTCTATGTCAACGGCATCGACGTCAAACCGGGGAACAAGCGGGTCGTCCACCATGTGATCGCGTTCCTGGACAAGTCCGGGAGGAGCGAGCGCTTGGCACACGGGCCCAAGGCCCGTGACGGCGGCTACCTGACGACAGGCGGCGGCATCGGCGTCATGCCGAGCGGTTCCCTGGGGGGATGGGCACCGGGGGTCTCGGGAGGGCGCCTTCCGGAAGGGGCGGGCTATCGACTCGACCCGGGCACCAAGATCGTCCTGCAGGTCCATTACAACAAGTCGGGCAAGCCCGAAATCGACCAGACCAAACTCGGCCTGTACTTCCTGAAGCAGCCGGCGACCACGCCCGCACGGATCGCCTGGCTCGCCAACCCCTTCATCAACATCCCCGCCGGAGACAACGCGGTCCACTTCCGCCAGACCGTGCCGGTGCCCGTCGACGCGACGGTCTACAGCGTGATGCCGCACATGCACAAGCTGGGCAAGGCGATGAAGGCGACCGCCGTCTTTCCGGACGGCAGCAAGAAGGTGCTGGTCGATGTCGACGACTGGGACTTTAACTGGCAACTGGTCTACACGTTCCGGGAGCCGTTGCACCTGCCGAAAGGTTCAAAGGTCGTGATCGAGGCGACTTACGACAACTCAAGCGACAACCCCCACCAACCCAGCGACCCACCGCGTAACGTCCGTTGGGGCGAGGCGACGAACGACGAGATGATGCTCCTTGTCGTCTCCGCCAGTTTCAAAGGCCGGTGGGGGTTCATCGACTGAACGGTATTTTTGCCTGACATGACCTAGGCGGGAACCCGCCTGGGCGAAGGGGTGTTGAACCTGGCCGAGAGGTACACTCGACCAGTCCATGCTCTTTCGACGGGGCGACCCTCAGCGGGAGAAGTTCCAGAAACTGGCCGAGAGCGTCTACCCGTCGCTGTACGGCACGGCCTTACGGCTGACCCGCGACCGGGACGACGCGAGCGACCTTTCACAGGAGACGCTTGTCCGCGCCTACGAAGCCTTCGACCGGTTCGACGGCAAGAACTTCAAGGCATGGATGTTGCGGATCCTGACCAACCTGTACATCAACCGCTACAGGCGCAAGAGAAGGGAAGGGCCGACCAGTTCGCTGGACGACGAGGAAAACATCCTCGAACCGACGGCCCCCGCGGACCAAGCGCCAGACCGGCAGATGTTCGACCACATGTTGGGAGCAGAAGTGGAAAGTGCGCTGGCGGAAGTGCCCGAGGTCTTCCGGCTGGCGGTGATCCTGAGCGACATTGAAGACATGAGCTACGACGAGATCGCCGAGGTGACCCAAGTTCCGGTGGGGACTGTCCGTTCGCGGATCGCCCGCGGGCGCGCGGCGTTGCGGCAGAGGCTCGAAGCTTTCGCCCGGGAGCAAGGGTATCTCAAACCTGGTGTGACGGAATGAACGACTGGCAAGAGCAGATCCACGCCTATGCGGACGGCGAATGTGACTCCGCCGAGAAGGCGCAGGTAGAGCAGCGGGTGGCGGCCGAACCGGCCGCTGCGAACGAACTGCTGTGGGCGCAGGCCCTGCCCGACCTTGTCGCACGACGGTGCCACACCGAACCGTGCATGGAGACCTGGAAGAAGGCGGTCGCCCGCTTGGACGCCATCGACAAGGCGAGGCGTGCCGAAGGGGTCGTCGCCAAGTTCGGCTGGGCCTTCTGCGGTGTGTTCTTGGTCGCGATCGTCGCGGCGGGGATCACCAACCGCACCGTGGGCAGCCGTGTCCTCAACCGGACGCAGGCCGCCAGCCTGTTCGACACCTTGCGGCCTGTGACCCAGCCCGCGGCCGGCACACCCGACCGGCTTCGGTTCCAGATCCTTCAAGACTCCCCGGTTGTCACGATGCCGGCCAACATGTCCTACGTCGAAGGACGTGTCGGCGCGATCAACGGGAAGGAGGCCGAGTCGGTCCTCTTCCGCGACCGCGACGGATTTCTCGCCCTCAGCATGGTCAAGGGCATGGACCGGGTCGAAGGGCTGGAGCCCGCAACCTCTGGTGACAAGTATTCCGTCGGCCTGGTCAACGGCACGATGTGCGCAAGCTGGCGACAAAACGGCTACACCCTGATGCTCATGGGTGACCGGTCTGTCGACGAGTTGAAGGCTTTGGCCCATCGCTTGGTCCCTGATGACCAACCGCCGGCCCGACAATAATCTCACCTGTGCCACTGGTCGGCAGTCTCGGAAAAGTCAAGGTCGTCTACTTTGACCTCGACGACACTTTATGTGCCTATTGGGACGCGGCCAAGAAGGGGCTCCGATTGGCATTTTGCGAGCATCCCGAGCACGGCGCAAGCCTGGACCAGCTCCTCGACGCCTGGGCCGACGCCTTCACCGAGTTCGTGCAGACGATCGGGAAGACCCACTGGTACCAGAAGTACCTGGAAAGCGGCGACCTGACCCGCACGGAACTGATGCGGCGGACCCTTGAACGTGTCGGCGTATATGACGAGGGCTTGGCCCAGGCCCTGTCGGACACCTACTACGTCGAACGGCACGCGGCACTCGAACTCTTTCCTGAGTCTTTGGAAGTCCTCCACGCTTTGTACGGCCACTATCAACTGGGACTGATCACCAACGGGCCGTCCGACATCCAAAGGCAAGAGATCCAAACCCTCAACATTGGCCCGTACTTCAGTCACATCTTTATCGAGGGTGACATGGGATACGGCAAACCAGACCCGCGCATCTTTGCCATGGCGACAGACCGCACCGGGGCAAAGCATAGTGAGATCGTCTTTGTCGGCAACAGCTACAAACATGACGTTGTGCCGGCCCAGACGGCGGGATGGAAGACGGTGTGGGTCCGGCGACCGAGTGACGTCGCTCCCAGCAACAAAACGGGTCGGCCCGAGGAACTGCCGGAGGGCGCTGTCCCGCCCGACATGACCGTCACGGACTTGCGCGAGATTCTCGAGCCTTAAGCGACTGGTTCTCCACGAAACTCTTCGCGAAATCCTTTGGCCAACCACTGGAAGACCAGCCAAAGGCAGAGAGGGGTGAGGACCACCGAGCCGAGGCCCAGAGCGATGTTCACCATGCCGACCACCCAACCCTTGTCGTTCTTGGGCAGGGCCAGCACGGCGATGTCGCCCGCGCAAAAGAAGGCCCCCACCGCCATGCCGCCGGCCTCAATCACCGTGAAGACGTAGCCGGGCAGTTGGCTGTATATGTCCGGGCCGATCCACACGGGCCAGACTTCCGCGCGGTGCACTCTCATCCACAGGGCAAAGAGGAAGACGCCGAGGTTCAGGGCTGACGACAGGACGCAGTAAAGGACGTAGACGGCCCATACTCGGCGCACACGGCTGGACTGAGCCATCATCTTCAGGACGAACGCCAATGTCCAGCCGACACATCCCGTATGACAGTCTTGTCCTCGCCGCCGTCGTGGCCGAGGGTCAAGAGTGGGTTGGAGCCCGGATCCAAAAGGTCTGGCAGCCCGACCCGCTCGTCATCGTGCTGTCGCTCTACTACGGCGTCGAGCGTTGGCTGCTCGTCTCGGCGGAAGCGGAGAC
This sequence comes from Fimbriimonadaceae bacterium, assembly GCA_019638795.1. Lineage (NCBI taxonomy): Bacteria > Bacillati > Armatimonadota > Fimbriimonadia > Fimbriimonadales > Fimbriimonadaceae > Fimbriimonadaceae bacterium. The sequence goes on along the minus strand of JAHBTB010000001.1, from coordinate 275,887 downwards.
AGCCCGGGCGCACCTGGTCTCACGTCGACCGTCTCCGGCGGGCGACATCCCTGCCTTTGGCGCGACTCTGCGCAAGTCTCTCACTGACGGGCGTGTCGTTTTCGTCCGCCAGAGAGGGCTGGACAGGATCCTGGAGGTCGGGGTCTCCTCAGCCCAAGGGGACTATCAACTGGTCGCCGAACTGATGGGCAAGCACAGCAACATCATGCTTGTCGATTCGTCGCGGCGAGTGGTCGGTGCGGCCAAGTGGGTCGGGCGGTCTCAGAGCAGACGGCCTGTCCTGCCCGGACAGCCCTACGAGCCGCCGCCCTTTGACCCCAAGCCCCCGCTGACCCAGGCGACGGCCGGCGACGACCTGAAGCAGTACGAGGGATGGTCGCCCTTTCTTGGCAGGTTGCTCGACGCGGGGCTGCCCTTGGCGGATGTCCAGCGGGCCTTGGCGACCGGTCAGTTTGGTGCGTTTGTGGCACCCGGGCATGGCGCATACCCCTTCGATGTATCACGGTTGGGGTGGGATACTCTGTCCAAAGTCGGCATCAACCAAGCCCTCGACCAGGCGTACGGCGAGCGAGTGGGGCAGGACAAACTCGACCGGGCCAAGGCGGCCCTGTCCTCCCAACTGCGCCGTGTCCTCGCCCACCGGGCCCGAGCGGTGGAAGAGCTGTCCCGGGCGAGGGAGGCGGCGGCCCAGGCCGACCAGACCCAACGTCTGGGCGAACTGGTCTTGGCGTACCAAGGTGCGGTCAAGTCTGGCGACACAAAGTTGGAAGCATGGGACTATGACGGCACACCGGTCAGCGTCCCTCTTGACCCCACTAAGTCCCCGGTCGAGAACGCCCAGAGCTACTTCTCACGGGCCAAGAAAGCCAAGGCCCGGGCGGAGGAGGTCGACAGCCAACACGGTCGGATCGTGGCCGACCGCGACGCCATCCAGGCCTTATTAGTGGATGTCGAGGAGTGTCAAGACTTGGAAAGAGTCGACGAGCTCAGGCAGTTCGCCGACTCCCGACACTGGCTTCGCGTCGAGCAGCATGCCGGGCCAAAGGAGGAGCGACCGTATGCCGGCCACCCGGTCCGTGAGTTGGTCTCCCCCGCGGGGTGGCGCGTCCTCTACGGCACCAACGCGACGAGCAACGACTACCTGACCACGAAGGTCGCCCGGCCCAACGACCTGTGGTTCCATGTGCGGGGGGTGACGTCGGCCCACGTCGTCCTCCAGACGGAGAACAAGCCGGACCGGGTGCAGCGGGCCGACCTGATGTTCGCCGCCCAGGTGGCGGTGCGGAACAGCGTCAGCAAGCACTCCCACTATGTGGCGGTCGACTACACCCTAAAGAAGTATGTGCGCAAACCCCGCGGCTCGGCCGCGGGGTTTGCGACGTACGTGCAGGAAAAGACCTTGCACGTGGAGAAAGCCGACTAAGGATTACTCGGCGGCAAGCTTCTTGACGATAGCGTCGAAGCGGGCAGGGTCCTTGGCGGCGTCGAACGAGTCGGCGATTTCGCGCACGACCCCTTTCTTATCGACGAACACAAACACGGGGACGCCGGTCGCGCCTAGCGATTTGTGGAGGGCTTCACCGCCTGTCGTGAACGTATAAGTGTAGTTGTGGTCGGCCGCATACTTCTTGCCGTGGCTAGGGCCGGGCTTTTCTTCCATCACGTCGGCGCCCAGCACCACCACACCCTTCGATGCGTACTTCTTATGGAGGGCTTGGAACGTCGGCGAAGCCTTCCGACACGGCGCGCACCAAGTCGCCCAAAAGTCAAGCACCAAGACCTTGCCCTTGTAGGTCGAGTTGGTGACGGTCTTACCGTCCACGGTCTTCATGGTGAAGGCGGGGAGCTTCTTGCCCTTCCACGAAGCGACCTTGGCGTGTTGCACGGCATAGACGCCCGCCGCCATGGCGCAGAAGACGACGGAGCCGATAAATGCGTATTTCGTCATGGTTGTCCTATCCATTCAACGTATTCCCGCCCGCGGGATTCCGCCTCACTCCAATTTTAGCTTCAAAATGGGCATAATCTCCGCCGTGAAGCGCTGGTTGCCGTGGCTGGTCCTCCCGTTGGTGTGCGTGGTCCAGTTGGTGGTGACCCATCCGACCTCGGCGGCGATGCTGCGCGACTCGGACACTGCGGTGCTCCTCGCCAACCTCCGGGCCCGCCACGACCCCCTGAGTTGGTTTGGGGGAGACTGGCCCCTCGCCAACCATTTCTATCGGCCGGTCAGCACCCTGGCGTTTGAGTTTGACAACTGGGCCCATGGCGACGACGCGGGCGGCTATGGCCTCACCCAGTCGTTGATCGGGGCCGCCTGCGTCCTCTTGGTCTTTTGGCTTGTCCGCGAGCTCACCGACAAGCCCTGGGCGGCGGGTGTCAGTTCGCTTCTCTTTGGGGCATGGCATCTGAACTGGCCGGTCTCCGACTGGCTGAGCCTGGCGGCATTGGTGGGCGCGGTGGTGGTCTGGGTCGCGCCGTTCCGCCACGGCTGGAGGCGCGTCGGGCCGACACTCATGGGCTCGGCGGCCCTGTTCTTCCTTGCCGGTCACACTTGGCCGCCCGTCTCCTTCGCCAGCCGGACCGTGGCGTGGCTTCCGGGCCGGACTGCCACCGTCATGACAGTCTTTTGCCTTGTCGCGACGGCCGCCTATGCCCGGTTCGAGCGGCTCCGCGCCGCTCGACTGCCGTTGCCAGAGGCGACTGCCGAAGACGAGCCGGTCGCAAGCCGGACCACCTTCGTGGCCAAGGCCCGGGCCACCGACGGACTGTGGCTTGCGGTCGCCGTCTTGGCGACGGCCTTGGCCTTGGCCAGCTATGAGCAAGCCGTCATGCTGCCTGCCGCGATCTTCGGTGTCGCCGTGTTGGTCCGGTCACAGGGCCGGCGTCCGCATTGGTGGGCCCATGCCGTGTTCTGGGCTGTCTTGTTGGGCTACGTCGTCCTGCGCAAGAAGCTGGTGCCGAGCGACGTCAGCGGCTACCAGGCCCAACAGTTCCGCAACGGCCCAGGGGTCGCCATTTCGATCCTCGACTTCGCGTTTCCGGCCCACGGGGCCACGTCGCTGTTCCTTTCCCAACTTCAGGACGACTGGCTCATTTTCCTCACCGGGACACCCTTCGTCTATCTGTTCCAAACACACGGCAACGTCGGGCTGGTCGTCCGGTCGGCGATGTCACGGGAGAAGTGGACGTTGGCGTTCGCTTGGCTGTGCGCCCTGCTCACGTTCCTCCCGATGGCGTGGCTCAAGGAGTTCGCCCACTATTACTACTGGCCGTCGGTGTACTGGGCCTTGCTGGTCACCGGGTTGACCGTGCTGGGCGGGCAGATCGTCGTCAGCGCGCTCTCCCACCCAGCTGTCCAAGCGCCGCCACGACCGAGTCCCGCACCTGGTTCGCTTCCGCGTCTGTCAGGTTAGCGCCGGCCTTGCGGAGTTGCAGGGCAAAGCTGAGGCTGTGCTGGCCGGGTTCGATACCTTTGCCGGCGTAGACGTCGAAGAGCCAGTGCTTCTCTAGGAGGGGACCTCCCGCGTCCACGATGGCCCGGGCCATGTCCGCGTAGGGGACGGACTTGGCGAACAGCATGCTGATGTCCCTGCGCACGGCGGGGTTCCTGCTCAAGGACTTCAGGGGAAGGTCGACGGGCCTCAGGTCGTGCAAGAACGTGAGGTCGAACTCGCCGAGGACGGTCTCCGTCGGTAGGCCGGCCCTTTCCGCCACGTCGGGATGCACTTGGCCGACCATGCCCACCTGGCGACCCTCCACCGTGACGGCCGCGGACCGGGTCGGGTGAAGCCGGGGGTCTTCGCCCTTCTGTAGGGTGACGGGGGAGCCGATCGCGCGAAAGGCCGCTTCGACCACCCCTTTGAGCGTGTAGAAGTCGGCCACCGGCGAGTCGTCGCCTTGCCAATGGGGCCGGTCGGGTCGGCCGACCGCCAGCATGCCGAGGGCCACCGACTCGACGTCACCGTTGAAAACCCGGCCAGTCTCGAACAGCATGAGGTCGGCGTTGCCGTTTCGGGCCGAACTCTCTGCCAGCCCGGGAAGCAGGCTGTCGCGCAGGTGGGCGATCTCCGGCGAGTGAGGGTTGCGGACCAGCACGCGCCGCCCGCCCTTGTCGAGGGGATGCAGGTCGCGAAGGGTGTGGTTCACGACCTCGGTGAAGCCACATCGGACCATGCTCAGGGCCAACTTGTCGATGAAGAAGTCGGCGCCGTGGGTCCCACCCACCGAGGTCGTGCCTGCGGGCATGGCCTCGGGGATCTTTTCGTATCCATGGACACGACCGACCTCTTCGACCAAGTCGTCTTCGCGGGCGATGTCGACGCGCCACGTCGGGGCGGTCACGTCAAACTCTCGGTCAGACACCGGCGTCACTTCGAAGCCCAGTCGGTCGAGGTACCCCCTCACCGCCTCGGGCTCGACCTTCAGGCCCAGGATCATGTCGACCCGGTCGACGCGGAGACGGACCGGGCTGTTGGCGAGCGGCCGAGGGTAGACGTCGATGACGCCGGGGACGGGCCGTGGCCCCCCCGCCGCCTCCAAGAGCTCGGCAAAGCGGTTGAGAGCGGCGACGACGCCCTGGGGATCGACATGGCGCTCGAAGCGGAAGCTCGCCTCGGTGAAGAAGCCCAGTTGTTTGCGCGTCTTCCTCACCGACTGGTTGTTGAAGTTGGCCGACTCCAGCAGGCACCGGGTGGTGCCGGGCCCGCACTCGGTGTCGAGGCCCCCCATGACCCCGGCGACGCCGACGGGCCGGTCCGCGTCGCAGATCATCATCTGCCCGGGCTGAAGTTCGTGCTCCTTTTCATCCAGGGTGACCAGCTTCTCGCCGGCGCGGGCCTCCCGCACGACGATCTGGGAGCCGAGTTTGTCCAGGTCGTAGGCGTGGAGGGGCTGACCGGTCTCGAACATGACGTAGTTCGTCAGGTCGACGAGTAACGACACGGGGCGTTGCCCGATCTTGCGGAGACGGTCTTGGACCCATGCGGGTGAGGGCCCGTTGGTGACGCCTTCGAAGACCCGGCAGGCGAACCGGGTGCAGGCGGGCGTCTCAATCCGCACGTCGGCCAGGCCGTAGACGTCGCGGGCGGCCGTGTCGGTGGCGGGGAACCTCGCGACGGCCCGGTCATAGAGCTCCGTCGGGCGTGCGCCGGGGTCTTTGGCGAGGACTTCGCGGGCCATGCCAAGCACGCTGGCCCCGTCGCCGCGGTTGGACATGATGTTCACGTCCAGCACCGGCTCACCCTCTTCGACAGTGATTTCTTCCAGCTCAAAGCCGGTCATGGTCAGAAGGTCGCCAAGTTCCTCGGCACTGAGCGAGGTCTCGACCCAGTCCCGGATCATCGACTCGGTGAACTTCACAGGCCGACGTCTCCCGCGTCGACAAACTCCAACCGGTTGCCGAACGGGTCGGCGCAGTAGAACCTCCGCACCCCTGTCCACCGGTCGTCCCAGTGCGGGGTCATGCCGCGCGACTCGAACGTGGCGGCCAGCCCGTCCAAGTCACGGACGGCGAAGGCCGGGTGGGGCTTGGTCCACCGGTGAAAGTCGGGCTCGGACTGCAGGTGCAGTTGGCGGCCGTCGGGCATTTGGAACCAGGCCCCGCCCATAGACCGAAGGTGGAGCGGCTTCTCGACCCGGGTGAAGCCGAGGAGCTCGACGTAAAACGCCTCGGCGGCGGACTCTTGTCCGACGGGCATCGGCATGGCCAAGTGGTGGAGACCGGCGATCAGACTCATGGGAACTGCTCCAGGAAGCGGATGTCGTTGTCCATAAAGTTGCGGAGGTCGTCGACGCCGTGGGCCATCATGGGGATCCGCTCCACCCCGAGCCCGAAGGCGAACCCGGAGTACCGCTCCGGATCGATACCGTGTCGTTCGAGGATGTTGGGGTGGACCATCCCTGCGCCACCCAGTTCCACCCACCGGCCACCGAAGAGTTTGGGGGTCGAGACGGCGTAGTCGACGCCTGGTTCGACGAAGGGGAAGAAGTCAGGCCGGAACCGGACCTTGGCCTCGTCACCGAACATCGCCGACGCGAACGCACCCAGAGTGCCCTTGAGGTGCGCCATCGAGACCCCTTCGTCGACCATGAAGCAGTCCACTTGATGGAAGGTGTGGCCGTGGGTGCGGTCGACCGCCTCGTTACGGAAGGTGCGGGCGACGGTGAAGTATCGCAGGGGGGGCTTCACCGTTTCGTAGACGCGGCCCTGGAGGGCGGTGCCCTGTGTCCGGAGGATCAGGTCGTCGGTGATGTAGAACGTGTCTTGGGCGTCCATCGCCGGGTGGTCGGGCGGGTAGTTCAGTTCGTCGAAGTTGTACTTGAACTGCTCCAACTCCGGCCCTTCGGCGTAGACAAACCCCATCGAACCCAGGACGCGTTTGATCTTGCGGACGGTCTGGTTGAGGATGTGCTCTTGACCCATTCTTGGCGGCCGACCGGGGAGGGTGATGTCGATCGCCTCGTCTTGGAATTGGACGGCCCGTTCCGCCGCCTTGAGGGTGAGCGCCTTTTGATCGTGGAGGGCCTGGATCCTCGCCTTGGCCTCGTTGACCTGGGCTCCGAACCGGGGTCTCTCCTCGGGCGAGAGCGCCCCGATACCCTTCATCAGGCCGGTCAGCGAACCGCTCTTGCCCATGTAGGGAAGGAAAGCCGCGCCCAGTTCGGCCGTCGTCGTCGACCTGGCGATTCCTACCGCCACCTCACCTTCCAGCCTGGTCAGGGTCTCCGACAGCTCCTGGTACGACGTGTTCGCCATGCCGCCCATCAGTCCAGGACCGCGGCCAGGCTCCGCTCGAACCGGCGCAGGGCCTCCATCAGTTGGTCGTCGGTGATGACGAGGGGCGGGGTGAGCCGGTAAGTTCGCTGGCGGGTCTGCTTGGTCAGCAGGCCGTTGGCCAGCAACTGGTCGGTCAGGGCGGCGATGTCCACCGTCTCGTCGACTTCGACGCCGATCAGCAGGCCCCGGGCGCGGACCTCCTTGACCTGCTTGAACGGCATCGCGGTGAGGAAGTCGTGGGCGGTCTTGCCGAGCCGGGTCACCCGCTCACCAAACCCCGAGGTCTCCATCTCGGCCAGTGCGGCCAGGGCGACGACCGAGCCCAACGGGTTGCCCCCGAAGGTGCTGCCGTGGTCACCCGGTTTGAAGACCTCCATGACCTCCTTGGTGCCGACTGCGGCGGAGACGGGTAGGACGCCGCCCCCCAGGGCCTTGCCCACCGCCATGATGTCTGGCTTGGCGTCCTCGTACATCCAACTGAACTTCTTGCCGGTTCGGTAGAGGCCGCACTGGATCTCGTCCCAACAAAGGAGGACGTTATTGGCGGTGCAGAGGCGACGGACTTCGGCCAGGTAGCCGTCGGGTGGGATGAGGATGCCTCCCTCGGCCTGGATCGGCTCTCCCAGGACGGCGGCGGTGTTCGGGGTGATCGCCGCCTTCAGGGCGTCGATGTCTCCAAAGGGGACGACCTTGAACCCTGGGGTGAACGGCCCGAAGTGGCGCTTGTAGCCCTCCTCGGTGCTGAACCCGACGATGGTCGTCGTGCGGCCGTGGAAGTTGTCCTGAAACACGATGATCTCGGCCTGGTCGTCGGGGACACCCTTGACGGTGTAGGCCCACTTACGGATCAGCTTGATGCACGTCTCGATCGCCTCGGCGCCGCTGTTCATCGGGCAGACCATGTCGAGTTCGCAGAACTCAGCGACGGCGTGAAGGAACAGGGCGACCTCACTGGTGTAGTAGGCGCGGGAGGTCATCGTCACGAGTTCAAGCTGCTCGCGGATGGCCCGGACCACGGTGGGGGAGAGGTGGCCGTGGCTGACGGCCGAATACGCGCCCAGGCAGTCGATGTACTCCTTGCCGTCGCTGTCCCAGAGGATGGCGCCGTCACCACGGGCGATGTTGACGGGGAGGGGTTTGTAGTTGTGGGTGCCGTTTTGGTTGGTGAGGGCGACCGATTCCTCGGCGGTCAGGGCCGCGACGGCAGCGTGGACGCCGCGCTCCTTGATCGCTTGCCACAACGAAACGCCCGTTGACGCTGCCATAAGGTCATTTTGACCTATCGCCGTCCGATGCACCACCCCATCGGGCCGAAGGCACTCCGACGGGGCTTCCTGGGGCCATGTGATTTTTGCGGGGAGATGTGGAACACCTGTCTCAAGGGACACTAAGGATGTCGGAAGAAGCAGCGGACCAGCCGAAGAAGAAAGGCAAATTGCCGGTGATCTTGGTAGCGGTGGTCGTCCTGGCGGGCGGCGGCTACTTTATGATGGGCGGCAAGAAGAAGCCGACGGCCCCCCCGGCGGTGATGCTCGGGGAGACCAAGATGGACCTCGGTGAGTTCACCGCGCAACTGACCGACGGACACACGTACCTCAAGGTGCAGGTCGTCGTCCAACTGAAGAAGGACTTCAAGGTCGAGGGTGAGGGCGAGGGACACGGCGGCGGGAAGGGGGGCGACCCGGTCATGCGGAACGCCGTCCAGATGGTCTTGGCCGAGACGAAGCCGGAAGACATCGCCACCGCCGACGGCATCGCGACCCTCAAGGAGAAGATCGCGTGGAAGCTGAACCACGAGATTGAACTGCAGGAGAAGGCGGAGAAGATCGCCAAGGGCGAGGCAGTACCCGAGGAAAAGTCCAAGAAGAAAAAGAAGAAGGGGGAGGAGGAAGCCGCCCCGGAGGAAGAGAAGTTCGAGCGGACACCCCTCGACGAACGCGAACATCCCGAATGGCAGTCCGACGAGGGGCCGGTCTTGATGGTGTTTTTCCCGAGTTTTCTACCCGCGAAATACTGACCGTCAGACTCTAGGCAAACCGACAGGCAGAGGCGTCGCATGAAAGCGGCGCTTCTTGCTTTTTGTGGGGCCAGTTAGTTGTCAGGGGTCTCGTCGCCCAGGAGGTGGCGCACGGTGTACATCTGGCCCGTGTGGTAGGAGATGTGGAACAGGGAATAGGACAGGAACCCGCGGACGGTCGTGTCGGCGGGCCATCCGGGGACCGGGTCGTCAAGGCCGACGCCCGAGGCGGCCAGGGATTCCATCGACTCCTTATGGACGCGGACCAACTCGGCGTGGACTTGTGCCGCGGTCATCGTCTCCAAGCCTGCCGGAAGGGGACCGGCGACGGTGGTCGTGTAGTAGCGGAAGTGGGGACGGACGAGGGGGCTTTCGATCCGGCTGGTCGCGGCCTGCGATTCCCACGTCTGCCCCTCTGAGCCACCGGCGTAGCGCACCGCTTCCCAATAGGCGATGTGCCCGGCCAACTCGCCGACGGAGAGGATAGACGGGTCAGGGCGTCTCCACACTTTGTCGTCGGCCAGCCCTCTGAAAGCTTCGCCTACCTCAAAGTAGTACTCGTCGAACATCGCCAGATAAGGGGCTAGACCGGCCAGGTCGGACATGGCGCAATCTTACCGGCCTGGTCGGCGACTGGTCATGGCGAGTTCCGACGGGTCGGCTCGATCGGACGGCCGCCGAAGGCGCGGACGACTTCGAACGCCGGCGAGTCGGGCGAGACATGCACCGGCCGGCCCGACCTCACCGCAAGTCGGGCGAGCCTTTCCATGTTGCCGCCCGCTTTCACCCACGCCAGGCTGATCTCCTGTGACAGGCCTGCCACAAGCCGGTCGCGCACCCGGTTGGCGTTCGGGTGGAAGGGCTTGAACGGATGGACGGCGCTGACGGCAAGGTCGGTGCGGGCGTCGAACTCGAACCGCCACAGTCGCGCGGCTCGGAACGGCTCCTCCTTCAGACTGTCGCCCAGCACCGAGAAGAACCCGGCGTCAAAGACCATCGTCCGGGGCGCCCCCCAACGCAGGGGTACGACGGCGGTGCGCTGGTACTCCGGCGTGTCATGGCTGCTGACCAGCGTCCGTCCCTGCAGGACACCTTCTTCGGCGATGGCCTCGGCTTTCGCGAGGGCGTCGCTTGGCGCGCCGCGGGAAAGCAACACGCTGAACGTCCGTGACTCCAGCAAGGCGGTGTTGCCGTAGAGGTAGAGGACGCCGGGAGGGTCGGGGTCGATCGCCTCGATACTGCGGGGATAGTGGGCGTCGGCGGCGGTGACCAAAGTGATCCCGAACGGGTCCAGCTTGGCCAAGAGCGACTCGGCTTCTTCGATCCAGCCCCGGGGCGAGGCGCACCAGGCGGCGGCGGCCTTGGCGGTGAACCGGTATTCCTCGCGGAGGGCGGCCTCGCCGACCTTCAGGAACTCGGCGGTCGTCCGGCCCAAGAGGTCGTTGCGGGTCAATGTCCGGGTGACTGTCTTCCCCCCGACACCAGGGGTCAGGGCGAGGGCAAGGGTGAGGGTGCGGCGGGGGACGGGCTTCATGTGCCGACTCGCCGCGCCGCAGACAGCAGATTCTCGACGACGCGGGGGCCGAGCGACTCCAGGACGTCGGTGACGTGGCCGTGCTCCAGGGTTTCGCCGCCCAGCCCGGCGGCCAAGTTGCTCACAATGGTGAGGCAGCCGTAGGGCACCCCGGCCTCGCGGAAGGCGACCGCTTCCGATCCGGCGGTCATGCCGACGACGTCGCCCAGCCGGGCCATCGCGACGATCTCGGCCGGCGTCTCGTACCGGGGGCCGTTGACGTTCACGTAGACCCCGCCGACTTTGACATCGTCTTGGGCGAGTGCCGAGGCCAGGGGGAAGCATGAGCCCATGTCCACGTGGTTGACCTCGAGGTCAAAGAGGGTGAGGTTCCGTCCGGAGAGGTCGACGAGGTCCGTGCACGCGAGCATGCTGCCGACGCCCACCTCCTTCTTCAGCGACCCGACCGCGGCGGTGGCCAGGCATCCCTTCACCCCCAGCCGGCGGAGAGCGTGCGCCATAGCCCGGTAGTTCACGGCGTGGGGTGGCAGCTTGTGCCCGGCCGAGTGGCGGCTGACCAAGGCCAGGGTCAATCCCTCCCACTGGACCAACCGGCCGCGGGCGGACCCGAAGGGAGTCGGCAACAAGAACGGGGTGCCTCCCAGCCCGGCCAGACGAGAACCGACGCCAGTCCCCCCGATCAATCCGACGTCAGCGCGAAGCACCCCCGGAGCTTACCGCGCCATAATCCGGCATGCCCCAGAGCATCGCCTTCCACGGCGCGGCACAGACCGTCACCGGTTCCAAGCACTTGATCACCGCGAACGGGAAGAAGATCCTTGTCGACTGTGGGCTGTTCCAGGGCAGCCGCGAACTCCGCCAACGGAACTGGCAACCTTTCGCCTTCGAGCCCCGTGACCTTGACGCCGTCGTCCTGACCCACGCCCACACCGACCATATCGGGCTCCTGCCCAAGCTGGTCCGCGAGGGGTTCCGCGGCCCGGTCTACGCCACAAAGTCGACGCTCGGCCTGTGCAAGGTCAGCCTTCCTGACAGCGGCAGGCTGCAAGAAGAAGAGGCCAACTACCATAACCGGCACCAGACCAGCCGCCATGGTCACGCCTTGCCGCTCTACACCGAGGCCGACGCCTACGAGGCGCTGAAGCACATCGTCCCGGTCCACTTCTACGACTTCAAAGACCTGCCCGGCGGTGCGACCTTCCGGTACATCCCCGCCGGACACATCCTAGGTTCGGCCTTCGCTGAGATCTACTTTGACAATGGCGAACGCATCTTGATGGGCGGCGACCTGGGGCGCTACGACCGTCCGATCCTGAAAGACCCCACGCCAGTCGAGCACGCCGAGTACCTGGTCGTCGAAAGCACTTACGGCGACCGGCTTCACGGGCAGGGTGACGCAAAGGAGAAGATCGCCGAGATACTGGACCGGGCCTGGCGTGACCAGAGCGTCGTCCTCGTGCCGTCGTTTGCGATCGGTCGGACCCAAGAGATGCTGTGGTATTTCAACGAGCTTCACAAGGAGGGCCGGTTCCCCGACATGCCGGTCTATGTGGACAGTCCGATGGCGACGGCCACGACGCTCCTCTACATGGAACCTGGGGACGACGTCGACGACGACCTGCACGTCGACCTGACCGAGGGCAACAGCCCGTTCCGCCGCGACATCGTGCAGTTCGTCCGGGACCGCAACATGAGCAAGTCGCTCAACAACGCCCCGGGGCCGTTCATTGTGATCAGCGGCAGCGGCATGCTGACCGGCGGGCGCATCACCCACCACCTTCTCGCCCATGTCGGCGACCCGTCCACGATCGTGCTCTTCACCGGCTATCAGGCCGAAGGCACGTTGGGGCGCGACCTGTTGGAAGGTGCGCCGACCGTCCGGCTCTTTGGACACGACGTCGATGTCAGGGCGTCGGTGGAAAAGCTGGACATGCTGTCCGCCCATGCCGACTATCAAGAGATAATGAGGTGGCTGTCGAACTTCAAAACGGCTCCCCGACGGACGTTCATCGTCCACGGGGAACCGTCGGCCCAACTGGCGCTCCAGCAGAGGATCAAAGACCAACTGGGCTGGGAGACGGAGATCCCGGCGCAGGGACAGTCCTTCGCACTCTGACCGATGCCGCGACCTGTCGTTCTCGGCAACAACCGGCTCACGGTGGCGATGGACCGCCGCCACTCCGTCCGCGACCTCTTCTATCCCGAAGTCGGTTGTCCCAACCACCTGTCGGCTCACAAGGTCCGGCTAGGCGTGTGGGTGGACGGGCGGTTCGAATGGTGTGACGAGGGGGCGTGGGAGTGCCACCAGGCCTACCGGGTCGGCTCGCTGGTCGCCGAGGCCCGGCTCCACAACTCCGCCTTGGAGTTGGAGGTGACCATCGTCGAGACGGTGCACCCGCACCACGACTGGTGGGCCCGCCGTCTGACCGTCCGCAACCTCGCCCGGTGGCACCGCGAGGTCCGGCTGTTTCAGACTCACGACCTGCGGATCAACGAGACCGACATCGGGGACACCGCCTTTTATCACCCTGGCCTTGGCGCGGTCGTCCACTACAAAGACCAGGTCTACATATCATTTGGATTCCAAATGGACGACGGCCGGGCGATGGACCAGTGGGCCTGCGGCATGAAGGCGTTCAACGGGTTCCTGGGAACCTACAAAGACGCCGAGGACGGTCATCTGAGCGGCAAGCCGGTCGAACAGGGCAGCGTTGACTCGACAATGGGGATCAGCCTTCCGATCGGCCCTGGTGATTCGGTACCCTTATGGGTTGTCACCGCCGCGGCCACCGAGGCGCCCCACATCGAGCGTGAGCACCGCGCCCTCGTCGGGTCGTTGGACGACGACTGGTTTGCCTGCCGACCGGTGACCGTCCCCGCGACTGGGTTGGGCGGACCCGTCGACCGCCTGTGCGCCCAGAGCCTGGAGATCATCGAGGCCCACTACGCCAAGGAGGGTGGGCTGGTGGCCAGCCTCGACAGCGACATCATGCAGACCAACCGGGCGACCTACGGGTCGGTATGGTTCCGCGACGCCAGCGTCGCGGCGATGCAGTGTCTGGAGAACGGCCACACCACGTGCGTCCAAAACTTGATCGCCTTTGGCCGCGACATCTTGGGGGACCAGGCCGACCGCTACAAGCCGTACTTTCTGCAGAAGTATCTGCCCAGCGGGAGCGTCGCAGCGAGTTGGCATCCCTGGACCACCGAGGAAGGCCCCGAGGTGCCGTTCCAACAAGACGAGACCGCGCTCTACGTCTCGATGTTGGCCAAGGGGGCCAAGGACGACCCTGCCTACGTGCCGCTCGTCAAGGCGTTGGCCCAGTTCATGCTCGACCACCGGGCCGACGACGGCTTACCGCTGCCCAGCTGGGACTTGTGGGAGGAGCGTCGGGGCGTCCATTTCTGGACCACCGCCACGGTGGTCGACGCCTTACGGGACGCGGCCGGCTACCTCGCCGCCCACGACCGCGGGTTCGACCCGGAGGAGTTGCGCGCCGCCGCCGACCGGATGCGCAGCCAGGCGTCCGCGCTCTTCACGAGCCCAGTGACCGGGCGTCTGGCCCGGATGTTTGTCCGTCGCGACGGCGCCAGGGCGACCGTGGACGACACCCCCGACTCCAGCGTCCTCGCCGGGCTCCTCAGACCCTCCTTTTCCCAAGACCTGGAGCTGCTGCGCGACACCGTCGCGTGGGTGGAAGCCGACCTCGGTGTGAAGTCGCCCGTCGGGGGCGTGGCGAGGTATGCCGGGGACTACTATTTTCGGCAGTCGGACGACTATCCGGGTAACCCGTGGGTCATCTCCGCGATGTGGGTGGCTCAGGCCCGGGCCCGGCTGGGAGACCTAGTCCAGGCGAGGAATTGGTTGGACTGGGCGGTTGCGAGGGCCGAGACGACCTACGTCCTGGCCGAGCAATATCACCCGGAGACAGGTGAGCCGCTCAGCGTGAGCCCGCTCCCATGGAGCCACGTCGAGGTACTCGAGACAGTGCGGCTGTGTCAGGTCCGTTCGGCCGGCGACTGACTCATCTTGACCGCGGAGGGGGTCTCCATGCAGGCCCTTTTCGCCAGTTGCAGGCGTCCCTCTTCGGTGCCGCCCTTGACGATGTAGGCCATGCCCATGCCGCAGTACCAGCCGACGTGTTTGCCGTCGACGTACATGGGCTTCAGGCCGGTCTGGATTTCGGTGGCATGGTCAAACCAGTTGTTGCTCTCGCGGCCGTAGATGACGTACTCGTCGCCGCACATCGTCACCTTCCAGGCGATCCAGTCCTTCCCGTGGCTCGCTCCGGCGATGGAGGCGTCGAGCCCGGCAAGGCGGATCTCGGGGACAGGGAGGCCGGTGCCGCTGGCCAGCCAGTCGCGCACGGCCCGCGGCTCATGGACGGTTGTCTCGATCGCGACGGCCGGCGTGCTGACCTCGTCGATGCGGGGCGCCCGGGCCAGGACGAAGACGACCGCCAGGCATGCGGCGGCGGCGAGGCCGGCCGTCCATGTGGCGACGCGGTACGTGCGGGCGGGACGCCCCGGACGGACCACCACTTGGAGCCGCGCCTGCAATCGTTCGACGGGCACGGGCTCGGCCATGGCCGCATCGCGCAGCTGGACGCGAAATGCCCGGAACTGCTCCAGTTCGCGGCGTGCCTGGTCGGACGTGGCGAGGGCTTGCTCTGCCTGGGCGCGGGTGGCCACGTCCATCGAGCCGTCGTCATAGGCCTGCCAGTCAAACCGCGTCATGACCGGGCCTCCTGGGGGTCGCCAAAGGTCGAGTTGAGGCGGTCGCGCAACAGGGCACGGGCGCGGAACAGCCGCGAGCGCACCGTGCCGACGGGCACGTCCATCACGTCGGCGGCCTCCTCGTAGGAGAGTTGCTCGACGTCGCATAGGTGGACGGTGTCGCGGTAGATGTCGGGCAGCCGGTCAAGCTCGGCCAAGAGTTGGTCGGCCTCGAGTTTCCAGGCGAGCTTGTCCCAGAACGGGGCTTCAGCAACCTCACCGGCCTCGGGTTCGTCCAGGCTCGTCGTCGGCTTGGCGCCACGGAGGGCCATGAGCCTTTCATTGCGCAGGATGCGCACCAGCCAACTCCGGAGGTGACGGCCGTCGAAGCGGCTCCAGGCTTGGTACGCCTTGACCAGAGCGGTCTGGACCAAGTCCTCCGCCTCTTCGGACGTGCACCCCATGCGCCGCGCCACGCGATAGAGCACGGGTAGCTCGTCGCGCACACTGGACTCGAAGTCCCGGGGCCGGGCAAACAGACTCATTGGTTGCCGCTGGTCACGGACGCCCACCATTGTCGGCAAAGCGATTGTAATCGCCACTGGCATCCACAATGGATTCTAACCCGTTCTGGTTCCCAGTCCTGCCCAAACGACGCTTCTAAACAGGCACAATGAACCGTGCTCGCTCCCCACACGCGCGTCCGTGTCACCGCGCCCCTTGTCGTCGCCTGGCAGGACGCCCTTATCCATCAGGGGTTGTCGCACCAGTGGCGCATGTGCGAGGAGACGGGCCGGACGGAAAACTTTCGCCGCGTCGCCCGGGGAGAGAAGGGCGGTTTCGCCGGCCGGTACTACAACGACAGCGACGTCTACAAGCTCGCCGAGGCGGCCGCTTACGCGCACGCCCTGACGCCGGAGCCACACCTCAAGGCCATCCTCGACGAGGCACTCGGCTTGGTCGAAGGGGCCCAGCATGCCGACGGTTACGTCGGCACGTTCATTTCTCTGGCCCACCCCGACAAGCGCTATCTCTGTCTGGCGGCGAAGCACGAGATGTATTGCATGGGGCACCTCTTGGAGGCCTGTTGCGCCGCGGAAGAAGTCCTCG
The DNA here is from genome assembly GCA_019638795.1 of Fimbriimonadaceae bacterium. Lineage (NCBI taxonomy): Bacteria > Bacillati > Armatimonadota > Fimbriimonadia > Fimbriimonadales > Fimbriimonadaceae > Fimbriimonadaceae bacterium. The sequence goes on along the minus strand of JAHBTB010000001.1, from coordinate 259,735 downwards.
GCGGCGGGCGGTGGCAGGCATTGGGCGAGAGTGTGGCCGACCACTTGGTGTCCACCTTCGGGCCGGGCCGACGGCGGGGGTACGGGGGGCACGAGGAAGTCGAGATCGGCCTGGCCCGCACGGCCAGGCAGTTCGGGAGGCCGGGCGACCTGGAACTGTCCCGGTGGATGACCGACCAGCGGGGGACACGCCCGAGCCCCTTTGAGGACGAGATCAACGACCCGGTTTCTCTCGCCTTTGCCCCGACGCTGCCCACCATCTGGTGCGACGCAGGGAAGTACGACGGCTCGTACGCCCAAGACGACAAGCCGCTACGGGACCAGACGACCGCGGTCGGCCATGCCGTCCGCGCCATGTACCAGTACTGTGGCGCGATGGACGTCTACGGCGGCGACGACACGGGGCTGAGCGAGGCGCTCCTCCGCATCTGGTCGTCCTTGACCGAGCGGCGGATGTATGTCACCGGCGGCATCGGCTCGAGCTTTGCCAACGAAGGCTTCACCACCGACTTCGACCTGCCGAACCGCACCGCATATGCCGAGACCTGCGCGGGGATCGGCCTGTGCATGTGGGCCGCCCGCATGGGGGCCGCCTTCGGTGACGGCAGGTTCTTCGACATCTTTGAGCGTTCCCTGTTCAACGGCGTCCTCTCGGGGATGGACTTTGCCGGCACGGCTTACCATTACGAAAACCCGCTGGAGTCCGAGGGGGACCACATCCGCCAGCCATGGTTCGATTGCGCGTGTTGCCCGCCGAACATCGCCCGGTTTATCCTCTCCCTCGGTCGATACTTGGTGTCGTGGGGAGGAGGGACCGTCTCGGTGGACGTGCCCCTCGCCATGGAGGCCCAGGCCGAGATGAGCGGGGTCCCCGTCAAAGTCGTCGTCGAGTCTGAATATCCCCACAAGGGAAGTGTCGTGGTCCGGGTGCACCCGCAGTCACCGGTCTACGGCACGCTCCGGGTGCGAGTGCCCGGGACAGCGACCACGTGGTCGTGCCCCGGGCACACCCATCCCGCCCACGGCTACCTTTCGTGGACAAAGGAGTGGAAGGACGGCGACGAGGTGGTCCTCGATTTGGAGCTTCGGCCGGAGTTCCTCCGGTGCGACCCGCGCGTCAATGCGAACATCGGCCGCGTCGCCGTCCAGCGCGGCCCGCTCGTGTACTGCCTGGAGGAAAAAGACCTCGGCGCCCGCGTCCAGCGGTTTGTCGTCGATGAGTCGGCCGGGTTGACGGAATCGTCCGACGCAGACCCCCGCGTGGGTCACCGCCTCCATGTCCACGGCGCCATCGACGCGGCGGACTGGCATGGCCCGCTCTACCAGGCCAAGGCACGGCAGATGATGCCGGTCACCGCCGCCCTCGTGCCCTACGCGACGTGGGGCAACCGAGGGCAGGGATCCATGCAGGTTTGGTTGGCGGCCGGGCGGGCCTGACCTGAGGTCAGGCTACTGGCAAGCCTCGCATTCCTCACCGTTGCGCATCGCCTCGATCGAGCAGGCGAGACGCTCGGCCTCGGTGTACGTCTTCTTCACCGTCTCACCGTCGAGAGTGAAGCCGTCTCGCGCCGACTGGTCGGCCTCGGCCGCGTCGGCCACCGTCGATGTCTTCTGCTTCTGCACGGCCACGGTGGCCTTTTCGATGTTCGAGGCTCCGAGAGAACGGAGGTAGTACGTCGTCTTCAGACCGGTGCGCCAAGCCAGGCGGTACGTGTGCGAGATGGTCTTCATGTCGGGCCGCCCGATGAACAAGTTCACCGATTGGGCTTGGTCGATCCACTTTTGGCGGCGGGCCGCCGCCTCGACGATGAAGTTGTAGGGGATCTGGAAGGCGGTGAGGTACTTCTGCTTGAGTTCATCGGGGATTCCCTGGACATGTTCGAGTTCGCCGTCGAAGTACTTGATCTGGTCGACGATCTCTTTGGTCCAGAGCCCACGGGTCTTGAGTTCCTTGACCATGTACGGGTTGACGACCACGAAGTCACCGCTGAGGTTCGACTTCACGAACATGTTCTTGTAGACCGGCTCGATGCAGGGGCTGGTGCCCATGATGTTGGCGATCGTCGCGGTGGGGGCGATGGCGAGGACGTTGCTGTTCCTCATGCCTTGGGCCTTGATCTTGGCTCGCAACGGTTCCCAATCCAACTTGCCGCCGCGCGGCACTTCGACCGGCACCCCTCGTTCGCGCTCCAGGATCTCGAGGGTGTCTTGGGGGAGCAGGCCCCTGTCCCACTTGGACCCCTTGTACGAGGAGTACACACCCCGTTCGGCGGCGAGGTCTGAGGACGCTTCGTAGGCAAAGTAGGCGACGGCCTCCATCATCTCGTCGTTGAACTCCACCGCCTCGGGCGAGGCGAAGGCGACGTCCTTCTTGTAGAGGGCGTATTGCAGGCCCATGACGCCCAGACCGACGGGTCGGTGCCGCACGTTGCTGGTCTTGGCCGCTTCGGTGGGGTAGTAGTTGATGTCGATGACGTTGTCGAGGGCGCGCACCGCGACACGCACGGTCTCGCGAAGCTTGGCGAGGTCCAGGCTGCCGTCGGCCCGCAGGTGGCTGTCGATGACGATGCTGCCAAGGTTGCAGACGGCGGTCTCCTCTGCACTGGTGTTAAGGGTGATCTCGGTGCAGAGGTTGCTGCTGTGGACGACGCCCACGTGGTCTTGTGGTGACCGCAGGTTGCAGGGGTCCTTGAAGGTGATCCAGGGGTGGCCGGTCTCGAAGAGCATCTTGAGCATGGCCTTCCAGAGATCGAGGGCTTCGATCCGGTTACCGTAGATCTCGCCTCGGGCGGCCTGCTCCTCGTATTCCAGGTAGCGCTTTTCAAACGCGGCCCCGTAGAGCTCGTGCAGGTCTGGTGTCTCGTTAGAGCGGAACAGCGTCCAATGCTCCCTGGCCTCCATACGCTTCATGAAGAGGTCGGGGACCCAGTTGGCCGTGTTCATGTCGTGGGTGCGCCGCCGTTCGTCGCCGGTGTTGCGCCGGAGCTCAAGGAAGTCGAAGATGTCGTTGTGCCAGCTCTCCAGGTAGGCGCAGCCCGAACCGGCCCGCTTGCCGCCCTGGTTGACGGCGACGAGCTGGTCGTTGTGCATCTTGAGAAACGGAATGACGCCTTGGCTCTCGCCATTGGTGCCCTGGATATAGCCGCCGGTGCCCCGGACGCTGGTCCACGACCCGCCCAGGCCACCCGCCCACTTGCTCAGAAAGGCGTTCTCGGCGATACCGCGCAACATGATGCTCTCGATACTGTCGTCGACCTTGTAGAGGTAGCAGCTGGAGAGTTGGGAGCGCCGGGTGCCGGAGTTGAACAGGGTCGGGGTGGACGAGCAGAACCGGCGTGATTTGTACATGTGGTACAGCTCGACGGCCCGGTCACCCTTGTCGGCGTCGTTCTTGAATAGCCCCATGGCGACGCGCAGCCAGAACATCTGGGGTGTCTCAAGCCGTTTGGGGTTTTTCGAGTCGGTCTTGTCGGTGATCAGATAGCGGTCGTAGAGGGTCTGGACGCCGAGGAAGTCAAAGTCGAGGTCGGCGGTGGGGTCAAGCGCGTTGGCCAGCTTTTCGAGGTCGTAGTCGAGGACGTCTTCGCTGAGTCGGCCGATCTGGACGCCGCGCTTGAGGTAAGCGGGGAAGGCGCGCCGGTGGGCGTCCTTCAGCTTGTCGACGCCGTCGCGGACAATGTTCCAGTCAAGACTCTCCTCATAGATATAGGTGAGGAGGATCCTTCCGGCAAAGAAGGCGAAGTCGGCGTCGCGCTCCATCAGACTCTTCGCGTTGAGGACGATGAGCTTGCGCAGGTCTTGGAGCGGGATGTCCTGGCTGACCGACCGCCGGAGCTCGACCTCGATCTTTTCGGCGCTGAGGGACAGGTCGAGGCCGATCATCGCGTATTGGATGCGGTGACGCAGGTCCTCGCCGTCCCAGAACGCGGTGGAGCCGTCCTCGTCGACGACGCTGATCAAGGCGAACTGGTCGTCGCCCCGGCTGGGTTTGGCCAGTTCCTGGGCGCGCATGATGGCGCGTTGGGCGCGGTAGACGATGTAGGCCTCGGCGACCTTGAAGTGGCCTCCGCGCATCAACTCCTCTTGGACGAGGTCCTGGACGGTCTCGATGTTGACGTAGCTCTGACCGATCGTCAGCACACGCTCGCCGACCGACCGGGCGACGTGGACGGCAGGCTCGCTGTTGATGCCTTGGGCAAGGAACGCCTTGCGCACGGCGATCTCGACTTTGTCGGTGCTCCAGGGCACGACCATGCCGTTGCGCCGGATGAGCTTGACCTCGGCGGCAGCCTCCTTACTGCTGGGGATGTTGGCGCGCTGGGTGACCAGCGATTTGGCGACGTCGAACGCACCCGCTTCGACCAGCACGGCCTCGATCAGGACGCTGAGGTCGTACTCGCTGATCTTGACGGTGTCGCCGCTGAGCCCGGCGAGTTTGGCGACGACTTGTTCGGCGATGCTCTGGGCGAAGGCGCGGTTTGTAGGGGTGTCGACCTCCTTGTCACCACGGACCAGGCTGACAGCGGCCATGGCGTCGGCGACGATGTCGCCGACTTCGGCGACCTGGAAGTCGCGCTCGGTCTCGGGCCCGACGACACGGACGGCCCGGTCCATGGTCAGTTGGCGGGCGATCTCGTCGCCCCAGCGCGGGGTCGGGCGCTCGCCGGCGGTCAAAAGCGCGGCGCGCTTCAGCTCCAGATCATGCTGCGTGTTGCTCATCTGCAATTCCTTCCTTGGCCCTCTTGTCACGGGTGGCCCGGAGACGCCGTGGCCCGCCTCGCCCTATGGGGAAAAGCCGGGCGCCAGGTCGGCACCGCCCTCGCCACCTTGACCGTCAATGGTCAGGCGTGTGACGCGGCCGCTGTCCCAGGAGCCGCGCCATCTTGTGTTCGAGACGACGAGAATACACAAGATGATGCGGTTGCCCGCGATTTTCTTTTTCCACTTGTTCTACTCCCGGATGGGGGTAACTGGTGCCTTCACCGAGGCGGTGCGGCATGGAGAGTCTGGCACAAATGTCTACTAGTTTGCAACGCGTGAAACGGATTGGTGCCACCGGGTCGGGGCGTCACCGTCACTTGACGACGCGGGCCCAGACGATGAGGTCGCCTCGCTTGGCCTTGTCGACCACGTCCATCCCTTTGACGACCTTGCCGAAGACGCAGTACTTGCCGTCAAGGCGCGTGTTCTCGGCCAGGTTGATGAACCATTGGCTGTCGCCCGAGTTGTCGCCGGGTGACTCGAGGGCCATGCCCACCGTGCCCCGGGCGTGGTGTCCGGCCCCCTTTTCGAAGGGCACGGTCTGGCCGCTCCCGCCGTCACCCAGCCCCTGAGTGGCCGACATCAGGCCGGGACGGGCGGCGGCGTCTTCGGGGAACCAGCCCCGCGACTTGCTGTCGCCCGACTGGAGGACGAAGCCTTCGACGCGACGGTGCAAAAGGATGCCGTTGAAGAAGCCTTTCTCCGTGATTTCCAGGACGTGGGCCGCGGTCTTGGGAGCTTGGTCGGCAAAGAGCTCCATGGTGAAACGGCCGCGGTCTTGGACGAGGAACTCGACGCGCGGGTTGGCGACGGCGATGGTCAAAGCGGCGGCCGCCCAAGTGAGCATGCCGCGAGTCTACATCACTTCGCGGCGGTCTCTTCCAGTTGGGCGAGACGGGCGGCGAGGTCGTCGGCAAGGTCTTCGGCCTCGTGCTCTTTCTGCTCGGCCTCGACGCGGCTGACCAGTGTGCCGAGCACAAACCCTGCGGTCAATCCGACGATCAAGAATCCTATCCCGCGACCCATCGTGGACTCATTTTGACCGATGCCGTCGAGGGCGGGCCGGGCAGGGTCTAGAAAGGCAGGATCGGGTCGGCGGTGTGGAAGTGGGTGTTGTCATAAAAGGGGAGCTTCATCTCTTGGGCGTACCGCGCCCCTTTGGCAAGGACATGGTGGGCGCCCGCGTTGATCGGGGCCCCGTAGGGGATGGTCGCTTCCTTCCTTTCGGCGACAAAGAGGGGCTCCCGGGCCCCTTTCCAGAAGAGGACGGTGCGGTAGATGACAAGGCGGCCGCCCAGGGTCGGAACGGGAAACTCGTGGGCCTGCGAGACGACCGCGTCGATCTGGTCTAGTGACCCCCTCGTCATCCGCTTGAAGGGGCCCTGGCCTTCGCGCCGCCAGTAGGTGCGTTGGCGCAGGTCGATCGTCATCCGCTCGCTGCTCAGGGCGCCCCACACGCCAGCGAAGCCCACGAACGCGCCGACGTTGCCCCAGTAGCCGTCGCTGAACCCCAAGAACCCGCCGAGAAAGGCGCCGAACCCACCGACGACGCAAGCCAGGACAAGCCAGTCGTACCAGAGCGGGGGCGCGAAAACCAACCGCTTGTTCTCGCCCCAGAACCGACCGACCAAGGGGGTCTCCAGGCCGAACTTGGACCGGGCCCACGACCGACCGGTGTGCCCCTCGGGCCCGCGCGGTTCTCTCCCCAGCATCCTGCGGGGATCTTACCGGCACCGAGACAAGAAGACTCCCCGGCCCCGTGAGGGGGCAGGGGAGTCATTCGCTTTGTCCGCGCGGCGACCTAGTCGTTGCGGTTCTGCGGGGTCAGCTTGGCCCGTTCGGGCTTGACGGCCGACTTCGCGGCGGTACCCTTCCAGACCTGGCTGGAGGCGGGCCGGTGGTCACCATTGACCACAACCGGGGCGGTCAGTTTGGTCTTGGCCGGCTTTGCGGGCCGGGCGGGTGCCGCGGGCCGGTCGGTTGACCGAAACCGAGGCGCGTCAGCCTTGGCGGCCGGCTTCGCCGTGCGGTGGGCCGGGACCGACGCCGGGGCCGAGGCCGCCGGGGTGTCGTCGCCCTCCGACGAACCACCCTCAGCGGTGTTCTCAGCCGACTCAGGCAGGTAGGAAGAAATCGCGCCCTGGATGTCTTCCTTGCTGGGAATCGGCATCAGGTCGGCGTTCTCGGTGATCGTGCCGAACAGGACGGCCAGCGCGCGGCGGGTCTTCTGGTCGGTCGGGTTAAGGTCCTTGCCAAAGGCGAGGTAGTGCGTCTTCTGCTCGATCTCGTCAAGCATCTTCAGCGACTCGTCGAACTTGTCCTGGACCGACTCACCGTCCTCGCCCGGCTCGCTCAGGTAGGCCATGAACGAGTCACGCAGGTGGGCGGCGACTTCGTCGGTCGTCGCCGGGTCTTGACCCGCCAAGATGATCGTCTTGAACTCCTCCGCGTTTTCCTCGATGAACGAGTCGAACGTGGTGTCGAGCTTCGAACTAGTCTCGGTGGCGAAGCTGTGGAACTGCTCCTCCAGCTTGTCCTCAAGGTTTGTCCGATACTCGGGGAGCTGGGCCATCGCCCACTCCGGCGCCTGTTCGATGTAGCCGGGGATCTGCTCCTTCAGGTAGTTGGACGCTTGTTCCTGCAGGCCGTCGAGCCGCTGCATGATCATGCCCTTGGTGATCTTGGCCGCTTCCTTCGGGGCCAGGTTGCTGGCAAACCCGTTGGCGATGCCGCCGAGGACGCAGGCGACGGCAAGCACAAACGCGCTGCCCCAGACCTGGGTCCCGGCCAGGGTCCGCTTGGTCGCACCGAGCTCGTCGCTCAGGTAGTCCTGGGCGGTGTAAGCGCTTTCTTCGTACTGGTTCTCTTCCATGCGGTCCTCGTGGTTCTCGTGGTTGTCACCGTTGAAGTTCATGTCGTCGCTCACTTGCTCACCTTCACTTTCTTTGCGCTGTGGAACTGCGTCGCCTCAAAGCCGGTGCCGACGTTCTGCTGGTCGGGGCGCATGTTCTGGATGTCTTCCTTGAAGAGGTCCAAGACGAGCACGGCCATCTCCCAGCCCGGCTCCACCCCGGCCAGGTTCTCCCGCTCCTCCTCATGGATGGTCATGAGGTTGCGGTGGATGCTCTGGAGGGCCTCCTGGTGCTTGGCGAAGAGCTCGGTGTTGGCAAAGCTGGCTTCGCGCTTGCACGACTCGGCCAGGTTGTTCAACAACCGCTCGATCTGTTCGTCGGTCGCCTCAGGGAACATTTCCTTCAGCTTCGCTTCCTTGGAGCGCAGCATCGAGACGAACGTCTCGTTGAGGACGTGCTCACCTCGCTTCGGCAAGTTGGACTGCAGAGTCTCAAACTCGGCCATCGCCTTTTCGGCGACTTCCGGCAGGCGGCTCTGAACATGGTTCATGGCCTGCTGGATTTCCGGTTTGACTTCCTCGACGGTCTGATTGACAAGGTCTTGCACCACGGGAGCGACGTCGTTCTTGAGTCCTTCCGTGACCTCAGCGATGTACTGTTCTTGGCGCGGGCCCTGTTGGGTGAGGCCCTTGACGGCACCATCGACCGTGGCGATGGTGGCGGCGATGACGAAGACGGTCGCGCCGAGCAGGCTCCAGCGCCACCACTGAAGTTGCTTCTTCAGATTCTTGAGTTCCGTGATCTGTGTCGTTTCAATGCCTGAGTCCATTTGAACCCTCCTTGGCCCTACGTCTCTGGAGGAACCCCACCGGGGAACGGCCGCCCTGACCGTCCCACGGTTTCGTTGATCCCCAAGGGCATCCTCCAGCCCTGGCATGATCTTCGGCCAGCACAGACACCGGCCAACATGGTTGCCGGGCAAAACCTAGTAAGGGTATTGGGAAGGGCCCTAGGGGGCGCTTGGGGAGGCGGGGACCGGGAAGAGGCGGACTGATTCTTTCACCCGGGCCGGCACCGGTGTTCCGGCGGTGGCGTGGATGTTCGAACCCTTGAACACGCCGCGCAATTTGTCGTCGACACTGCCGACGACGCTCTGGATCTCGCCCAGTGCCTTGGTGGCGAGGACCAAGTCGACGCCGGTCAGTTTGGAGAGGTCGCCATGGAGGAGGCCGGCGACGGTGTCCTGGGCCTGGGGCTTGTCACCCTTGGCCTCCAGCCGGTCGGCCACCTCGCGGGTGTCGTGCAGGCCGAGGACGTCGGAAAGCCGCTTCAAGTCCACCGGTCCCGACGGCGCGGTTCCGGTGGACTGGGCGACGAGGTCCTTGAGGACCTGTTGGCCCTCGGGCGTCTGCCACAGCCGGTCGACTTTGGCGGCGTCACGCCGCCCCGCGGTGTTCGCTTGGGTCAACTCGTAGGTGCCGTCGTCAGAGGCGGAGAGCTTGACGGCGGTGCCGTCCGGGGCCTTGAGTCCAGTCACCTCGATCGCGAGCCGTGCCGGCTGGTTGCTGAACGCCGAGAAGACGCTGGCTCCCCGCGACCGGGTCACCTTCCCCGTCGCCTTGGTGCCGGCCGGGACAAGGACCTCTCCCTTCACCTTGAGCGGGCGGGCGAGGACCAGTTCGACGTCGGTGCCCTCCGCCGACCCGCCGGAGTCCAGGGCGGTAAGAAGGAGCAGTTCGACCTTGGTGCCCTTGGGCAGGCTGACCGCCTGGGGGCCGGCCGGCGCCTTGGGCGCCGTCGGCTTGGGGGCGAACTTGGTGGCAAAGACGACCGCCCCGAAGACAAGCAACACGGCAGAACCGAGGACGAACGCCTTGACCCGCGCCATCTGTCCTCTTTAACGTGCGGGGGCGTCGCCGGGATTCATGGTGTCACCGAGAGGCCCAGAGCCCCGACAGGCCGCCGCCGCCGTCGTTGGTGACCATCGCGTTGCTGGGGACGAGGCGGCCCAGGCTGCCGTCCGCGTACAGGCACATGATCGTCCGACCGTGCCGGGCGGGGGTCTTGTCGTCTTCGAAGACGCCGTCGGCGGTGTCATAGAAGGCCAAGTGGGTCACGTACTTGGTCTTCTCGTCCCACGTGAAGTTGCTGTTGTCCCACCCGACGAGAAAGCCGTTGAACGGGACGACCTCGGACTTGCTGTTCTGGAAGTCGACCGGCGCGAAGGTCTTGCGCGCCCCCATGTTCGCGGTCTCGGTGACCAAGACCGTGCTTTCGGGGCGGGCGACCTCTTGTTCAGGGCGGGTGGCAAGGGGGCCGTACATCCCATAGGTCAGATCGGCCTCGCCGGGGCCGTCCTTGGTCTGGGTGTGGATGTGGGTGGCCTCTTCCTTGCTGGCCGCCGGGCACGTGAACGTGCCGTAGCTGGACATGTATGCGGAGACGGTGCTCGCCCAGACGATCGGCTTGCCCTTGTCAAGGTACGGGGTCTGGTTGTCCCCCTCGACGTAGAGAGGGGGGTAGCGGCCGTCATACACCTCGGCGTAGCCGATGACGGCCTTGCTGATCGCGCTCAGGTTCCGTTTGCAGATCGTGCGCTGGCTGTCCTCGCGCATGTGGTTGTAGATGGGATAGCCGAGGGCGGCGAGGACGACAAGGATCAGGGCGATCCAGCGGAGGTCCTTGCCGCTGATGTAGTCGGAGCCGCGCGGCTTGGAGCCCTCTGGCGCGTCCGGGTCGTAGGCTTCGGTGGCCAGGATCACGCTCGGGGCGTCCCCTTGGCCGGCTTCTTTTCGGCGACCTTCGGCTCGGGGCCCTCGATAAAGTCGAAGGCGACAAGGGCGTCCTTCAGCTTGGATTTGTCAAGCCGGACCCTGCGGTCTTTCTCGGTGACGGGCACCATCCCCATCCGGATGTCGGCGGGCTTGACCCCCTTGGCGAAGAGGATCAAGGAAGAAAACTCGTCCGCATTGAACTCGCCGCCGGCCAGGGCCATCGCCTTGTCAAGGGCGCCGGGCATGACCCAGAAGTTGGCCAAGGCCTGGTTCTTCATCGCGACGAGGAACTGCTTCTGCCTCTCTTGGCGGGCGTAGTCGCTGTCGTTGTGACGGAAACGGACGAAGCCCATCGCCTTGTAGCCGTTCAGCTTTTGCTCGCCCTTCTTGAGGTTGATGAACAAGTTGCCGGCCCGGTCGGTGTACTTCATGTCCTTGTCGACGTCGACCGTGACTCCACCCAGCATGTCGACGATGTTCTGGAACGCCTCAAAGTTGATCGTGGTCGTCCGGTCCACCTTGATGCCGAGCAGGGCCTCCACGGCCTCGGTGGTGAGGGCGTCGCCGCCGTAGGCGTGGAACGCGTTCATCTTGTGGACCTTGTTGTCGTAGGTCGAGAGGTTGAACTCCAGGTCACGGGGCACCGACAATGCGGTGATCTCGTTGTTGGCGAAATCGAGGCGGGCGACAAGCATCATGTCGCTGCGCGCGTTGGCGTTGGTGACCTTGGCCCCGCCCGTGGTCAGGTCTTCGTCGCAGCCCAGGACGAGGACCGTCAAGTGGTCGAGGGGCCCGTTCTCACCCCGGAAGGCCTCGGCAGGCGGCTTCGGGTTGAAGGTGAAGACCTTACTGACGATCTTGCTGGTGACGCTTCCGGACTTCAGCCAGGCGAAGACGGAGAAGACCGCGAGCACGAGCACGAGGCCAAGCACGTAGAACGTCGTCCCGACGACCTTTTTCCATTTGACGGGCTTGGAAGCGCGCTGCATTGAAGCTGTCCAGAGTACCAGCCGGACCCACTTGGGCCATGGGCGGTGCCTCGGAACCTCATAACGGACGGGGCAGGGAAATGGTTTCCGGCACCGACGGCCCTCCCACGGCGTATTCTTGTGACGTGGCACTGTCACGCGGACAAAAGGCGTTCACCATGATCGAACTCCTGGTGGTGGTCGCGATCATCGCCTTGCTTGCCGCCCTGCTGTTCCCGGTCTTCGCCCGGGCCAAGGCGGCAGCCAAGAAAACCCAGTGCCTGAGCAACCTGAAGCAGATCGGCAGCGCGCTCCTGCTCTATATGGGCGACTCCGACGACCGGTTTCCTTGGGCCGTCGACCCGATCGACAAGGTCCGCTCGGAGATTTGGTCGGAGTACCCCGACTTCCAGTCCCAGATCCCTTATATGCCGTACTTGCACGAGGCTGTCCAGCCTTACATCAAGAGCAAGGAGGTCTTCCACTGCCCGGCCGACTCGGGCACCAACGTGCTTGACGACCGGCCGTTCATCCCCTTCCAGACCTCGCCCTCGATGTACCAGACCTACGGCACGTCGTACTTCTTCCGGACTGAGATCGCCTTCAAGGCGTTCAGCCAAGACCGCTTCCAGTACCCTGCCGACGTGAACGTCCTGATGGACGCCGGCGGACACTGGCACGGCGACGGCGGCGCGATGACCGCGAACGAGAGCGAGTTCTTTTTCGGCCTTAAGCTCCGCGGGTACCGTTACAACACGTTGTACGGGGACATGCACGCCAAATCACTCTCCTTTGACCAGTTGCAGAAGGCCTGGCTGACCGAGCTGTGACCCTTCGTCCCTACGGAGTCGTCCAGCGCGGGAGGCTGGAACTCGGCCTCGAACTCGAAGTCATCGACGGGACCATCGTCTCCCTGGGGCCCCAGACCGGCATGCCCGACCCGTATGTCCTGAGCCCCGCTTTCGTCAACGCCCATTCCCACCTGGAGTATCGGGGGATGCTGGGGCGGATCGACGACCCCGAGTACGTGGGATGGATCCGCACGGTCACGCGGATGAAGACGGAACAGTCGCCCGAAGAAGTCGAGGCCGACTGCCTCTTGGCCGCCGAGGAAAACGTCGCCAGCGGTGTCGCTTACGTCGCGGAACACAGCGACCGACCCGGTGCGGCGGCGGCGATGCGGTCTTGTGGGCTAGACGGCGTGGTGTTCCAGGAGGTCATCACCTTTCTGGAGCAGAACGGGCCGGAAGCCCGTCTGGCGAGGGCCGAAGAGCGGCGTGTCGCCGCCTCCCACAGTGTCGACAAGGCGTACTTGAACCCCCATGCCCCTCACACTGTCGACGGTGCGACCCTTGGCCTGTTGGCGGGGCTGGGCACTCCGCTCAGCGTCCACGTCGCCGAGACGGTGCATGAGAGGTCGTTTTGGGAGTCTGACGACGGGCCTCTGGCCGAGGTGTACCGGGCGCATGCGGTACCACGGCCGTGGCGGGGGCGCTTGTTGGACTATTTGGCGGCGCAGGGCGTGATGCGGCCTGGTGTCCAACTGGTGCACTTTTGCGACGCCGACGCCCAAGACTTGGGCCAGGCCGCCGAGGCGGGGGTCGTCGTGGCCCATTGCCCCCGCTCAAACGAGCGGCTCCAGTGCCCACGGGCGCCGGTTCGGGAGATGTTGGACGCGGGGATCTTGGTCGGACTCGGATTGGACTCGGCGGCGTCTTCGGGGCCGGTGGACATGTTCGCCGAGATGCGTGCGGCCCTGGAAGTCTCATTACGGCGGTCTCGACTGGTGACGGCGGAGGAGGTCTGGGACATGGCGACGACGATGGGGGCCCGGTCGCTTGGCCAGGACGATTGGGAGATCAAACCCGGCGCAAAGGTGCCTTTAGTCGCCCTTGACCTCGCCGGTTGCCTGACCACTGACGAAATGGTCGGGCGCGGCGGGCCAGAATCGGTGTTGTGGCAAACCGCGAGCGGCTCGAAGACCTCTGGGTGATGGTCCGGGCCGTGCCTGCCGGACGGGTCGTCGGTTACGGCGCCCTCGGCGCGGCGGTGGTGCCCCCGGTGTCCGGATTGGTGGTGGGACATTGGATGGCCTCATGTCCGCCCGACGTGCCTTGGTGGCGGGTGGTGGGGGCGAAGGGGAACCTCCCGGTCTTCAAGCGCGGGCCCGAGTTCGGGGTAGAGCAGCGCAAACGGCTGGAGGCCGAGGGAGTCGTCTTTGACCAGGAAGGACTGGTTGGACGTGGCCACTTCGTCTGGCCCGGCGACCTCACTTGACGCGGTGCGGCGTCAGGCGCGGGCATAACGTTCGACCAACTGGCCCCACGTCCCGGCGCTGATCGCGTCACGGATTTCTTGCATCAGCCGGGCATAGAACCAGAGGTTGTGCAGCGACGCCAGCCGCGGGCCAAGGGCCTCCCCAGCCTTGAAGAGGTGCCGGATGTAGGCCGCCGAGTAGCGTTCCAGGGGAGGGAAGACCGAGCCCTCGTCGAACGGCCCCATATGGTCCTCCCACTTCTTGTTGAGGGTGTTCACGCGGCCTGGCAAGGTGTAGAGGGCATGATGTCGCGCCATCCGGGTGGGGAGGACACAGTCAAAGAGGTCGATCCCACAAGAAACGGCGTGGATGATGTCGGCGGGGTGGCCGACGCCCATCAAATAGCGCGGCTTGTCGGCGGGGAGGAGGGGCGTGGTCAGGGCGACGACGGGGTACTGCATCTCGGTCGGTTCGCCGACGCTGACCCCTCCGACGGCGAAGCCGTCGAAATCCTGCGAGGAAATGAAGTCGGCCGACTCGCGGCGCAGGTCTTCGTGGACGCCACCCTGGACGATGCCGAAGACGGCCTGGCCCTCGCGGCGGGCGGCGAGGTTGCGGGGTGCCCACCGGTGGGTCCGCGCCATCGCTTGGGCGGCCTCGTCGCGGGTGCAGGGGTAAGGAGGGCACTCGTCCAGGGCCATGGCAATGTCGACCCCGAGCCGGCCCTGAATCTCGATCGAGCGCTCGGGCGTGAGGAACATCTCGGTCCCGTCGAGGTGCGACTTGAACCGGACGCCCTTGTCCGATATCTTGCGCATCGAGGAGAGGGACATCACTTGGTAGCCGCCCGAGTCGGTGAGCACCGACCCCCGCCAACCCATCAGCCGGTGCAGGCCGCCGACACGCTCGACCAGGTCGGAGCCGGGCCGGAGTTCCAGATGGTAGGTGTTGGCCAGGACCTGCTGGTACCCCATCGCCTCCAACTCCTCGCAACTGACTCCCTTGACGCTGCCTTGGGTGCCGACGGGCATGAAGGCGGGGGTCTCGACGGTGCCGTGGGGCGTCGTCAACCGGCCGCGGCGCGCCCCGGTGACGGGGCACACCCCCAGCAACTCAAATGAGACCGCCATCAGAACTTGACGCCGACAATGTACTGGATCTGGTTCAGACCCTGGTTGTTGCCGTCGGTGCCGCCGTTCGACATGTGCCACCAGCGGATTTGGGCGAAAACGAGGTCGTCGCCGCTGGCCCAGCTGGCCCCGATGCCGATGGTCGGCGTCGAATTGAACAACGAGTCAAGGTCGCGGGTCGACCGGTCGCTGTAGCAGAACCCCCAACCGACTTCGAAAAACGTGTCGACGCCCTTGAACCAATGGTTGTGATAGCGCGCGCTGGCGAGGACCCCGTAGGTGTGCAACCCGTTGACGGGGATGTCCTCGAAGCCGCCGCCCTTGGTGAACATGTAGTAGCCCTGGGCCACAAACTGACCCGGATGGCCGAAGAGTTTGAGCCCGTTCCAGGGCATCGCGAGGCCGACCGTGTAGATGCCGCCTCGCCGGATGTCCTCGCTACCCAGCACTGGCTGGCCGAAGCCGGCACCGGCACTGAAGAACCAGTAGTGCTCCTTGCTCGGGTCGCGGCCCTGGGCCGAAGCGGCCGAGACCAACAACACCGACGAGGCTAGGGCCGCCTGACGCCAAGACATACGGGGTCGCAGGCTACCCAAAGCCAGCCCGGGTACCCTGGCCGACCCGGACCCCCGAAGCTGCCCTCCGGCCCTCTCCGATCCGCCCTCCCCCCGAAGCCTCTGACCATGCGCCGACTGCCGACTCTTGTCATTGTGGGACGCCCCAACGTGGGCAAATCCACACTCTTCAACCGCCTCGCCGGACGGCGGGTCGCGGTGGTCGAGGACCAACCCGGGGTGACACGGGACCGGCTGTACGCCGAAGCGGAGTTTCAGGGCCGCCGGTACCGGATCGTCGACACAGGCGGCATCCTCTTCGGCGACGACGACCCGCTGGTCGAGCAGATCCGGGTGCAGGCGGAGGTGGCCCTGGCCGAAGCCGACGCGGTGCTGTTCGTCGTCGACTCCATGGAGGGCCTGAACCCGGCCGACTGGGACCTGGCCAAGCGGATGCGCGGGTTCAGCAAGCCGGTCCTGCTCGTCGCCAACAAGACGGACAACCAGAACCTGGAGCACGTGGCCCAGGAGTTCCACGCCCTGGGACTCGGCGACGTCTTCCCGATCAGCAGCATCCATGGCAGCGGGTTCGAGGACTTGTTGGTCCACGTCTTCCAACTCATCCCCGACCTTGGGAAGGGTGACACGGCCCCGGAGGAGGAACTCCGGGTCGCCATCGTCGGCCGGCCGAACGTGGGGAAGTCGTCCCTGCTGAACGCCTATTCGGGCGAGATGCGGGCCATCGTCAGCGACATCCCCGGCACGACGCGCGACGCGATCGACACCGTCATCGAGTGGAAGGGCCGGCACGTGCGGCTGATCGACACGGCGGGCATCCGGCGGCGCGGCAAGGTGCAGGGCTCGGTCGAGTACTACATGGTCCTGCGCGCCCAGAAGGCGATGGAGCGGGCCGAGGTGGCGCTCCTCGTGGTGGACGGCGTCGAGGGTCTGACCGACGGCGACAAGCGTGTCGCCAAGACGGCCCACGAGATGGGCAAGCCGCTGGTGATCGCGGTCAACAAATGGGACATGCGCGAGCCCCCCGACGGAAACCTGGGGCGCAACACGCCGATCAAGAAAGACTTTAAGAACAACATCTTCCGCGAGATGCCCGAGATCAATTACGCTCTGGTGCGGTTCACTTCGGCCAAGGAGTCGTCGGGGTTGGACGGCGTCATCAAGGCGGCCGACCAGGCCGTGGCCGCGTCGTGCTTCCGGGTGTCGACGGGGGTCTTGAACCGGCTGGTGCAGGACGCGACGTTCGACAAGCCGCTGACCCGCAAGGGGCGGCCGATGAAGGTGCGGTATGTGACGCAACCCGAGACGAAGCCGCCGACGTTCATCCTCTTCTGCAACGACCCCGAGTTGATGCACTTCTCGTACTTGCGGTACCTGGAGAACCAGATCCGCAAGGCGTTCCCGCTCGAAGGGACGCCGGTGCGGCTGGTCCCGCGGCCGAGTCGGGAGAAGTACGAAGACCGGGATTGATTCAGGCCTGGTGGTGTGGGCTTCGACATGCTGAAGTCTACGGTCTGCTCTGGGGAGGCCAAACCTCGCGAGATCGGGCGTCGCCGCGGCGAGCGCACTCCATGTCAGCCTAGAAAGTCCCAAGGGCGAGCCTGGTCCGGGTATCTTTCCACTCCGCGCCTGCCGGGACTCTGGCTCCGGCATAGCGCGACCCGATAATCAAGACGGCCTCGCAGGCCCGGGCGGCGCGACCCTCACCCAAAAAAAGGGGGCGACGCGACCGGAAACCGCCCGGATCAGACCGAAAACGAGGCTCTCACGATAGGAGGACTATGCTTCCGGGAATCTTAGGCACGAAAATCGGCATGACGAACGTCTTCGGTGAAGACGGTCGCATGATCCCGGTCACCGTCATCGAGGCGGGGCCGGTCTACGTCACCCAGATCAAGACGCCCGACAAGGACGGCTACAGTGCCGTGCAGGTCGGTTTCCAAGAGATCAGCGACAAGAACCTCACCTTCCCCAAACACGGCCACCTCAAGAAGGCCGGGGTGAAGAGCAACCTGCGCCACCTGCGTGAGTTCCGCGTGGAGAAGCTGGACGGCTACGAACTCGGCCAAGAGATCAAGACCGACATCTTCAGCGAGGGCGACGACATCGACGTGGTCGGCACCAGCAAGGGCCGCGGCTTCGCCGGCGGCGTCAAGCGCTACCACTTCAAGGGGCAGCACATGACCCACGGCTACATGACCCACCGCCGTCCGCTCAGCTCGGGCGCCACGGGGCCGCAGCGCGTCTTCAAGGGCACCCGCAAGCCGGGCCACATGGGTGACGCGACCGTGACCCAGCAAGGGCTGAAGGTCGTCAAGGTCGACGCCGAGCGCAACCTGATCTTGGTCAGCGGCAGCGTCCCGGGCGCCAACGGCAGCCTGGTCACCGTGCAGAAGACGAAGAGGGCGAACTGACCATGGCCACACTCGAGATTAAAGACAAGAAGGGCAAGGTCGTCGGCAAGCACAACGTCGCCGACGCCGTCGCCAGCACCCAGGTCAACAAGGGCACGGTCCACCGCGTCGTGGTGACCGAAGAGGCCAACGCCCGCCAAGGCACGCAGAGCGCCAAGACGCGCAGCGAAGTCCGGGGCGGCGGTCGCAAGCCCTATAAGCAGAAGAAGACCGGCAACGCCCGCCAAGGCACCACCCGCGCGCCGCACTGGGCGCACGGTGGCATGGCGTTGGCGGTGAAGCCGCGCAGCTACAGCAAGAAGGTCAACGTCAAGGAGCGGCGCCTCGCCACGATCGCGGCGTTCGCCAGCCAGGTGGAGGCAGGGAACGTGGTCGTCGTCGACACCATCGCTTTCGCGGCTCCCAAGACGAAGGACGCCACGGCGTTCCTTGCCGCGGTCGGCGTCAGCGACGTCAAGCGCGTCCTGGTGGTCCTGACCGAGCACGACGAGGCGACTTACAAGAGTTTCCGCAACATCCCCGGTGTCGAAGTTCGCACCGCCCCCAACCGGGACGGCAAAGGCGAACCGTTCAGCACCCGGGACCTGCTCTTGGCGCGCAAGATCGTCATCAGCCAGGACGCCCTGAAACGGGCGGAGGCCACGTGGACCGGCCAGGAGGCAAAAGCGTGAAAGACCCGCACGACATCATCATCCGACCGCACATCACTGAGAAGACGATGTCCCTGAGCCTCGGCCCGGTGAACGTCGACGCCGAAAAGGCTCAGCGCACGTACACCTACATCGTCGCCGAGACGGCCAACAAGATCGAGATCAAGGAAGCCTTTGAGGCGATCTACAACGCGGGCCGGAAGAAGGACGAGTTCGTGACCGTCGCGGACGTGCGTACCGTCAAGAAGCACGGCAAGATGCGCCGTGTCGGCCAACGCGCCAAGGGCAAGAAGCCCGACGCCAAGAAGGCCCTGATCACCCTGGCCGCAGGCCAAATGCTCGAGGACTACACGGTTTAACACTATGCCGACCAAACGCGTCAAACCAACCTCCCCCGGCCGACGGCACCAGATCGTCAGCACGTACTCGGAGATCACCAAGAGCAAGCCGGAAAAGAGCCTGCTCGCCCCGATCAAGAAGTCTGGCGGCCGCAACGCCACCGGACGCATCACGATGAAGAACCGTGGTGGCGGCAACAAGCGCCGCTACCGCATCATCGACTTCAAGCGCAACAAGGACGGCGTGGCGGCGAAGGTCGTCGCGATCGAATACGATCCGAACCGCACCTGCCGCATCGCCCTGCTGGAGTACGCCGACAACGAGCGCCGCTACATCCTGGCCCCCAAGGGCCTGGTGGTGGGGTCGGACGTCGAGAGCGGGCCGGAAAGCGACATCTTGCCGGGGAACTGCCTTCCCCTGCGCAACGTCCCCTTGGGAACGCTCGTGCACAACATCGAGCTCCAACCCGCCCGCGGCGGCCAGATGGTGCGCAGCGCCGGCGCCGCCGCCCAGGTGATGGCCAAGGAGGGCAACTACTGCACCCTGCGCCTGCCGAGCGGCGAGATGCGGATGGTCCATCTGGACTGCCGCGCCACCGTCGGCGAGGTCGGCAACGCCGAGCACGAGAACGAGCAGCTCGGTAAGGCCGGCAAGAACCGGGGCAAGGGCCGCAAGCCGCACGTCCGCGGTGTCGTCATGAGCCCGCGCGACCACCCCCACGGTGGTGGTGAGGCGAAGTCGCCCGTCGGCCGTAAGAAAGGCCCGGTCGACCGCTGGGGCAACAAGGCGCAAGGGCGCCGCACGCGCTCGAACAAGCGCACCGACCGGTTCATCGTCCGCCGGAGGCCGGAGAACAAGGGCTGAGCCCGGAGCACATAAGCAATGGCACGAAGTCTTAAGAAGGGTTACTTTATCGACTCCCACCTCATCGAGAAGGTGGAGGCGATGAACAAGTCCGGTGAAAAGAGGATCATCAAGACCTGGTCCCGCCGCAGCACGATCGTCCCCGACATGATCGGGCACACGATCGGCGTGCACGACGGCCGCAAGCACATCCCGGTGTTTGTCACCGAGAACATGATCGGGCACAAGCTCGGCGAGTTCTCCCCGACGCGCACCTACCGCGGGCACGACGGCAGCCTTCCGGAAAGGGGGGTCAAGATCCGGTAGGGCCCAGGGTGGGGCAAGGGGCGCGGTACAATCCCGTCCCTTGCGCCGGCCTCCGCTGAAGCGGAACCGGCCCCCGCCAAGCCTCCGGAAGGAGACAGCACCATGGAAGTCCGAGCAGTCGCAAAATTCGTCAAGTGCAAGCCCTTGATGGTCCGCCAGGTGGCCCGCGAGATCCGCGGCGCCCGGGCGGTCGAAGCTGCCAACCAACTGCGGTTCAAGCCCGGCAAGGGCGCGTTTCACCTGCACAAGGTGCTGATGAGCGCGATCGCCAACGCCGAGGCCAACCACGAGCTTGACGCCGACACCCTCAAGATCAGCGAGATCCGCATCGACGAGGGCCCGAAGGCGAAGCGCATCCAAGCCCGCGCCATGGGCCGGGCCAACCGGATCCTCAAGCGCACCGCGCACATCACCGTCGTCGTCGAAGACGCGCCGGTCGAAGGCAAGGTCAAGCCGCACGGCACCCAGCCGAAGAAGCGTCCGACCCTAGCCGCGCCGAAGGGCCGGTCCAAGGCCGCCGCGAAGGCGAAGAAGGAAGAAGCCGTGGTCGAGGAGACCGTGGTGGAGACTCCGGTGGAAGAGACCGTCGTCGAAGAGACCGTGGTAGAGAGCCCGGTCGAGGAAGTAGTGGCCGACGCAGCGGCCGAGGAGAAAAAGGAAGACTAACATGGGTCAGAAAATCCACCCCAACGGCTTCCGGCTCGGCGTGATCCGTGGCCACGACAGCCACTGGTTCTATCCGAAGAAGCAGTACCGCCACGCCATCGTCTCCGACGACAAAGTGCGCAAGTTCTTGCTGGAGAAGATCGGCAAGGGCTTGGTCAGCCGCGTCGAGATCGAGCGCGCCGCCAACCGCGTCAAGGTGACCATCTTCACCTCGCGGCCCGGTGCCGTCATCGGCCGCGGCGGCAAGGGCATCGACCAACTGAGCCAAGACCTGAACGCGATGGCCCGGAAGGAAGACCCGACCGCCCAGGTGCAGGTCAACGTCAGCGAGGTGCGCCAGCCCGAGCTTGACGCCCAACTGGTCGCCGAGAACATCGCCGTCCAACTCGAAAAGCGGATCAGCCACCGGCGGGCCATGCGCCAGTCCATGACCCGTGCGCAACGCCTGAACGGCCGTGGCATGAAGATCATGGTCAGCGGCCGGCTCAACGGTGCGGAAATCGCCCGCCAAGAGCTCGACAAGTTCGGCAAGGTGCCCCTGCACACCCTGCGTGCTGACATCGACTATGGCTACGCCATCGCTTACACGATCTACGGCACCGTCGGCGTGAAGGTGTGGGTGTACCGCGGCGAAGTGTTGCCCGAAAAGCAACTGGCCCAGATGCACGAGAACTTCAACGCCCGGCCCCGCCGACAGCGCGAAGACCGTGGCCCCCGCGAGGACCGCGGCCCTCGCGAAGAACAACCCAAGGAGGAAACCACCCATGTTGATGCCTAAGAGGACCAAGTTCCGCAAGCAGTTCCGTGGCCGCATGCGCGGCAACGCCGAACGTGGCGGCACGGTCAGCTTTGGCGACTACGGCCTGATCGCCCTGCAGCCGGCCTGGATCACCAGCCGCCAGATCGAAGCGGCCCGTATCGCCATGACCCGCCACATCAAGCGCGGCGGCAAGGTCTGGATCCGGGTCTTCCCCGACAAGCCCTACACCAAGAAGCCGTTGGAACAACGCATGGGTAAGGGTAAGGCGGGTGTCGAAGGCTGGGTGGCGGTTGTGAAACCGGGCAAGGTGATGTTCGAGATGAACGGCGTCGACGTGGCCACGGCCCGCGAAGCCATGCGCCTGGCCCAGCACAAGCTGCCGATCGACACCAAGTTCGTGACGAAGGAAGAGTATCAGGAGGCGGCCGGACTCTGAATGTCAGAACCGCCAGAAGAAGAAATGAAAGCCCTGAAAGCCACTAACCTGCGCGAGAAATCGGTCCCCGAGCTCGAAGAGCTGGTGCGCCAAGAGCGCGCCGCCCTCTACAAGGCCCGGCGCGACCTGGTTTTCCGGCAGATGACCGACACGGCCAGCCTGAAGGTGCGACGCCACAACATCGCCCGCCTGCTGACCCTGATCGGCGAGAAGAAGAAGGGAGCTGACGCCTGACCATGGCCGGAACCGAGAACACCACCGAGGCCAGGGGCCGCCGGAAAGTCCGCCGCGGCGTCGTCGCGAGCAACAAGATGACCAAGACGGTCACCGTCCGCCTGGACCGTGCTTACCAGCACCCCCTGTACGGCAAGACTGTCCGCACCTCCGCCAAGGTGAAAGCCCATGACGAAATCGGGTGCGACATCGGAGACACCGTCGAGATCATGGAGACGAGGCCGCTCAGCCGCGACAAGCGCTGGCGCGTCACCAAGATCATCGAGAAAGTGAAGTGATTACGGCCCCGGGCAACCGGGGCTGAACAACGCAAGACGCACGGCAATCGGCGCGCCCGGGAGCCCTCTGCGCAAAGGAATAGGAGCTAGGAAATGATCCAACAGTTCACAAGGTTGAAAGTGGCCGACAATTCGGGCGCGCGCGAAATCATGTGCATCCGCGTCCTGAAGGGGTCGCAACCGCGCTATGGCACCGTCGGTGACGTCATCGTCGCCTCGGTGAAGGCCGCCACGCCCAACATGCCCGTCAAGAAGGGCGACGTCATCAAGGCCGTCATCGTCCGCACGAAGAAGGCCGTCCGCCGCCGCGACGGCAGCACCCTGCGCTTTGACGACAACGCCGCCGTGGTCATCAACCCGCAGAACATGGAACCGCGCGGCACACGCATCTTTGGGCCCGTCGCCCGCGAATTGCGCGACGCCAACTTCATGAAGATCGTTTCCCTCGCGCCGGAGGTGGTTTGACATGCCGACCAAAGCAGAAATCAAGAAACTGAGCCACAAGATCAAGCTCAAAGTCCGCACTGGCGACAAGGTCGTCATCATCGCCGGAAAGGACAAGGGCCAGATCGGCACCGTCGCCGCGGTTGCTCCGAAAGAGAACAAGGCGATCGTGCTGGCCGAGAACCCGGAGAACCCGGAAGTGCCGGTGCCGCTGAACGCGGCCGTGAAGCACCGCAAGGCCCGGTTCCAGGGGGAGAAGTCGGCCCGGCTCCGGATCCCTGTGCCCATCGACATCAGCAACCTGATGGTCATCGACCCCGCCACCGACAAGCCCAGCCGCCTCGGCCGGCGCTTGGAGGACGGTAAGGTCGTCCGCTACGCCAAGAAGAGCGGCAAGACCATCGTCGACACCCCGAACATCACCAAGGAGAGTTGACCGTGGCCCGCAAATCCGCAGAATCCCAACCGTCTGGACCGCAAGGCGCGCTCCCGACCCCGCGCCTGAAGAAGGTGTACCGCGAAACCGTCGTCCCCAAGCTGAAGGAGCAGTTCCAGTACAAGTCGTCCATGGAAGTGCCGCGCCTGGTCAAGGTCGTGGTCAACATGGGCACCGGTATCGAAGAGAAGGAGCTGGAAAACAGCGTGCGCGACATGCAGGCCGTCACCGGGCAAAAGCCGGTCACCACGGTCAGCCGCAAGTCCATCTCCCAGTTCAAGCTCCGCGAGAACATGAAGATCGGGTGCATGGTCACGCTGCGTGGCGACCGCGCCTACCACTTCTTGGACAAGCTGTGCACCGTGGCCCTGCCGCGGATCCGCGACTTCCAGGGGCTTTCTCCGAAGAGCTTCGACGGTCGTGGCAACTATTCCCTCGGCCTGAAGGAGCAGTTGGTGTTCCCGGAGATCAACTACGACACATTCGACAAGATCCGCGGTATGGACATCACGATCGTGACCACCGCCCGGAACGATGACGAAGGACGGGCCTTCCTCAAGCTGATGGGCCTGCCGCTCCGCGACAAGTAAGCACGTCTCCACACACACCGACGACCCGTGCCCCTCTGCAACGAGGGCGCGGGTCGTCACCATTTAGCCCGAGAGCGTCGCGAGGGCCCGGTTGACGGCCCCGACCACCCGGTCGGCGACGCCAGGCCCCTTGACGGCCACACGCACGTGGTCGTCGCGGAACCGGGGGGACAGGGAGTCGCACTGGCGGACAAAGACCCCTTCTTCGGCGCACCTTTCCACGAGGGCCGTGGCGGAGACGCCAAGGCACCGGGCCATGACGAAATTGGCGTCGGTGGGTGTCGGCGCCAAGCGGCCGGTCGCGAGCAGGGCGTCGTGGAGTCCGGAAGCCAGCGCGCGGGTCTCGTCGGCACGGTCGCGGTAGTAGTCCACGTCGCCCAGGGCCTCGACAGCCGCCAATTGGCCGATCAACCCGACCTGCCATGGGGGCGTGAGCGCCCCGAGGCGGGCGACCAGGCCGGGCTCGGCGGCGAGGTAGCCCACCCGCAGGCCGCTCAGCCCATAAAACTTGGACATGGACTTGCAGACGATGAGGCGGGAATCGCCCGCGACGAGGTACTCGACCGACTCTGACCCAGGCAAGAAGTCGATGTAGGTCTCGTCCACCCACAGCTTGGTCTCGGCCGGAAGGCGCCCCAGGAGCTCGCGCATCTCGTGGCGGCGGAGGGCGACCCCGGTCGGCGAGTTGGGGTTGACCATGACGAGCAGCTTCGCCCCTCGACAACGGGCGGCCAGACGGTCAATGTCCACACGGAAGCCGTCGACCGGGAGGTCGAACCGGTCCACGTCGGCACCGGCAAGGTTCTGGACGATGTCGGCGTACTCGCCGTACATGGGGTCCAGCACGACGACACGGTCGCGACGTCCGACCAAGCGGGGGAGGGCGAGGAACATCAGGGACGACGTCCCCGCGCCGAGAAGCACCGAGGCAGGGTCGAGCCCGCGGCGCTCGGCCACCACCTCCCGGAGTCCTTCGGCATGGGTGGGCGGGCTGGTCTTGACGAGGAACTCCAGGTGCTGCCGCACCGCCGCCAACACCCGGGGGGAAGGGTCGTACCAAGCGTCCAGGACGTCGGCGCTGACGACGTCGTCCCTCCGTTCTAGGTGGTCGAGACGGACACCGATCCGCTCAAAGAACGCTCCGCCGTGGACGGTTTGCTGAGGCACGGTCAGATTGTACAGACCATCAGGGCGACTACGGGGAGCCTGTGCCCTTGGTGACGCCCGAGGTAGGCCGGTCGGGGGTGTATTATTCAGGTCGTAGGAGTCAAAGAAATGTTTATCGCAAGCCTCGTGATCGGCGTCGCCCTTGCTGACGGTGTCGAGACCCACTTCATCCCTTCGGGTGCCACCGCCAAGGCGGGCGGGTACAGCCCGGTCCGGTCGCAAATGTCGGAGACCAAACCCTCCTGGGTGAAGAAGGCCCCTTCGGCGACTGGCGCCCTCTATGGCGTCATGCCCCTCAACGGGCAGAACATCGGCTATATGGTCACGTCCGACGCCATCTACGTGGACGCCGACCGCGACGGTGACCTGACCAACGACCCCAAGCCAGAGTGGAAGGAATCCCAAGGTGGTGTCCGCACCGGTTCGGCGACGGTGGACGCCGGATTTGGCCAAAAGGTGGCGGTGAACTTCTACCGCTTCGACCCGAACGACGCGCGGCGCGCCCAGCTTAAGACGACCTTGTTGTACTACGGCGAC
This sequence comes from Fimbriimonadaceae bacterium, assembly GCA_019638795.1. Classification (NCBI taxonomy): domain Bacteria; kingdom Bacillati; phylum Armatimonadota; class Fimbriimonadia; order Fimbriimonadales; family Fimbriimonadaceae; species Fimbriimonadaceae bacterium. The sequence goes on along the minus strand of JAHBTB010000001.1, from coordinate 234,301 downwards.
TATGGGTACGAGGTCAAGCTGACCCTTGGCGGCAAGACCAGTTCGGCGTTCATCGGCGGTGACATCAAGCCGCAGGGGTCGGTCTGGGTGGATCGGAACGGCGACGGCCGCCGGAGCCACTTCCACGAGATGGTGAAGTTCAACGAGCCGTTCAACTTCACGGGCACGAGCTACGTGCTCAAGTCGGCGGGAGGCAAGCTCTCGCTGGAGAAGTCGGCGACCGAGGTGCCGCTCGAACCGAACGCCCCGAACCTGGCCGTCGGTCAGAAGGTCATCCCCTTCGAGGCGACGACGATGGACGGTACGAAGGTGTCGTTCCCGGACAGCTACAAGGGCAAGATCGTGATCATCGACTTCTGGGCGACTTGGTGCGGCCCGTGCATGGCCGAGGTGCCCAATGTGGTCAAGAACTACGAGCAGTTCAAGTCGCGGGGCCTGGAGATCTTGGGCATCAGCTTTGACCAGCCGAACGCCGAGGCCAAGATCAAAGACGTGACGGCGAAGAACCACATGCCGTGGCAGCAGGTGTACGAAGGCAAGTTCTGGGACACGTCCATCGGCCGGATGTACGACGTCTCCGCCATCCCCTTCACTCTGCTTGTGGACGGAGACACCGGCGAGATTCTCGCGAGCGGCAACGAGATGCGCGGAGCCAAGCTTGGCCCGCTGCTTGAAAAGGCCCTAAAGGCCAAGGGCCACTGACCGTCCTTGCCTCCGGGGCGACCCTAGGTCGCCCCGGAGGTCTGGCGTCTCCGTGCCCGTGACTCTGCGGTTCGGACGGGTACAAACGGTTCTGGAAACGCCATGAAAATCGGTTTGCAGCTGTACACCGTCCGTGACGCTTTGGGCGCGGACCTCCCGGGAGGGCTCGACAAGATCGCCTCGATCGGTTTCAAGAACGTGGAGTTGGCCGGGCTCTACGGCAAGACCGCCGAAGAGCTGAAGAAGGACTTCGACGCCCGGGGACTGAAGGCGGTCAGCACCCACGTCGGCATCGACGCGTGCGAAAGGGACTTTGACAAGACCTTGGCCGACGCTAAGGTCTTCGGCTACAAGTACGTCATCGTGCCTTGGATCGACATCAAGGCCTATGCCGGTGGCTGGCCTGAGTTCGCCGCAAAGCTGAACGACATCGGGGCCCGCTTTGCGGAACATGGCATCACCTTTGGCTATCACAACCACGACTTCGAGTTCGCCCCCATCGGAGACACCTACGGTTTCGAGCTCCTCTGGCAGCACACGGACCCCCGGTTGGTGCACGCCGAGCTCGACTTGGCCTGGGTGACCAAGCCCGGCCACAGCGCGGTGGACTGGATCAACCGGCTCAACGGGCAAGTCGTCTTGTGCCACTTCAAGGACCTGGACGCGGATGGGAACCTGGCCGACGTCGGGGCGGGCCGCATCGACTGGGCCCCGGTGATCCAGACTGCCAAGGACGCGAAGGTCGAGTACGCCATAGTCGAGCACGACAACCCGGGTGACGCGTTCAAGAGCATCGCCGCCTCGCACAAGCATTTGACCGGCCTTGGGCTGGCGGACTGACTTGGCCCGCTGCCTAGCCTTGGATCTGGGCGGGGTCGTCCTGCGGATCAACCACACCTGGGCCGACGCGGCGGCGACGGCCCAGGTGACCTTGGGCTTGCCGGAAAACGGCGGTGGGCTGAACGACTTCGCCATGATCCACGCCTTTCAGAAGGAGGCGGTCAGCTACGGCGAGTATCTGGACGGCCTGGCCCGCCACCTTGGCGTTTCGACCGACGAGGCGCGGCGTGTCCATGAGGGCATCCTGGTCGGGCCCTATGACGGGGCCGAGGCGTTGGTCGACGACTGCCGGGCGGCTGGGATCACGGTCGGAGTCCTGAGCAACACGAACCGGCCCCATATCGAGCACTGTTTCCATGCCTTTCCCGTGTGCCACTCCTTCGACCTCTTCGGCACGTCGTACGACGCCCAGGCGAACAAGCCCGAGGCGGAGGTCTACCGTTGGTTCGAAGGCCGTCTCGGTGTCCAGGCGGCCGACATCGTGTTCTTTGATGACGGCGAGTCTAACGTCAATGGCGCCCGGGCCGTCGGTTGGGCCGCGCATCGGGTGGACCCCGACGGTGACCCGCCCGCCTATGTGCGCTCCGTGCTGACGCAAATGGGCTGGCTCGCCTAGTCGTGGCTTGCGATAAAGACAAAGATGATGCTCCAGGCGGCTTCGAGGACCATACTGAAGCTGAACTGTAGGCTCAACGGCATCGCGTAGGTGCAGAGCAAGACCGGCGGCCAGAACACCCAACAGAGTACGAGGCCTGGCATCACCCGGGTGCGGTACCACCTCTCCCGCCAGATCGAGAGGAGACCCAGAAACGAGAAGTCGACCGAGCGCCAGTCGAACATCGCCGTCGCGAACGGGATGCTGACGAGAGGTGAGAAGGCAAGTTGGTCGACCAGGGTCTTGGCCACCACGGTGCCGGGGGTGTTGCTGTCGCCCACGACCGTCGCGAGTCCCCGATAGAAGACATCGACAAAGAGCGCCACGCAGGCGTAGACGAGGGCGGTGAACAGCGTCTTGCCCAGCCACGCCGAGTCGAGCCGGGTGAGCCGCCCGGTGAGAGCCTTCGCGACTTCCGGTATAACCCCTCCCGCCACGGCCCCGGCGAGGAGGACGCCGGGGACTCCCGAGGACGCCTTGAACTGGGCGATACCTTCGGCAAAGGCACGGGTGTGGGGGTCGCGATAATAGAGCACGACCATCGCGACGGCGACAGCCTGGACCAGCACGATGGGTGGCCAGTTGTGCTTCACCGCGCGAAGGCCGGGGGCAAAGGCACTGCGCCAACCGGCGCTTTGGCTCAACCCCAAGTCCCTTCGAAGACGGTGGTCGCCGGGCCGGTCATGAAGACAGTGCCGTCCGTCCGGTAGTCGATTTCCAGGTCGCCACCGGGGAGGCTGACAAGGCACTCACGTCCGGTGTGCCCGTTCAGGTGGGCGGCCACGCCGACCGAACAAGCCCCGGTGCCACACGCCAGAGTGACCCCGGCGCCGCGCTCCCATGTGCGTTGACGCAAGTGGGTCGGGCTGAGGACTTGCACGAAGTGCACGTTGACCCGACGAGGGAAAGCGGCATGGTGCTCGAGGACCGGGCCCCACTCCGTGAGCGGCACGGCCGCGACGTCGTCGACAAAGACGACGACGTGCGGGTTGCCCATGCTGACGGCGGTGCCGCGCAGCCCTTGGAACTCAAGGTCGACGTCCAAGAACGGGGAAGGCGTGCCGGGGGCAAGCCCGATCTCCTCGTTGGTCAACCGGGCCGGACCCATGTTGACCCGGACCCGTCCGTCGGACAAGACATCAAGGACGAGGCGGCCCGCCCCCGTCTCGACGGGGAGGCTGGTGTCCTGGGTGAGGCCCTGGGCCCGGACGAACTGGGCGAAGCAGCGGATGCCGTTGCCGCACATTTCGCTCTCGGAGCCGTCGGGGTTCCACATCCGCATGGCGAACGGCCCGTCGGCACCGGGGACGGCGACGATCAGGCCGTCGCCGCCCACGCCCTTGTGCCGGTCGCAGACTTCACGGGCCAGGGAACCCAAGTCCATGGTCGACAGGTCTTGGGCAAAGCCGTCGACCATCACGAAATCGTTGCCGATCCCGTGCATCTTGGTGAAGGTGATCACTCGTCGGCCGGGGCGTCTTCGCGCGGTTGCTCTTCGCGGTGGTGGTCGTCACGGCCACCAATCTGCTTGGTCGGCACGATGCTCGTGACCGCGTGCTTGTAAACCAATTGGGTCGGCTTGCCCGGGGTGTCGAGCAAAACCGTGAACGCGTCGAATCCGCGGACCTGACCGCGCAGCTGCACACCACCCATCAAATAGATCGTGACACCGATGCCTTCTTTCCTGACCTGGTTCAGGAACATGTCTTGGAGGTTGATTGATTTAGCCATTTGTTTTCTTTGACTCCAGACTTTCCAGTCTCAAGCAAACACTTGCGAGGGTCCCGGACAGTTCGCTCGGGTCGCCAGAATGCAGATTCAAATACGCGAGGCGGGGTTCGCTTCGTAACCACGTCTTTTGGCGTTTGGCGTACTGCCGCGTCGCCATGGCGATGCTTTCTTTTGCGTCCTGTTCTGGAACCAAGCCCCGCAGGTGCTCGATCACTGTGTGATACCCGATGGCCCGCAGACCCGGGGCCGTAGGCCCAACGCCCTGCTCCAGGAGCCCCTTGACCTCGTCGGGCCAACCAGCCGACCACATCGCGTCGACCCGCTCGCGCAGCTTTTGGCCGTGCCAATCGCCCTCCGGCCATGTGGCGACCTTGAGGACGTGGAAGGGGGGGAGCGTGACCCGGAGAGGCGGCGCGGGCGACAGGGCCCGCTCGATAGCACGCCGGACCCGGACCGGGTTGGCAAGGTCGGTTTGGGCGGCGGCGTCGGGGTCAAGCTCCCGGAGTCGGGCGACCAACTCGGGAAGGGCGGTCGCGGCGAGCTCTTGGCGCAAGGCGGGGTCAGGAGCCGCCCCGAGGTCGGTGTACTGCTCGGTCAGGGCCCTCAGGTAGAAGCCGGTGCCACCGACAAGGACGACGTCGGCCTGGTCGGCCCACGCCTGGGCAAGGACGTCTTGGGCGGCGGTGACCCATTGGACGACGGAAAACTCCTCCTCGGGGCCGACCAGGTCGAGGAGGGCGTACCGTGACTTGTCGACCGGCTTGGCCGTGCCGATGTCGAGGCCCCGGTACACCTGGAACGCGTCGGCGTTGGCGAGGCGGGCGCCGGTCCGGTCGGCCACGGCCTCGGCCAACCAAGACTTGCCCGAGCCCGTCGGGCCGTAGACGGCGAGGAGCCAGGGTCGCTTGGCGGACGGGGTCAAGGGGCCGGTTGGTTCAGCAGCGACTCTACCTGCTTGCGGAAGTCACCGAAGTGGGCAGCGTCATAGCCGACCTTGTATTGGTGGACATTGCCGGCCTTGTCGACGACGTACACGGTGGGGATCCCGGTGATCCCGTATGCGTCAAAGTTCGCCCGGCTCCCGTAGGCCACCGGCCAAGGGAGCTTGTGTTCGGCGATGAACTCCTTCATGTGGCCGAACTCGACGTCCTTGGGCATGTCACGGTCCTTGAAGTTCTCGCGTTTGTAGTAGCCGTAGTAGGTGGTCAGGCCGACGACTTCGAGTCCGCGGGGATGGAGGTCGGCGTACAGCTTTTCCATCTCGGGGAACGAGGCGATGCAGGGGCCGCACCAATGGGCGAAGAAGTCGATGATGACGACCTTGCCCTTCCACGCGTCGAGGCTGGTGAAGTCGCCGATCGCCCGCTCAAGGTCGATGGCCGGAGCGGGGGCGCCGATGAGCGAGGTCATGGTCAGCTGGCTCTTCGCCGACCGGTAGACGGGTGAACCAGTGGGTATCTGGGCGACGGCCCGCTTGAGCACGTCGACGGCCTTCTGCCGTTGGTTGTCGGCGACGAGCAGGTCCGCGCGCATCGACGCGAACGAGAACCGGGTGTTCGCGTTGGTCGCCTCGCCCTCCTTCTCAAGCCGGTCTAGCTCCTCGGCGTCAGTGCCACGGGCCCGGCCGGGGACAGCGATCGGCGTGGCAGGGATCGACCCGTCGCCGGCCACCGGTTTCGGCGGGTTCTTCGACTCGGCCAGCACGCGCTTGGCGTACTCCTGGGGGTCCTCGTAAATCGCCCTCTTCTCAACCGAATCAAGGGTGCGCAGGGCGGCACCGGCACCCAGATTGGCCTTGATGGTGTCGAGGAGTCCGTACTTCAGCGAGGAGGAGAGTTCTCGCGATTGTTGCGCGTTGGACGGCCGCATCCTGTCGATCAGGCCGGCGAGCTTGTCTGCCTCGCCCATGCTGTTGTAGGTCTCGGCAAGCGTCATTTCCGCACTGAACCGATGGGCGGAGTCTGGGTTGGTGCCCAGGTAGCGCTCGACAAGACGGGCGACCTCCTTGGTCTTGCCGGCCTGCCGGAAAGGAGAAGTCCAGTCAAGGGCCTCCTTGGCGTCGACCTTTTCGACGTCGACGTCCTTGGTCAACTCTTCGGCCTTCGCCTTCAATTTGGCTTGGAAGGTCTGGAAGTCGAGCTTGCCCCCGCCCTTCCGCATGTCATTGAGGACGGTCTGGCCATACTCGGCAAGGGCCTTCGTCGCGGCCTTGCCGTCGGCAGCTTGGGCGATGGCAGGCACGGCCAGCACCAAACAGGCGAGAGTCAGCGCGGAAGTCTTCATGGCCGTATTGTAGCCGGGTAGGAGCGGATGTCAGCCTTGGTAACCTGCCGGTGTGCTGGTACCCACCCTGATGGCCGTCCTCGTCAATTCAGACACCATGGCGGCGCGCCGCGCCGACTGGCGCGTCGGGCCGGTGGTCTACCAAGTCTTTATCGACCGGTTCGCCCCGCCGTCCGACCCCGCCGCCAAGAAGAAGCTCCTGGCCCCCCACGCCCGATTGATGGACTGGGCCCAGGTTCCGCTGACGGGCACATATGACCGCACGGCCAAGCACTGGACCCACGAGATGGACTTTTGGGGCGGGGACATCGCCAGCCTCCGCGCCAAGTTGGGCTATGTGAAGGGGTTGGGGGCGGACGTCCTCTACACCACGCCGGTCTTCCAGGCTTCGACCAACCACCGGTACGACACCGAGGACTACCGCCGGGTCGACCCGCTTCTGGGGACGGAGGAAGACTTCCGCAAACTGGCCGGCGACCTCCACCGGAGGCAGATGAAACTCGTGCTGGACGGTGTCTTCAACCACATGGGGTCGACGTCCCCCCTCTTTCGGTCGGCCCTGGCCGACCCCCGCGACCGGCACCGTGGCTGGTTCCGGTTTGGCGGCCAGTACGCCGGCGGTTACCAAGGTTGGACCGGTCTCGCCAGCTTGCCGGCGTTGGACACGTCTGACCCCGGGCTGGCCGCCTACCTTTGGTCGGGCCGGGACAGTGTGGTGAAGCACTGGTTGGCGGCGGGTGCCGACGGTTGGCGTCTGGACGTCGCCTTCGACCTTGGCCCGCGTGTCTGCGCCCAAGTCCGCGAAGCGGCCCATGAGGGCAAGGCGGGTTCGTTAGTGGTCGGCGAGGTCAGCGGTTACCCGGCGGGATGGTCAGACGCTCTTGACGGGGTGTTCAACTTCTACGACGTCGGGGTGGCGCGCGAGATGCTCGCCGGGGCGATGTCAGGCGGACGGGCCGGGAAGCTCTTGGAGCGGGCGGTCAAGGACGCGGGGATCGAGCATGCCCTGAGGTCGTGGGTGCACTTTGACAACCACGACACGTCGCGGGCGGCGTCGGAGGTGCCCGACCAGACTACCCGCAACCTGGCCTTCGCCGTCCAGTTCACCATGCCGGGGGCGCCAGTCGTCTACTACGGCAGTGAACTGGGGATGACGGGGCAGGGCGACCCCGGATGCCGGGCCCCGATGCGCTGGGACCTGGCCGACCCGGCGACGAACCCGACGCTTGCCTGGGTCGGGCACTTGGCCCGGCTCCGCCGGAAGCTGCCCGCCCTCCGGTATGGCGACTTCGCTGCCTTGGATTCGGAGAAGCTTCTGGCCTACTTGCGGGTCACTGACAAGGTACGCGAGACTGTCATGGTGGTCGTGAACCCGCTCGACCAACCGGTCACGGAGACGCTGCCGTTCCGCCACGGCAAGGTCATGAGCTGGGGCGAGCTACGCGACGTCGAAGGCGGGCCGACGGTCCGGGCGGTGGCGGGCCTCGTCAAGGTCACCATGCGGCCGCGGTCGGTCGGCGTCTATGTCCCGGTCGAGCGGTTTGCCAACGGTTACTCGCAGTACGGCCGGATCGATTGACGCCGTCGGGGCTTGTGCTAGCATTCCTGGCTATGCCGGTGCTGTTGGAGGTCTGTTGTGGTTCGGTCGACGAGGCAAAAGCGGCCCATGAGCGTGGGGCCGACCGGATCGAGTTGTGCTGCGCGTTGGCCGTCGGGGGGTTGACTCCCTCGCCCGGCATGCTCGACGAGGTCAAGGCGTGGGCCGACTACCCAGTCATGGCGATGTGCCGGTCGCGGGAAGGCGGTTTTCTCTACACGGCCACGGAGTTTGACGTGATGGTCCGGGACGCCCGGCACTTGTTGAGGAGCGGCGCCGACGGGATCGTCTTCGGGTTCCTGAAGGAAGACGGGACGGTGGATGAAGACCGGACGGCACGCTTGGTCGAGCTCGCCGACGGAGCACCCACGATGTTCCACCGCGCCTGTGACGCGACGCCGGATTTGGTCGCCACCATGGAGACTTTGGCCCGACTGGGCGTGACCCGGATGCTGACGAGCGGCCAGACCGGTCATGCCGCGATGGGAGCCCAGGTCCTTGGAGACTTGGTGCGGCGGGCCCAAGGGGCGATCGAGATATTGCCCGGCGGCGGCATCGAGCCGCACAACGTCGTCGGTCTCGTGCAGACCTCTGGGGTCGACCAAGTCCACTTTGCCGCACGCGACAACGTCGACAGCGGCGGGTATGGCGGCGTGACCGACGCGGTGCCGAACCCCGGGCTGATCACCTTGATGCGCGAGTCGATTGCGAAGGCCGGGCTTTAACAGAGCCGGGCCAGTGCCTCGCCGACGAGCTTAGCGAAGAGTTCGCTGGCCTCACCGGCGACGGGGGCGCCGAGGACACACGCGAGCCTGCCCTGGACAAAGACGGGGGTGCAGACCAGCCCCTGGCTGTGACGGCACGTCGCCGAGACCTCGCCGGTGCGGATGGCGTCGCATGTGCCGTGGTCGAAGGCCAAGGTCGTCGGCGCGGGTTCGCCCACTGGCCAAACGCACCGCACGACGACCTCTCCCTCCACGGTGCTCGGCACAGCGACGAACCCCCGCGGGCCGACCAAGTTTCCGGCCCAGGCGCGGCAGACCGCGTCGATCTCGGTCGCACTGTCGCACCGGGCGAGGTCCAGGGCGAGCCGCCCCCACTCCGCCCCGGTGTCAGTCCGCTCGGCGGGTGCAGGTGTGGTCGCCCCTTCGGCGAAAGCCAGGGCCGTGCTCCCTTCGGTGGTGGCGGCCCAGACGTCCAGGCTCGGCCGGGCGGTCGGCACGGCGACGCCGGCACCGTCGCGGGGGAACGGTGATTGGAACGCTTCGTCCCAAGCCAGTCCGACCGGGTCGAGACCCAAGAGTTCGGTCAGCGCCGCGTTCGCGGCGACGAACCGTCCCCGTTCGACCACGGCAAACGCCGTCGCCCTTTGGCCCGATTCAGCCGCCACATGCGCCCACGCCTTGCGAAGCTTTTTTTTGTCGAATGCGCCGCCGGCCATTTGTTTCCTTCTAGAGATGTCCTTGCGGACCTCGCGCGTCGAATTCCCATCTCCTTCAACCCCAAGGTGGTTCGGAATCCCCCACTCGAACCAGAGCCCGGACCACCGGTTTCATTGCGCCGGTCCAGCCACCAAACGTTGTGACACAGGATTCGACGTGGCGTGGCCCGTCACGATACTTGAAATATCAAGAACCAGGCAGAAATCAACCGAAACGACCAGAAATATAGTCCTGAGTACGCTGGCTCTTAGGCCTTAAGAAGATGTCCTGGGTCGGGGCAAGCTCTTCCACTTTGCCCTCCATGAAAAATGCGGTCACGTCGCTGGCCCGTTGGGCCTGCTGCATGTTGTGGGTGACGATGATGATCGTGTAGTTGTCCTTAAGCTCCAGGATCAAGTCTTCGATGCGGGCGGTGGCGACAGGGTCGAGGGCGGAGCACGGCTCGTCCATCAGGATGATCTCGGGGTCCACGGCGATCGTGCGCGCGATGCAGAGGCGTTGCTGTTGGCCCCCGGAAAGTCCGAGCCCGCTCTCGTGGAGCTTGTCCTTGACCTCGGACCAGAGGGCGGCCTTGGTCAGGGTGCGCTCGACGATCTCGTCGAGGTCGGCCCGGTTCCGGACGCCGTGCACCTTGGGGCCGAAGGCGACATTGTCATAGATCGACATAGGGAACGGGTTGGGCTTTTGGAAGACCATGCCCACCGACTTGCGGAGTTCGACGACGTCCACGTCCGGACCGTAGATGTCGTGCCCGTCAATGGCGATCTTGCCCCGTATCCTGGTGCCGTCGATGAGGTCGTTCATCCGGTTGATGCACCGGAGGAACGTGGACTTGCCGCATCCGGAGGGGCCGATGAGGGCGGTGACTTGTCGGGGCTCGGCGCACAGGGAGACGCCGTGGAGCGCCTGCTTGGCACCATAAAAGAAATCGACGTCGGTCGCCTGCACCCGACCGAGGGCGCTTTCGTCCGGTCGAACCTCTGCCACCGTCATCGGCTCATATTGTGACAGTCTGGCCCGGCTCCACCTTGGGCAGAGGGCGGTCAGGTGAAGGTGACGGCGTGCTGGCGCAGGGCGTGGTCGGCAAGGACGAGGGCCACCATCGCCTCGACCATCGGCACGGCGCGGGGAAGGACGCACGCGTCGTGCCGCCCCTTGCCGCTGATCGTCGTGTTCTCGTGGCGGACGTCCACGGTGTCTTGCTCGTGCATGACCGTGGCGACCGGTTTGAACGCGACGCGTAGGGTGACCGGCATCCCGTTACTGATACCGCCCTGGATGCCGCCGCTGTTGTTCGAGGTCGTCGTCACGTGCTTGGATCCGTCGGCCCGGAAGGGGTCGTTGTGCTGGGTGCCCCGCAACATCGTCCCGGCGAAGCCGCTGCCGACCTCGAAACCCTTACTGGCGGGAAGGCTCATGAGGGCTTTGGCCAAGTCGGCCTCAAGTTTGTCGAAGACTGGTTCGCCCCAACCGGCCGGGACACCCCGGGCGACGCAGCGGACGCAACCGCCGACCGAGTCCCCGTCTTTGCGGACCGCTTCGATGAGCGCGGTCATCTCTTCGGCTTTCTGAAGGTCTGGGCACCTGACGATATGCGCCTCGACCTGGTTCAAGGTGACGGTGAGGGGGTCGACGTCGGCTTGGACACCTTGGACGCTGTCGACCCAGGCGACGACCTCGACCCCGAACCGGTCGGCGAGCAGGGCCTTGGCCACGGCCCCGGCGGCGACCCGGCCGACCGTCTCGCGGGCAGAGGCGCGGCCACCCCCGCTCCACGCCCGGATACCAAACTTCTGGTCGTAGGCAAAGTCGGCGTGGCTGGGGCGGTATTTTTCCCGCATCTCGTCGTAGTCGCGTCCGCGCTGGTCTTGGTTGCGCACGAGCATGGCCACCGGTGTGCCGAGGGTCAGCCCGTCGAGGACCCCGCTCAAGATTTCGACGGAGTCGGCCTCCTTGCGTTGGGTGACGAGCTTGCTTTGCCCCGGCCGCCGCCGGTCGAGCTCCCTCTGGACCATCTCCTCGGTGAGGCGGAGGCGGGGCGGGCAACCGTCGACGACCACGCCGACGGCGGGGCCGTGGGACTCACCGAAGGTGCTGACGCGGAACAACTGCCCCGTGACGCTGGCCATCTTAGCGCAACGCCTCGACGCGCCGGGCGAGTTCGATGTCGGTGGCGGTGACCCCGCCGGCGTCGTGGGTGCTCGTCTGGACAACGACGGCGGGGTAGGTCAGGGTGATGTCGGGGTGGTGGTCCATCTGTTCGGCGACGTGGCTGACCGCGACGGTGAAGAGGACCCCGTGGGCGTAGCTCTTGGACGGGAACGACTTGGCGATCTTGCCGTCGCCCGCGACCCAACCGGGCAGTACGGCGAGGGCTTCGGCGAGTTCGTGAGGGCTGAGCAACTGGCGTCCGGGCACGGTACCTCCGATAGGGGAACAGGCCCAGCTTACCGGAAGGCGGGGGCAGGGCCGACGGTAGACTGACCACCTCAGAGAGAAGCGGCACCCGCCAATGGCGACGGCCCGGGGATCCTCGAACACATGAGCACACCGTCTACGTCTTCAGCTCAAATCAACTTGGCCGGAGCGGCCAAAGTCCACATGAATCTTTCGGCTCCCGAACTGGTGGAGCTCGCCATCCTCAACGGCGAAGGGGTGCTCGCCTCCAACGGCGCCCTTGTCGCGAACACCGGCAAATATACGGGGCGTACCCCCAAGGACAAGTGCACCGTCCGCGACACGCTGACCGAGGACAAAGTCTGGTGGGACAACAACAACGCCATCACCCCAGAGCAGTTCGCCCACTTGAAGGACAAGGCGGTCAAGAGCACGGCCGGTAAGGAGCTTTATGTCGTCGACACCTATGGCGGGGCCGACCCCAAGCACCGTATCAAGGCGCGGTTCATTGTCGAAAAGGCGTGGCACGCCTTGTTCATCCGGTCGCTTCTCATCCGACCGACCGCCGAAGAGCTGAAGGGCTACGAGCCGGACTGGACGGTCTTGGACATGAGCACGGAACTGTGCGACCCCGCTGTCGACAAGACGCGCGGGGAAGCGGTGGTCGCGTTGAACATGACCGACCGCGAAGTCGTCGTCATGGGCACCGAATACGCCGGCGAGATGAAGAAGAGCGTGTTCACGATCATGAACTTCCTCTTGCCGCTTAAGGGCGTGATGAGCATGCACTGCTCGGCCAACATCGGTGCGGCGGGCGACACCGCCCTCTTCTTTGGCCTGAGCGGCACCGGCAAGACCACCCTTTCCGCCGACCACGACCGGTCGTTGATCGGCGACGACGAACACGGTTGGACGGACGACGGTGTCTTCAACATCGAGGGCGGGTGCTACGCCAAGTGCATCCACCTGAGCCAAGAAGGAGAGCCCGAGATATGGAACTCGATCCGGTTTGGGTCGGTGTTGGAAAACGTGGGTCTCGTCGCCGGGCGGGTGCCCGACTACGACGACACCAGCAGGACGGAGAACACCCGGTGCGCCTACCCGGTGGAGCACATCGCCGGGGCGGTCATCCCCAGCATGGGCGGCCACCCGACCAACATCTTCTTTCTCACCTGCGACGCGTTCGGCGTCTTGCCGCCGATCAGCCGCCTGGACGGCGAGCAGACGATGGACCACTTCCTGAACGGTTACACCGCCAAGGTGGCGGGCACCGAAGCCGGGGTGACCGAGCCACAGGCGACGTTCAGCGCCTGCTTCGCCCAACCGTTCCTGCCTCTGCCGCCCAAGGTCTACGCCGAACTTCTCCGTGAGAAGGTGAACAAGCACGGGGCGACGGTCTGGCTGGTCAACACCGGTTGGACGGGAGGCCCGTATGGGGTGGGCCGTCGCATGTCGCTGAAGCACACCCGGGCCCTGCTCCGCGCGGCGTTGGGCGGCTCATTACACAAAGTCGAGTTCCGCACCGACCCGGTCTTCGGTCTGAGCGTCCCCGTTTCGTGTGACGGCGTGCCGAGCGAGGTGCTCGAACCGCGCCAGACGTGGAGCGACAAGGACGCCTATGACAAGCAGGCGACGAAGCTCAAAGAGATGTTCGACACGAACATCGCGAAGTTCCGCTGAGCCCGGGCCCTTCCGGCCATCACGCCCCACTTGGACAGGCACCAGGTGGGGCGTCTGATTTGGTGGGCGGGCGGGCCTGGAGGATAATTCGCGGTGAATGAAGACGGGCAAGTTGGTCGTCGGGGTGACGGGGGCGAGCGGGGCAGTCTACGCCCAACGCCTACTGGTCCAGGCCGCACGGGCGTTTGACCACGTGTACCTGGTGATGAGCACCCAGGCCCTCGACGTGGCGGCGACCGAACTGGGGGTGACGGTCTCCAAGAGCGATTTCAAGACCAAGGAGTGGCTGGGAGAAGAACTTGCCAACATCCACCTGCTCGACGACCGCGACTTCTTCACCCCTCCGGCCAGCGGTTCGTTCCGACACGACGGCATGGTCATTGTCCCGTGCAGCATGGGGACGGCGGGGCGCATTGCGAACGGGATCAGCAACGACCTTTTGACGCGTTCTGCTGACGTGTGCCTGAAAGAGCGACGCCCTCTCGTGCTGGTGCCGCGCGAGATGCCGTGGAACCTCGTCCACTTGCGTAACTTCACGCAATTGGCGGAGGCCGGGGCGACTGTCCTGCCCGCCTCGCCGGCGTGGTACCACCGCCCCAAGACCCTGGAAGACCTGGCCGACACCGTCGTCGCGAGGATCCTGCAGTGCCTAGGCGTGGAGCAGGGTCTGGTCGGCCAGTGGATGGCGGAAGACTAGGGGCGGCATGAAGCCACCGCCCTTCGCCTACTGCCCGGGCATGCTCGCCTACGGCTTCGGCCCCGACCACCCGTGGCAACCCGAGCGGCTACGTCGCGCCGTCGCCCTTTGCGAGGCGATGGTCCCCGGACTTGAGGCGGCGGCTCCCGACGGGTGGGACGAGTCGCGGTTGGAGACGGTCCACGACCGGGCCTACCTGGAGATCGTCCGCCTTGCCTCGCAGCCCGACGTCGACATGGCGGCGTTGGCGGCTTACGGCCTCGGCGACGGCGACACACCGCGGTTCGACTCGATGTACGAGGCGGCCTCGCTGGTCTGCGCCGGGGCGGACTGGGCCGCCCGCCAGGTGGTCGCCGGTGCGCCGGTGGCGGTGAGCCTGGGGGGAGGCCTGCACCATGCGCACAGGGACCGCGCCAGTGGATTCTGCGTGCTGAACGACTGCGTCGTCGCGCTGGACCGGCTCCGTGGACGGTATGGACGCGTCGCCTACATTGACATCGACCTACACCACGGTGACGGCGTGCAATCGGTCACCTGGGACGAGGAGGACGTGATGACCTACTCGGTCCACGAGTCCGGGAAGTACTTGTTCCCCGGTACCGGGGGGGTGGACGAGGTGGGCCGGTGGGGCAACAAGTTCAACGCCCCGATGGACCCGCACACGACCGGCGACATCTGGCTGGCTACCGTCCGCGAGTCACTCCTGCCCGCCGTCGAGGCCTTCCGTCCCGAGGCGGTGGTGCTCCAGATGGGGTGCGACGCCCACATGACCGACCCGTTGGGCGACTTGGACGTGACCGACCGTGAATGGCTGGAGGCGGTGAGGTTGGTCATGGGCCTGGGGTTGCCGACCCTGGCCTTGGGCGGCGGCGGTTACGACATGGCCAACGTCCCGCGGATGTGGGCGGCGGCGGTCGTCCTGTTGGCAGGGGGGGACCCTGAGGCCGAAGTGCCGCGACTGGTGGGAGAGCCCTGGACGCCGACCCGGCTATTGACGGACGAAAAGCCGCCGGTGCGCGGGCGTGGGCGGAAAGTTGCCGAAGTGGTCGTCAACGTCCTCCGGGCCCAGGCGTCGCGCCTCGGTTGATGGTGGTCGGGAACCAAATCATGGTCCGTGTATTCTGATGATCAGATGAGTCTCAAAAGCGTGTCCCTCACCGTCGCGGTGGTGGCTTTGGCCATGGCGGGTGGGGTCGGGGCGGCGACGATGGCAGGAAAGACACCTAAGGCGCCGGCGGCCGCAACGGCCTCGAGGCCCGAGCCAGGCCCGTCAGGTTTGGCGGTCGGCCAGCGGATGCTGGCGTTTGAGACCAAGCACGTCACCGGGCCCGACAAGGGGACTGACACCTGCCCGATCTGCAAGTACGGGACGTTGCCGGGCGTCATGGTCTTTGCCCACAAGGCGGACGACGACGTCTTGGTCCAGGTCGCGGACAAGTTGGACAAGCTGGTCGGGGCGAGTAAGTACGACCTCCATGCCTTCGTCGTGGTGCTGACCGACGACGCGAAAGACGTCGAGGCGGTGCGCGCCATGTACGGCGACAAGTACAAGCACTTGGCGGTGACCCACTTGCCCGCGGACGACCCCGTCGTCAAGGACTACAAAGTCGACTTGTCCGGCAAGACACGCACCACGGCGATGATCTACAAGCACATGAAGGTCACCAAGGTCCTCACCAATGTGGGCGAGGAGAAGGGCAGCCTCGACGCCTTGGTTGAGGCGACCAAGAAGGTCGACAGCGCCGGATGAGCCGCGTCGTCCTTGCGGGAGGGAGCGGCTTCATCGGCCGGGCCCTCGTGAAGGCGTTCAACCAAGCCGGGCATGAGTGCGTCGTCCTGAGCCGGGGTGGCGGCGTGGTCGAGGGTGCGAGCACGGTCCGTTGGGACCTTGACCCTGACGGGGCGTGGACCAGCCAACTCGACGGGGCCGAGGCCTTGGTCAACCTGTGCGGTGCGCCCGTCTCGAAGAAGTGGACCGATGCGTATCGTCGAGAGATCCGCGACTCCCGCATCGTGCCGACCAAAGCCCTGGGCGAGGCGGTGGGGCGGTGCGGCACACCGCCGAAGGTGTGGGTCAACATCAGCGGCAGCGGCTTCTATGGCGACCGGGGCGACACCCAACTCAGCGAGACGGCCCCGGTCGGGGACGACTTTCTCGCCGAGG
This sequence comes from Fimbriimonadaceae bacterium, assembly GCA_019638795.1. Lineage (NCBI taxonomy): Bacteria > Bacillati > Armatimonadota > Fimbriimonadia > Fimbriimonadales > Fimbriimonadaceae > Fimbriimonadaceae bacterium. Next base: position 218,113 of record JAHBTB010000001.1, on the reverse strand, counting down.
TGAGCGCGGAGTGGGAAGCGACCTGTCTGGACGCCGACACGCCCCGCACCCGGAAGTTCGTCCCTCGCCTAGGGGTGGTGCTGGCAAAGGACGGCGGTGCGTTCCCTGAGTTCAAGAAGGTGCCCTTCGGCGGCATCGGTTCGGGCAAGCAGTGGATCAGTTGGGTCCACCTCGCCGACGTTTGCGCCATGGCCCTCTGGGCGCTCAAGGAGCCGGTGGAGGGCACGGTGAACTGCTGTGCGCCTGAGCCGGTGACCAACGCCCGGTTTTTCAGTTCGCTCCTCGCCGCGCGGGGACTCCCGCCGGTGCCCCCGATGCCGGAACTCATGTTCTTGGCGGCGGCGGCGGCGACGGGTTCGGAAGCCAGCCTGGCCCTGACGGGGCAACGAGTCCTGCCGGTGTTGGCCGAGGCGCGAGGATTCCGGTTCAAGTTCCCGACATTAGAGTCTGCCTTCGCGGACTTGCTGGCCTGACATGAATTGGCCGGGCCAAGTACAATGGGGCACTGACTCCCATGAGCACTGAAGCCCCGACCAAGATCAACGTCACCCGCACCGATCTCAACCCGTGCACGATCCAATTGGACGTCGTGTGCACGGCGGCCCAGGTCGAGTCGGGCTTCACGAAAGCCCTGAAGGTGATCGCCAAGAAGGTCCGTGTCCCGGGCTTCCGCCCTGGGCACGCCCCGGCAAAGATGGTCGAGAAGATGATCGACCCGCAGGCCCTTCTGGAGCAGGCCGCCGACGAAATCGTGCGCGACACCTTCAGCAAGGCCATCGAACAAGAGTCGCTGAAGGCCGACGGCCGCCCGAGTGTCTCGATCACCAAGTTTGAGAAAGAGCCTCCCGCGTGCGAGTACCGCGTCAAGGTGCCGCTCGCCCCGCAGGTCGAACTCGTCGATTACAAGGGCGTCCCGGTGACCAAGAGTGTCGCCACGGTGAGCGACGAGGAGGTCGACCGCCAGATCGACGAACTCCGCAAGCGCGGTGGCAAGAAGCAGGAGGTCAAGGACCGCGGCATTGAAGAAGGCGACGTCGCTGTCGTCAACATCCGGGCCGAGGGCACGGAGGGCGACGGGCGTAACTTTATGGTCATCGCCGGCCAGACGTTTGCCTCGCTCGACAAGGCGATCAGCGGGATGAGGGCCGAGGAGATCAAGTCGGCCAAGCTCGAGTTCCCGGCCAGCTTCCAGGAAAAGGACTGGGCGGGCAAGGAGTTGGAGACGACCTTGACCATCCGCAGCGTCAGCGCGGTGGCGATGCCCGAATTGGACGACACCTTCGCCCAGTCGCTCAACGCGACGGACCTCGGCGACCTGAAGACCAAGGTCAAAGAAGCGATCCGGCGCGCGAAGGACGAAGTCTCCCAGGAGATGGTCAACGAGCAGTTGCTGGACCACCTGTTGCACCAGAGCAAGGTCTTTGTCGCCGACAACACGTGGGAAGACGTGGCGAACCGCCGCCTGAACGAGATGCACCAGGAGTTGGTCAACAAGGGTTCCAACTTGGAGGAGCACGCCAAGGCGAACGGCATGACGCTGGAGCAGTTGGTCGAGGCGCAGAAGCAGGAGGCCAAACTCCATGTCGAACGCGCCGTTATCATCGAGCGGGTCTTCACCAAGGAAGGCATGAAGATCACCAACGAAGACTTGGACGCCCACTTCTTGGAGGTCGCCCGCGAGAACAACATCCCGAACGAGGCACTGGCTAAGTTTGCCAGCGAGTACGGCGCCCAGATCCGTGACGAGATCGTCTTCCGGTCGATGTACGGCAAGGTCATGGGCTTCCTCGCCGAGCACGCGAAGATCACAGAAGTCGCCGAGGGAGACACCCCGGCCAAGCCGGCCGGGACCAAGGCGACGAAAGCCAAATCGAAGAAGTAATGGAAGTTGAGGGTCGGGCCTGACCAGGCGTCGCCGTCAGGCCGACACTCCATGAGTAACCAGGACGAACACGAATGAGTACCAAGGACATGGGCGTTCCCTACGTTATCGAGCAGACCTCGCGCGGCGAGCGCAGCTACGACATTTGGTCACGCCTTTTGAAGGACCGGATTGTGTTTTTGGGCACGGAGGTCGACGACTATGTCGCCAACCTGCTCATCGCCCAATTGTTGTTCCTGGAAAAGGAAGACCCGGACAAGGACATCGAGTTCTACATCAACAGCCCCGGTGGTTCGGTGAGCGCAGGGTTGGCGATCTACGACACGATGCGCATGATCAAGCCCGACATCGCGACGATGTGCGTCGGCATGGCGGCCAGCATGGGCGCCGTCCTGCTGGCGGGCGGGACGAAGGGCAAGCGGTTTGCCCTGGCCAACAGCCGGATCATGATCCACCAGGTCAGCGGCGGGGCGCGCGGTCAACTGTCCGACATGAAAATCGCCGTGGCCGAGGCCGAGAAATCCATGCGGACTCTCATGGAGATCCTCGCCGAGGCGACGGACAAAGACATCGACCAGGTGACGAAGGATTGCGACCGAGACCACTGGATGTCGGCCCAAGACGCGTTTGATTACGGCTTGGTTGATAAAGTTCTTCGACCGGGCGAACGATAATCTAAAGGAAGGTTTGACCTATGGCGAAACCAGATGAGCGGCGCGACCGATGCTGCCTGTGCGGAAAAGGGAAGGAACAGGTCCCTAAGCTGATCGTCGGGCTGCATGGAGCGGTCTGCTCGGACTGCGTCGACCTGTGCAACGACATCCTCCAGAACGACAGTGCGCGTTCGGGGGCCAACGTGCCGGTGGGGGTCGGCCAGGCGTCTGTCGCCGAACCGCGGCCCGCATCCAACGTGGCGGCGACGGTGACGTCGTCGAAAGGCAAGTTGCCCAAGCCGAAGGAGATCGTCGGGTTCCTTGACAACTACGTCGTGGGGCAGGACGCCGCCAAGAAAGCCTTGTCGGTGGCGGTCTACAACCACTACAAACGGATCAAGGACAATCCGGCCGAAGAGGGCGTCGAACTCCAGAAGTCGAACATCCTCATGGTCGGGCCGACCGGTTCGGGCAAGACGTTGCTCGCCCAGACGTTGGCACGGCTCTTGGAGGTGCCGTTCGCGATCGCGGACGCCACCGCCCTCACCGAGGCCGGTTACGTCGGCGAAGACGTCGAGAACATCCTGCTGAAGCTGTACCAGACTGCCGAGGGTATGGACCCCCGGCGCGCCAAGGAACTCTGCGAGCGCGGCATCATCTACGTCGACGAGATCGACAAGATCAGCCGGAAGAGCGACAACCCTTCGATCACCCGCGACGTCAGCGGCGAGGGTGTCCAGCAGGCCCTGCTGAAAATCTTGGAAGGGACCACCGCCAACGTGCCGCCACAGGGGGGCCGGAAGCACCCGCAGCAGGAATACATCCAGATCGACACGCGGAACATCCTGTTCGTGTGCGGCGGGGCGTTCGAAGGACTTGACGAGATCATCCTCCGCCGCCAGAAGGAGAACGTCGTGGGCTTCCGCGGCGAGAAGCAGAGCAAGGAAGACCGCCACCGCGAGCTGCTCCGCTCGGTGACCCCCGAGGACCTGCTGAAGTACGGCTTGATCCCCGAGTTCATCGGCCGTCTGCCCGTCATCACGACCCTGGACGAGCTCGACGAGGCCGCCCTCATCTCCATCTTGACCGAGCCGAAGAACGCGATCATGAAGCAGTACACCAAGCTGTTCGAGCTTGACGGTGTCCAGCTCAAGGTGGAAACGCCAGCCCTGCACGAGATCGCTGGCGAGGCGCTCAAGCGAAAGACCGGCGCCCGTGCTCTGCGCGCCATCATCGAGCAGGTGATGCTCGAGGTCATGTATGAGGTGCCGAGCAGCACCGACATCAAGAAGGTCGTCATCCCGGCAGGTGTGATCGCCGAGCAGGCGAAGCCGATCTTGCTGACCGACGACGACCAAGTCCGGGAAGCGAGCTGAGGTAGTCGTCGGCGCCTCCCTGGGCCGTCTTGGCGCAGGGAGGCGTTTTCGTGTCCGGCTGACCTCGATCAAGGGCAGTCCCCGCCGCAAGCCCGGCAATTTCTCGGCCCGCAAAGGCACTACCCGCCATTGGACCGGAAGAACGGCGACCTGTCAACTTTTCGTGAGGATCCGTTAGGAGATCGTTGAATAACCATTGTGGGCAGACCCAGGGTCGGACCCGAATCGGAGGCACGAATATCATGTATTTGCTGACTTGGAACCCTAACGAGAGCCGGATCGAGGCGAGCTTCGGCGGTTGTATCACCAAAGGCGAGGCCACGGTGTTCGACGAAGAACTCACTGAGATGGTGAAGTCCATGCAAGGCCAGACCTTTAGTGTCTTGGTCGACTATGCCACGGCCAGTCGAATGGACGACGCGGTCAAAGAGTTGCTCGACGAAAGTCGGGAGCGTTGTATCTTCGGCGGCGCGGCCAAGGTGACGTTTGTGACCCGCGACGAGCGGGAGGCGCAGGCCTACACCAACAAGCGACTTCAAGAAGTGCTTGAGGGCCGTGAAGAGTACGTGGCCTTCAGCTTAGCGGCTTGACCCCGTCTGCGGGTCTGTCCTTCACCGGGCTGGCGTCCGACGCAGTAGTCGGCGCCGGCCTTTCGTTATCGAGGTCACTTGTTTTCCAAGGCCTCGGTGTTGCGGTTCGCGTTCCCACATCCGCCTTCGCCCGAAGGTCGTACGTGAGGGCCGTGACGGGTGTCCACGCCTTTGTAAGGATAGGGGTCCTCTCCGGCGACCATGACGATGTCGCGGCAGTCGGCGTTGCTGGCGCCCTTCCCCTCAGGAAGCTTGTCCCAGTACCAGGGCAGGAAGCTCTCTGCCGACATGTAGTGGTTGACGAGGGCGCGGCGGTAGCCCCCCGACGCGTAGTTGGGGAGAGACCGGTGAAGCAGGTAGCCGTTGAAGAAGACGGCACTGCCCGCCTTGACCTCGACCGGCACGGCGTCGTCGTCGGTCCACGGATAGCCGCGGGCCTCACCCGAGCAATCAAACCGTCGGTCGTCGTGGGAGAACATCTCGTAGAGAACGCCGCGGCGATGGGAGCCGGGGATGACCCAGAGACAGCCGTTCTCGACAGTGGCGTCGTCCAAGGCGATCCAGCCGCCGGTGAGGCTCCGGTCGCGGGTGGGGATGTAGTACTCGTCCTGATGCCACGCCTGCCCAGGCTTCTTGGCCGACTTGATGAACAGCATGGACTGCATGCACTTCACGTTGGGGCCGATCACACGGGTGAGCACGTCGACAAGGGCGGGGTGGCTGAGGGTCTCCATCATCAGAGACGAGATCTTGTGGGGGAAATGGATGCACAAGTACCGCCGCATGACGTCGTCGTCGCTTTCACCGGGGACACCCTCGACGAAACCAGGGACCATGCCCCGCTCGGCGCGACAGATGGCGGCCGTCTCGTCGCGCAACGCCTGCACCTCGGCAGGGCTCAGGGCGTCCTCGACCACGAGGTAGCCGTTCTCTCGATAGAAGGACGCCTTCGGGTCGTCCATGGGGAGGTTGAACCAACCGGACGGGCGTCCGCCGTCGGCCCAGGAGGCAAAGGGCCGAAGCTGTTGGGCTTCGGCTTGGGCGTTGAGACTTGAAGTGGTCATGGCTTGAGTCGGTTCACTTGCTGGTCCGGTGCGCGATCAGCACCAGGTCGTCGGTGGTCAGGGCCGGAAGGGGCCCGAGTCTGTTGTCGGCCGGTTTGACGGCGGCTTTGGTGTGGCGCGACGCCCCGGTCCTCAGGTCGACGAGCTCCACGTCGTACAGTCCGGAGGGCAACTTCCCGGCGATGGAGTACGACACCGGCCCGGGGGCGTTGCGCACGACATAGGCGACGATGGTCTCGCCCTTGGACGAGGCGACATAGCCAGAGGCCTTGCGTCCAAGTCCTTCCACGCGGACCTGGGCGATCTGCGCCCAGTCAGCCCCCGCGTTCACGATCTTCACGACGTGCCGTCCGCTGGGGACGGTGACGTCCAGAGTCTTCGCGCCCCGTCCGTCGGCAGGCCAGGTCAGTGAGCCGACCGACTTGCCGTCGAGGTAGGCGTCGACCGTCGTCCCGCCCTGGGCAGACCCGGCAAAGTGGACGCTGAGCCGGTATGGCTTGTTTTCGTCGAGCCGGAACTCAAGGGTGGGTGAGCCCATCTCGGGGTGGGCCTTGCCCTGGAGGAAGCTGGAGAGCTTGCCGGGTAGGGCGCCTTCCGCGTCTGCCGGGAGGTCGAACGCGGACGCCTCACTCTTCTCCCAACCCCGCCCCGGGGCGATGACGAGGTCCCCACCCCGGTCGGCCACGACATGGGCCATGGTCAGGCCGAGGGGGTGCGGTAACCGCTTGGCCACCGCCGCGACGGTCTTGAAGGTCTCCCAGGGGACGGAGGAGCCGAGCCTGTCCCAATACCAATACTGTGCCGCGCCGGCATGGCCGCGAAGGGCCGCGGCCATGACGCCGCCCGTGACGGCCCGGTACTCCTTGGTGTCCGGAGCATTGCCGCCGAACCCGACTTCGCCGTAGAAGAACGGCTTGTCTTTGGGGACCGCCGCGTTGACGACCATGCCGGTCACGTCCGCCGGGTAACCGTGCGGTTGGTAGTAGTCGACGCTCCGCCAAATCGGCTTGTCGAGTTCGCTACTGGTCGTGACGAGGTGGTGGTAGGGGTCGATGGACTTCAGATACTGGGCCATCTCGTCGTGCCAGGCGGCGACGGTGTCCCAGTGGCCGTTGCGGGCCGCGTCGGTGAACTGGACTTCGTTGAACAACTCCCAAGCCATGACGGACGGCGAGTCGCCGTAGCGGGCCACGACGTACCGGAGCATGTCCTTCGTGTACTTCCGGGCTCTCGGGTCGGTGAAAAAGGCGTCGGCCTTTGCCAAGAAACCGCCGTTCTTGACGTTCCACGGGTGGTCGGGCCAGTTGGGGTTGACCGTGCTGCTGAAGAGGCCGTGGTGGTGGAGCACCCATTGGAACTTGATGCCCCGGGCTTCGGCGGCACGGACGATCTTGTCCCACTTGGCGTAGACTTGGGGGACGATCTCGCCCAGCTTGGGCTTGGCGATGCCCTCGGCCCAGAACGGGTTCTTGGCGTCCCACGGGCACTGCCAAATCCGCGACCAGTTGCCTCCCGCCTCACCTAGCTTGGCAAGCCGTTCCAAGACGGTCATCTGGGGGCCCGAATCCCAGCCGATGTTGATCCCGACGGGCCAGAACGCCTGGCCGGACGAAGTGACAAACCCGTCCTTGGCCGCGTTGACACGGACGTACCCGCCGGGTTCGGCCTTGGTCAAGGTGAGCGAGACCGGGCGGCCCGACTCGTGGCCGTTGACGGTCACGGTGCCGGTGTAACTCCCGGCCAGTGGGGCGGCGAGGCGGACTTTCCAAGCTTTGCCGTCGAAGTACGCGAACCGCTCTGACTCACCGGCCGGGCCGGTGAACTTGACCCTCACGTCGTTGACCTGGGTGTCGTAGGGGTTTCCCGACGTGACGACGTCCAGAGTCGCTTCACCTGGCCCGTACCAGACTTGGGCTCCCGCGGAGGTGGTCGCCAAGAGGAGGAAAAGCGGGGCGGTCATCATCGTCGGCCTTGAAAACTAATGTACCACTGGGATGCTTTGGGAAAAACCATGTCTTCAGATTGTCTTGTTATGAAGGTCATGTTGTATACTTTTTGTCGTGCAAGGCGACGGTGCCAAGCCCAAGAGCGAAGGGCGCTCCTCGCGGTCCATTGCCGACGACCTTGTCGGTTGGATCGACACCGGGGTCGTGCCCAGTGGTTCGTTCTTCCCGACCGAGCGTGAACTGACGGAGGCGTTTGGGGTCAGCCGGACGACGGTTCGCCGCGCGTTAGGGTTGTTGGTCGAGGGAGGGCACGCGGAGTCCGTGCCCAACCGCGGTGTCGTCGCCCGTCGTGGTCGGCAGAGCCAGTCGCGCACGATCGCGTTCATTGATAGCTCGACCGTGGTCCTCGGACGGCTGTTTTCCCAGATGAGCGCCCAGTTGCTTGAGATGGGCTACAGCCTGCTCCACATTGACAGCACGACGTTCGGTGTCGCGGAAGGCATGGAGTACGCCATTGACAAGGGCGCGTGCGCGGCGTTCGTGTGGTCGTACGAGGGTTTTCCCGACCCGGTCAAGACGGTGGACGTCGCCCAGCGGATCCCCGTCGTCGCCCTGGACCACACGATCTGGCGGTGCCCGACCGACCTCATCACCCTGGACAACCACCAGATGGCGTTCGAACTGGTGACCCACTTGGCCAAGACGGGGAGGAAGCGCATCGGCGTCACGGGGATGTTCGACATGCTGGACGTCACCCAAGAACGCTTCAACGGCTACATGCACGGTTGCTTCGCCAACGGACTGCAACCCTACACCAAGGATTTCCTGTTCACCCTGACCAGCGGTATGCCCAATGTCGACCTCAGGGCGCTGGACGCGCGCCTGGGCGAGGCCGACCGGCCTGACGCGCTGCTGGTCCTGCAAGACCAGTTTGCGCCCGAAGTCGCCGAGTCGGTCCTGCGCGCCGGCCTTCGCGTCCCCGAGGACATGGCGATCGCCACGATCGGCGACGACATCGGGGTGCGGATCGGCGGTCGCGACCTGACCGCCGCCCATTGCGACTGGGACGATTTTGCCCGCTTGGCCATCGACCGGATGATGGCCAGGATGCGGGACCGGCAGGGGCCTCCCCTGCGCCGAGTCGCCCGACACGAGATCGTCGTGCGGGGGACATCTGTCAATTCGGCCGCGACCCTGGACGGGGAGCACGACACGATGGTCGTGTTCTCCCACCGGGGGCGTCCCACGACTTCGGGTGCGGCGGCGACGCTGCGTCCCCAGACCATTCGACGAAGAGGTCCCGTATCTTGAAACGTAACTCAGCATTCACACTCATCGAGCTACTCGTTGTCATCGCGATCATCGCCATCTTGGCGGCGATCCTCTTCCCGGTCTTCGCGCAGGCGAAGGCCGCCGCGAAGAAGGCCGCGTCACTCAGCAACACAAAGCAGTTGATCCTCGCGTCGTTGATGTACACCAACGACTACGACGACAACTTCTGCGCGGAGGGCGAGCCTGGGCCGGGTAACGGCTGGGGCTGGCAGATGACGTGGCAGATGGCGACGCAGCCGTACATGAAGAACTTCGGTATCTTCCTTGACCCGAGCGACAGCCATAAGAACCCGCCGACCGACGGGTTTGACAGCGGCCCGAACTTCAGCTATCCGGGCAACGGCATCTTTGCCGGCCGGTGCTCCCCGAGCTGGGGCGGCTGGGACATGATCGGCGTCATCCAGTCCAACCGGAGCTGGACGAACGATTACAACTCGCCGCGTAGCGCCACCGCCATCCCGCTGCCTTCGGAGACGATCATCTTCGCCACCCGGTTCAAGATGCACCCGACCTCGTGGATGCAGGGCGGTATCCAGGGCGTCTACAGCCCGTGGGCCGCGACATTGCTCATGTCGGACGGCATCGACAACGGCGTGTCGCTCCCCGGCCAGAAGAACGGCCCGTGGTCGCCTCCGGACGGAAGCTACAACGGCGTCATTTATGACGGCTATGGCGGACAGTCTCCCGTCGCGTTCACTGACGGCCACTCCAAGTCCATGAAGCCGACGGCCACCGTCGACATCGCCAAGGGCACGGCGGCTGGTCAAGCCGGTGGCTGCAAGGAGAGCGGCTACTGGAAGATGTGGGACGCCACGCGGTACGAGTGAGCATGAGGACGACACTGCTCATCGCCGCGCTCGCTGTCGGGGCATTGGCCCTGACCGGGTGCGGTTCGGAAGGTTCGCAGCCCGAGCCGAAGAAGGAAGACTTCCAACGCTCTGCCCCGCCGGCCAACTGGCGCGGGCCTGGCCAGCCAGGGGGGCCGGCGAACGGGGCCCCGTCGGGACCGCCCGCCGGGTCAGGCCCGATCAACGTGCCTGACAACATCAAGAACGGCGGTTGACCGCCAAACCGGGGGTGCCCAGCCTGGGCGCCCCCGACAACCCAGACCACGTCGCGGCCGGGCTTGGCGCGACGCCTACCGTGACTCTGTGCCTCGACCCAAGCCCGAGTACGATCCCGAAGAACTCTGATGCGAACACGCACGCTTGACTCTGGTTGGCAGTTTCGTCTTTTGCTTGAAGGTCCAGGTTATCCGCAAAACCACAACGGCACCCCCGGGTGGCTGGACGCGGTCGTCCCCGGCCACGTCCACCTAGACCTGGAGCGGGCCGGGGTCATCGCCGACCCGTTTTGCCGCATGCTCGAGTTTGGGGCGCGGTGGGTGGACTTTGAGCGCTGGGAGTACCGGACGAGCTTTGACTGGAAGGCAGACACCGACCTGCCGCGCCGGGTCTTGCGGTTCGAAGGTCTGGACACGGTCTGCTCCGTGTCGCTGAACGGTGCGGTGGTCGCCACCCACGACAACATGTTCGTCCCCCTGGAGGTCGACGTGACCGACTTGCTGACCGAAGGGGCCAACGAGGTCTCGGTGGTGTTCGAGTCGCCGATCAAGGTCGGGGCTGAGCGACGCCGGGCCTATTTCGAGAAGGAAGGGTTGGCGTGGGACACGGCGCAGTTTGACGAGAGGGCGTTTGTCCGCAAGGTCCAGTGCATGTCGGGCTGGGACTGGGGCCCCAGGCTCGTGTCGGCGGGTGTCTGGCGGCCGGTCCGGCTTCTGGAGTTTTCCAGCCGGATCACCCAGTTGTCGGTCCACCAAGAGGGATTGGGTGACGGGCGTCACCGGGTATGGGTCGAAGCCGAAGTTGAAGGCGAGGGCGAGTTGAGCGTCACCTTCATGGGGCAGACCAAAGCAGGGAAGGACGCCAGTTTCGAGGTCGCCGGAGACCTCTGGTGGCCCAACGGGATGGGCGAACAGACGCTTTACCCGCTCGAAGCGACGCTCGGGGACCATACCCTGACGAAGAACGTCGGGTTGCGTTCGATCGTCTTGCGCCGCGAGGCCGACGAAGTCGGCGAGTCGTTCACCTTCGAGGTGAACGGTGTCCCGGTCTTCGCCCGTGGGGCCAACTGGATACCGAACGACTCCTTCCCGTCGCGGGTCACCCGTGACGACTACTGGGACCAGGTGGCGGTCTGCCGCGACCTGAACATGAACATGCTGCGCGTGTGGGGCGGCGGTATGTATGAGTCCGAGGACTTCTACGACGCCTGCGACGCCCTTGGGATCATGGTGTGGCAAGACTTTCCGTTCGGGTGCAGCTATTACCCCGACGACGAGGCGGCCCGGGCGGTCGTGGCCGCCGAGGCGGCCTACCACATCAAGCGGCTGCGCGACCGTGCTTGCCTGGCCCTGTGGTGCGGCAACAACGAGAACCACACGATGTGGGAAGGGAAGTGGGGTGGGCTGGAGAAAAGTCCGCCACGCTACTACGGCCTGCCGATTTACGAAGGGACATTGCCCGAGGTGCTGGCCCAACTTGACCCCGGTCACAGTTACATCCCGAGCAGCCCCATCGGCTCCGCCCCCGACGGCAAGGTGACGAACGAGCACGCCACCGGGGTGAACATGGGGCGGTACGGGGACCAGCACTACTGGGACGTGTGGCACGGCCGGGGGGACTGGGTCCATTACCAAGACTCGACCACCCGATTCAGTTCGGAGTTCGGGTTTGCGTCCTCGTGCTCGCTTGACCTTTGGGACTCGACCCTTCTGACCGACGACGTCGGCAGCCTGCCGTTCCCGTTCCCTCAAGCCGACTGGCACGACAAGACCGGCAAGACGCGGGTGAAGTTCCAGAGCTACGTTGAAATCCACTACCCGCGTGCCAAGGACCTGGAGGACTGGGTGTACACCAGCCAACTCAACCAGCGGGACGCCCTGCGGTTCGGCATCGAGTACTACCGTCGGTCCGACTTTTGCAAAGGCAGCCTGATTTGGCAGTTCAACGACTGCTGGCCAGTGGAAAGCTGGGCGGTGCAGGACTACCTCCGGAACCTCAAACCGGCTGGGTTCGAGCTTGAGAGGCTCTACGCTGACGTTGTGCTGTGCCTTGAGAACACGGGCCAGGCGGTGCGCGTCTGGGCCGTAAACGACGGTCAGTCGGCGGCGGCAGGGACCTTGACGGTGCGCGCGGTCGACACCCTGACCGGCGAGACCAAGACGGAGCTTGTCGAGTCGGTGACCCTGGCGGCGGGCGAACGGCGCGTGGTGGCGACCCTGGACGTCTCGTCCCTGTCCGCGTCGCGCACGGCGGTCTCGGCGACTCTTGAGCCGGGTGCGCCGAGGGAGAGGTGGTGCCTGCTCGCCGAACCCAAAGACATGCAGCTCGCGACGCCAAAGGTCGAGGTGGTGACCGGCGACGTGGTCGAGGTGCGGGTCAAAGGCTTTGTCGCCGACCTCGTCGTGTGGGACGAACCGTGGTGCCCGTACCAGACCGAGGGGGCCCCGAGCCCAGGATGGAACCCGGTGACCGGCGTCGACCCGGTGGTCCGGCTGGACCCTGGAGTGGAGCCCGAGAACCTCAAGGCCCGGTGCTTGGCCGGACGGGTGGCGGTCGACATGGCGTCGGGAGAGCCGGCCAAGGTGTAAGCTTGGCGGGTGCTGACTAGCCTTCTTGCCAGTGTCGCGACGGCCCAGGCGGCCGTCTGGCCCGTCATCCCCCGACCCCCGGAGTTCAATGCGATCGCCGGCACGTTCGACATCAAGAGTGTCGCTTCGATCACCGCGCCGGGGCCCGCTGGTGTCTCGGGAATCAAGCTCGGATCGCAACTGACCACCATCTTGGGGCACCAGGTCAAGCTGGCCGACCTCGGGGCGAGCGACGGGGCAGGGATCACCCTGGCGCTAGACCCCGGCAACGAAGACCTGGGCGAGGAGGGGTATGCGATGGTCGTGACCCCCGACAGCCTGGTGGCGGCGGCGAAGACGGAGACGGGCCTGTTCTACGCGGCCCAGACGATCAAGCAACTGGCGTTGCTCGGCAAGCCGGTCCCGTGCGGGACGTTGGAAGACAAACCACGGTTCGCTTGGCGGGGTCAGATGCTCGACGTGTCGCGGCACTTTTTCACCGTGGACGAGGTCAAGCACATGCTGGACACGATGGCGTTTTACAAGTTCAACGTGTTCCACTGGCACCTTGTCGACGACGGCGGCTGGCGCATCCAGATCAAGAGCCATCCGGAGCTGACCGAAGTCGGGGCTTGGCGGAAGGGCGACGGCAAGTGGGGCGGTCCGCTTGACTTTGTCAAGCCGGACGGCAAGCAACAGGTGTACGGCGGCTTCTACACCCAGGAGCAGATCAAGGACGTCATCGCCTATGCCAAGGAGCGGCACATCACCGTCGTGCCGGAGATCGAACTACCCGGACATGAGCAAGCCGTCCTGGACACCAACCCCCAGGTCCGTTGCACGCCGCGGGACGCGGCGGCCCAAGCGGTGTTCGACAAGCGCGGGAAGCAGAACACGTTGTGTCCGGGCAAGGCGGCCACGTACAAGTTCCTCGAAGACGTCCTGACCGAGGTCATCGCCCTGTTCCCGTCGCAGTACGTCCACATCGGCGGCGACGAAGTGGAGAAGACCTGGTGGGACAACTGCAAGGACTGCGACGCCCTCAAGAAGAAGGAAGGGCTCAAGGACAGCCACGAGCTCCAGAGCTACATCATCCGCCACTTTGACAAGTGGTTGGACGACCACGGCAAGCACCTGATCGGTTGGGACGAGATCTTGGAGGGTGGGCTGGCACCGGGGGCGGCGGTGATGAGTTGGCGCGGCATCGACGGCGGTGTCGCGGCGGCCAAGTCGAACCATAAGGTCGTCATGTCGCCGACGTCGCATTGCTACTTTGACTACCCTTACTCGTCGATCTCCACCGAGAAGGCGTATGAGTTCGACCCGGTCCCCAAGGCCCTGACGCCCGAACAAGGCAAGCTGGTCTTGGGCGGTCAGGCCAACCTGTGGACGGAATGGATCACCAACTACGACCGTCTGATGTCGATGGTCTACCCGCGGGGTCTGGCGATGGCAGAGGCATTGTGGAGTCCGCTGGAGGGTCGTTCATGGCCCGAGTTTGAGAAGCGGTTGGAGGCGCAATATGCCGTGCTGAGCAAGCTCAAGGTGAAGTACATGGTGCCGAGGCCGGGCCTCGCCTACACCGCCGCGGTCTTCTACGACAAGCAGACCCTGCCCTTCGGCAAGCCCCCGATCGAGGGGGCACTGCTCCGCTACACCAGCGACGGCACGGCTCCGACGACGGACTCGGCGGTGGCGCCGGAGTCACTGGTGATCGACAAGACGCAGCGGTTGCGGTTGGCGTACTTCTTGCCCGACGGCACGAAGAGCGACGAGACGGTGTTGGACGCGGTGAAGCTGGAGGGGCCGAGGGCGACCAGCCTGACCCAGACGACGTTCCAGCGCCGGATGATCTCGGGCAAGTTTGACGCCTGCCCGAAGGAGTCGGCGTTTGCCAACGCGGCCACGTCGGTCGCCAACTCCATCGGTCTGCAGGGGGCGCCCGAAGACAAACCGTACGCCCTTGACTTCAAAGGGTGGTTCCTCGCCGACCGGGACGGAGACTACACGTTCTCCCTGACCAGTGACGACGGCTCGATGTTATGGCTGGCGGGCGCCCAGGTCGTCGACAACGACGGCCCCCACGGAGCGGCGGTCCAGCGGGGCCGGGTGCGCCTCCAGCGTGGCGTCTACCCGCTCCAGGTGCGCTACTTTGAGGCCGGCGGGGCGCATTCCTTGTCGCTCGAAGTCACCGGCCCGGACGGCAAGACGAGAAAGCTCTAGACCGACCGAGACAAAATCCTCCCCGACAACCGCGGCGACCAACGTGTCGAGGCCGGTCGGGGAGGGGTATCGTCGCCGAGGATTTCATCGACCATGAGCGACAGGATCAAGATCGGCATCATCGGCTGCGGGCAGATCGCGCAGCACCACATGCGCACCTACAAGGGTATCCCGGAGGCGGAGATGGTCGCCTTCTGCGACGTCGACACGGAGGCGGTCAAGAAAGCCAACGAGGAGTTCGGCCCCGGTTTTGTGACCACAGACTTCCGCGAGTTGCTGGCGCGGGAAGACATCGACGCGGTGGACGTGTGCCTCCACAACAACCTTCACTCCCCGGTCACGGTGGCGGCGCTGAACGCTGGCAAGCACGTCTATTGCGAGAAGCCGATGGCGGGCTCTTATGTCGACGCCGTGGCGATGATGGAAGCGAGCAAGTCCACGGGCAAGAAACTCCACATCCAGTTCGTGACTCTGCACAGCAACGAGGCGCGCGCGGCCAAGCAACTCGTCACGGACGGCCATTTGGGCAAGGTCTACCACGCCCGGTCGACCGGCTTTCGACGCCGGGGCCGGCCGTATGTGGACGGCTACGGCACGCCAAGCTTTGTCCAGAAGGCGAAGGCGAGCGGCGGCGCCCTCTATGACATGGGGGTCTATCACATCTCTCAGGTCCTGTGGCTGATGGGTAACCCGCCGGTGGAGCGGATCAGTGGGAAGACGTACCAACGCATCGCCATGGACCCGAAGCGGAAGGAGACGTCGGGGATGGACGTGGAGGAGTTCGCCGTCGGCCTGGTACGGTTCGCCGGCGACATGTCCATGGACCTCGTCGAGGCGTGGGCGGCGCACCTGGACTCCTTCGAAGGGTCGTACGTCTTGGGTGACAAGGGCGGCGTGCGGGTGTCGCCGTTCGGCTACTTCACGAACATCGGCGACGTCCCCGTCAACTGCACCGCCGAACTGGGCACGGCGCGCTATATCTGGGACAACGTGGTGGGCGACGGGGCGATGTACGGCGAGCCGCAGGCCCACTGGATCGCCGCCCTGCTGGGGCGGTGCCCCTTGATGGAGACGGCGGAAGTGGCGCTCCAGACGATGCTGGTCTCGGACGGCATCTACTTGTCGCAGAAGCTGGGCCGCGAGGTCACGGTGGACGAGGTGCTGGCGGCTTCGGTGTCGACGGCTCTTCCGGTGTAGCCGGAGTGGGCCTGCCAAAACCCCGCGTCACGGATTGGCGTAGGCTTGTCAGAGCGCGATGAGCACGCAGAAGTTTTTCCGTGCGGTGCGAAAGGCCTTCAACATGGGCGGCACCGAGGCTTATGAGAACCTTGAGCTTCTGTTAGAACGAGAGGTCGCCCACGGGGGGACGAACTACCGCGTCCTGGCCTACGCGGTGCCGTCGGCCATCGCGTTTTTCGGTCTCCTGAGTCTGGCGGGGGCGGTGGCCAACAAGGCGGTCTTCGCGTTGCCCGGTGCCCTCACCGCGGTGGCCAGTGTTTTGGCGGCGGGCGGTCTGGCGCTCTGGACGTACGGTTTGTTCATGCGGCTCCACAAGTCGGTGCCGGTCCACCGGGTGCGGATCAGGGAGTTGGCAGGGAAGTTGCACAGCCGCCAAGAGGAGTTCATGAACCTTGTCGGCGTGCAGCCGGCCTTGGCCCCGGAAGTCGCCGCCATCCTGGACGCGGGGGCCCGGATCTACCTGAAGCACTCTGGACGGCCCGCGGGCGACGAACTGTCGCGCAAGACCTGCGAAGCCTTGGAGGCGGCCATGGCCAAGCTGCTGGAACTGGGGCAACCCGCCGCACCGGCGGAACAGTTGATCGAACTGGGGCGCGGATGGGCGTTACCTTTGCTGGACGAGATGGTCGCCGCAGACCATGCCCTCGCGTTTCATGACCGCAACCAGAAGATCGACCGGGAGCTGGCCGACAACGATCCGCTGGCGCACCTGCGGTCGACCCGGCTGGACCTGCAGGAGACCGACCGCGCCCGCGACGAACTTGACCAGCGGAGCTGAGTGCGGGCCGGGCCCTCGGTTCAAGTGAAGCGGGGGCTAAAATCTGGGCCAATGCCGACCCAGACGACCACCGAAGGACGACTTGTCCTCTCCGACGACCAAGTGCGGAGCCTCGCCGGTCTGGGGACGCCGCTCTATGTCATCGACGAGGGGCACCTGAGGCGGCGCGTCCGTCGGTACCTCGCGGCGTTCCGGGCGGCTTGGGAAGACAGCGAACTCACCTTTGCCAGCAAGGCCAATTCGACCCTTGCGGTGCTCAGGATCGCCTGGCAAGAAGGTCTCCTCATCGACGTGGCCAGCGAAGGTGAGTTGAGGGCCGCGCTCCGGGCCGGGGTGCCGGCCGACCGTTGCCACATGCATGGCAACAACAAGAAGCCCGGCGAGATTCGCTTTGCCATTGAGGCGGGGATCAACCAGATCGTCGTCGACAACTTCGAAGAGATCGCGTTCATCGGCGGGTTGTCGGGGGCGAAGCCAGACATCATCGTCAGATTGGCCCCGGGCGTCGACCCCAAGACCCACGCGAAGATCAGCACGGGCCAGGCCGACACCAAGTTCGGCTTTAACATCGCCGACGGTTCGGGAGAACGGGCCCTGGTGGCGGCCCTTGAGGCGGGCCTGGACGTCAAGGGCTTCCACTGCCATGTGGGGTCGCAACTCTTGGACCCCGAAGCCCAGATCAGCGGCGGAGAGCTCTTGGCCCAGTTCGCCGCCGACATGAGAGCGAAGCATGGCTACGAGGCGCAGGTCATCAACGTGGGGGGCGGCCTGGGGGTGCACTACGTCGGTGACGCCCGGCCCTTGCCGGTCGAGGAGTATTGCGCCCAGATCGTGGCCCAGATCAGCCGAGCCCTTGCCCCGAGCGGGCTCCGGCCCAAGCTCGTGCAGGAGCCGGGCCGCTCGATCATCGGCGAAAGCGGCGTCACCCTCTACACCGTCGGTGCGGTCAAAGAGGTGCCGAGTGCGAGCAAGGGGCGGCGGGTCTACGTGGCGGTCGACGGCGGCCTCAGCGACAACCCGCGTCCGGTGATGTACGGATCGAAGTACGACGTGGTCGCGGTGAGCGGGGACGGCAGGGGCTTTGCCGCCGGCCGGCCGGCCACGGTGAGCGGTAAGCACTGCGAGACCGACATGCTGTTCGAAGACGTGATGTTGCCGTCGGACATCCGGGCGGGGGACCACATCCAGGTCCTGGTCACGGGAGCGTATAACAGTGCGATGGCGAGCAACTACAACCGCTACCAGCGGCCCGGCACCGCCCTGCTGCGGGAAGACGGGTCGGCGGTGATGGTGCAGCGGCCCGAGACGTGGGACGAGATGTTTGCCCGCGAGTCGGTGCCGGAGGACCTGTGAGCCTGCCCCTCGTCGCCCAGCTTGGCGCCCACGTGCCGCCACCGCCGGTGATCGCCGCCATCCTGCTCGTCATCTTTCTGGCCATCGGGCTGCACGAGTATTGCCACGCCAAGTTCGCCGACCTGGCCGGCGACCCGACGCCCCGGGCGATGGGGCGCGTGACCCTGAACCTCTTCAAACACTTCGACCTGCTCGGCACGATCATGATCCTGGTGACGACGTTCTCCGGGTTCGGCATCGGGTGGGGCAAGCCGGTCATCATGGACCCCCGGCACATGAAAAACCCCAAGTGGGACCACTTCATCGCCGTGTTGGCCGGGCCGATGAGCAACCTGGTCCAGGCGGCGGTTTACGCGGTGCTCCTCCGCCTACTGATGCCGACCGGCATGCTCCAGGGCGGGTTTCTCACCGCGTTCCTCCTCTACGGCGTCATCCTCAACGTCACCCTGTTTGTCTTTAACCTTCTGCCGATCGGGCCGCTTGACGGCATGTGGTTGCTGGGAACCTTCCTGAGCGACAAGGCGCGCATCAGCTGGACGCGGTTCAACCTGTCGATCGGCTCCCTGCTGTTCCTGGTTCTCGTGCTGATCCCCGTCAACACGACGGGGGACTCGCTCCTCTTCGTCATCATGTCCCCGTTCTCCGACTTCCTCCAACGCCTTCTGTTGGGGTCGGGCTCCCACGCATAAACCCACGACTATGGCACTCCCCGCGAACAAACGCATCTTGAGCGGCATGCGCAGTACCAACCCGCGCCTGCACATCGGCAACTACGAGGGGGCGCTGCGCAACTGGGTGGAGTTGCAAGGGCAGGGGTACGACATGTACTGCATGGTCGCCGACCTGCATGCCCTGACCACGGACTATGAGGACCCGGGCCAGGTCAGTCGGAACGCGAGGGAAGTGGCGAAGGACTACATCGCCGCGGGCATCGACCCCGCCAAGTCGGTGGTGTTCGTCCAGTCCCATGTGCGGGAGCACAGCGAGCTTCACCTGTTGTTCAGCATGATGACGCCGCTCGGCTGGTTGGAGCGGGTGCCGACGTACAAGGAGAAGCAGGAGGACTTGGGTTCGGCCGAGCGTGAACCGTACGGACTCTTGGGCTATCCCGTCCTCCAGACTGTCGACATCCTTCTCTACAAGCCGTATGGCGTGCCCGTCGGCCGTGACCAAGCGCCGCACCTGGAAATCGGCAATGACATCGCCTTGCGGTTCAACCGGCTGTACGGCAAGGAGGTGTTCACGCCGTACAAGTACATGATCCCCCAGGACGAGAGTCGGGCCAAGGTGCCGGGCCTTGACATGCGCAAGATGAGCAAGTCCTACGACAACTGCATCTACTTGTCGGACACCGAAGACCAGACGGCGGCACGGATCAAGAGCGCCTTCACGACCCCCACCAAGATCAAGAAGGACGACCCGGGTGTCCCCGAGGGTTGCGCGGTGTGCCAGTACTTGAAGCTCTACTCGCCCGATTGGGAGACCCAGTGGGAAGAAGACCGTCAGGGACTGCGCGGTTGCATGCAGAACAAGAAGGAGCTCACCGAAGCCCTGAACGAATATCTCCGCCCCATCCGCGAGCGCCGCGCCCAACTGGACGACGCGACCATCGAGGACATCCTGCGCGACGGCGCAGCCCGGGCGACGGAACGCGCCGCCGCCACCATGGCCGAAGTCCGCGAAGCCATGGGGATGTTCTGAGCCTGCCCGTCTCTCGCCATAGGCCAACAGACGGGATATAAACTACTTTTTGTAGTTTTTAGTCCCAAACCGCTTGTTCTGGGCTCAGGGCCGGATAAGAATGGATCCCATGAGGTACTTGCTTGTGCTCTCGATGGCTGCGTTGACATCGGCCGGTCTGGCCGCGACGACGTTCTTCACGGACGAGGCGGTGTGGAGCAGCCACGTGACAAACGTCGCCTCCTTTGACTTTGAGGGGATCGGGGCGCCCGACGAGGCGATCTCGTTTGGGGAGGGGCCACTGACAGTCGGACCGGCCACATTCTCCACCAACTTCTCCACCCTGTTTTGGATCGGAAAAGACTTTGGGGGGTCCGGGACGGGCTATTTCAACAATATGAGCGCCTGTGCGTCCGCGCAAGGTCTGGCGACAAAGCTGACGGTGGCCTTTGACGCGCCGGTTCACGCCTTCGGCATGGTCTACAACAACTTCGACGGCTTCGGCGGTCATATCAGCCTGGCCAACGGGGCAGGGACGGACTTCAATAGCCTCGGTTTCGGGGCCCAGGCTTTCTTCGGCTTTGTTTCCGACGAAGACGTCACGGGGCTGGACGTGTCGTTCCTGCCGCAGTCGGGATTCAACGTCGCCCGGTTCCAGACGGGGACGCCGGACGCCGTCCCCGAACCGGCGAGCCTGCTCGTCCTGGGGCTCGGTGGCCTGGTCGTGGCCCGCCGCCGCAGGCGATAGACCGTCCTCAGGTTGACCGAAACTTCCGCCGACTCCTAGTCTCCCGGAGCCGCAAGGGCTCTGGAGACATGGTTGAAGAAGAAACCGAAAGAACTGTCACCCCACCAACGGAGCCTGCTGCGCGCGGCGGCGGCAGCAGGCCCGGGCCACTTGGGCAGACGCGAACGCCTGGGGCCAGACGAGGCCCGTGCCGTCGCCGAGGCCCTTTCAGCGGAGGGGCTCGGCCCACCGCCTTACTTGGGCCATGAGAAGGCATGGACCGACCGCCGCGCCAAACTCTTCGAGGCGGGCGACTATCCCGACAAGGGCGTCACGGTCACCCGGGAGCATCTTGCCGGACTGGCCGAGCGTTTCGACCTGCCCGTCCCGATCCTCATCGAACATGCCAAGTCGCCGCTGGAACTCGGTTATCTGACCAAGGTGGCGGCTGACGGTGACGACCTGGTCGGCACGGTCGCCCTGACGGCCGAGGCCGACGCCCTGATCCGGCAAAGCGGAGCCCAGTCCCTCTCCCTCGGCCTGTCCCCCGACCTCATGGAGATCCGAGAGGTCAGCCTGGTGCGGAACCCACGGGTGGCATCGGCCCGGCTTTTCGGGCACGACGTGGCGTTCACCGCGCCCTGGCACGAAGAGGACGATTGGAAGGCCCGGTTTGCCGAACTTGCCCGCGAGAGGTCGCGCGAGCGGGCCCGGTTGGCGGTCACCGGCCACCTACGGGCCGGCCGGCTTGTGCCCGCCCAATCAGCGTTTGCCGAGGCATTGCTGGCCGTGGAGTCCGACATCCAGTTTGACGGTGTCACGGTGCCGGTGGCCCGGTTGGTCGAGCGGCTGATCGAGTCCGCGCGGCCGCATCAGCTTTTCTCCGAGACCCCGAGGGTGCCGGCCGGTGAGACCGCCGCGCTACCCCCCGACGAACAGGCGTTCTACGAACGCCATTTCCCTGGCCTTGACCTTGGCGCGATCGCGCGGAACCGGCGGGCCGACCTGAACTAAATGGCAGCACTGACCAAACCATTCGAATCCTATGAGCGGCCCGGCCTGGTCGTCTCCTACAAGACGAGCAACGTGAAGATCTACAAAGGGGCCCTCGTCGGGGTGAACGCCTCGGGCTATGTCGTCCCGATGGCACACGCCACGGCGAACCTGAAGTTTGTCGGCGTCGCCAACGACACCGTCGACAACAGCGCCGGTGCGGCGGGCGACAAGTCCCTGAACGTCACCAAGTCCGGAAGCTTCGTCCTGAAGGCGGCGAGCGGTTTCACGCCTGGCGTGACAAACCTTGGTGCGGAGGTTTATGCCAACACCGACTGGGAAGTCCAGGTCTCGACGGTGGGCCTGACCAACTCGTACAAGGCCGGCACCATCGTGGCGCTGGAGACGACTTCGACCGGTGAAACCGGGGTCCGGGTGAGAGTTGACAACCACACCGTGTAGTCACCGGCCGGACTCCGCGCCGTCCCCCCACGCGACACCTCGTGTCACCGCCCCACACCCGACCAGGAGACTGACCCTTGCCCTTACAACGTTCTGACATCCCCGACCTTATCGCCCCTGGCCTGAAGACTGAGTTTGAGGCCGCTTACCGCTCGGAGGTCGAAGATTCGATAGCCGAGCAGATCGCCACGGTCGTCAGCACGACCTTGCCGATCCAGAAGTACGCGTGGCTGGGGGCGACGCCCCCGATGCGCGAGATGGTGGACGAGCGCCGCCCCGCCGGCATGTCGCCCTACAGCGTGACGATCGAGGACAAGGTCTTCGAGTCGAGCATCGCGGTGGAGCGCCGGGCCATCGAGGACGACCAACTCGGCTTGGTCCGCCTTCGCGTCCGTGACCTGGCAGCCAGGGTCAGCCAGCACCGCCACCAAATCGTCGTCGGTGCCCTCACCGGAGGTGCCACCGGGCTGTCCTACGACGGCCTCTCCTTCTTCAACACGGCCCACCCCGTCCCGGGGGGCACGGCGAGCAACCGCACGTCGTCGGCCCTGTCGGCGACGACCCTGGCGGCGGGTATCAGCGCGATGATGCAGTACCCCGACGACTCGGGGGTGCCCCTGGGCGTCGTGCCCGACACCCTCGTCGTCGGCCCCGCCAACATGTGGGACGCGATCGAACTGGTCGAGAGCCCGGTGGTGGTCGCCAAGGCGACGACGTCCACGGGGACTTCGCCGACCGACTACGTGAACGCGTTCAAGGGCCGGTTGCGGCTCATCGTCTCGCCCTACATCACGGGGGCCTCGGCGGCGAACTGGTTCCTGCTCGACACCAAGCGGCCGATCAAGGGGGTCATCCTCCAGCAACGGTCGGACGTGCCGGTCGAGTTCACCGCCCTTGAAGCGTCTGGTGGCGGGGAAGCGGCATGGATGCGGGACAGGTACTTCTACGGGGTACGCGCCCGATACAACGTGGGCTACGGACTGTGGCAGGCGGCATATGGCGGATCTCTTTCCTAGCCTGTTCGGAGGGTCCCTGGGCTTGCTGCTGGGCCTGTTTTTTGGCTTCAGCCGGTTCAGCGACCATCTCGCCGCGTTCATCAAGAAGATGGAGGAGGCGGCCCGGCAACCCTTGTCGGCGGACTGGACGGCCCTGGTCGCCGAGGCCAAGGCGCTGGAGCAGGAGGGCCGGACGCTCGTCGGCGTCGCGCGCAAGGTGGTCGGCAAGTGACCGACGCTTTGTGGTCGAGCCTTGTCAGCCTGGTGGCGGGGGTGGCGGCGTCCGCCTTCGCCGTCGCCCAGTTGGCCTTGCGGCAACACCGGGTCATGACCGACCGCTTTGTCACGTTTGTCGAGACAAGCCTGGCCCGCCACGAGATGTCTATGGCTGGGTTCCGAGACGCCGTCACCCACCTGGACGACGGCGTCCGGGAGAACACCCAGGTGGTGCGGAGGATCTCGGAGAGGCTCGGTGTCTCCTTCCGCGAGGGTGGCGGTTGTCTCTGACCGTCACCTTGGCCGGAGTGAAGGCAAAGGCGGCCCTGGCGGACACGACCTATGACACCGCCGCCGACGACCTGATCGACGTGCTCGTCCCGGTGCTGGAGTTTTGGATCGAACCCGCCGCGTTGGCGACCTCCGACACCCGGCTCGCCACCTTGCTGGACCTGGCCGCGACCGAATATGTCGCAGGCGACCTACTCGCCCAGATCGGGCGCGAACCGGGGGCCCTCGACGACCTGACCGTCGGTGACATCACCCTCAAGGCGCGGTGGTCTGGCGACGTCGCCGACCCGTCGGGCCTCAAGGCCTCGGCGTCGGCCCGGCTCGCGCCGTTCCTGAGGACGGACGTGGTGTCGGAGGTGACCGGACTGCCTGGGGTGGTCGCGGGCGCCAAGCCGGAGGTCTGTCCTTGACCCGGGCCCAGGCCAGAGCGGCGGGGGCAGTGCGGAGGCACGGCACTACGTTCACGGTGGGCGGCACGGGCCACACCGGTGTCTGGGCGGCGATCAGCGCCAACTACGCCGCCGTCCTTTTGGACAACGCCGCCGCCGTCTCGGGCGCGCCGCCCTGGTTTCTCGTGACGGTCCCGTCGGACGACACGACCACCACGGGCCAGGCCGCCGTCCGGGACGGCGTCACCTACACGGTCCGTGGCGTCATCCCCCGGGAGGCCTACGGACAGTCCGTGGCCAAGGCCCTGGTCGCGAGCCGCTGAGGTATTCTGGCCGTCCTCGCAGGGGTGTAGCTCAGCTGGTAGAGCAGCGGTCTCCAAAACCGCAGGTCGCGAGTTCGAATCTTGTCGCCCCTGCCACTCCTTTGCTGACAGGGCATGGAGCCGACACCGGCCCGTGCCCTGTCTTCGTTTGATACCACGCTCCTTTGACCAGATTTCTGAACCGGTTGGCGCCGGTGTGGTCACCCCATCCGGGCCAGCGCGAGTTCCTGCTCGCCGAGGCCCCGAACAAAGTCTTGGCCTGTGGCCGGCGGTGGGGGAAGACCGACGCCTGCGCCGCGGCCGTCTTGGCCGCCCTTCATCGCCCGTCGCCGACCCGCCACCTTCTCTTGGCCCCGACCCTTGAGCAGTCGAACCTGCTCTTCGACCGCGTCGTCGACCTGCTGGACCAGTTGGTCGCGCGGGACGGCGGTGACGCTCGACCGCACGTGCGGCGGGGCCGGCATCCCGAGCTCGCCTACGGTGCGCACAAGGTGTTGGCCCGATCGGGCTTCGTCCCGCGTGCGCTGCGCGGGCACGGGGCGACGGACATTGTCGTGGACGAGGCCGCCTTTCTGCCCGAAAGTCTGGTGACCGAGGTCGCCTTGCCGATGATGGCGACTTGCGAAGGGCGACTGACCCTGATCAGCACCCCGTTTGGTCGAAACCACTTTTGGCGTGCGTTCCAGATGGGACAGCGCGGCGAGAACGGGTTCTGGTCGCGCCAAGCCCCTTCCAGCGAAAACCCCTTGGTGCAGCCAGCGTTCTTGGCGGTGCAAAAGGAGTTGGTGAGTGAGCGTGCTTATGCGGTCGAATACGAGGCCCAGTTTGACGAGGCGGCGGGGAAGGTCTTTCCCAGCGACAAAGTGCAGGCCTGCCTGACACCCCGGTTGGGGCCGGTTTCCGGCCCCTTCGTCGTCGGGGTCGACTGGGCGCGTTACCGCGACTACACCGCCGTCGCCGTCCTTGCGGGGCACCGGGACGCGGCGAAGCTCGTCGGTCTGAGGCAGTGGCGGGGCATGGACTGGGTCGGTTCGGTCGCCGAGGTGGCCCGCATCATCGACTCCTTTCCGGGATGCCGGGTCCTGTGCGACGCCACCGGTGTCGGCGACCCCGTGCTGGAAATGCTCCGGGGCGCCGCACCGTCGGCCGGCGTCACCGGACTGGTCTTCAGCCCTGCGGTCAAGCGGGAACTGGTCGACGGCTTGGCCATGTTGGTGGACCGCGCCGCCCTGCAGATGGAGCCCGACCCGGCCCTCCTGCGCCAACTGGACCGCTTCGAGGCCAAGTCCACGCCGGCAGGGAACCTCCGGCTCGAAGCGGCGGGAAACGACCACGACGACTTGGTCGTCGCCTTGGCCCTCGCCTGCCGCCTGCTCCCCAAAGAGTATCGGCCCGCGATCACCCTCGGGCCACCTCGACGATTCTCCCAAGACTCACAAAACCATGCGGAACATCTTTTCACGAAAGAAGACTCGAACACTGGCTGAGACGGCCCCCGGCCTGACGATAGCCCAACGCAGACAAATGGAGTACCCCGGCCCGCCGCCAGGCGGGCTGCCGTTGTCGACTTATCAGGCGATGCTGGGCGACGCGATGGTGCAGACGGCGATGACGATCAAGCGCAAGGCCGTCTTGGCCGCCGAACACCGGGTCACGGACGACGGGACGGCGGAAGGGCGTCGCCGCGCGGACTTCGTCAGGACGATGTTTGAGCAGATGGACGGGTCGCCCCTTTCCATCCTGGACAACGCCATGCAGGCTTTTGTCAACGGTTGGTCGGTCCAGGAACTTGTCTACGCCCTGGACGGGCGGCACATCGTCCTGAAGGCGGTACGGAGCAAGGACCCCGAGAACTTCGGGCTGGAGGTCGACGCCTTCGGTGCGGTGACCGGCCTGGTCCTCCGGACTCCCGGCGAGCCGGTGCGCCACCTGGACACAGAAAAGTTCGTCGTCTTCACCAACCGGCCGACTTACGCCGACCCTCGGGGCACCAGCGACTTGGGGGCGGCGTACCGGCACTGGCGGGCCAAGCAAGACCTGCTGTCAGCGTGGAAGCTGCACTTGAGCCGGTTCGCCATGCCGACCGTGCTCGGCAAGTACCAGCGTGGCCTGCCGCGGGAAGAGCAGGAGGCCGTCGCCGAAGCCCTGCGGAACCTACAGGACAACGTCAGTGTCGTGTTCCCCAGCGAGATCGACATCAGCACCCTGGGAGGCGACCCGTCGGCGTCGACGGGGTTCCAGGAGGCGGTGGAGTTCCACAACCGGGAGATCGCCCGGGCGATCCTCGGCCAGACCCTCACGACAGACGAGGGCCGACGGGTCGGGTCGCTCGCCTTGGGCAAGGTCCACCTGCAGGTGCTGCTGCTCCAGACCGAGGCGTTGCGCAAGGAACTGGCCGACCGTGTCATGACCGAGCAGGTGGTCCGCCCGCTGGTCGAGCTTAACTTCGGCCCTGGCCCCGTGCCCCGGTTCGAGTTCGACCGGTCGAGCCAAGACGCCTTCGCCACCGGCCGGTTGGTGTAAGCGGGGACCACGCCGTGGCCAAGGCCAAGGGTCAGCCCGCCTTGGCGAACTGGGTTGTTTGGATGCGCCGGACGAAGTCGGCCCAGTCGTCGGTCTTGGAGGTCAGGCGGCAGCCGACCACGACCTCGGCCGAGCCGACCGCCTGGGTGGTGTGGGCGACCTCGACGGCGACCTTGAGCGGGCTGACGCCGCTGTCGATGTCCAGGGTCAGCTGGTCGCCGGGGAAGACGCGCACCCCACAAGTGAACGACAACCCAGACGTGGACACGTCGTGCAGGTCGACGGTGCCGACTTCGGGGCTGACAAGGGCCTTGACGCCCTTGACGGGGAACCGCTTGGCCCGTTCGGTGCCGACCTTGATCTCCATCGCGGTGATCCAGAGCTTGGTCTCGCCCTTCTTGTGGCCGACGACACTGGCCATGATGCGCGAGTGGCGCGGGCAGTTGACGGGTTCGCAACGCACCGGTGTGCCGACCGTCAACTCGACGTCGTCGTCCATCTTGATCTCGTAGACCGGGGCTGCTGCCATGGCGACACGGCCGGGGACGGTGCTCTCGTCCCCCGGGGTGATGATCTTGACATCGTCCCCCAAGCGGAGGTCGAAGGGCTGAGACTTGACCGTGTTCGACATAGTTACCTGGATTGTCAGCCGCCGAAGCCCCGCTCATCAGGCTAGAAGTCGGGACTCTCGGCGGCCGCGGCCTGCCTCGGAAGCCGGTTGGTGCCATAATCCTGGGTTACGCCCACCCCGGCTTTGCCCGGGTGTGAAACCAACTGGAAAAGGCTTTGGACCAATAAGCATGGCGACATACCGAGGAAGAAGATCAGACATCTGCCGTAAAGTCGGCTTCAACATCTGGGGCAAGACCAAGTGCCCCAGCACAAAACGCCCCTACAAGCCGGGTCAGCACGGCCCGAACGTCCGCGACAACCGCATGTCCGAGTATGGCGAGCAGTTGTTGGCCAAGCAGGTCATCCGCCGCTACTACGGGATGCTGGAAAAGCAGTTCCGCAACACCTTTGAGAAGGCGAGCCGGATGCATGGCAACACGGGCCTCAACTTTTTGCGGCTCCTGGACCTGCGTCTGCAGACCGTCGTCTATCGGCTGGGCTACGCCCGCACCATCTTCCAGGCCCGCCAAATGGTGAGCCACCAGCACATCTGCGTCAACGGCAAGCTGGTCGACATCCCGTCCTACACCCTGAAGGTCGGCGACGTCGTCAGCGTCCGCGACCGGCAACAGAGCAAGGATCTGGCCAAGCGCAACCAATACGAAGGTGCTCCGGTCCCCGTCTATCTGGAGCCGAACGTGGCGGACATGAGCGGCAAGGTCATCGCCTTGCCCGAGCGCGAGGACTTCCCCAGCTTCTTCAAAGAGCAGCAGGTCGTCGAGTTCTACGCCCGCTGACCCGGGTCAGACCCTGATCCACAGACCGCCCCGGCCGTGTTCGGCCGGGGCGGTCCTTCATTTGGTGAGCCGGTAGACTCCGGTGATGCCGACAGTCGCCTCGGTCCACCTCTATCCGGTCAAGGGTATGCGGGGCATCGACCTCGCCGAGTCGGTCGTCGGGCCACGAGGGTTGGAGGGGGACCGCCGGTGGATGCTTGTCGGTGAGGACGGGCGGTTCATCAGCCAGCGCTCCCACCCGCGGTTGTGCCTTTTCCGTACGGAGCTGCGCGACGGCAGGCTCTCCCTACGGGCCCCGGACGGAGCCGGCATGGAGGTGCCCACGCCGGAGGGGGGACCGCTTGACGTCACCGTCTGGGAGGACACGTGCCGGGCCACCCATGTCTCAAGAGAGGTCGACGCCTGGCTGACGGGGCACCTGGGCCTGCCGGTCCGCCTTGTCTACATGCCCGACGAGACGGTCAGGCCCTGCTCGCGGCAATACACACAGCCAGGCGACCATGTCGGCTTTGCCGACGCGTTCCCCGTGCTCGTCGCGTCGACGAGTTCACTGGACGACTTGAACTCCCGTCTCGACCAGCCCCTGCCGATGAACCGCTTCCGCCCGAACATCGTCGTCGCCGGGGTCGCGCCGTTCGAAGAGGACACCTGGCCCGGCTTTGAACTGGGCGGCGTCCGGTTCAGGGCGGCCAAGCGGTGCGGACGGTGCGCGGTCACCACGACCGACCAAGACACCGCCGAGGTCGGGGTCGAGCCGCTCCGGACTCTCGCGGGGTATCGCCACGAGGGGCGGGCCGTCTACTTCGGCAACTACTTCGTCCCTGAAGGTTCGGGACGACTCGCCGTCGGCCAGACCCTCGACGTCCGCCAGGCGGGGTGACCCGCCCAGCGGACCAAGGACGGCTCACTTGTCGGCCAGCTTCTTGATCCTCAGGTTGCGGAACATCGCCTTGTCGCCGTGGTCTTGCAGGGCGATGTGGCCGAATCCGGCCCGGGCGAACCCCGGCAGGCCCTTGAACTTACTCGCCGCCAGCTTCTCGGCAAAGTCGGGCGAGTCAAGGTCGTAGCTGAGCACCATACGGCCGTTCAACCAGTGCTCGACCTTGCCGCCCTTACAGACGATCTTCGCCTCGTTCCACTCGCCGACCGGGCGGGTGTAGTCGCCGCTGGGGGCATAGAGGCCGTAGCAGGCCCCGGCCGAGGTCAGCGGGTTCCGGCCGTCAAGGTGCTTCTCGTTGTCGAGCACCTGGTATTCCAGGCCGGTCTTGAACGAGTAGTCTTGGTCTTCCGTGCACCGGTAGATGACCCCGCTGTTGGTGCCAGGTGCGGGGACCTTCCATTCGAAGCGGAGCTCAAAGTCACCATAGGTCTCCTTGGTGACGAGGTCGCCGCCGTCGCCCTTGCTCGAGTCGACGGTGATGCCGCCGTCCTCGATGAACCAGGCCCGAGGCACGTCGGCCCGGCGGTACCCGCGCCACTGTTCCAGAGACCGCCCGTCAAAGAGGAGCTGGAACCCTTCGCGCTGTTCGTCGCGAGAGAGCACGTTGGCCGGTTGGGGCCGCCCGTAGACGACCTTGCCGACCTTGCCCGCCGGGATCTTGTTGAGGGTGTAGAACATCTCAGTCGACCACAGGCTTTGTCCCGAGGCCGAGAGGACGGACGGGTGGACGCGGATGTCGACCACGTACCCCTCCTTGAGCCCGTCGTATTCCAGGAACACGCTCTTTCGGTCGCCGCTCCATGTCACCGACCGGGGCAGGAACGAGGTCTCGTCGATGTTCGGCCCGCCGTACTCGCTGGTGGCGACGTACGTCCATTGCCGGGTGGGGAAGTAGCCGGGGGTGTCGCCGACGCCGCGGGCCACCG
Organism: Fimbriimonadaceae bacterium; assembly: GCA_019638795.1. Lineage (NCBI taxonomy): Bacteria > Bacillati > Armatimonadota > Fimbriimonadia > Fimbriimonadales > Fimbriimonadaceae > Fimbriimonadaceae bacterium. The sequence goes on along the minus strand of JAHBTB010000001.1, from coordinate 188,172 downwards.
GCTCGGTGAACTCCAGCTCAAAGCCGTTTGTCATGGCCGAGGCACGCAGGATCTCGTAGGTGGGCTTGCCGTTGTAGACAAGGCGTTGGAGCCCATACCACAGCTTGTTCTCCTCACCCCAGTTGCCGCTGCTCCCGACGCCGCCGACGTAAAGGGCGCCGTCGGGCCCGACCGCCGTCCGGTTGACCCCGGCCTCAAGCCCGGCGACAAACCTGACCACGCCGCCTTGGAGTTGGCCGCCCACCGACTCCATGAAGAGGCGGGTCAGCCCGCCGTAGGTGACGTCGCCGAACGCCCACTGGCCCTTGTAAGGGCCGTAGTCGAGCGGCACGACGTTGCTTGGCGAGTTGGCGATCTCGTTCTCGGGCAACCACGCGACAGGCGGGTGGGCGACGCGCCCCTCGGTGCCTTGGGGGTCGACGGACCGGTTGCCGTACCAGGCGCCGGGTTCGATCTGGACGATCTTGTTGGCGGGCACCCAGTCACCCTGGTTGTCGGCGATGAAGAGCTTGCCGTCAGGGGTCAGCCACAGGCCGTTCGGCGTCCGGAGCCCGTTGGCGATGTACTCGTATGTGCCGTCGAGGTGGATTTTCATCACCGACCCACGGTTCGGGAGCTGTTGCATCGCCGACTTTCCGCCCGGGTCGATGGCGATGGCCAACGAGGCGTAAAACACCTTCTCCTTGTCGTCGTAGGGGAGGCCGAAGGAGAACTCATGGAAGTTGTTCGACACCTGCCAACCGTTGGCGACGCACCGGTACTCGTCGGTCACCCCGTCGCCGTCGTTGTCGACAAGTTCGGTCAGTTCCTGCTTCTGGAGGACATAGACCTTGCCGTCCACGACCTTGATGCCGAGCGGCTCGGCCATGCCGCCGCCGATCCGCTTGACCTTGATCTGCGACGGGTCTTTGCTCGTGTAATTGGACACCCGGTACACGCCGCCGTCCGGCTCCCAACAGCAGACCACCATGTCGCCGTTCGGCATGAAGTCGATGCCGCCGACCTTGGGCTTGAAACTTTCGGGCCGGGCCTGCGACAAGTCGAAGGACGGGTGGACTTTGTCGAGGGGCCGCATGTCGCCGGGCACGCGGCGGGAGCCCGCCATCATGACCCTTTTCTTGCCGGGGGCGACGACCCGGACCTCGCCCTTGCCGGTCGTGAACACGCTCGGGGGGACGACGGTGAAATCCTTGTCGCCCGGCTTCTTCCATAGGAGCCGCAGGCCGAACGGGCCGAACTCCTGGAAGTGCTCGATGAAGAGGCTGTGTTCACCGGCCCCGAGGTCAACGGCGGCGTCGCCCGGCTTGCCCATTTCCATGAACCCGTCGTGCTCCAGGACGATCTTGCCGTCTAGGGAGAGCCGAGAGCCGTCGTTGCTGTCGAGGCGGAACGTGTAACGGCCGGCCTGGCTGACATTCAGGTAACCGGTGACGTGGGTCAGGAACCGGGTCTCCAGGCCACCGAACGCTTCCTTGGTCGTGAGGTCGACGTTGGGGATGATCTTGTTGACGTTGCCGGTCTGCCCCGCGACCAGGGTGGGCACGTGGCTCATGTCGTCGTCGACAAAGTAGACGCGCAGGCCGAGCCCAGGCTCCCGCTGGTCGCTCTTGTCTTGGAGAGGCTTGGGGGTAGGCAGGGGCGCGGCCTTGGGAAGCACAAAGGAGTAGCGGACGGTGGTGCGGCCGTTGGCCTTGACGTCGATGTTTGACGCCGACCCTTTGAGCACCGTCGTGCGGCTTCCGCCCAGCACGTTGACCTCGGTGTCGACAAGGTGGGTGCCGGTGACGGCGAGGGTCGCCCCGGCAGGGACGCCGGACGTGACGAACTTGCGCTCCAATCCGACCTTGCCGGCCCCGGCGGAGAAGAACTCGGGGATCTCGGTGACGTGCACGACCCCGGCCGAAGACTGCAAGTCGAACTGGATGTTGACCTGACCCTCGACAAACTTGTATCCCCGGTAGACCGGCTTGGTCGCGACGGCCTTGCCCCCCTGGGTGAGCTGCCATGTCTCGCCCTCCACGTCGTTGCGCACATAGGGGGCGCCCTCGCTGGTGGGTTGCGGCCCGTGGACGGTGGTGTAGACCGAACCGTCGAACTTCACCCCTCCCGTCCACGCCTGGTAGAGGTTGCACTTGGTGGTGTCGTAGGCGACCCAGACGTCCTTGTGGAGGGCGACCGTGATCATGCGCGGGTGTTGGTCGAGGACTGACCGGAACACCCAGATGTCTCGGGGGCGGTACGGCACACCGAACGGGTCGTGGTCGGCGGCGCCGGTTGTCAACACCGCCGCCAAGGTCAACGCAGCCAGCATGGTTCATGTTTACCCGTGATCCTGCGGGGTCTGCACCGCTCCCCGGTGGAGAAGTCGCCCCGGGCGTCTAAGGGCGCTCGCGCAACGCCGCGGCGACACTGTAGAAGGCCCTTGCCGCGCTGGCCTGGAAGAGCAGGCGGTGGCCTTCTTCCTCACGGACGCCGGTCTCGCCCCACTTGAGCCCGTACATGCCGTAGTCACTGCGGCCCTTGTCCCGCAGGATCAGGGTCGACCGGACGGCGACGTCGCGCCACGGCCCCTTGGGGTCGACCCGGTCACAGTCGAGGAAAGCGTCGACCAAGTGGTGGGCGAAGGCGGTCTCGTCGCCCAGTCCTCCACCGGCCCGGTACCAGCGCCGTTGGGCCGCGGTCGCGATCCGCAGGGCGTCGGCCTTGTACTTCTCGTCCTTCGTGGCTTTGAAGAGTTCGAGTTTGAGGCGGACGGGAAGGGCGGTGTTGTACGACCACTTGGTCTTGTCGACCTTGCCGTCGAGGGCCCGGTTGTCAAAGTAGAGGTCGTCGGTGTCGCGCATCCCGTCGCACCAGGCGTCAAGTTCCTTGGCGACCTTCAGGTCGTCCTCCTTTCCCGCCGCGTTGAACAGCTTGGCGGCGACCAACCCGGTGTTGGCGGTGCCGCACGTGTTCTTGGTCTTGCGGTCTTGCTCGTGCCAATAGACGCCGCCGCCCGCCTTGTCGTCCTTCCCGCTCAAGACGAACGCGAGGGTCTTGCGGGCTCGGGCCATGTCACTGGCCCGGTGGCCGTTCTCGAACCCCTCGATCTGGGCCAAGGCGACCCAGGCGTTGTCGTCATAGTAGCGGTCGGGCTCGGTGAGCCCGGGAAGGACGCAGTAGCCGGCGAACGGGCCCCGCGTGTCCCAGTAGGTGTCGACTTCGTCGGTCAGTTGTTCCCACATGGGCCGGTAGCCGGGTGGGTTGAAACGCATCGCGGCGGCGGCGGCGGAGAGCATCACCGCCATGTCCCACATCGTCGCTTGCTCTTTCACCGCGTGGTGGTCCTTCACCGCGGCCGCAAAGGTCGGTTCGCGACCCATGCGGTAGAGCACGTCGATCATGCCGACGGTCTCGTCGCCAAAGCGGGAGAAGGCGTCGGCCAAGTCCATCTCCTGGTTGGCGAGCACAAAGGCCATTGCAGCGAGCATCCTACGTTTCTTGACGCCTAGGGCCAAGGCTGGGATACTGTTTCTTGGGCTTCGACGCCACGGGGTTGTCACCCACACCGTGCAAAGCGGGACGCCCCCGGGCGTGCCTGCCTAGCGGGCCATCAGGACCCATCCGTCCGGGTCGATTTTGAAGCTCGACCCGTCGACCTTCAGGCTGCCCTTGCCGTCCTTCATCGGGACACGGGTCCGCTTGCCGTCGACCTCGACTTCGACAGGCATGGGGAAGCGGAGACCGTCCGGGGTCTGCCAGGCCAGGTGGAGGACGCCGTCCTTGACCTCGGACTGCAGCTTCGGTAGCGCGGGCTGTCTCAGGTAGACCTCGAAGAACCAATCGAGCCTCATACCGCTCTCTCGTTCGGCGATGGAGAGAAAGTCGTCGGTGGTCACCAGCCTCTGGGCCCGACCGTCGGTCCACGTCTCCATCTCGGCCGTCGGGTAGGCCATGCGCCGCAAGCAGTCGAAGAACCGCTTGTCGCCGACGAGGAACCGGAGGGAGTGGAGGACGAGAGCGCCCTTGTCGTAGATGTCCCCGGTGTAGATGTCGCTGGACGACATCGACTGCCGAGGAGCGACGGCGATCTTGTTTTGGACGGCCTGTTTGCGACCCTTCATGGAGGCGAGATAGGCGGCGCGTCCATGGGTCTCCTCCTGGTAAAGGCTGTCCATGTAGGACTGGAACCCCTCGTGGACCCACATGTCGCGCCAGTCAGACGCGGTGACGAGGTTGGCCCACCACTCATGGCCGAACTCGTGGAGCATCAGCCAGTCGAACCCGTCGTCCCGGAAGCGGAACTTGTTCCCGTAGGCGATGGCGGTCGAATGCTCCATGCCCAAGTGGGGTGTCTCGACAACCCCCAGTTTCACCGTGCGGAACGGGTATGGGCCGCAGTACTTCTCCATGAAGGCGAAGTACTTCTTGAGCTCGGCGATCAGCTTGGGGGCCTTGTCCTTGTCCTCGGGCAATACGTAGAACGGGATCTTGACGGTCTGCCCGCCGACCGACTTGACACTGTCCTCGACGAGGTCGTACGGAGCCGCGTTGAAGACGACGCTGTAGTTGGCGATGGGAAGCGGCATGTGCCACGAGTAGGTCGTCGTCTTGTCGGCATGCTTGGCCGGAGGGGCCGATTCCACCCCCGGGCCGACCGCCACGAGGGGGTCCGGCACGGTGATGCGCATCCACACCTCGTCCGGCCGGTCCGACGGGTGGTCCTTGCAGGGGAAAAGCATGTCGGCCCCGTCGTCTTCCAACGCGACGCTGACCCACGGTTGTCCGCCCTTCGTCTTGGCCCACACGAACGCGCCGTCCCAGGGTGCGTTTTTCGCCACTTTGGGTTTGCCGCTGTAGGTGACCACGGTGGTGATCGTCTCGCCGGGCTGCTTGGATTGGGGGAAGAAGATCCGGACGGTGTTGTCCTGACGGTCGAACTTGAGCGGGTACCGGCCGTCGGTGACCATCTGTACGGAGAACCGGCTGTCAAGGTCGAGAAGGATGGCGTTGGAAGGGATGACCGCCTTCGCCACCATCTTGGTCGTGCCTTGGATTGACTTGTCCGCAGGGTCGACTTTGAGGCCGACGTCGTAGGATTTGACGTCGTAGACGGCTTCTTCGAAGGGCAGGGGCCCCCCGGACTTGCTGGCGACTTGGGCGAGGGCGGCGGTGGCGACCAAGCCAGTGCAGAGGGTGGCGACTCCCCGATGGCGCATAGACGGCATCTTACGCCATTGGAGCCTTCCCAAAGCGTCCGGCCGTGGACGGGCTACGATAAGGGATGCGACTGCTGACGACCGCGGCACCCGCCATCGCCCTCGCGGCATGGGCCTTGGTCGCCGCCGTGCCTGGCCCACTGAGCATGGTCGTCGCTGGGTTGGGCTTGGTCCTTGCTGTGGTCGCGTCCGTCCACCACGCCGAGGTGATCGCCCACCGGGTCGGCGAACCGTACGGCACGCTGGTCCTGGCCGTCGCCATGACGACGATCGAGGCCGCCCTTGTGCTCTCGCTCATGTTGGCGAAGGGCGAGGGTGGGACAACGTTGCCTCGCGACACGGTGTACGCGGCGGTCATGACGATCTGCTCCGGTGTCTTGGGTGTCTGCCTCTTCGTGGGAGGCGTCAGGCACAAAGAGCAGACCTTCCGCGTGGACGGGGCGACGTCGGCCCTGGCCGCGCTGGTGACCCTGGTCGGTCTCACCCTGGTCTTGCCCAACCACACGACCAGTAGCCCGGTGGCGACCTATTCGCCGCCCCAACTCGCCGCGGTCGCCCTCATGTCTTTCGTCTTGTGGGGCGTGTTCGTGATGATCCAGACCGGGCGGCACCGCGACTACTTCCTCCCGACCCAGCCGGAGGCCGACGGCGACGAGCATGCCGAGATACCGTCGAAGAAGGCGGCTTGGTCGAGTCTTGTCGCCATGCTGGTCAGCCTGGTCGCCGTCGTGATGCTGGCCAAAAGCCTGTCGGCCCCGCTGGAACGGTTTGTCACCCAGATCGGGGCGCCCCAGGCCGTGGTCGGCGTCCTCATCTCGTTCCTTGTCCTGATGCCCGAGACGGCGGCGTCACTGCGTGCCGCCGTCTCAAACCGGTTTCAGACCAGCATGAACCTGGCGATGGGTTCGGCCTTGGCCAGCATCGGACTGACCATCCCCGTGGTCGCCGTCGCCAGCCTGATCATGGGCGTCCCCCTTGTCCTCGGTTTGGACGCCAAGGCGACGATCCTGCTCACCCTCACGTTCATCGTCAACGGGTTGACGCTTGGCCTGGGCCGGAGCAACATCCTGCTCGGCGCGGCCCACCTGATGCTGTTCGCCGTCTTCCTGCTGACGTCCTTTGTGCCTTAGGCTCAGCCCGGGTTGTGCCAGCCCCCGTCGCCCGCGGTGAGGGCGTCGGCCTCCGCCGGGCCCCAACTGCCGACCCAGTACGGGTGGACGGTGCGGTGGTCGCTTAGGACGGGCTCGACAACCTCCCACGCCGCCCGGACGGTCTCCCAGCGGGTGAACAAGGCGTCGTCGCCGATGAGCGCGTCGCCGATCAGGCGCTCGTAGGCCGAGGCCTCGCCCGGTTCCTCCTCCAAGAGGAACAACTCGTCCTGATGGCCGACAAACTCTTTGCCGGCGCTCTTGACCCGGGCCGCGACGGCGATGGCGCTCTGGGGGGCGAGTTGGAAGCGGATGTAGTTCGGGCGTCCCGCCGACGGGTTCGAGTCGGCGAAGAGCGGCTGGGGCGGCGGCTTGAGCTGCACAAGCACCTCCGTCGCTTTGACGGGCAGGTTCTTGCCGGAGCGCAGGTACCAAGGCACGCCCTGCCACCGCCATGAGTCGATGTGGAGCCGGGCCGCGCAATAGGTCTCGACGTCGGACTGGGGGTCGACGCCCGGTTCGTCCCGGTAGCCGACGTACTGGCCGCGCACCACGTCGTCGGGCGCGAGGGGCACCATCGCCTCGAAGACCTTGGCCTTCTCCCGGTGGACGGCCCAGTAGTGGCGGCCCGAGGGGGGCTCCATGGCCAGCAGGGCGACAATCTGGAACAGGTGGTTTTGGACGACGTCCCGGAGGCACCCGGCGCTCTCGTAGAACGCCCCCCGGCCCTTCACCCCGAAGTCCTCGGCCATGGTGATCTGCACACTGGAGATGAAATTACGGTTCCAGATCGGTTCCAGGAAGGTGTTGGCGAACCGGAAGTAGAGGATGTTCATGATCGCCTCCTTGCCCAGATAGTGGTCGATCCGGTAGATCGCCTCCTCGGGGAAGACGGTCGTGGCGACTTTATTGAGTTCTTCGGCCGAGGCGAGGTCTCGTCCAAACGGTTTCTCCACGATGACCTTGGCGTTTTCGGCCAGTCCCGAGCTGCCCAGGCATTCGATGACCTGGGGGAAAAGCGACGGCGGGATGGCCAGATAGTGGGCGGGCCGGGACGCCCCGCCCAAGGCGTCCTTGATCCTCGTGAACGTGGAAGCGTCGTTGTAGTCGCCGCTGACATACCGGACCAGCGACTTGAGTTTTCCGAGAGTCACCGTGTCGGTCGGGTCGCCGTAGTGCGCGATGCTGTCGTCGATTCGGGCGCAGAGTTCCTCCTGCTTCCATGTCGGCCGTGCCACCCCGATGACGGGGACGTCGAGGATCCCCCGCTTGACGAGGGAGAAGAGGGAGGGGAAGACCAGCTTGTGCGCCAAGTCCCCTGTCGCACCGAAGAGGACCAGGGCGTCAGATTTGTCGTGCATCGCTCTCGTTGATGACGTTACCGGAAGCGGACCGGCCCCCGACCATCAAGAAAGTGGTGGGCAAGGAGGGACTCGAACCCTCACACCTTGCGGTACTGGAACCTAAATCCAGCGCGTCTACCAATTCCGCCACTCGCCCCGGCCAGCGGAAGGATACCGTCGCCAGGTACAAGGAGGGCACGGTATGGGACAGACGGTTTTGGTGTGCGGCGGGGCCGGCTACATCGGTTCGCACCTGGTGAAGGCCCTGCGCGAGGAGGGACGAGAGCACCTGGTGCTCGACAACTTCAGCAAGGGGCACCGCGAGGCGGTGGCGGGGAGCCCGGTCGTCGAGGCCGACCTGAACGACCCCGCCGCCCTCGCCGATGTCTTCGCAAAGCACGACGTCGGCACGGTCCTTCACTTTGCCGCCAGCATCGAAGTCGGCGAAAGCGTCCAGGACCCCGGCCCGTATTGGCGCAACAACGTCGTGGCCGTCCACAACTTATTGGGAGCGATGCGTGCCGCCGGGGTCGGCCAGTTCGTCTTCAGTTCGACGGCCGCCGTCTACGGCGAGCCCCAGCACGTGCCGATCCCCGAAGACCATCCCAAAGACCCGACAAACCCGTACGGTGACACCAAACTCGCCGTCGAGCGGATGGTGGCGGCCTACGGCCGGGCTTACGGCCTGCGGAGCGTCGTCTTCCGCTACTTCAACGCCTGTGGGGCCGACCCGGAAGGCGAACTCGGCGAAGACCACTCGCCCGAGACCCACCTGATCCCGCGTGTCCTGCTTGCCGTGGCTGGGCGGGCGCCGCAGATCACCGTGTTTGGCACCGACTATCCGACGCCGGACGGCACGTGCGTCCGCGACTTCGTCCATGTCACCGACCTGGCTTCGGCGCACGTGCGGGCCGTCGACCACCTGGGCGCCGGGGGCGAGTCAAAGACCTTCAACCTGGGTAACGGGACAGGGGCCAGTGTGAGGGAGGTGCTGGCGGCGGCAGAGGAGGTGACGGGACGTCCGGTGCCGGTCGCCTACGGGGACCGACGGCCCGGCGACCCGGCCCGGCTCGTGGCCGACAGTTCCGCGGTGCGTCAGGCCTGGGGGTGGTCGCCGCGGTATCCCGACGTCCGGGACGCGGTGCGCCACGCATGGGACTGGATGCAGGCCCATCCGCACGGTTACGCCGGCCGGCCGTGACAAATGCACCAGGATTGGGCGACGACTTCATGAAAGCGTGCCGGACGGGGTTAACTTTGACATGACCATGGACAAGTCCACGTCCAAGCTCCATGAGGCCGTCAAGTGGGCGTCCGAGGTGCATCTGGGGTTTGACCGGAGCGGAGAGGACTCGTTGCCGTACGTCACCCACGTGCTCGAGGTCGTCAGCGAGTTGCGCTATGTGGGCGGGGTGACTGACGAGAACATGCTCGTGGCCGCGGCCCTGCACGACATCGTCGAACAAGGCGGGGTGACGGCAGCGCAGGTGGCCAAGCGGTTCGGCACCGAAGTGGGTGGCCTTGTCGCCGAACTGACGCGGACCGAGCCGACCCCCGAGCAGATCGAGGGCCTGTCGGACAGGGAAGTCTACGACCTGCGCTCCAGGCTCTTGCTGGAAGACATCGGAAGGATGTCCAAACCGGCCCAGACGATCAAGCTGGCCGACCGGATCAGCAACCTCACCCATACCTTGCGCACCCGCAAGGGCGGAAAGAAGAAGCGCTATGTCAAGCAGACCGAGCGCATCCTCGCGACCATTTCGCGGAAGACAAACCTGGGCCTCTGGACCAAGCTGTACCGCATGGTCGTCGAGATTTGAGTCGCCGGAAACGGCCTATTCGGCCGCCTGGCGTTCAAAGGTGACCTGGCACACCGTCCACCCCAACCGGTCTTCCATTTCGAACTGCCCGCCCAAGGCGCCGACCAGCGACCGGATGATCTGCAGGCCCAGCTGGCCCCCTTTGGGGTCGAAGTCAGCAGGGAGCGGGTCGCCGTCGTTGCTCACCCAGACCCCGATCTTGCCGTCGGTTTCCTCGATGTTGATGTGTACCTCGCCCTTGTCGGTGACGCCAAAGCCGTGCTCGACCGCGTTGGAGATCATCTCGTTCAGGATCAGGGCGATCTGGGTCGCCTGGGTCGTGTTCAAATAGACCTCGTCGCCGCGGACGCTGAAGGCAATGGACTTGCCGGGCAGCAAGAACGACTGCTGCATGTGTTGGCCCAGACTGCTCGCGATGCTCTTGATGCTGACGTGGTCCAGGTCGTCCCGGCTGAGCAGTTCGTGGACGGCGGCGATGGCGAGGATACGGGACAAGCTGTCGCCCAGGGCCTCTTCGAGGGACTTGTAGTGCGACTGCCGGATTTGCAGGCGGAGCAGAGAGGCGACCTGCTGGAGGTTGTTCTTCACCCGGTGGTGCATTTCCTGCATAAGGGTGTTGCGGACCTGCAACTTGGCATGTTCGATGCTGACGGCGGCCTGCTTGGCGAGGGTCTCCAACATTTCGACCTCGTCTTCGGCAAACTCGCGGACTTCGCCGGTGTAGCAGGTGAGCACACCGACGGCGCGGCCCTGGATCGTCAGCGGGACGCACACCATGGAGCGGAGCCCCTGCTCCTCGGCGAGGTCGTGGCCAATGTAGTCAGGGTCGGCCTGCACGTCCTCGACAATCATCGTCTGGGCTTTCTCGATGACGCGCCCGGCGATGCTTTCGCCGAGCCGGATCGCAGGTTTGCGCTGGTAGGCCTTGTTCGTCGCCTGGGTGGCGCGCAGGATGAGTTCGTTACGCTTCTCGTCGAGCAGCCGGACCGTCACGACCCGGTAGTTGAACCGACGGGCGACGACGTTGACGAGGAGTTGGAGGATCTCTTCCAGGTAAGGCGAGTCGCTGAGGGTGCGCGTGACCTCGCTGAGGGCACCGAGCCGGTTACTTTGCAGGCCTGCCTCATAGGCGCTGCGAAACACACTCACGGCCAGGGCGATGTCGTGGGCCAGGTCGGTCGCGGCTTGGAGCTCTTCCGGGGTAGGGGCCCAGGCCTCCAACCGTCGCCACAACGCCACTCCGAGGGGGCTCTCCACCGACCCGACGAGGACACCGAGGGCCGACTGGAACTCTTCGTCGCGGGTGCCCGGCATCGGGCGGTAATGCTTGTCGCTTTGGAGGCTCTCGGCCACCACGACCGGGCCCCCCGATTTGACGACCTGACCGACGAGCCCGACGCCTCGCCCGATGCGGACGCGGTGGATCAGGTCGCGCATGGTCGTGCTCGCCCGCAACACAAGGCTCCCGCTTGGCCCGACCAGAAGGAGGTCGCACGAGTCGGCGGTGAGGGTCTCCGCCATCAGCCCGGCGCACTCGGCCAGCAGGCCGTCCTCGGAGGACGCCGAACACAACGACGCGCGGGGGTCAGGACGGTCCATGGGTCAAAACGGGCCGATCGCCGTGGTCCGGACTTGCTCCTCACCAAGGATCCGCCGGGCCAGCCCGACCACCTCGGCGGCCGTGACCGCGTCGATCTTGGCCTTGGTCTCCTCCATGGGGATATGGCGCCTGTGCACCAGTTCGTTTCTGGCCAGCCGCATCATCCGGTTGCTCGTGCTTTCCAAGCCGAGGACCATGTTGCCGCCAATGAGTTTCTTGGCTCGGGTGAGCTCGCCTTCCGTCGGGCCGTCAGCCATCATCTTGTCAAACTCGGCCCGCACGACCTCGCGCACCTGCTGCCAGGTCTCCAGGCCGGTGCCGCCGTAGACGGTGAACGCGCCTCCCGACGAGTAGGCCATGTGGTAGCTGCCGATGCTGTACACCAGCCCGCGCTTCTCGCGGACCTCCTGGAAGAGCCGGCTGCTCATCCCGCTGCCGAGGACTCCGTCGAGGATCACGCCGGCGTAGAGGTCGTCGTCATATTGGGACGTGCCCCGGGTGCCGATGCAGAAGTGGACTTGCTCCACGTCCTTGGCCACGAGGTTGTCGCCCGCCGACGGGGTCGGTCGGGCGAGCGGCGCGTCGGCCTCACCGGCCGGTAGGTCGCCCAGAGCCTGTCCGGTCAGGCGGACAAACTCGTCGTGGTCCACCTTGCCGGCCGCGGCGACGACCAGGTTGGCCCCCACGTAGCGGCGCGCGATGTAGTCCTTGAGGTTCTTCTGCTCAAATCCGCCGACCGACTCGCGTGTGCCGATGACGGGCAGCCCGAGTTCGTGGTCGGGCCAAAGCCCTTCCAGATGGAGGTCGTGGACATGGTCACCGGGTTCGTCTTCGCTCCGCTTGATCTCCTCGATGACGACCCCTTTCTCGGTCGCCAGTTCCTTAGGGTCGATGAGGGAATGCCGGACCATGTCGGTCAGCACGTCCAGTCCGTTGCCCGCGTCCTCGGCCAAGGTGCGGCAGTAGTAGCAGGTCTGCTCCTTGTCCGTGAAGGCGTTGAGCATGCCGCCACGGCCCTCGATCGACTCGGCGATCTCTTTGGCTGTCCGCTGGGGCGTGCCCTTGAACAGCATGTGCTCGATCAGGTGGGTGATCCCTGCTTCGTCGGCGTTCTCGTGGGTGCTTCCCGTGCGGCACCAGACGCCGATGCTGGCCGAGCCGACGTGGTCGATCCGCTCAGTGAGGACGCGGACACCGTTGGCGAGGACGGTTTTCTGGATGGGTTCCATGGGGTGGTTGCCCTGGGATGGTACCGGAGCGACCCCGTGGACGAGGGCGGATGGGGGCTAGTCGCCCTCACCGCCGCCATAGGGCGACGAGTAGTTCGGTGGCTCCTTGGTGATCCACACGTCGTGCGGGTGCGACTCCCTGAGCCCGGCGTTGGTGATTTTCAGGAACTCAGCCCCTTCCTGCAGGGCCTTCAGGCTCGACGCCCCGACATAGCCCATGCCGGACCGCAGGCCGCCGATCATTTGGGCCATCGTGTCGGCCAGCGGCCCCTTGAACGGCACCCGGCCCTCGACGCCTTCGGGGACCAGGGTGGCCCCTTTCTCCTTGACGGCGAAGTAGCGGTCGCTTGACCCCTGCCGCATCGCCCCGATCGAACCCATGCCTCGGTACACCTTGTAAGCGCGGTTGCGATAGATCTCGATTTCGCCCGGGCTCTCTTCGCACCCCGCGAACATGTTGCCCATCATCACCGCGCTGGCTCCGGCCGCAAGGGACTTCACCACGTCGCCCGACGACCGGACGCCGCCGTCGGCGATGGTGGGTATGCCGTGTTTGGCCGCTTCCTCGCAGCAGTCGAGGACGGCGGTGAACTGAGGCACGCCGACGCCGGCGACGATCCGGGTCGTGCAGATAGAGCCCGCGCCGATACCGAGGCGCAGGCCGTCGGCGCCGAGGGCGACCAAGTCACGCACCCCTTCCTTCGTGGCGACGTTGCCCGCGATGACCTTGAGGTCGGGCAACTTCTTCTTCAGCATCTTCACGCACTCGCGTACACCGACGCTCTGCCCGTGGGCGGCGTCGATGACGACGAAGTCGACGCCCGCCTCGAACAGGGCCTTGGCACGCTCGTACGGTTCGCGGAGCGGTCCGATCGCCGCCCCGACGACCAGCCGCCCTTTGGAGTCCTTCGTGGCGTTGGGATGCCGCTTCACCTTTTCGATGTCTTTGATCGTGATCAGGCCCTGGAGCTTGCCGTCGGCGTCCACGATCGGGAGCTTTTCAATCCGGTGCTCGGCGAGGAGGGCTTGGGCTTTGTCGAGGTCGGTCCCCGGCGACGCGGTGACGAGGTCTTTGGACGTCATCCGGTCGGCAATAGGCAGTTCAAAGTTGGTCTCAAACCGGATGTCCCGGTTGGTGAGGATGCCGACCAGGTGCCCCGCCTCGTCGGTGATGGGGACGCCGCTGATGTGGAACCGCTCCATGAGCGCGGTGGCTTCGCTCAGCTTTTTGTCGGCGGTCAGCTTGATCGGGTTGGTGATGACCCCGTGCTCGCTCCGTTTCACGCGGTCAACATGGTCGGCCTGGGTGGCGATGTCCATGTTGCGGTGGATGACGCCGACGCCGCCTTCGCGGGCGATGGCGATGGCGAGCCGTGACTCGGTGACCGTGTCCATCGGGGCGCTGACGATCGGCACGGTCAGACGCACCCCGGGCAGCAGGTCGGTGCCGGTGTCGACCTCGTTCGGCAGGATGTCTGTGCGCTTAGGAACGAGCAAGACGTCGTCGAAGCTGAGGCCTTCTTTGAATTCCGGCATAGGGGTTGCGTTTCAGTATGGCACTGGGTCGGCCGCCCCCGGGCCGGACGGTCAGCGTTTGTCCAGGGTTGACGAGTAGGTCTTGACCCGGAACATGTCGACCTGGACCTGGTGGTTGCGGATCGCCCGGGGCGAGGCGCCCAGCCGGTCGCGGACGAACCGGTTGAAATGGTGGGGGTTGGGATACCCGCACGCCGCGCCGACCTGCTTGAGCGACAGGGTCGTCGTGGTCAGCAGGTGGTGGGCATGCTCGGCGCGGACGTCACGGACATATTGGAGCGGCGTCTTGCCATGGACGGTGACGAACAACCGGTTCAGCTGGCCCTGGCAGATGCCGACGCTCTTCGCGAGGTCACCGATTCGGATCGGCTCGGCCAGGTTCTCGGCGACGAGGCGCTCGGCCGCGGTGACGTAGACGTTGCGCTCCCCGACCGGCGGCGGCACCGCCACCGCCCACAACAGCGCCTTGGCGACAACCTGTGCGCTGGTCCGGCTGGTCTGGATCCGGCTCAGGGCACGCCTCAAGTTGACGTTCCACACCCGGCCCTCCTCCCCCAGTCTCGTGTGCAACGGCAGGGCGACTTCGTCTTGGGGGCTGTCCGATGCCCGAAAGGTGAAGTACACGATGGTGCGGGTGGTGCTGCCGGCCGACCACGAGACTTCGTTGTGGCTCCCCGGCGGGACGATCACCAGGTCATTGCCTTCGACAGGGAAGACATCGGCGTTCATCGTGAAAGTCCCCTTGTCCTCCAGGAGTAAGGCTTGGAACAGGCCGCGGGGCTGGGCCCACGCCTGGGTGTCTGCATCGTCGGCGAACGCCCCACAGGTCGGGATATCCAGGGGTTCGGCCAGGGACGTCAGGGAGAATCGTGCCGGCATGACAAGCTGTGGATCATATTTTTGATCACTTCTAGGAATGATACGTCGGTGATTGGCCGATCTAGCTACTCTACCATACTGTAATCTGGCTCAAGAGTGATCAATTCAAACACTTGATTGACCAAAGCCTGTACGGGGCACCGCGAAGAAGACGAAGTCGCGATAGTATCCAGGCATGCGGTGTGTTCGCCAGGGCAAGAGGGGAATGTTGGTGGTCGGTCTGTCCGCTATGGCATTGAGTTGCTTGGCGGCTCCCGGGTACTTCTACCGGCAGGGAATCCCCGACTACGACCAAAGGAGGGGTGTTCTGCCCAACGACGGCAACATGTATTGCGTGCCGACGTCATATGTCGATCTGGCGCGGTACATGAGCGACAACGGCATGTCCTCCATGTCCGGAGGGTATTGGGACGATTATGTCGGCAACGACGGCCTGATCTTTCTCTTCGGGTACCTGATGGCTACCAGCGCGACAGACGGCACCTACTCGCACCCGGCGTACAATGCGTTCTTCACGTGGACAAGCAACCACACCTCGCTGCTTGTTATCCACACCCTCTATGGGCCGAGTTTCAATTGGGGCAAGAACACGATCCGCAACCGCCTGCTTGATGGGTCATTGTGCCGGATCGGATACGGACGCTACAAACTTTATGGTGGATCATGGCATCGTGACGGTGGGCACAGCTTGGCTCTTGCGGGATATGACTTTAGAGGAAGTGTCGACGCCTTTTTCCTCCGCGACCCGGCGACAGACGACGGTGATCTCTATGACCAGTCAGATTTTCACGTCGAGACCTACGAGACACGGAACATCACCCTGACGACGGCCGGCCACGGGAAGAGGACGCTGGCCCTGTGCACACTGTTCACCGGTGAGAACAACGACAAGCGGCACGTCTACGACAACATGCACTGCATCCTGCCCGTCTTCGCGGGCTGGTTCAACACGACGGCGTACAACGACTCCATCAGCCCCAAGCCGGTACCCGGTAAGGGGCAGTCCCGATTGCCTTCGTTCACCAGTGTCTCGCCGTGGAACTTTGGTGACCCGACGCCCCGGACGCTGACCTTCGACCCCGCCGAACCGGTTGTCGACTGGTGCTACGACATCGGCTCGCTGGGCGTGTTCTATTTGACCGACACCGGCAAACTGTTCTATTGCAACCTGGTGACCGGCGAACACTATCTGGTCACCTACGTGCCCGGAGGGCGCAAAGTCGTCGTCGCCGGACCCTCGCTGGACGTCTTCGTACTGACCACGACGAACAACGGCGACCGACTGGTCCGGTTGGAGCGGGACGACATGACCCTGGAAGAGGGCCGGCTGACGAGGAACGTGATCCGGCGTCAGTCCGTCAGCCTGCCCGGCGACGCCGCCGCGATGGACGTCGACACGTCTTCCCGCGGTGTCGCCCTCATGTCCAAGGGCCTGGACAAGGTGTGGATGTACAACGAAGGCCTTGTCCCCCAAGGTTCGACAGCGGTGACCCCGCCTCCGGGTGACGGTGAAGTGGTGTTCCGCATCGACCCGGCCCGGAACGAGATCGTCTATGCCCGGCGCGGGGCCCACCAGTTCTTCGCGGTGTCGCGAAGCGCCACCCACGGCCCGCGCATGTCGCCCTACGCGGCCCACGGTATCGAGTCGATCGAACTGACCGGTGACGGCAAGGCCATGGTGCAGGACGGCGGTGTCCTCAGGACGTTCGACGCCGCGGGACTGGAGGTCGTGACGCAACTGACCGGCCTGAGCGTGATGGGCCAGGCCAAGCTCATCCGGTCACACGTCGCCGCCGAACCTGAGACGATGGTCGGGCAAGAATGGCGTGACGTTTTCCCTCAAGAAGGGGAGTGAGGGAGCGAAGAGGCCCGGCGTCAGCCGGGTCCTCTTTCTGTTTGTCGCCCGCCCGATTTTCCGCATGGCAGGGGCATCGCCAAGACGACACTGAGCCCTCCGCCGGGCCAGGTGTGCTGACCAACCTGGGTCAAGCCCCACCGCTCGTACAGGGCGATGAGCCGGGCGGCTTCCCGGTTCGTGTCGCAGGCGAACTCCCGGGCCCCTTGGGAGACGGCATGGGCCATGGCGGTCTCGAAGAGGGCCCGGCCGACGCCGCGCCCTTTCCAGGCCGGGTCCACACCGAACTGCCCAAAGTACCAGAGTCCGGGGCGGTCGTTGTAGTAGGCAATGCTGTTCCCTGCTCCGGGGTAGACCGTCACCGTACCGATCCAAGCCTCGCCGTCCACGGCAAGCCAGGTTGTCCCGCCCTCAAGGCGCTCCCGCGTCACGGAAGCGTCTTGGCCCACGGCGGTGAAGTAGATGTCAGCCTGGCCCCATTCCGCGTAGGCTGAGTGGAGCAGATCGGTCAGCCGTTCCACCGAGTCGTCGTCGCACCAGGGTCGGATGGTGAAGTCAGTTGTCGTCATACGTATATTTGCCTGTTTTCCGCACCGCGATCAGTTTCTTGGGTGCAGGTATAGGTACCTGAAGTAGAACTGAGGAATGAGGAGATATCTGCTTGTACCTGTGCTTGTCATTTCCGCCCTGGGCTCGGCCACCACGACGTTCTACACGTCTGAGGTCACTTGGCTAGGGGCTGTCACCAACGTGTCCAACTACGATTTTGAGGGAATTGCTGACGCAGGCTCCTTCGTCTACTTCGGGACAGGGCCTATGGGTAACGGCCCGGCCACATTCACCAGCGACGTCGACGGAATGTTCGTGGTTGACAAGACATATGGTGGATCTGGCTACTTTAACAGCCTTGCGTCCTGTCTCTCTGCGCAGATCACGGCGACCAACGTCCACATCGACCTCGGAGGCGGCGTGATGGCGATGGGGCTCGTCTACGACAATTGGAGTGCCGCCGACGTCCCCGTGTCATTGAGTGACGGGTCGAGCACTTCGGTGGCCGGTGGTGGCATTGGTACCGAGAACTTTGTCGGATTCATCAGCGACGGCCCGATCACGGGAGTCGATTTAGGGCTGACTTCGGGGGACGTTCTGAACATCGAGCGGTTCAGCGTCGCTTCCGTTCCGGAGCCGTTCTCCTTGGCGGTGCTCAGTGCCGGAGCACTGGCGCTTTCTCGGCGTCGTCGCCGGTGACCGGTGACAATCGACGGCCCGTCTTGATCAAGCAAGACGGGCCGTCGAACTGTTGAATGCCGCCTTCAGCGCTTCCGACGCCGGGCCAGGGCCAGGCTGCCCAGACCGATGACGGCCATGGTTGCCGGCTCGGGGACCGATTGGGCGGTTTTGAGGCCGACCGTAAAGCCGTGCCAAGACTCGGGGTTGTCAATGTCCCAGTTGAGGGTGCTGAACGGCCCGTCGAAAACGACGGTACCGTTGCCTTCCCGTCCTTCGAGCCAGTTGGAACCGGTGGTGATCGACTGCCCACCGTACTCGGTGCCCGGCCCACCGGCGATAAAGTTCAGGTCTTGGTCAAAGGTGTACCGGACGGCCTGCCCCGGTTGGCCTAGGCTCCACACGGCAAACGCGAGGTGGTCCACTGGCTTGTCAAAAGTCAGTGAATAGGCCCCGGTGGTGAGGATCTGGACGATCTGGTGGTCGGAACCGGCTTGCCCTTCGTAGGGCGCGTTGTCAATGACGACGCCGTCACGATAGGACGTGACCGGAGTCCACGAGGGATAGCTCGACAGGACGTTGTTGACCGACCCGGACAGGTGGACGGCGGTGGCGCCGTTCGAGGTCGTGATCACGCCGTCGGCCGAGTTGCTCGTGAACGAGTTCCACTTGATCCAAGAGTAGGGGTCGGCATGGGCCGTCGCCGCAATGGCGCCGAGGGCAGCAACGAGAAGAAGACGGACTTTCATCGTCTTCAATGTATTGCAAGTTAGCCCCCGACCAGGGTGTCTTGAGAACAACTTGTCAAGGATTCAGGATAAGTCTCGCAATTCTGCTGTCATCAGCAGCAATGCGAGCCGAAGAAAATGATCAAGGTTATTCGACAACGATCTTGCCTTTGATCATGTCCATACTGCAGGCATAGTCGATCGTGCCGGCGTCTTTCGGGGTGAATTTGACGGTGGTCTTTTCGCCGTCCTTCAGGTGTACCGTCTGGTCGATCACCTTGAAGACGACCGTCTCGGCGCAACTGCGGTTCTTGGTGTCGAAGACGAGCTCGACGGGCTGTCCCTTCTTCACGTGGACCTCGGCGGGCGAGAACTTGCCGTCGACCGACACCGTCGCCATCTGGACACCTGCCTCGTTCGTGGTCGCTGAGACCGGTGGCTCCTCCTTTTTCACGACCGGCTTGTCTCCCTCGACGTCTTGGGCCGAGGTGTCGACCGGGGCGGGCGACCCGCAACCGGCGAGGAGGGCGAGGGCGAAAATGGGGACGACGAGCGTCTTCATGGCGACCAGTGTAGCGGATCGCCCCGAGGGGGTGGGGAGTCGGGTTCAGGCGGCGGCGTTCATCTTGAAACCCATGCCCGCCGCCAAGCCGCGCACCATCTTGTCCCACGCGGCGACCTCATCCTTTCGAAAATGGAGCTCGGGCAGCTCGCGCAGGGTGGCGATGACGGCGGCGCGAAACACGACAAAGTGGACGCCGTGCACTCCGTAGCCACGATGTCGGGCCCCAAGCGAACGGAGCTGGGCCTGGACCTCGTCGGGCTTGTCCACGTTGGCGACGATGCTCTCGAGCATCTGCATCAGCAAGGCGCGTTGGGCCTGCATGTCGCTCGGGAACAACTTTCTCAGTTCCGGCGCAGCATCGAACATCTTCGCATAGACCTGCTCGGCGAAGGCGTCTGCATGAGGGGCCAGCTTGGCGAAGCTGGTGCGGAGCACATCAGTTTCACCGGTCTCGGGCCAGGACTGCACAAGGGGAGTGTCGGCATGCTGGGATGGAAACCGTCGCATGGCGAGCCGAAAAAACTTCAAGTCTGTGGGATCGGATATTTATCGCTTGCGTAAAGTTCAATTTGGATCGGTAACTTCAAGTTTTGATGAAGTAACTGTGACGTGACGCCTGCGTCCGTTGATCCATAGTCCCTTCATGTCGACCTGCTTCCACGCGCCGGGCAGGTGGGGGTTCAAGGACACCCAGCCCGAGGTCGTGCGCTCCTTCCAGGGCACACCCTGGGGTTCGGACTCGGTCAGGTCGAGCCCGAGGAAGCCGTAGAGGAAGGCGTTCACGCATCCGGCCGCACCGGTGTAGAAGTAGCCTTCGCCGTCCTTCTGCTTCTCGCGGAACCGGAGTCCGGGGTCGTCGGTGTAGAGCCGCCAACTGTCACGCCATTGGCGCAAGGCTTCGTCCGCCCGTCCGATCCGTGCCGCGACCAGGGCGTTCAGACTCTTCGTCATCGCGGGGCCCTGGCGGGCTTCCTTGCCCGCGAACCGATCGTACATCTTTCCGACCTCGGTGCGGTCGCTGACCGAGCCCAGAGGCCATACGGCCAGGAGGGCCGACGCCTGCTGGTAGCCCTTCATCTCGTCGCCTCGGTACGCCATGTAGGTCACCTCGTCTCGGGGGAGCCCGAACCGGATCGGGTCGTCCTTGGGCACGTGCCGGGCGAGGCGGTCGGCCAGGCTGTTCGTGTAGAGGTCGTTGTCGACGACATGCCACTCGTCGGGGCTCACCACGGAACGGATGTCGGCCGGCGCCGGGCCGCGTGGAGTCGAACGGGCCTCATAGAAGCGGAACGCGGCCCTTTCTGCCGCCCGAAGGTCTGCCGTCGGCACCAGGCCGGCGAGCCAGGCATAGCGCAGGCCCAGGCAGACCGATCCGGTGACGTGGTGCTCGAACCGGGTCGGCGCGGTGCTGAGCTCCTCGCCCGACATGGACGACTCCCACGCGAACATCGCCCCGCCGGGCGGGGCCGTCCCGACAGGCCCAACGTCGGCGAGCTTCTTCTTGTCGCTCACGGGGCGGCCCTGGGCGACCCAGGCGTCATAGTTCCGCTTGGCTTGGGGCAGGGTCGAGAGGCGCCACGTCGCGGCGTCCTTCGCGGTCTCCGGGTCCAGGAAGACCATCGCAGGTTGCACCCAGGCGTCCAGGTCCCAGAAAACCCGGCCCTGAAACTTGCCGTCCGTGAGGCTGAACGGGCCCCAGCAATTCCCCGACCGATAGCCTGAGACGAGCCGGCCGATCATGCCGTCCAGGGCACGGGCCGCGTCCTCGTCACCGATGATCTTGACGGTGGGTGGGGCGGGTACTGACGGCCAAGGCGGTGCGTCGGTCCCTGGCAGGGAGACGACCAGCGTCTTGGCCGCGCCGCCCAGTTCGATCTCGCCTCCAGGCGACAAGGATGCGGCGTCACCGGTAAACCGGGCGACCAGGGGCGAACCCGCGACGGCCTCAGAGTGCAGGACAGTGGGTTTGTAAGGCCCGTCCATCCAGACGCGGACGGCCAGGGCGGGCCGGTCAGGATGGAGGGAGTACTCCAAGACGACGGTCGAGCGGCGACCCTTGCACCGGACGGTGACGCGGTTCTCCGCTGGCGACGAGGCCGCGACGGTGGCGGTCCATCGGACGCTTGGGTCTTCGGTGTCGACAAGGCGGAAGCGGAGAGGGCAGGGGACGGCCTGCGCCGGGTCTGGCCCCGTCCCGGTGGACCGGGCGGCCAGCCACATGGTCGGAGAGGGGAAGCCGTCAGGGCCGACCTTGAGCCCGATCGATCCGTTCGACAGAGTCGTGAGCGGTGCTTGCGGCACGGGCCGGGCCGACTCGTCTTTCACCGGCGCTGAGCAACCCGCCAAGCCGACCAAGAGCGCCGCGAACCACCGTCTCACTCGACTAGTCAACCTCAGAGGCGGGTGTCCAAGTGTCCGAAAGCCCGGCGGGCAACTCTCCGGCCGGGCTTTCGGACACAGGCTGACGTCGGGTCAGGCCTTCTTGCGCCGTCGCAGGGCAAGGGCGCCCAATCCGAGCACGGCCATGGTGGCCGGTTCGGGAACGGATTCGAGTTCCAAGGAGATGTTGTCGACGCGGGCGTCGTGGTCGCCATGGCGCTCGGCTTCAAGCAGGAGGGTCACGCTCGACGAAGTCGCGACGAAGTGCTCGCTGAAGTGGGCGAAGTCAGTGTCGGAACTCGGCACGGTGTACTCCCAAGTGTTGCCGTCGATGGTGACGCCGAAGTCCTTGTCGGTCCCGCCGCCGATGTTCCCCCGTGCGTAGTCGCCGCTCACGACGTAGGTGGCTCCCACCACCAGGCCGGTGATGTCCTGGGCCAAGCTCGGGTTACTGGACGTCGAACCGTTAGAGTTGATGATGTAGGTGCCGTCCGGATTGCCACCCGTGGCCCGCCACCCGCCCGCACCGTCATTGAGGGTGCCGGTCCAGCCGTTGCCAAATCCCACGTTGGGGACAGTCAGGGAAAAGTCGCCGTTCACGACGAGGTTGGCCGAACTCAGGGCGGCAAAGCCAAGGGTGGCCGACGCGAGCAAAAGGATTTTGTTCATCTGTGTCTCTCCAAGCAAACGAAACGGAAGCTAGATTACCGCAAGACTGGGCGACTTTTTGCGTCCGCCACACAGTTGATAAAATCTATAAGCATTGTCAAGTGGAAACACCGGCTCTTTCTGTCCGGGTGTCATAGGCCCCGTCTCACCGACGGACTGCGGTATAATAGGGACAAGTCTAATCCGCCCCTTCGGGCGGAGCGGGGGACCCACCGACAGTGGGGTGAATCCTCAGAAGAGGAAGAGTACCTTTCGGCTCTAACCCGGCAGCTAACCTCGTCGACGCATCGAAAGAGAGTGCTCCGCATTCTCACCGACCACACGCATCAGGAGGTGTCTATGCGTCTGTTACAACGGGTCGAACGCGCGTTCGTCTCAAACATCGTCGAGAAAACCAAGCAGCTTGTCCAGAGCAGCGGCCCGGTCGCCATCAAGGTCGCCGTCCTACGTCACTGGGCCCAAAAGCAGGCCGACCGGGCCGAGCGTCTGGAGGCTCAGAGCGGGTCAGCTCCCAAGAGACGACGGCTTGCGGAGATCCGCCGTCGGGCGGCGGGCTATCTGAGCGCGACCGCCAAGTACTTGACCGTGCGCGAAGAGCATCCCATGACTCTGCGCGAACGCCCCAGGGTCTTCTCGGTGCCGGACTGGGACGAACAGGACGAGTCCGACGAAAAGGAAGGAGAACCCAAGTTCATGCAGTTTTCGGCATGAGATAGGGGCAGAGCTTGGCCGGCATAAGCCGGCCAAGCTGGCTCTTCAACCGGTGGAAGAAATCCGCTTACGAAAACAAACACTGTGCTCGATCGTGTCGTAAGGCGGATAGTTGGGAACCCGCACAAATCCAAACCGTAGGTAGAGCCGGATTGCGTCGGCAAGGTCGGCGGACGTTTCGAGCAAGAGGTATTGGTGACCAAGTTCGGTCGCCCACGTCTCCAATTCGGTCAAGATCGCTTGGCCGACCCCCCGGCCCCGGGCCGAAGGTATGACGAACATCCGCTTCACCTCCGCCGTGGCGTCTCCACGCTCCCGCATGGCCCCGCACCCGACCGGCACACCGTCCACCTCGACGACCACGACTTGCGCACCTTCTTCAAGCCGGTTGTAAACCGACAGTGTCCCGTGGAGTTCCTCGCCGTCGAGTTCCCGGAGCATCCGGTCGAGTCCAGCGACAAGGGCAGGGAGCCGGTCGTCGTCGCGGTCCGTCCGGAGAACGGTCACGTCCCTGCTCAGCCGACGAAGGCCGGTTCCCAGCGGGGA
Source organism: Fimbriimonadaceae bacterium (assembly GCA_019638795.1). NCBI lineage: Bacteria > Bacillati > Armatimonadota > Fimbriimonadia > Fimbriimonadales > Fimbriimonadaceae > Fimbriimonadaceae bacterium. The sequence goes on along the minus strand of JAHBTB010000001.1, from coordinate 164,739 downwards.
GCGTTGTCAAGCCAGAACTTGACCAGGCGAAAGGCTCCGAAGGCCCCGTCCATGGCCTCCCGTTCTTCGCAGGAGCACTTCGCAAAGCTGTCCAGCCGGGCGACAAACTTGCGGAACCACGCCAAGATCTCGTGGGGATGGGCAGGCAAGAAGAAGGAAAGTCCGTTCTCGCCCGTCAAGTCCAGGTGGCGGCCCACATGCTTGGCGATGACCATGCCGCCCATGCGGGAGCCTTCGATCACATAAGCCAGGCCCATCGCCTCACCCTCGCTGGCCAAGGGCTCGACGCCCCGGGCGGTGGGGATCGACGCCAGAGACTCCTCCGTCACGCCGATACGGCGGAGGTCTTCGAGAATCGCCGGTGACCGAGGGACGAATCCTTCGAGCCCGAAGGCGACCAGGGAGTCTTCCAGGGGCCGGAGAAACCCAAAGGTCAGACCGAGAAACCGTGCGTAGTCAGCCAGGGTCACCGACGGAGACAGGACGGTCAGGCTGGCCGGGTGGTTGTCGATCAGGTCGTGGATCGGTCGGGTTGCCTCTTTGATGCGGGTTCGGAGCGACTCGTGCATGGCTGTCGGACGACTTGAGTATGCCGCGCCGGGAGGGCGCCCTGGGGCGGCAAATCCTTACTTATTGTGTCAGATTGCCCATTGCCGGCCGCATCGTCTTGGGTAAGACGCCCCTGGCGGACGGTTTGAGGCTCCGGACAAGCTCCGTCCGGGGGTCGACGGGGCCACCGCACGCGGGTAGGGCGCGCGGCCCGGCCGGGACCACCGTCCCAGCCAAGGCCGCGCCGATCACTGCCAGACCCGCACCGACTTGATCTCGTAGCGGGCGGGAAAGATGCCGGGGTCGATCCCCTTGGCCCCGCCCCAGTCTCCGCCGATCGCAAGGTTGAGGATCCAGTAATACGGGTCGTCAAACGGCCAGGCTTCCAGGGTGGACTCCGTCTTCTTGGCGGCAAAGACTTCTTTACCGTCCATGAGGATCGTGATCCCATTGCTGTCCCAGTGCATCCGGTAGGTATGGAACGTCGGGACAGTCTCGTTGATCTTGACCCGGTTCGTCCGCGAGTTGCCCTTGGTGTGGTTGTATTTCTCCGAGTGCAGGGAGAAGACAAACTCCTGGGGCTCGTACCCGACGTTCTCCATCAGGTCGATTTCGCCGCAGAGCGGCCAACCGAGTCGTGAACCGTGCTTTGTCGAGCGGAGCCGGTCGTTCAGGAGCCAGGCCGCCGGCCACGTCCCCCGGCCCCGCGGCACCTTGCAGACGACCTCGAAGGTGCCGTACTTCCAGCATTCCTTACTGGTCAGGCGCGCCGAGGTGATCGTCCCGTCGGGGCCTTTGCGGGCCTCGATGATCAGCCGGCCGTCCTCGATCCAGGCGTTACGGGCCGCCTTGGCGGTGTAGCGCTGCTTCTCGTTGTTGTAGGCCGGGCCGTCGTCAAACGTCCAGACCGCCGTGTCAATGTCCTTGAGCTTGCTGAAGTCTTGCTCAAAGACAAGTTTGGGCGCCGTCGGCTGGGCGATCGACATCATCACCAACATCGGACACAACATGGCTCAGTTGTTGCTCTTGGGCGCGACAGGGTTTCCGCCACCGCCGCCGAACATCTTTTGGGCCTCTTCTTTGCTCCGCGGCATTTGGCTCGTCGTGGGGTTCTCAGGCTTCTTGGGGGCTTGAGTGTCGCCCGACGTGTCGCCGGTGCACCCGCTCAGGAGGAAGAGCCCGATGAAAACGATGGAAACGGTGATGATCTTTGCTCGCATGCTGGTTTGGTTTTGAAGACGAGAGTGGAAAAGGGGGCCCCCGGACGAGCGGGGGCCCCAGCGTCGCTGACCCTTCTTAGCGATATTCGGGGAAGTACCCGGACGCCACGGCCGCTTGGCGGTCGGCGTAGTTGAACGGCATGCCCGTGTTCACGTTGATCGACCCCTTCGAATACCAGTCGTCGTTCTCGGTGTCGTCCATGCGCAACGTGGCCGGGTAGGACTTGGCCTTGGCGTGACCGTCGGCCCAGACGAAGCTCGCCTGCTTGCCGACCACGTGGATCGGCCCGTTGCCCGTCCCCGGGCAGACGTACGACCAAGAGCCTTCGCCGTGGTTGGTCTGGGCGCACCACGAGTTGTAGGGGTCACCGGCAGTCGGGCCGCCGAGGAATCCAGAGTAGGTGCCCCAACTCCACGGAACGTCGTTCCAGTGGGTGCGGCTCGGCAGCATGATGATCGTGCCGGCGACCTCGGGGACCTGGTCAAGGGAGCTGATGCCCTCCTTGTCGCCCAAACCGGCGCAGGAGCCGTTGGCGAATCCGATCAGCGAGGTGTTGACCGCGAAGTTGGCGGGGGCGTACTTGTTGGGGGCGGCACCCTGTCCGTCCCACATCTGGGTCCAGTAAGTGTCCGCGTTGAACGGGTTGGTCGTGTCGCCGAGCAACGGCACACTCTTCATGTACGGCTGCAGGGCGTAGCGCCAGTTGTAGAAGAGGCCCGGCGTGCCCCAGGGCAGGTTCCAGTCGCAGGCGGGGGCCTGCGGGAAGCCAAAGTACGACTTGATCAGCATGTCGTCATAGTCGCCCTGGTACATGATGTTGGCGATGGCCAACTGCTTGGCGTTGCTCAACGCCTGAGTCTTTTTCGCGGCCAGCTTCGCCTGGGCAAAGACAGGGAACAGGATGGCGGCGAGGATCGCGATGATCGCGATGACGACAAGGAGTTCGATCAGGGTGAAGGCCCTTTTGCGGTTGCTCATATGCGTTCGGCTTTGATTCGGGTTCGGTGAACGTCCACCGAGATCGGGGGCCCGGCATGCGGGCCACGACATCGTTTGACGTGCCTCTCGGCACCGAGTTGGGTTTTGCGAATCGTTTCGCAAAACGTTTCTCAGGGAGCATGATAACACAGGTCGCCGAAAATGTGGGACTGATTTTGAAAAATTGGTCGACCCGGGGTCAGGCCCGGCGCGCCGGCGGCGCGGTGGACTCGCGGACGACGAGCCGCGTCTCCATGACGACGGTTTGGGCCGGTCGGCCCTCGATCAGGTCGATCAAGGCTTCAAAGGCGGCTTTGCCCATCTCGCCGATCGGTTGCTCGACCGTCGTGAGGGGTGGGTGCATGTGCTCGCAATTGAAGATGTTGTCGAAGCCGACGACGCTGAGTTCGTCCGGCATCCGGATGCCGCGGGCCCGGGCGGCCCGCAGAAGCCCAAGGGCGGCCTCGTCGTTGCCGCAAAAGACCGCCGTCGGCCGGTCCTTCGTGTCAAGCAAGGCATGGGCCTCTTGCTCGGCGCTTTCGCTGGTGTATTCGGTCTTGACGATCCACTCGGGCCTCAACTCCAAGCCCGAGTCCCGCATGAAGTCTTCAAACGCCGCTTGACGTACCCGGGCGTCTTCCAGGACGTCGGGCCCGGCGAGGTGGCCGATCTTGGTGTGCCCCAGTCCGACCAAGTGGTTCAGGGCCGACTCCACGCCGTGCCGGTTGTCGCAGGTGACGCACACCGCCCCCTCGACGCGGGAGTTGACGACCGTGAAGGGCACACCTAGTTGAAGCAGGGCCGGGATGACCGGGGCGTCCACATACGGCGCGATCAGGACGGTGCCGTCGGTGCGGCCGTCCCACAGCACGCTCAGGATGTCGTCGGCCTTCGACGCGGTCGATTGCGGCCGGGAAAAGACGAGCACGTCGTAACCCTGGATCTCGGCTTGGTTGAGGACGCCGTTGAACGCCATCTGGAAGTAGGGGGACACCGCCAGGTTCGGGGCCGCCAATGTGGGAAGGATGCCTACGGTGTGCGAGCGGCGCGTCACCAGCGACTTGGCCAGGCGGTTCGGGCGGTACTTCAGCTCGCGGGCGACCCGGAGGACTTCCTCCTTCACCGCCGGGGGCACCGGACGGGGCCCTCCGTTGAGGGCGTAGCTGACCGTGCTCGTGGAGATGTTGAGCTTTTGGGCGATGTCTTTGATCGTCGCACTCATGGAGCCACCGGTCGGGAACGCGTGGGGCCCAGCTTCTGGCGACGGTGCCACGGGCCATCTTTGCGAAACGATTCGGATTATACACGACGAGGGGGCCCTGCGCCTTGGTCCAGGTTGCAACAAGCCGCCCTGGTGGGTGTAACATGAGTTGCGAAACGATTCGCGGGCGATCTTGGAGCCAATCAATCATGCATTACGATGTCGCGATTGTCGGTGGGGGGCCGGGGGGTTCGACCTGCGCCACATTTCTCAAACAGTACTGCCCCGAACTCAGCGTGGCCGTGTTTGAACGCGAGACGTTCCCCCGGGACCACGTCGGCGAAAGCCAGCTCCCCTACATCAGTTACATCCTCGACGAGATGAAGGTGTGGGACAAGGTGGAGGCGGCCGGCTTTCCCGTCAAGATCGGCGCCACCTACCGGTGGGGCAAGACAAGCGACCTCTGGGACTTCAACTTCACCCCGAACGGTGAGTTCCAGGACGAGGAGCGCCCCGCCAAGTTCGCCGGGCAACGGTTGCGCACCGCGTTCCAAGTCGACCGTGCGGTCTACGACAAGATTCTTCTCGACCATGCCCGCGAACTGGGTGCGGAGGTGTTCGAGGGGACGGGGGTCGCCTCCGTCGGGAAAAAGGGACGTGAGATCGCCTATCTGAAGCTGGGCAACGGCGAGCAGGTGACGGCGGACATGTACATCGACGCCAGCGGCAACGCCGCCGCGTTGCGACGGGCCCTCGGGGTCCCGGTGGAAGAGCCCAGCGCGCTCAAGAACGTGGCCTTCTACGACTATTGGCAAAATGCGGAGTGGGCGGTTAAGCTCGGCGTCGGCGGGACCCGGATCCAGATCATGTCCCTGGGTTACGGCTGGATCTGGTTCATCCCGTTGGGGCCGACCCGGACCTCCATCGGGTTTGTCTGCCCGGCCGAGTACTACAAGTCGACCGGGCTGCGACCCGAAGAACTGTACTTGCGGGCCCTGGCCGAGGAGCCCCGGATCAGCCAGCTGATGGCGGACGCCACCTGCGAGGGGCACTTCACCGCGACCAAGGACTGGTCCTTCATCAGCGAGACAATGGCCGAGGAGAACTGGATGCTGGTCGGGGAAGCGGCCGGCTTTGCCGACCCGATCCTCTCTGCCGGCCTCACCCTGACCCATGCCAGCGCGAGGGAGGCCGCGTTTACCGTGATCGAACTGGCCAAGGGTGGTGACCGCGACTGGCTCTTCGAGCAGTACACCGGGCGAAACCGGCGGCGGGTCGGCCAGCACATCCGGTTTGCCGACTACTGGTACCGTGCCAACGCCCACTTCAGTGAACTGAAGGAGTTCACCAGCCGGATCGCCGCCGAGGCAGGCATGGAGCTAGACGCCGACAAGGCGTTCCAATGGATCGGCACCGGCGGCTTCGTCGACGAGGACATGTACGCGGGCGGGCTGGGCAGCTACAGCTTCTTTGCCATCCACGAGATCAACCGTTGGTTTCTTGACGACAAGGTCCAGACGGCTTACGGCGGGTTCAACGGGTTTGAACTCGACCTTCGCCGGGCGGTGCCGGTCGCGATGCCGTCGTATGAAAAGGGCCGGGTCTTGCGCGTCGACGGGTGGAGCCGGAACAACAAGGTGTTGCCCATGGTGGGCATGGTGCGCCGCGTCGTCGAGGCGTTCCAGACCGACAAGGCGGCCTTCAAGGCTCTGTCCCACCTCGCCGCCGGGTTCCGACGGGACAACATGGACTTCAACAGCGACATCTTGAGCAAGGCGATGGAGACCGTCGAGGCCCTGGTGCGCGACGGTTGGCTGAAGGGACTGTTGCTCCCCGGGGCCGAGCCCCTCGACGGGACAGTCGTGGAGGGGTCGCTCTTCATCCACGCGAACCGCGACGCCGAACTGCCTGCCGACCGCCGCGGCACCGGTGTGGGGTAGGGCCAGGCATTCTCACGGGGACCCTCCGCGCTCCATAATGGGGGCATGAGAGCACTCACGACCGTAGGTGTCGCCTTTTCTTGTGTCCTGGCCAGCGCCATGGTGGTCGACGGCCTAGGCAAGGTCCAGTCCGTCAAGGCAGGGTGGTACCAAATCACCGCAAGCTATCCGGTCTACACGAGTTCGATCGGCAAAGTCGCGACGGCGGGCCTCAAGGCGGCGGCCCAGAAGCGTGTCGGGGCCTTCAAGCACGAATTCAACCAGTTGGACGCCAAGCCCGAGCACGAGTACACGGCGGACTGGAGTGTGGAGCCCAAGCTTCGACGGGAGAACCTCCTCTCGTTCCTCGTGCAGTGCCACTTCTATACGGGCGGGGCACACCCCAACCACGATTCCGAGACCTTCAACTACCAGCGGGTCGACGGCAAGGTCAAGCGCATCCACCTGGCCGACATCATGCGGGTCCGGATGGTGCCCGAAGCCTTCGCGTCAGGGATCGTGATCCCCAAACTCAAAGAGAAAGGAGCGACTGAGGTCCAGTCGGGGGCGGTCACCCACCTCACCCGCGAGCAGGCCGACAAGTTCTACATCACTGACGAGGGGCTCACCTGGCGGTTCGACCCCTACGAGATGGGGAGCTATGCCGAGGGTGCGATCGAGGTCACCGCGACCTGGGACGAGCTGAAGGGCAAAGTCATCGTCGGCCCGTGACACCGGACCGGGCGTTCCGGGCGATACTGTTCCCGTGTCCGTCGCCGCTTTGTGTGTGGTCCTGGCAGGGCGGGTGGTGAGCGCCACCGAATCGCCCGACCGCCGTCTGAGGCTTGAGACGTCTTTGCCTACTTGGTCGGTCTCCTATGACGGGCGGCCACTCTTCACCGGCAACCGGCTCAGCCTTACCTTGGCGGGTGACGGCGACGTCCTCGACGGTGCCAGGGTCGTCAAGGAGTCGGTGCGCCGAGTGGACCGGCGGGTCGCCGTGTTGTTTGGCCGGGCCGACCACGCCATGGACTCATACGCCGAACGGCGGTTGACTCTGGAATCGTCGTCCCGCCGTAAGGTCGAGATTGTCTTCCGGGTCTATGACGACGCCGTCGCCGTTCGGTACGAAGTCGGCGGCCTGAGGAACTCACCCCGGACCGTGGTCATCGACGAGGGGACTTCGTTCCGGCCCGTCGGCAACCCGACCGCCTTCGTCCAGTACCTTGAGAGCTACCGGACGAGCCATGAGCACACGGTCGACGCCGTGCCTTTCGACAAAGTCAAGGCAGGGGCCCTGTTGGACACTCCCTTGACCCTCCAGTTTGACGGGGCGACCGTCGCGGTCACCGAGGCCAACCTCCGCCGCTATGCCGGGATGGGACTGCGTATGGCCGGGGACCAGGTCGTCAGCGACCTCACCCCTCGGCCCGACGGCACCAAGGTCGTCGTCGACGGCCCGGTCCGGACGCCATGGCGGGTCGTCCTTGTCGGAGACCGGGCCGGAAAGCTCCTTGAAAGCAACACAATCTACTGCTTGGCCGACCCCAACGAGACGGGGGGCACCGGATGGATCAAGCCTGGCAAGATGACGTGGCCGTGGTGGAACGGCAACGTCGTCGACGACGGCAGGCCGGAGCCGCCGATTTTCAGCCTGCAAGCGCAGAAGAAGTACATCGACTTTGCCGCCGAGAACGGCGTCCGCTACCACAGCACCATCGCCGACAATGACGACACCCCTTGGTACCACCAGTACAACAAGGGTGTCGTGCCCGGCCCGAGCACCGACGTCACGCGGGTCCGCGACGACCTGGACCTGAAGGAGATCAGGCGGTACGCCGAGTCCAAGGGTGTCCGCCTTTGGACTTGGGTGCACAGCGGCGCGCTACGAGGCCATGTGGACCAAGCCTTCGCCGAGTTTGAAAGGCTCGGATGGGCAGGACTGATGGTGGACTTTCTGGACCATGACGACCAAGAAACGGTCGAGTTCGCCGAGCATGTCCTCCGTGCCGCCGCCAAGCACCATATCCTGGTGCATTTCCACGGCGTCTGGAAACCGACCGGTCTCCAACGGACGTTCCCGAACCTCATGAACCACGAGGGGGCTCTCAACCAGGAGTACATGAAGTGGAGCGACCTGGTCACGCCCTCCCATGTGCTCAAGACGGTGTTCACGCGCATGGTCGCCGGGCCGATGGACTTCCATTCCGGCGGGTTCCGTGCGGTGTCACCGAAAGATTTCAAGGCCAAGTTTGTCGCCCCAGAAGTCCTGGGGACACGGGCGGCCATGCTCGCCAGCTATGTGTGCTTCGACAACCCCAACCCGATGGTCGCGGACTATCCCGACGCCTACCGGGGCCAGCCAGGATTCGAGGTCCTGAAGGCCGTCCCCACCTACTGGGACGAGACCCGGGTTCTGATGGGCGAGCCAGGCAAGCTTCTCGTGACCGCCAGGCGAAAGGGGAAGGAATGGTGGGTGGCGGGAATGTCGGCGGGGCCGTCCCGCACGGTCGAGGTGCCGTTGACCTTTCTGCCGCCACGGGACCACTTTGCGACCTTGTGGCTGGACGACCTGACGCCGGGCGCGGGCCCGAACGGGGTTCGGACCGAGCAGGTCAAGGTCGCGGCCGGGGGAACGGTCCCTGTCACGATGGCCGCCGACGGCGGGTTCGTCGCCTTTGTGTCCGGGTGAAGGTCAGAGCTCACGCACCCACATGTTGCGGAAGCTGACCGGATTGCCATGGTTCTGGATGTGGAAAGGCATCTGGGGCGGGTGGGCGTGGTATTCGGGCCGGCCGCTGTAGACCGTCTCGCCCTTGATCTGCACGTTGTCGAGCACCAAGACCCCGTTGTGGAGGACGGTGATCGACGCCGGCTTCTGGACCTTGCCGTCGGCCCCGAAGGCGGGGGCGTGGAAGACCGCGTCGTAAGTCTGCCATTCGCCCGGTTTCTTGCTCGCGTTGACCAGCGGGGCGTACTGCTTGTAGATACTGGCGGCCTGGCCGTTCACGTAGGTCTTGTTCTCGTAGCTGTCCAAGATCTGCAACTCGTACTGGTCCATGAAGAAGAGCCCGCTGTTGCCGCGGCCCTGGCCGTCGCCCTTGACCACCGCGGGCGTCCGCCACTCCAGGTGCACCTGGCAACTGCCGAAGGACGCCTTGGTCACGATGTCGCCGGCCCCCTGCTTGACGGTGGCGACCCCGTCAGCGAAGTCCCACTTGGCCTCGCCACCCTTGGAGTCGTGCCAGGCTCCTAGGCCGTCGCGGCCGATCAGGACTGTGGCGTCCGACGGCGGGGCGCCCGCCTCACCAGGGGTCACGACGGGAGGGACCGGAGTCCAGACCTCGGTGTCTTGAGGTCTGGAGGCTTGTTGTTGGGACTGGGCGACAAGCGCCGCGGCCAAGCCCGCGCACAGACTGGCGACGACGGTTCGGACTGGGGTTCTCGACTTCACTTCACCCATTATGCGAGTATCTCGCCTGGGAGTGCGGACACCCGTCATTGGGTGGCGTCGGGCTCTGGTGCGGGGATCAGGCCCAACTCTTGGTACACGGGCCGCATGTCCGCCCTGACCTTGGGCAACGCCAGGGTGAAGACGACCGTCGTCGCCAGGCAACCCAGGCCGGCCCCGACCAAGGTCGGCATCGTGCCGAACTGGTGGGCGGCCGCCCCGGCCAGCAGGCTGCCGACCGGAGCCGAGCCAAAAAACGCCATGGTGAAATATCCCATCACGCGGGTGCGCATGTCTTCGGGCGCCAGGGTCTGGATGATCGTGTTGGTGGCCGACGCCACCTGGATGAACCCGAACCCGGTGAAGACCAGGGCGAGCATCGAGAGCCACATGGCGTGGGAGAGCCCGAGGACGACCATGCCCACCCCGAGCAGGCCCGCCGCGACGTTCAGGATGTGGGTCAGCCCCACGACTGACTTGCGGAGGACCAAGGAAAGGGCCGAGACCAGGGCGCCGACGCCCGACGCCCCTGTCAGCCAGGCCAGGGTCGACGCCCCACCGTGCATGACGTCACCGGCGATGATCGGCAGAAGGACGGAGTAGCTGATCCCGAGAAAGCTCGTCGCCGCCAAGTTGAGCAAGATCACGCGCATGGGGCGGAAGGTGCTGATGTATTGCCATCCTTCGCGGAGCTGGTGCATCAACTGCACGCCCGCCGCCGGAGGCCGGTGGGCGGGCAGGTCCATCATCAGGAGCGAGACGATCACGGCAAGGTAGCTGACCCCGTCGATAAAGAAGCACATCCCCGTGCCGACCAGGCTGATCGTCAGCCCCGCGATCGCGGGCCCGACCAACCTCGCGGCGTTGACCATCGAAGAGTTGATCGCGATGGCGTTGCCCAAGTCCTCTCGGTCATCCACCATTTGCACGAGAAAGGACTGCCGTCCGGGCATGTCGAAGGCGTTGACGACCCCCTGGAACACGGTGAGGGCGATCACCTGGTGGTAGGTGACGACATGGGTCAAAGTCACGTAGGCCAGGGTCAGTGACTGGACCATTGACGCGGCTTGCGTCCAGACCAGGAACCTCCGCCGCTCAAACCGCTCCATCCAGGCCGCCGCGACCGGTCCGAGGACAAAGGTGACGATCTGCCCCGAGAAGCTGACCACGCCGAGCATCAGGGGCGAACCCGTCAGTTCATAGACCAGCCACCCGGTGGCCAGCCGGGTCACCCAGTTGCCGATGAGCGACAGTCCCTGGCCAAAAAAGTACAGGCGAAAGTTCCGATGCCGGAGCGCACGCCCGGCATGGTCGAAGGACGGGAACCCGACCGGGCCGCGCGTCGCCCTATCCCTCCTTCAGACCAGAACTGGCGAGGCTGGCCACAATTTGCCGCTGGAAGAGCATGAACAGGACCAAGACTGGCACGATGGAGACGACCGCCCCGGCCATTTGGATGTTCTCCTTGCCCGGGAACCGGCCCTGCAGCATGGCCACGGCGAGGGGAAGGGTGAACTTCTTTTCGTCGAGCAAGACGATCAACGGGCCGACCAAGCTGTTCCACGACCCAAGGAAGGTCAGGATGCCGAGGGTGGCGAGCAAGGGTTTGGAGAGGGGAAGGACGATGGACCAGTAGACGCGGAAGTCGTGGGCGCCTTCGAGGCGCGCGCTCTCCAGCAGGCTGTCCGGGACACTGGCCATGAACTGCTTGCTCAAAAAAACGCCGAACGCGCCCGCGACCCCGGGGACCACCAGCGGCAGAAAGGTGTCGAGCCAGCCGAAGTCGCGCAGCAAGAGGAACCCGGGCACCATCAACACCGCGCCGGGCACCATCATCGTCGAGAGCAGGACGATCAGGAGGGCGTTCCGCCCGGGGAACCGGTGCTTTTCAAAGGCATAGCCGGCGAGGGTGCAAAAGAACATGGTCCCCAACGTGACGGACAGGCCGACGACCACCGAGTTCCACGTCGCCTGCAGAATGACACCCGCGTCAAAGAGGTCGCTGTACGGCTGGAGGGAAGGGTGGCTGACGGCCAAGTTCAAGCCGGTCTGGGCCAACTCCTTGTCCGGCCGGAGCGACATGACGACCATGTAGTAGAAGGGCGTCGCAAGGACAAGTCCGCCCAAGACGAGCAACACCCACCGGACAAGGGTGCCCAGCTTCATGATTGCCTCCCCGGGGCGCTGAAGAATCGCCATTGGACAAAGGTCAAGAGCAGGACGACGGCGAACAGGACGTAGGCCGCCGCCGACGAGACGCCCATCTGCATGTTCTCGAACCCCAGGTGATAGATCAGGGGCACGACGGTCATGCCGCTGTCGTTCGGGCCGAAGCGGGCGCCGGCGTCACCGCTCTTGCCGGCGAGGAGAAAAATCGTGTCGAAGACCTGGAACCCGCCGATCACCCCCAGGATGGACAGGAACGCGGTCTGGGGCCGCACCCCGGGCAGAACGACGTGGCGTAGCTTGTCCCCCGCCCCCGCACCGTCGATCTCGGCCGCCTCGAAGAGTTGGTCCGGTATCTGCTGGAGACCGGCCAGGAAGACGATCGTCGAGAACGCGATCCCTTGCCACACCGCCAGGGCCATGACGCTGTTCAGGAAGTTGTGCTCGCTCTGGAGGAACTGCACCGGCTCGCGCACCAGGTGGAGGTTAAGGAGCAGGGCGTTCAACCACCCTTCTTTGCCGAACATGAAGAGCTGGGCGAAGATGAGGGCGATGGAGACACCGCTCGTCACCATTGGCGAGAAGTAAATGAACCGCCAAAAGTTCGTGCCCCGCTTGACACTGTTCAGCAACAGGGCGCACCCCAAGGAGAGGACAAGGCCGAGCGGCACGGTGCCCACGGCGTACACAAGCGTGCGGGACAAGGCCGCCTGCATCTCCCCCGACCGGAAGATGTCGGTGTAGTTGCGGAGCCCCACCGGCATGGCTGTGCTCAGGGGCAGGACCGGGTGGTATTCGGTGAACGAGATGTAGAGGGCGGTCAGGGCGGGCACAAAGACAAAGACCACCGCCAACGCCAAGGGTACGGCGACGTAGAGGTAGCTCAGCCGGTACTTGCGTAACCGGGGGTGGAGGAGCACCAGGGCGGTCAGGCCGACGGACGCCGCGAGGAGGCCGCCCTTGATCCCGTCCATGATGTTGGGGGCCTTCTCGTACTTGTCTAGGTCGCGGAGCACCGTCTGCGTCCGGCGGGCTTGGCGCGCGGCGGCCTCTTGGAGCTGCTGTTCGGCCTTGGGGGCGGCAACGTCATATTTCCGCTTGAGTTCCTGGGTGGCCCGCTGGACGATCGCCTCACGGACGTCCAAGTGGCGGCCCTGACCCCAGGCCCGGTGAAGCGTCGACCGGGTCAACCCGAGTTTCTCGGCTTCCTTGCTGACTTGGTCGACGATGTACGACTGCATCTCGTCGAGCAGGTTCTGCTCGATGCGGCCGGCCTCGGTGTTGCCTTGGACCGAGGCGGTCGTCCCGAACGAGGGGTAGGCCGCCGCGATGACCTTCTGCATGTCTCTCACGGGGTCGAAGGCGGGTTGGGCCCAGAAGGACTCGGCTTGGGGCCCGTACATGTCCTTCAGCGCCGAAATCGTCAGCTCGCCTCCGGTCTTGCGGGACATGCGGTCCAGGACGACGGCCTGCTGGCCTTCGTCGCTGCACAGGTACTTCAGCCAATCAAAGGCGGCCTTGTGTTCCTTTCCCTTGCGGAAGACGACATAGGTGATCCCGCCGACGACCGAGTAGGGTTGGCCGTCGTCGGCCTTCGGCCACGGGGCGACCCCGATCTTGTCGGCCACCTCCGGCGCCAGTTGCTTCATGCCGTTGACCTGGGGCAGGTCGATCAGCAGGGGCACCGCCTCGCCAGGCTTGTCACTGCGGAACAACCCCGTGAACCGGCTCCCCAAATCCTTGCCCGGTGAATCGCGCAACGACCAGAACTTCAGGGCCTGCATGACGCCCTTTTGGTACGCCGGTTCGCGCCAGTTGAGCTTGCCGCTCCCGTCGGGACGTTGTTCGACGCCCTGGACGCCGTACGGCATCGTGTACATGTAGAGGGCCCACTGGGCCCCAGCGGTGAAGTTGAAGTACGTCCGGTAGCCGGCCCCTTCCAAGGCCATGATCGTCCGCTCAAGTTGGCTCCACGTCTGCGGAGCGGCCAGACCAAGCCGGGCGAAGATGTCCTTGCGGTATACGAGGACGACGGTGCTCAGGTCGGCCGGCACACCGTAGAGGTGGTCGCCCACCGAGAACAGCGGCATCAGCCGTGGGTTGAACCGTCGCTCCAGGTCGCGGCACTCGGCGGGGAACTCTTGGCGCAGGTCCACCAGACCGCCGACGGTGCCGTAGTCGAACGGGCCCCCCAGGTTGGTCGCCCCGACGTCGGGTGGCATGCCCGCCGCCATGGCGGTGAAGTACTTGCTTTGGAAGTTTCCCCATGCCAGGGGAGTCACCTCCACATGCACGCCGGTCCGTTTCTCGTAGGCGGCGGCCAGACGCCGGTACATCGCGGCGTCGTCGGCACTGCCGGTGACAGCCCAAAACCTCACGGTCGTGGCCGACGTCGCCGCAGCCCAGATGAGGAGCAGGAAGATCCCAAGCGACTTCGTCATCGCCGTCTCACCAGTTTGTACCAAAGCGTCACGCTTTGCTGGCCGCGAGGGAGAGAACTCAGATCCTGACCGGCAGTCCGGCGGCGGCCATCTCCCGCTTGAGCGCCCCTACGGTCGTCTGCCGGTCGTGGAGGATTCCGGCGAGAAGCACGGCGTCGACCCCGCCCAACCGCACCGCGTCGACCAGGTGTCCGGCGTTCCCGGCCCCTCCACTGGCGATCACGGGCACGTCCACGGCGTCGCTCACCGCCCGGTTAAGGGCGTTGTCATAACCATGGCGGGTGCCGTCTCCGTCCATGCTGGTCAAGAGAATCTCACCCGCGCCAAGCTTGGTGACCCGCGTCGCCCACTCGACCACGTCCAGGCCGGTCGGCCGCCGACCGCCGTGGGTATAGACCTCCCAGGCGTCTCCCGACCTTCTCGCGTCGATCGCGACGACGACGCACTGGTCGCCGAACATGTCGGCGGCCCTACCGACCAGGGAGGGGTCGGCCACGGCCGCCGAGTTCAGACTGACCTTGTCGGCCCCGGCGGCCAGGACGTCGCGCATGTCCTCGGTCCGTCGTAACCCTCCCCCGATGGTGAAGGGGATGAACACTTGTTCGGCGACCCGTTCGGCCAGGTCGACCACGGTCGGCCTCCCCTCATGGCTGGCGGTGATGTCCAAGAAGACCAACTCGTCCGCGCCCTCGGCGTCGTAGAACCGGGCCAGATCGACGGGGTCGCCCGCGTCACGGACGTCGACAAAGTTCACCCCCTTGACGACCCGGCCCCGGTCGACGTCCAGACAAGGGACGAGGCGGACCGCCGTCATCCTTGCACCTGCACGCGGCTCCAGACCACCCGGCGCTTTCCGTCCTGCCACGGGCCGATCTCGGCGACGAACTTGTCGTCAAACTCCTCGAACTGGAACGGCCCCTCTGCGCCCGGTGTCCGGACGATCTGGAAGGCGAGCCGGTTCATCAAGCCGCGCATGAGCACTTCTTGGTCGCTTTCAAAGGGGCCGCCGACAAGCTCGGGCCATCCGACCTTGACCAAGCCCCTCGTCTCGGTGACACAGCCCTCCGGCGCTACTTGCCAAATGACCTGCACGTGGAAGTCGGGGCGCTCGCAGTTCGGCTTCTGCGCCACGGCGGCGCGGAACTCTTCCGCCGTCCAGAGTCGCTCCATGACCTGGTCGAACACCACTTTGGCCCCGGTCATCTCCGCCATGGCGTCGGTCAGGTGCGGCATGAACTGAAGCTGGCGCGTGTCAGGGAGCTTGGCCCGGCTGACATAGCGCAGGCGGATCAGCGACGTACACTCGGCGAGGCCTTCCAGGACCTCCTTGGTCGGAGTGACGACTTGGTCGAACAAGTCTGGCCGGAACGTCGTGGGGTTCTTGGCCCGCTTGGCCAGGCCCATGTGGAGCCGGACGTCGGTGAAGAGCATCCCCTCGCGTGCGCCGATGCAGGCGTAGCCGCGCCGGTTGTGAGGGTTGCTGCTGATCATCCGGTCCATCAGGGCGGTCTGGTCGGGAAGGTGCTCGGCGGTGGAGTAGACCCAGTACTCCGTCAACGCCAGGTAGTTGGGCAGGCGTTTGCCTTGCAAGAGCCGCCAAGCGACGAGCCCGGCGACCGAAAGAATGACGACGGTGACGACGACCCAGCCTGTCATCGAGGCATCGCCCCGGCAAGCCAACGCTCCGCCAAGTCTATGTCCGGGGGCTCAAGGCTGGCATAGCATCCCTCGCAGAGCCCGGCCTCGTTGACCTTGGGGCTCCGGCACAGAAGGCAGGAGTCCAGACGCCGTGCCTCGGCGACGAACTTGTTCTGCGCGAGCACCCACGCCAGCTGGTGCCGGGGCCACCCCGATTCGCTCAGCCTGTCCACAGGTGCATTCTAACCGAACGACTAGCCGCCTTCCAGCCTGTTGTTCTTGCCGTCGTCGCTGGTGCGGCCCTTGTTGGCGATGTAGACGCCCGTGACCGTGTTGCCGTGCGACTGGGGGCCGAGCCACACCGACCGCTTCGCCTTTTCTTCGAGGTACCCGCCGGTCAACATGCCGTCGTAGCCGTCCATGCGGACCGCCACGGTGTCCTTGTCGCTGCCCTTGGCGTTGAAGACGGCCTGGACAAGCGGGTTGCGGATGTGGGTCGCCGCGGTGTAACGGCTTTCTTGGCTGATCCCCGATTCGCAGAACTGCACCTCGCAGTCTGTGATCAGAGTGGCATGGGCGCCCGACCGGGGAGAAAGCTCGGCGTCGTCGATGTCGAACCCCTTGCGGGCGCCAAAGACCCGGCACCGGACCGCCTGGTTGCCTTCGCCGCCGCAGTAGCCGGGCGACGAGGCGGGGACGTTGCCAAAGAGGAACGCGATGCCCTGGATGTAGTCGGCGTTGTCGAACCGGCGCTTGCCGCCGATCTCGGAGGTACGGAAGTTTCCGGCGTAGCAGTCTTCCACCAGGCTGCGGGTGATGTTCCGCAGGTCAAAGGCGATGTTGACCGGGTTGGACGGGCTGGCCGGGGTCGGGGACTCAAGCTCCACGCCGATGCGCCGGATAGACACGCCGAAGACGTACGGGTTTTTCGCGGACGGGTTCCAGTCTCGCCGGAACAGCGAGCCCCCTGTCGGCTTGCAACGGAGCACGGAGAGGCCCCACCCTTCCCCCATCACCGACACATACGACCGGTTGAGGCGTATTCCGACGCTCGGGTCGACCAGATAGACGCCGGCGGGGACGAGCACGGTGGTGCACGTGTCCACCGCTTTCTGGATCGCGGCGGTGCTGTCGAAGGACTCCTTGCCCGGTTCGGTGATGCTGTGCGCCCCGAACTCGAGGATGGATCTTCCGATGTCGCCCGTGTGGGCGAGGGCGAAGAGGGCGATGGCGACGGTGGTCATGGTTGCGCCTGCTGTTCGAATTCTGCGACTTCTGCAGCCACCATCGCGAGAGAGCCTTCCCAAAATGCTTTCGTCTTGATATCAATGCCGAACCCGGCGGCCAAGTCGCCGGCCGAGGCGAGTCCGGTCGACGACAGGAGCTGGTCGTACCGGGCGACGAAGCCCTCCTTGTCCTGCTCGTAGACGGCGTAGAGGCCAAGCGAGAAGAGGTGGCCGAACATGTACGGGAAGTTGTAGAAGGCCTCGGCGCTGTAGTAGTGAGGCTTGGCCGCCCACATGTAGGGGTGCCGTTCGTCGCTGAGGCCGTCACCGTAGGTGCCCTCCTGGGCGTCCAGCATGGCCTGGCACAACTCGGCCGGCGACAACGCCCGCTCTTGCCGCCGGGCGTAGACCGCCGTCTCGAAGTCGAAGCGGGAGACAATGTCGACGACAACCTGGGTCGACCGTTGGAGCGACCGCTCCAAGATCGCCAACCGTTCGGTACCGGACGCCTCCGCGATCGAGGCGTTGTGGACGAGCACCTCGCAGAAGATGCTCGCTGTCTCGGCCAGGGTCATCGGCGTCTCACGTTGGAGGGGGGTGCGCTCAGCGAGGCACAAGTTGTGGTACGCGTGGCCCAGCTCGTGGGCCAGGGTCCCCACCGAACCCAAGGTCGGCTTCCAGGTTTGGAGGAGCCGGCTTTCGCCCCCGCGCAGGTGCATGCAGAACGCGCCGCCGACCTTGTTTGGCTTGGGGGTCGCGTCGATCCACCGCTCCGCCCGGGCCCGGAGGGCCATGTCCGCCATTCTCGGCGAGAACGTGCGGAACTGGTCGGCGACAAAATCGACGGCCCGGTCGTAATCCCAGGTCGTCGTGCTTTCGCCGACCTGCGCGAAGAGGTCGTAGAAGGGCAGCCGTTCCTGACCCCGGACAAGCCGCGCCTTGGCCCGCATGTACCGCCGGAGGACGGGGAACGCGTCGCGGGCGGCAGAGAGCATCGCCTCCAGGGTGGGGTGGTCGATGTTCGACCGGAAGACGGCGACATCGAAAGGTGTCCAGCCCCGGCGGGCCTCCAATGTCCCCGTGGCCCCCTTGATCGCGTTCATCGCCGCCGCGGAGGCCAGCTCGGCCCCCGGCCAGGCCGCCAGTTCGGCGGTGTAGGCGTCCTTCCGCACCGCGGGGTCGTCGTCGAAGGCGAGGTTGCGCGCCTCGTTCATCGTGAGGGTGCCTCCGCGGTAGGCCACTTTGAGTTGGGCGGTCGCGTCGGCATGGAGGCGCTCCCACGCCGTCACCGCCGAAGCGGCCAAGTCGGCGGCGAGGGACTCCTCAGCCCCGGTCATTTGGTGTCTGGCCGCCGTCTTCGCCTTTTCAATCCAGTACCGGTGCGCCTGCAGGGTGGGATGGTCGCCCGGCGCACGGGTGCCCGCCCAGCCCTCCAGCCTGCTGGAGAGCTTGGCGCGGACCGCCCTCACCGCGTCGAGGCCGCTGAGGCTCGCCTGGGCCGCCTCGTCCTTGGTGTCCACCGCATAGTGGCCGTAGACGTAGGCCTCCAGCGTCTGGTACTCGGTGTCAAAGGCGTTCCACAGGTCGATCACCGACACCAAGGTGGATGTGTCGTCGGCTTTGGCAGGCGAGTCCGCTTGGATTCCCAAGCGGTCGAACTCGGCCGTCAGGGCCTCGGCCCTGTCCTTCGTCTGTTGGTAGGCGGCGGCGAACTCCGGGCTTTCCAGGCTCGGCCAGACAACGGTGAGATCCCAGTCCGTGGCGACAGTGGCGGACGACATGCCCCGATTATGCCGGGCATGTCGTCCGGCCGGGCGGTCAGGCCCGGCGCTTGCGCGCCCGGACCAAGAGGGCCATGGCGGCGAGGCCGGCCATGGTCACCGGCTCCGGCACCGCGTCCAGAGAGACGTTGTCCAGCTTGGTGTGGTCGGCACCGTCGTGGGTGTCCACGTCGACGCCGATGATGACCAGGCTGGCGAGGACGTTGTCAATGTCCGCCTGGGTGGCGTCCCGTAGGCCTCCCGCGTTCCCGTACTTCCACCCCGTCGGGTCGGTCAGAGAGTAGCTGTAGTGGTGGTAGGCGCCGTCTGCGGTGGGGATCTCCTCCACGTAGACCGCCTCCGTCGGGTTGGCGAGGACCAGAAGCGGGTAAGCAAAGTTGTCCGTCTCGTCAGCCGCGTAGTCGAAGGACACGGAGGTGTAGCCCTGGAAGCCTCCAGCAAGGGTCGGGCTGACGTCGAACGCCCAGCCAGTGAAGTCGTTCTCTTCGATCTGCCCCGGTGCGGCCCATGTGGAGGGTCCGATGACCGTCAATTGCAGGGTCGACGGGTTGAAGTCCGCTTGCCGCCACCCTTCGTTGTCAGTGTCGAACGTGTAGGTCAAGGCGCTGGCGAACGACGTCGCGGCCACCAAGCCCGCGACCAAGAGTCCTCTCCGCAACATAGTGACTTTAGTCTACAACAGGCTTAGGGTTGAGCTTGGCCCGGTTGATCGCGGCGAGGAGCGAAAGGCTGCCGGTGGTGTCCTGGCCGATCTCCCAGATCATGACCCCGGCCAGCTTGCGCTTTTGGGCGAGGGCGACCTTGGCAGCGACGGTCTCGGGGCCGTTGAAGTAGAAGTCGCCGGCGGTGTCGTCACCGGGCTTGAGCTTGAACCGGCCGGCGAGGTCGGCATATGTCGCTTCCGACCGCTGGTTTCGATAGGTGCGCCCATAGAACGGCAGGCCGAGCACGGTTTGGGCCGGCTTGGCCCCGAGGGCGGCGACGAGGTCCAGGTCCTTGACGGTGTCCTCCATCGTCGAATGCTTGCCTTCGTGGTCATAGGCCATGACCTGGACGAAGTCGGCGTAGGCGAACGCCGACCGGGGAAGTTTTTGCCACCCCGCGATGGTCAGGCTGGTCGTTCGGTCCTTGCCCTTGAACGACTCTTTGACGGCTTGGAGGAGCTTGCCGTAGTCCGCTTCTTCGGTCGGGTTCTTGGGATGCTCCCAGTCAAAATCGACCCCGTCGAGCCTGTACTTGTCGCACGTCATGTTGACCGACACGGCAAAGGCCTGCCGCAGCTTTGGGTCGTGGGCGACGACGGGGAAGTTCGCCGTGCCCCTCCCCCATCCGCCGACCGCGAACGTGACGCGCAGGCCTTGCTTCTCCCGTAGGCTGCGGAGCTTGTCCCACGGGAACTGGTCCAAGAGCCTGGTGTCAAGGGACCCGTCGGACTTGGGCGAGGCAGAAAAGACGATGACCTCGGTCAGGCCCTTGGCCCAGGATTCTTGAAACGAGGCTGCCCGCCAGTCGGGTAGGTATCCGGCGACGCGGAACGGGACACTGAGGGCGAGCAGGGCGGCGGCGACCATGGCGACGAGGCTACCTCTTGGTGGGCCAAGGGCAGGCGCGGTCGAGCGGAAAGCACGTGTGGTCAAGCTCTTGAAGCTCGACCACACGCTTTCACTCGTCCTGGGTTCGAACCCAAGACCGATTTACGGGTCTAGAGCGTCGTGCTCAGGCCCTGGGCCATGACGATTTCGTGGGCATGGTTGACGGTGAACGCCACCTTGTGGGTGACCGCGTCGATCGCCCCTTCGGCCGCCGGGTGGCCGTTGCCCGAACCCTTGACCCCGCCGAACGGCAGGTGGACTTCGGCGCCGATCGATGGCAGGTTGACGTAACCCAATCCGTAGTCGGCGTTGTCCCGGACGTAGCGGAACTTGCGGTAGTCCTCGGTGATGACGGCCATGGCAAGGCCGTACTTCGTGTCGTTATAGACCCGCACCGCTTCCTCGATGCCGTCCACGCCGATGATGGCGACGTGGGGGGAGAAGGCTTCTTCCTTCAGGCAGAAGGTGTCGGGCTTGTAGCTGCCGAAGCGATAGACGAACGGCTCGACAAAGTTGCCGTCGGCGTGTTCTCCGCCGGTGAGGACCTGCCCGTCGTGCAGGATCTCGCCGCCCTCCTCCTTGGCTTTGGCGTTGTGGTGTTGCCACTTCTTGACGCCTTCGGGGCTGATCAACGGGCCCATGAAGACGTCGTCGCGCAGGCCGTCGCCGATGACGATGCGCTTGACCTTGTCCAGGAACATCTCGGTGAACCGGCCCTCGATCTTCTTGTCGACGATCATGCGGCCGCTGGTGACACACCTCTGGCCGGTGGTTTTGAAGGCGCCGAGCACCGCCGCGTTGACCGCGATGTCGAGGTTGGCGTCCTCCAAGACGATCGTGGCGTTCTTGCCCCCCATCTCGGTGACGACGAACTTGTGCACCTCGGCGGAGGCCGATTGCTGGATCATCTTGCCGACGGCCAGAGACCCGGTGAAAAGCATGACGTTCACGTCAGGGTCCTTGACAAGGGCGTCGCCGGTGTCCTCGCCGAAGCCGTGGACGGTGTTGATGACGCCTTTGGGGAAGCCGGCCTCGGCGAAGAGCTTGGCCAGCTTGTGGGCGACGACGGGAGTCTCTTCACTGGGCTTGAAGACGACGGTGTTCCCGGCCAAGACGGCGGGAAGGATGCCCCACAGCGGGATCGCAAAGGGGAAGTTCCACGGGGTGATGACACCGACGACGCCCTTGGGCTTGCGGAGGATGTAGGCGTCCTTGGCGGGGATCTCGCTGCTGATCGCGTGACCGATGGGGAGTCGGCTCAGGCCCGCAACGTATTGGGCCATGTGCAGCGCCTCGACCACGTCGGCGCGGCCTTCGTTGATGGGTTTGCCGCACTCGATCGTGACCATGCGGCTCAGCTCCTCCAGGTCGCGCTTGATCAGCTGGGCCAGGTTGTCGACGATCTCGCCCCGTTGCACCCAGCTCTTGTTCTTCCACGCGGGGAAGGCGGCCTTGGCGGCCAAGACCGCGTCGCGGACTTGGCTCCGGCTGGCGACGGGCACGGTGCCGACGACGTGCTTGCGGTTGGCGGGGTTCAGCGACTGGAACGTCTGGTCGCTGCCCAGCCACTCGCCGTTGATGTAGTTCTCGGCGGTCACGCCGGTCTCGGTGGGATGGATCAAAACGCTGCTCATGGTTGTCCTCGCCAATGAGGGGTTGGCTATGCCCGATTCTACCGACGCCCGTCCGGGGGCCACTGTGACGACCCTGGGGATGTCTGGCCCGCACGGACTCCACTTCATGGGTCGTAGTGACCGATTAGAATAGGGGCACGGCGATGCAGACGCAATTCTCCGACGAGAACTCGTTTGACCAGCAGCTCGGCGAAGACGTCGAACGCTTTCTGGCGCGTTTCGCGTCGTGGATGGACGTCGACCCCGCCCCGGGGGCCAAGAAGGCGAAGGCCGCGGTGGAGTCGCTGGGCCGGCTGGAGCAAGAGCTCCCTGGGTTGACCTCCCGGGTGCGCGACGCGGGAGACAAGATCGACCGGCGCCTTGCCGCCACGTTCTTTTCCGCGGCAGGCCAGGTCGAGTCCTTGCTCGACGAGTGGCGGGTGCGGTTGGGGGTCGTCGCGCCCGGTGCGCCGCGCAGCAGCGTCGACCTCGACGCCCTGCAGTCGCGCCTCCAGGAACGCGAGGCCAGGCAAGAGCTCGGGGTGTCGTCGGTTCCCGCCTACATCAACGTCAAGACAGGGTCGGGAAGTTGGGCCGCTGCGGCGGGGACCGGTGTCTTCGCCCTGGGGTGGAACGCCTTCACCCTGTTCCACGCCACGATCATGATCGGCGGGATGTGGAGGGCGTTCGGTCCGGCCGCCTTGGCCCTCCTCCTGTTTTACGCGATCTTCTTCGCCGCGGGGTTCGCGATGATCGCCGCGACGGTCGCCGCCCTCAGCGACGAGGAGATCGACTTGGACGGGCGTGACTTGACCGTCACGACGACCACCCTCGGCCGCAAGAAGGTGAAGTCCTTTGTCCTCGCCGACGGGGCCCAGGCGGAGGTCACGACCCCGACGCTGGGCAACCTGACGTTCCGGAACCGTGGCGACAGCCAGGCCAAATCGACGTCCGTCGTCGTCCGCACCGTCGATGGCAAGCTCGCCGCGTTTGGTTCGCGGTTGACGCCCCAAGAAAAGCAGGCCCTCGCCCGCCGGATCAACGCGTACCTTGCCGCCCAGCCCTCCGCACTGGCCTGACGTAGAATCTCGGCCATGGAATTGCCGTTCCGGCAGATCATGGACTTGTTCGACCTGCCCGGCAGCGACACCCCCGGCGAAGAAGTCGCCGAGAGGGTCGGGCGCGACGCCGAGCAGAGTAAGCGGTTCGGCCGGGAGAGCATGGACGCCGGGCAATACCAAGCGGCCGTCGAGCACTTTAAGCGGGCGGTCTCCCAGGGGGCGACCGACGAAGGCACCCGCATGGACCTGGCCGGGGCCATGGAAACGGCCGACATGCTCCCGGAAGCCTATTACCAGTATCTCAAGGCCAAGGACAAGGCGTCAAGCGGCGAACTGACCGTCGCCCTGAGCGCGATGTACCGAAGGTACGGCCGGTTACGCGACGCGGTCGCGACCCTTGAGGAGAGTGCCCGGGAGCATCCCGAAGACGCGTACGTCCAGTTCCGGCTGGCCGACGCCCTGCGCACCAACGGTTACCGCAAGGCAGCCCTGGACGCCGTGCAAGGTGCGATCGCCGCGGCGCCGGACGACGCGTTCTATCACTACTGGGCGGCCGACCTGGCCTACGAGCTCAAGGAGTTCGACCAAGCGGCGAAATCGGCCCAAGCGGCCATCGAACTCAGCCCGGGCGACGACCACGTCCTCGTCTTAGCCGGCCTCGCCCTGTGGGGGACCGACAAGCGGCCGGAGGCCCTGCGTGCCGTGCGCCTGGCCTGTGACCTCGATCCCGACAAGCCTGCCTACCACGGCGTGCTCGAACGGCTTTTGCGTGCCGCAGGGCACTCCGAAGAGGCCGACGCCGAACTGGCCAAGGTCGGTGAGATGGACGCCTACGACGCCGACACCTTGGCCCGGTTGCTGGCCCCCCTTGGCATGGCGTGACGCCGTGGGGGGGTCGCCGCGTCTATACTTGCAGACATGTCGAGCCAGCGCCGCTTCATCACCCAAGCCTTCGTCCTGTGCGCAGCCCTTGCCGCACTGACCGGTTTCGCCCCCTCGCGGGACGATTGGAAGCGTGTCCAGGTCGGGTCCACCCCTCTCACGATGGAGATCCCCGGGGACAAGTTCAAGGCTGGCGAGGTGGAAAAGAGCGAGGCGCAAGGCGACTGGGTCAAGACCTCGCAGGACTTCGACTTTGAGAACGACGACTACTTTGTCCGGGCGACCGTCTTTGAGGGGCGCCCCGGCACCAAGGCCGACGCCACCTTCCTTAAGACGGTGATGAAGAGTGTCCTCAAGGAGCTTGACGGTAGCCAGGCCGGGCCCAAGGAGATCGAGCGGAGCGACAGCGAACTGGGCGACCACCCCGCCGTCCGTGGGGTCTACAGCGTCCATCCCGAAAAGAAGGACGAGAACTACGTGGTGAGCTTGACTCTCGTCGGAGACGGGGAGAAGGTCTACTCTGTGTCGATCGTCAGCTACCCCGACCTCAAGGCCGGTACAGAGTCTGCGGCCCGGACCCATAAGTCGGTCGAGTTCAAGAAGAAGTGAACGTTCGGGGGCCGGTGCCCCGGCCCAGGTAACTTAGGGGCATGCTCAGCGCCTTGGTGTTGGCCGCTCTCGACAGTCCGCGGGTGGACATCGACTTCAACGGCGGTTGGTCCTTCTACCGGGCCCAGCACGACGAGACTTCGGTGCCCGACAAGGCGGAATGGCGACCCGTCCACCTTCCTCACGACTTCCAGATCGAGGACCGTCCGTCCGTGCGCACGACCCCAGACGTCGACGTGACGGCGGGGCGCTGGGCGTTCAGCTTGGGCGACGACCCGAAATGGGCCGATCCCGACTTCGACCACAACGCTTGGCAGATGGTCGACGGCCCGGCTAATTGGTCCAAGTCCCTGGGTGCCAACCACCCGGACTCTTTCGGTTGGTACCGCCGCCACATCAACCTGGCCAAAGGCAAAGACGTCGTGATCAGCGTCGGCAAAATCGACGACTGTGACGAAACATATTTGAACGGGGTCAAGATCGGCTCGATGGGGCAGTTGCCGCCCCACTACGCCACCGCGTGGGACGTCACGCGCCGGTACACCGTGCCCGCCAAGCTCATCAAGGGCGGTGGCGCCGACGTGCTGGCCGTCCGGGTCTACAACGGTCAAGGGGACGGCGGTCTCTATGCCCCCGGCGCACCACGCCACGTCGTCGGCCCCTTTGACACCGACGCGCCGGACGGCAAGGCCACCGGCTTCACCGTCGGGGGGTTCGGTTGGTACAAGAAGTCGTTCAAGGCTCCGGCTGACTGGCAGGGCAAGCGGGTGGAGCTCCGCTTTGACGGCGTCTACATGCGTTCCAAGGTCTGGCTGAACGGAAAGCAGGTCGCCGAGCACCCCTACGGCTACACGCCGTTCAACGTCGTTTTGGACGGGCTCAACATCGGCGCCGATAACAACCTGGTCGTCCAGGTCGACACGACGGCCCCGAACAGCCGGTGGTACACCGGCTCAGGGATCTATCGCCCTGTCCGGCTGGTGGTGACGCCCCTCCTCCACCTTAAGACCTGGGGGACAAGGTTCAACACGATCGACATCGGCCCGGACGACGCCGCCGTCCAGGTCGTCACGACCGTCGCCAACGACATGGGCACACCGTCCGAGGCAAAGCTCGCCCAGAAGCTCGTCGCCCCCAACGGCCTGACCGTCTGGTCGAACGAGGTCGGCGTCGTCGTCCCCGCCAAGGGGAGCGACACCCAAAAAACGACGTTCCGGATCAGCGCCCCGCAACTGTGGACGGTGGACAACCCCAACCTCTACACCCTGAGGAGTGAAGTCCGGTACGGCGACAAGGTCGTCGACGCCACCGAGACCAAGGTCGGCGTCAGGACGGTCACCGTCAACGCCAAGACCGGGCTCCTCCTTAACGGCAACCCGGTCAAGCTCCACGGCGGCTGCGTGCACCACGACAACGGCCCCCTGGGGGCGGTCAGCCTCCCACGGGCAGAGGAGCGGCGGATCCAGATCATGAAGGCGTGTGGATACAACGCCGTCCGCACGTCCCACAACCCACCGAGCCAGGCCTTGCTCGACGCCTGCGACAAGTTGGGCATGCTGGTGCTGGAAGAGGCGTTCGACAACTGGAACCGGAGCAAAGGAAGCAATTACGACCTTTATTTCAAGCAATGGTGGCAAAGGGACCTTGACGCGATGCTGGGTCGGGACGCCAACCACCCGTCGGTGATCATGTGGAGCGTCGGTAACGAGATCCCCGAGCAGGCGGAGCCTCTCGGGGCGGAGACCGCCGCCATGCTGGCCGGACACCTAAAGCAAGAGGACCCGTACCGACCCGTCACAATGGCCGCGTTCCCGGTGGGCTCGGGATGGCCGAGCCTCGAGGCCACCTACAAGACTCTTGACGTCCAGGGCCTGAACTATTCGGCCGACCAGTTCGACGCCATCCACGCGGCCCATCCCGACCGGGTCTTGATGACGACCGAGTCGCAGTCCATGCAGATGTTCGACGGGCTTATGCAAGTCCGTGACCACAGCTACGTCATCGGCGACTTCATTTGGACGGGATGGGACTACCTCGGGGAGATCGGCGTCGGCCGCGTGGTCCGTCCAGGCGAGTCGAACAGCTTCTTTGGCGAGTTCCCCTACATCGCCACCGGATCGGGCGAGATCGACCTGGTCGGACGTCGCAAACCACAGACGTATTACCGACAAGTGCTGTTCGGCAGCAAGTCCACGTTGGCCGCGTTCGTCGAGCCTGCGGACGAGAAGTACCAGATCAGCGGCTGGGGTTGGTATGACGACCACGAGAGCTGGACTTGGCCCGGCCGAGGGGGCAAGCCCATGCGCGTCCGGGTCTACTCGTCCTACCCGTCGGTGAAACTGCTCCTGAACGGTGTGGAAGTCGGCGCGGCCAAGACGGGCCGCCCAGAGAAGTACATGGCCGTCTTCGAACTGCCGTACCAACCCGGAAAGCTTGAGGCCGTCGGGCTGGACGCCGACGGGAAGGAAGCGAAGCGTTGGACCCTGGAGACAGCCGGGCGGCCGGTGCGCCTCGATGTCTCGGTCGACCGTGACAAACTCGCCGCTGACGGCCTTGACGCGGCTTGGGTGACCGTCTCGGTCGTGGACTCCCAAGGCCGGCGGGTGCCGTTCGCGGATGACGAGGTCACGTTCGACGTCTCGGGGGCGGGTTGGTTGGCCGGCGTGAGCAACGGAAGTCCGACCGACGCGCACAGCATGCAGGCCAAGACCCACGTTTGTTGGCAGGGCCGGGTGACCGGTGTCGTCCGCACGGGTCACAAGGCAGGCAAGGTCACCGTCAAAGTGCGGGCCAAGGGGCTGGGGACCGCCCAGACGACGCTGACCGTCGGCTGAGAGGGCGTGGGGCCCCAAGGGGAAGCCCGGGGGCCCTGCTAGACTCAACCATGGACGCCGACGCCTTGCAGGCCCACGTCGTGGGCCAGTACAGCGATCATATCAACCCCTATCTGGCCCGGATGATGAACTTCGCCGGGTTCACTGTCGAATCCAGCGCAGAAGGATGCGAACTGGTCGACCACGAAGGGCGGCGGTACCTGGATTTCCTTGGCGGATACGGCGTGTTCTCCCTGGGGCACCGTCACCCCAAGGTCGTGGAGGCGGTTAAGAAGCAACTTGACTTGATGCCGCTGAGCAGCAAGGTCTTCTTCAACCCTGTCCAGGCGGAGCTGGCCGAGGAACTGGCCAAACGTGCCCCCGGTGGCCTGGCGTTCACCTTTTTCAGCAACAGCGGGGCCGAGGCGGTCGAGGCGGCCCTCAAATTCGCCCGGGTGGCGACAGGACGGACCAAGACCGTCTCCACGGTCGGCTCCTACCATGGCAAGACGATGGGGGCCCTGGCTGTCACTGGCCGTGACAAGGCCCGGCTGCCGTTCGAGCCTCTGGTGCCGTCCACCACGTTTGTCCCGTACGGCGACGCCAGCGCCGCCGAGACGGCGGTCGACGGCGAGACCGCCGCGATGATCATCGAGCCCGTCCAGGGCGAGGGCGGCATCCATGTCCCGCCTCCCGGGTACCTCGCCCGCCTCCGGGAAATCTGCGACCGCCACGGGGCCCTGCTCATCGTCGACGAGGTCCAGACCGGCCTGGGGCGGACGGGCCGCCTCTTCGCCAGCGAACATGACGGCGTCGAAGGCGACATCATGACCTTGGCCAAGTGTCTGGGCGGGGGGGTCATGCCCATCGGCGCGACCATGTGCACCCAGGCCGTCCTAGAGAAGGTGTACGGGGCGAACCCGCTCCTCCACACGAGCACGTTTGGTGGCAACCCGCTGGCATGTTCGGCGGGCTTGGCCGCCCTCCGGGTCATCGACGAAGAAGGTCTGGTCGAACAGAGCCGGACCAACGGAAGCCACCTGAAGTCCCGCTTGCAGGAAGTCCAGGCCCGGCAAAGCCTGCTCAAGGAGGTCCGCGGGCTTGGCCTCATGGTCGGGGTCGAGTTCACGATGGACGAAGTCGGCGAGCTGGCGATCGCCCAGATGTCCAAGCGTGGACTCGTCGCCGCCTACACCCTGAACAACCCGCGGGTCATTCGGTTCGAGCCCCCGCTCAATGTGTCGGTGGAGCAGATCGACCGTGCCGTGAAGATTTTCGACGAGGCGGTCGCCGAGACGGCGGAGATCCTTGCCGCGCTGGCTTGACCTGGGTCGGACACATGCCGGGCGGTACCCTCGTAGTCTCCAAGAGCCCATGAGCGACGTTGAAAACATCGAGAAGCCGACGGTGCCCGCACCGGAGACCGACGAGCCAGTCGAGGAGCAGGCCGACCCGCGTGACGAGTTGGTCGCCGCCCTGACCGCCGAACGCGACAAGTTGCGCGAGCAATTGGTCTACACCATGGCGGAGGCCCAAAACGTCCAAAAGCGCCTGCGTCAGAACTTTGAGCAGGACAAGAAGTACGCCACGGAGGGCCTGGTGCGGGATTTGGTGCCCGTCTTGGACAACTTCGAACGGTCTTTGGCGGCCTTTGAAAAGGGCGCCAGCGCGGAGTCCCTCCTGGACGGTGTCCGGGCCGTGCACAAGCAACTGCTGAAGGCCCTTGAGTCGGGCGGTGTCCTGCGCGTGCCGTCGACCGGCGAAGCGTTCGACCCGTCGGTGCACGAGGCATTGGTCGTGACGGAGACCGACGAACACCCCGACGGCACCGTCCTCGACGAGCTTGAGTCGGGCTACCTCCTCCACGACCGCGTGGTGCGGCCGGCCCGTGTGCGCGTCAGCCAAAAGCCGTCATGAGCCGTCTCTTCGGCACCGACGGGGCCCGGGGCTTGGCCAACGCGACGCTGACCCCCGAGCTTGCCTTTGGCATCGGCCAGGCGGCGGGTCGCCGTATGGTCGGACTGGGCCTGCCCCCGCGGGTAGCGATCGGCCGCGACACACGGCGGAGCGGCCCCATGCTCGGTGCCGCCCTTGCCGCCGGGTTCTGCAGCGCCGGCGTCGAGGCCGTGCCGATGGGTGTCGTGCCGACGGGCGGGGTCTCCTGGATCGTCCGTTCGCGGGGGTTCGGGCTGGGAGCCGTGGTGTCGGCGAGCCACAACCCCGCCCCTGACAACGGCATCAAACTGATCCAGGCCGACGGCCGCAAGGTCGAAGCCGAGTTTGAGCGGTGGATCGAGGACAACCTCGGCAGTCCCTTCGGCGACCGGCCGACCGGCGACGGGGTCGGACGGTTGGTCCAGTCTCGCGACGGTGTCGCCGATTACGAGGATTGGCTGGTGTCCCTGGTGCCGGAGCGACTCGACGGCATGTCTGTCGTGGTGGACGGTTCGAACGGGGCCGCCTTTGAGTCAGGCCCAGAGGTGTTCCGACGCCTGGGGGCGAAGGTCCAGACGGTCGGCACCGACCCCGACGGCGACAACATCAACACCGGATGCGGAGCGACCCGGCCCCATGTCTTGCAGGAGGCGACCCGCAACGCCGGAGCTGACCTGGGCGTCGCCTTTGACGGTGACGCAGACCGGGCTGTCTTCGCCGACTCGACCGGCAAGCTGGTCAACGGCGACTGGATGATGGGCTTGTGGTGCGCCCACTGGCACCCGACCGAAGTGGTCGGCACGGTGATGAGTAACGGTGGCTTTGAGCACTGGTTGGCCGGACGGGGGGTCCAGCTCGTGCGTGTCGACGTGGGCGACAAGTATGTCAGCGCCAAACTCCGCGAGATCGGCGGCAAGATCGGCGGCGAACAGAGCGGCCACATCGTCTTTCCCGACCATGGCCCCACCGGCGACGGCCTGGTGACCGCCCTAGAACTGGCAAGGGTCTTGAAGCGGGAAGGGAAGACGCTGGCGGAGGCCGCCACGGACTGCCTGAACTGGCCCCAGGTGCTCGTCAACGTCCAAGTCGACCGCAAGGACGGCTGGGAGGACGCGTCGGCGGGGCCGACCCGGGAGGCCGAGGCGATTTTGTCGGGGAGGGGCCGCATCAACGTGCGGGCCAGCGGCACCCAACCGATCCTGAGGGTGATGGTCGAGGCCGACGACCAGGCGCTTCGCGACCGCGCCGCCGAACTGGTCGTCCAAGCTCTGCTCACCGCCCAAGGCGGTAAGGTCTACAGCCGGGTGGACTTGACTCATGCTTTGGGCGATTGACATCGGCAACACGCAGACGGTCGTGGGGCTGCACGACGGCTCCACCTGGCGGGCCACGTGGCGGCTCGCCACCGACGACCGCCTGACGGAAGACCAGGTCGCCGTGCAGCTTGAAGCCTTGGCTCGTCTTGGCGGCCTGGAGTTCGCGGGGTCACAGGCAGTCGTGGCCAGCGTCGTCCCCTCGACCGACATGGCATGGACTTACTTCGTACGGAAGTACTTGGGGATCCAGCCGGTGTTCTTGCGCACTGGCGACCAGGTCGGCCTTCCCGTCACCTATGACCCTCCCCACGCGGTCGGGGCCGACCGGATCGCCAACGCCTTGGGGGCCCTCGACCGATGGCCTCCGCCGGTCGTCGTCGTCGATTTTGGCACCGCGACCACGTTCGACTGCGTCGACGCCTCCGGCGCGTATGCGGGCGGCGTCATCATGCCGGGTCTGACTGTCTCGATGGAGTCGCTGGCCTCTCGGACGGCGAAGCTCCCGTCGGTGAGTTTGGAGGCCCCCGCCCGTGCGGTAGGGAAGCGGACGGTGGAAAGCATCCAGTCGGGCCTGATGTTCGGCTATGCCGAGGCGGTCGACGGCCTGTGCCGCCGCGTGCGGAAGGAACTGCCCGGTTGCAAGGTCGTCAGCACGGGCGGGCTTGGCGAAAAGTTTGTGGACCTCTGTGGCGAGATCGACGAACACGTGCCCGAACTGACGCTGGAAGGGCTCAGGATCGCGGGCCGGCGGATGAGTCCAGGTACCGCTTGAGCTTCGCGATCTCGTAGCCGAACCGCTCCACCTCGCGGACCGTCCGCTGGCCGAAGGAGGTGCATCCCATGCTGAAGAGAATGCTGCTCACCCCGGCCCTCCGGCAATACTTAGTGACCTTTCCGGCGATCAC
This sequence comes from Fimbriimonadaceae bacterium, assembly GCA_019638795.1. Classification (NCBI taxonomy): domain Bacteria; kingdom Bacillati; phylum Armatimonadota; class Fimbriimonadia; order Fimbriimonadales; family Fimbriimonadaceae; species Fimbriimonadaceae bacterium. Next base: position 133,442 of record JAHBTB010000001.1, on the reverse strand, counting down.
CCAGTCGGCGGCGTCCCGGACGCCTGGTTCGGGGACGGTTTCGACGGCCATGAGGCGGAGCCACCGGTCGACGGGCTGGATATGGATCTTTTCGGCCGGCTCCAGGTCGTCCTCTCGCCCGAGGATGTAGACCATGTCGCGGACAAACGTCGAGGTGGTCTTCGGCCCAAGGCCCCGGATGTCGACGATCCGGTTGAACACCTCCTCGACACGCCCCGTCGCACGGGCCGATTGGTCGATCCACCCCACGATGGACGCTCCGTCGTGGGCCTCCGCGACCTCTTGGGCCAGTTCGTAAAGGCCTTGGACGACGCCCCGGTCCTGGATCTCGACCGGGCGGCCCCCTTGGGCGGTGAGGGCGGATTCAAATGCCGACCACACGTTTGAGCCGGGTCCATCCAAACCGGCGACCTTGTCGACGGCGGACAGGGCGGCCTCGGCAAGGTCGTCGCGGCTCTTGCCCCGGCGGGAAAAGCCGTATTGACCGTAGAGGACCCGTAAGGCGCCCACGGGGTCTCGAAGGGCAGCAACGACTCCGGCTTTGTCTCCCCGTTGAAGCCCAAGGGGACGCGCCAGGTGAGGGACCAGGTACTCCTCGACGTAGCGAAGTCCGTACGCCGTGGCCACATGCTCGATGAGCCGCTGGACTTCTTGATCCAGCGGCTCGACTTGCGGCCTTACAGTTGTGCGCTCCATCGGTGGCGGCCCGCCACGCGCCGACCTATGACGATCTAGAACGGTGCGTCTGACGACAGGTTGGAAAGAACCGGCAACGTCGGTGTCTGCTCGCTACCTCCGCCGACCCCGGTGTTACCGCCCCGGCGCATATTGTAGAACACCTGCCAAGCGAACTCAAAGAGCGGCACGGTGTTCGTATGGAACCGGGTCAGGACGCTGGTGAAGGCGTTGGTGAAGGCACCGTGGGTCTCCTTGCCGTTGGTGACGGCGGTGACCGTCGTGCCCGGCAGGGTGGCCTGCATCTGCGAGATTTGGCCGACCCGCGGGATCTCGGTGCCAAAGACGTTGCCGTCACGGTTCTCCCGGTTCACCTGGAAGAAGGCGAAGATCCTCGCCCCGCGTTGCATGAACGTCCGGAAGAGGTCCATCTTGGCGACCATCTGCGAGGTGTCGGTGACCGAATTGGCCCCGACACCGGCAAGGTAGTCCTTCCCGTCGAGATTGGCGGCCACGCCGGTGAAGTAGATCGTCACCGTGCCGTACTCGGGGACTCGGGCGGCCAGCTCTTGCGCCGCCGTCATGATTTGGCTGGCGGACGCGTTGGTCAGCAAGGACACGTTGCCAGGCATGTAGCCGGCGTGGTCGACCAGGGCGTTGCGGACCATCTCGGCGTCGCCGGGGGCATAGTCCATCTTGAGTTCGTCGACGCGAGACTCGCCGTTACCGATGACCAAGGCGAACTTGTCGGCCTTGGCAGGGATCTTCTCGGTGGGGTCGGCCACGACGTCGGCCACGGAGGTGAAATCTCCGGCCTTGACCCGATAGAAGGTCGAATTACCCTTGATGCCGGAGACGGCGGGCTTGTTGACCTTGGTCGCCGTCGGCTTTGAAGTCTGCTGTGGTTCGGTGGACTTGGCGCCGCCCATGTCGGTGGGGGCGACGAAGCTGTTATCGACCCGCCAATGCGCCTTGCCGGCCAGGGCCCCAGCCTTTGCCGCGGCGTCAGCCGCACCCTCGACGCCCATGGCACCAAGTTTGGTGTAGGCGGTCACGAGAACGTGGACAATCTCTTGGCTTGCCTGGCCCTTGGCGACGAGAGCCTCGCCTTCTTGGGTGGCGACGGTCAAGAGCCGGGTCGCCTCGGCCCCGTCCGTGGCCGCCATACCCTGCCGGAAGATGGCATAGGCCGCCCCGAAGTTGGGTGAGTAGAGGGCACCGTCGCGCCACGTCGTGCGCTCCAATAGCGAGCCGCCCAGGTTGGTCGGCTTGTTGGAGTCCTCAGCCCGGCTTGCCGTGGCTTCCTTGAACGCGTCACGCGCCTCGGCCCATTGGCCCGAGTTCGCGGCCTTCACCGCCTTGTCGTAGGCGTCGCTCCATGCTTGGGCCTGGGCGAAGGCGGCCGTAAGGGCCAGCGCCACGGTCAGTATCGCTTGGGTCGTCTTCATGCGCGTCACTTGGATTTGCCCGGCTTGTAGGTCACGCCGAGGGCGAGGTCGTAGGGGCCGCTGCCGGTGCCGGTCACCTTGGCCACGCTGAGGTCTACGGAGAACGGTGAACTGTCTGGCCGGTAACCGATGCCCAGGGTGAAAGCGTTGCGGTCAGAGAAGCCGGTGCCACCGTTGGGGATGTAGGCGTACCCGATCCGCAAGGGGATGCGGGCGTTGAACTTGAAGAGGTTGTATTCGACGCCCCCACCGAAGCCCCAGTTGTTCCTCCGCTCGATGATGCCGCTGGTGTCACCGCCAAAGTAGTAGTCGGTGCCCAAGGCCCAAGCGAAGAAGTCTTGTCGGCCCGGGAGGTCGTGGCGGCCCGCCGCGCCAAAGGACAGTTTTCCGGGCAGCCGCCCCAGGTAGTCCTTGGTGTCGGAGTTGCCGGTCAGGGAGATCGGGGTGCGGACGCTGGCGCCCCACGTGTAGTTCTCGTCCGCCTGCGGCCGGGATTGGATGCCAAAGACCGCGCCGACGCCGTAGCTGTTTCCGCTGGCGGAACTGTCCACGGTGCCGACGTTGTTGTTCCCGCTGTCGAACAAGCTGTAGCGCTGCGACCCGTTCACGTACTGGTTGGCGAGGACGAGGCCGTAACCGATGTTGTAGCGGCCACTGGGACGTCCGTAGCTGAACGTGAACATGTCCGTCGTCGCCTCGGTCACCTCGACCAGGTTCCGGACGGTCAGCGACCCGTTGGTCAGGTTGTCGCCGGTCGTCCGGTTCTTGATGTAGCCGGTCCGCGTGAAGGAGACGCCGAACGTGCCGTCCTTGTAGGGGGTGACGTATCCCAGATGGGTGATGGCGTTCTTGCCTAGGCCTGGGTCGGTCGTGTTGGTCCGGTTGACAAAGCTCCCCGTGACGTTCACCGTGCTGTCCGGCAAATTGCGGACGTCGAACCGGAACATGGGCTCCCGGACATAGGCCAGGGTCGCGGGGTTGTTCAGGGCCGATCGGGTGTCGCTGTCGGTGACAGCAGAACCGCCGCCCAAGGCCATGGCGCGGCCACCGGCGTCAAACGCGTTCAAGAGATCGGGGACTTGGGCGTGTGCGGCGACCCCACAGACAGTGGCCACCAGCGTCCAGCCTAGCCGTTGCTTCCTTGCGCTCACTCAGTTGTTCTCCTATTTGTTTCCAGACGTGCGGTCAGGTCAAGTTGATGCTGGCCCATTCGCGGCTATCGAAATGTTCGGGTGGAAACCCGCGATCCTCTGTTCACCAGGACTGTTTGCGTCGTCGCAACGTTTCCAGCCTTGTCGACCGCCGTGAAGCGGAGCTTGAATTGGGCAGGCAAGTTGCGGGTCGCGCGGAGACGTCCTGTCCACACCACGCTGTTGCCGTTGACGGTCACCGAACTGCGGGCGACCCTGCCGATGACCACGTCGGCCATGGTGGTGATCTCGACCGTGATGGCGTACTTGTCCAGAGACCCGCTGAACTGGTCGGTGGCGGTCAGGACGACGGGGATGTTGGACCCCGAGCGGTAGGTGTCGCCGTCACGCGGCGAATTGACGGCGAGGGACGGAGGCAGGCGGTCGATCGTCAGGTTGATCGACTTGGAGTCCTGGTTGTTCGCCTTGTCGGTGGCCTTGATCGAGATGCTCTGGGGGCCGTCCTTGGTGAAGCCGGTGGTGTCCCAGTTCACCAGCAGGTCGTTGGTGACGCCGGTGTTGTTCGGGATGTCGCTGCCGCCGACCTGGACCCGCCACTCTTTCATGTTTTCCTCGCGGAACGAGGCGGTGATTGGGACAATGCCCTTTACAAAGCTGTTGTTGAGGGGGTTGAAGTCAAGAAACTTCGGCTTGTCGATGTCGATGGTCAGAGTAAGGTCCGCCGGCGAGTTGTACGTGTTGCCGGGTTCCGTCGCCCGCACCTTCAGCGTGTAGGGCCCCTGAGGGACGCTCTGGTTGAAGTTGAGCGTCAGCGAACCCGAAATCTCACCGCTGACCGGAGGGGTGAAGTCATCCTGGACGGTGATGTTGATCGCCGGGTCGGTGACCGAAGTCGCCGTCGCCTTGACCGTCACCTTCGCCGAAGAGCCGGTGATGTTGAACTTGACTTGGTTGTTTTGACCAAGGAAGTCACCGTTGGACGGCGAGGTCACGGTGATGGTGCCCGCGAATGCCGCGCCAGCCATGGCGATTGCAGTGAGAACTGTCCAGAACCTCATGTTCATACCTCGACCGGGTGAGTATACCCACCCTCAACCTCACTCCGTCGGAGGGCCAGTTCGAGAAACTCGGCGACACCGCCCATGTCGTTGGTCGCGACGACGACGTCGGCGGCCTGCCGCATAGCGTCGCTACCGTTGGCGACGGCCCCGCCGAACCCGGCCCACTGGACCATTTCCAGGTCGTTGTCCCAGTCACCGACGGCGGCCACCTCGCTCCGGTCGATCCCCAGCGAGTCGGCCACCGATTTGAGTCCACCGCCCTTGGTGACCCCCACCGGCAGAAACTCGATGTAGTCGGGCTCGCTGACGACCACCGTCACCCCCGACTGGGCCATGAGGGGAAGGAGGCGGGCACGGTGGGCCTGGATGTCGTCAGGGTCGCTGATGTAGAGCAACTTGGTCGGCACATAGGAGGCGAGCCCCGCCATGCCGACGACTTCAAGCTCCGACCGGACACGTGACCGGTACAACTCGAACCAGGCGCCGCTCTCGCTGGCTAGGACACGCCCTTTGACGTAGGCGTTGACGTGCAGGCCGTGCTCCTCGGCGTAGGCAAGCAGGGTGTCCCGGGTCGCTTGGTCCAAGGTGTGGTCGCGGACCACGCCCCCGTCTTGGTCGATGACATACGCCCCGTTGCAACTGACGATCGGCCCGGGTATGCCCAGCTGCTCGGCGTAGGGGAGCATCGTGTTCAGAGCGCGCCCGCTGGCCAGGCACACGACGATCCCCGCTTCGTGGGCGGTGCGCAGGGCATACGCCGAGGCATGGTGGACCTCGCGGCGGCTCGTCAGGAGCGTCCCGTCGAGGTCGGTGGCGATCAGCCGGACCCGGGCCATTGCGCATGGGATACCCGGTCGGCCGACCCTCCGTCGGGAACAGTAAAGTTGCGGGCCCGGCCAGCCAACAATCCATCACATGGAATTGGCACCAAAAGACGGGGCGGTCGGCGAGTCTGCCAACTCTCCCGACGAGCTTCAGACTGTCGTTTTCCGACTCGCTGACGAAGCGTATGGGATCGACATTTTCCGCGTCAATGAAATCATCCGGCTGAGAGAGATCACATCGATCCCCAAGACCGACTCCCATGTGCGCGGCCTGGTCAACTTGCGGGGCAAGACGATCCCCGTCCTCGATTTGCGCGCCCGCTTCAACCTAGCCCAGGCCGACGAGACGGAGAACACCCGCATCATCGTCGTGGAGAGCGAGGGCGGGAACGTCGGCATTGTCGTCGACGCGGTGACGGAGGTCATGACCCTCCAGCCCGATCAGATCGAGGACACCCCGGCCCTCGTCAGCGACGTGGACAACGACTTTGTCCGCGGCGTGGCCCGACGAAACGAAAACCTGATCACCCTTCTTGACCTCGACCGGGCCTTGGCAGCCTGACCCCGACGCGGCATGGCCGCAAGCACAACACGATGAGCGCCGAACTTGACATGTCCCAATACGTCGATTTGTTCCTCCAGGAGGCGGAGGAGCAACTCGAGGTGCTGGAGCAAGAAACCTTGATCTTGGAACGTGAGCCGACTCCCGAGCGGCTCCAGGTGATCTTCCGCGCGGCCCACACGCTCAAAGGCAGCAGCCGCGCCATGGGCTTCTCACGCTTTGCCGAGTTGACCCATGAGACCGAGAACATCCTGGACCAGCTGCGGAACGGCACGTTGACGATCCGGACTGACATCGCCGACCGGCTCCTGGAGTGCATCGACACCCTAGGCAAGATGGCGGAGCAGATCAGGGAGGGTAACGGCGACGCCGTCGAGTGCGGCAACCTGGTCGAGCAGCTCCATGCCATCGGCAACGGTGGTGAGGCCGCCCCGGCGTTGAAACTCATCGTCGCGCCCAAGGCGGCGAAGTCGATGATTCCGGCCGACCTGGTCCCCGTCCTTCAAGAGGCACTGGCCGAAGGGCCGATCCTCCACGCTCGGTTCCGGCTCCACCCCGACTGCGTGATGAAGTACGTCCGGGCCTTCATGGCCCTGTCTGTCGCGCAGGAGCACGGTGAAGTCTTGGTCACCGCGCCCGACTTGGAAGCCCTGGAGGAAGAACGGTTCGAACTCGACTTCGAGTTTGCGATTCAGTCCAAGGATTCTGCCGAAGACATCCTCGCCAAGTTCAAGGAAATCGGCGAGGTCGAGAGTGTCACCGTCGATGTTTGGGCTCCTCCGACCGAGGAGGACGAGCCCGACGCCGAGCCTCAGGCACAAACCGCCAACACCGCGGCGGCACCGCCGTCCGGCGAGGCTCCGGCAAGCTCTGGGGCGACGCGCAAGGGCGAGACGGGGCAGACCGTCCGTGTCGACGTGGCCAGGCTCGACAACCTGATGAACTTGGTCGGCGAGTTGGTCATCGACCGCACCCGCATCTCGCAGATCGGCATCGAGATCAGCCAACGGTATCAGGACCGGGAGGTCGACGCGCTCCAGGAGACCGTCGGCCACATCGCCCGGATCACCGCAGACCTTCAAGACCAGATCATGAAGGCACGGATGATGCCCATCGAGACCGTCTTCAACCGGTTCCCCCGCGTCGTCCGCGACCTGGCCCAGAAGCTTGGCAAGGACGTGAAGCTCGACCTGGTGGGAGGCGAGACCGAACTTGACCGCAGTGTCATCGAAGTCATCGGCGACCCCCTGCTCCACATCCTGCGCAACAGCGTCGACCATGGCGTCGAGGCGCCGGCCGAGCGGAGCAAGGTCGGCAAGCCGGCCCAGGGCAGGGTCATCGTCAGCGCCCGGCACCAGGAGAACCACATCGTCATCGAGATCATCGACGACGGCAAGGGGATCGACCTGGAGCGGGTCAGGACGAAGGCGGTCAACCAGGGCCTGATCACGAGCGACCAGGCCGCGAAGATGTCCGACAAGGAGGCCCTGCAACTGATCTTCCACAGCGGGTTGAGCACCGCCGCCGAAGTCAGCGAGGTCTCCGGCCGCGGGGTGGGGATGGACATCGTCCGCTCCAACATCCAAAAGCTGGGCGGCGTCATCGACTTGGACTCGACCCCGGGCGAAGGCTCACGATTCAGCTTGCGCCTCCCCCTGACTCTGGCGATCATCCGGGGCCTGCTCGTCGACGTGAACGGCCATGTGTTTGTGTTGCCCCTGGGCAGCGTGATCGAGACCTTGTTCCTCGACCCGTCGCAGGTGCAGAGGATCAACCGGCGCGAGGTGATCGTGATCAGGGGTCAGACGACGCCACTCTTACGACTTCGGAACGTTTTCGAGGTGTGCAACGGCGGCGATCAGGCCGATAGTTACGTTGTCGTCGTCGGTCTGGCCGAACAGAGGGTGGGCTTGGTCGTCGACAGGTTGATCGGGGAGCAAGAGGTCGTCATCAAGTCCCTCAGCCGCTTCTGCGGCGAGACCGTGGGCGTGAGCGGGGCGACCATCTTGGGCGACGGCAACGTGGCCCTGATCGTGGACGTGAACGGGGTGATCCCGTCAGACAGGTGAGAAGCAGACAACAACCATGGCACTGAGATCAGAAAACTTCCTACTACGACGCTACATCGAAAAGGCGATGGTCGACCTGCCCGCCCTTCCCGGGGTCGTTTTGCAAGTCGTCCAGGCGACGGAGAACGAAAACGTGTCGACGGCAGAGATCGAGAAGCACCTCTCGTTGGACACGGCGATCACGACGAAGTTGCTGAAGGTCGTCAACTCGGCCTATTTCGGTCTGCCTCGCCAAATCGTCAACGTCAACCAGACGATCGCGATCTTGGGTCTCCATCAGGTGCGCAACCTGGTCCTCTCCATCGGCGTCCTCAACATTCTCACTTCGTCCAGCCCGAGGGTCATTGAGACGCAGAAGGCGTATTGGCAGAACTCCTTTGCCGCCGCGTCCGCCGCCGAGACACTCGCCCGGAAGCGCAACATGGAGCGGAAGGACGTGGAGACGGTCTTCGTCTCTGGTCTGCTCCGGGATGTCGGCAGGCTGTTCCTGTTCACGCTCTTCACCTTGCCGTACCAGGAAGTCCTGACCGCGTCGCTCAAGAACGAAGAGCCGATCTCGGAGACGGAGACCCGTATCCTCGGGTTCACCCACGCTGAACTGGGGGCGACCCTGGCGGAGAAGTGGAACTTCCCGAGCGTGCTCGTCGACGCCATCCGGGACCACGACCACCTGCCGGAAAACAACGTCTCGCCGACCACCGCCTGTGTCCATATCGCGGACTACCTGGCCAGCGAACTCAGCGACCCGACCTTTGTCGGCGTGAAGGGGCAGATCGACCCGCGCGCCATGAAGGTGCTCAACTACACCGAAGGGGACCTTGACTCGCTGCGCGAGCAGGTCGCCGAACAGGTGGCCCGGGCCAAGGACCTGGTGGGTCTCCTCTAAGATTACGGGGCCTGTCCGGCCTATGCCGGGCGGGCCCCCTCGATTTTCTCCGCGAAATGCGGAACACCTACAAGAGGGAACATGAGCTTAGGGTCGACTTCGGGCATCCACTTCTCAGGGTTGGCGTCGGGTATCGACGTCGACAGCATCATTTCGAAGCTCATCCAGATCGAACAGTTGCCGATCCAGCGGATCCAGCAACAACAACAGGTGCTTCAGGCCAAGCAACTGGTCTATTCCCAGCTCAAGTCCCAAGTCCAGTCCATCACGACGGCCTTGGCCGGATTGAGCACCGCGGGGAACTTCAACCCTTCGGCGGCGACGAGCAGCGACACGTCGGCATTGACCGTGACCCCGTCGGGAACGGCCGCCACCGGGCAGTACACCGTCAAGATCAACCAACTGGCCCAGAACCACAAGGTCGCATCCGCCGCACAGTCGAGCGCGACCGACGCCCTGAACATGTCGGGCACGTTCGTCGTGAACGGCAAGTCGGTCCAGGTCAACACCTCTGACTCCCTGACCTCCGTCGCCGCCAAAGTGAACGCCTTGGGCAACGGTGTGGTCGCCAGTGTGCTGGACGGTGGGTCGGGCGCGGCCTACATCACCTTCAGTTCTTCGGTGTCGGGCGCCAAGGGAGGGGTCCAACTCGCCGACGCGACAGGGACGTTCCTGGGCTCCATCGGTGTGCTCTCGGGCGCTGCCACCTTGCGCGAGTCGCCGGCCCCGAGCACCGGCCTGAGTTATGGCTTCTCCGACTCGACTTCGACGATCGGGACACTGACCGGTCTGACGAACTCGGGCATTTTCACCATCAACGGCATCGACATCGGCGTCGACTTCAGCACAGACTCTTTGCAGACGGTCTCGGACAAGATCAACGCGGCCGGGGCGGGGGTCACGGCTTCGGTCGTGAGCGTCACGCAGAACGGCAAGACGGTCTCCAAACTTCAGATGGCCGGTGCGCCGGTGCCCGGTTCGATCTCGGACGGCAGCGGCCTCTTGACCGACATCGGGTTGCTCCAGCAGGGGTTTGGCAACCAGCTCGTCGCCGCCCAGGACGCCAGCGTGACTGTCGACGGCCTGACCGTGAGCGCCAGTTCGAACCAGGTGACGAACGTCGTCCCGGGCCTCACCCTGAACCTGCTCAAGGACGACGCCACCGTCACCGTCGGAGTCTCCCAGGACACTCAAAAGATCACTGACGCCTTCTCCAGCTTCAAGGACGCCTACAACAACTTCGTTGACTTTGTGGCGCAGTACTCGAAGTTCGACTCGAAGACGTATGACTCGGGCCCCCTGTTCGGCGACGACACCGTGCAGCAGATCCAGTCCTCGGTGAACCAGATCCTGTTCTCGACGTCCGGCACGGGCACGTACAAGTCGCTGACCCAACTCGGCTTCACCCTCGACGACAAGGGCAAGCTCAACCTGGACACGAGCAAGCTCAACAACGCGCTGACGACGGACGTGAACTCGGTGAAGAGCCTGATGGTGAACTCGGGTTCCAGCACGAACGCCAACATCACCTATGTCAGCGCGACCGACAAGACGCTGGCCTCGACGAGTCTTGGATATTCGGTCAACATCACCCAGGCGGCGACGAAGACCCAGTTCACCGGCGCGGCGGCGCAGACCCTGGCCAATGTCGGCAACGAGCACCTGACTTTCAGTGGGTCGCTGTTCTCGTCCGGTGACGTCACCCTGTACGTCGACTCGGGGAGCTCGGCCGCGGACCTCGTCAACAAGATCAACAGCGACTCCCGCCTTAAGGACAACGTTGTGGCATCGCTTGACGGCGACGGCAAACTGCAGGTGGTCAGCAAGCGCTACGGCTCGACGGCCCGGTTCACGATGGTGAGCAACCTCGCCGCGGCCGCCGACAACTCGGGCGTGGGGACGGGCGACGGTGTCACCGTCGACGGGCTTGACGTGGCGGGGACGATCAACGGCGAGACGGCGACCGGCAACGGCCAGTTCCTCATCGGCGACAGCGCCAACGCGAACACGTCGAACCTTCAGATCCAATACACGGGCACGGCGACGGGGTCGGTGGGTTCGATAGTCTTCTCAAAGGGCCTCACGAGCCAGTTGAACCGGTCCTTGAGTTCGTTCACCGACTCCACGACCGGCATCTTCAAGAGCATCGACGACTCACTGCAGTCCCAGATCGACGACATGACGGACTCGATCAACCGGAAGAACGACCTCCTGACCCTGCAGGAGGACACCCTCCGCGCCAAGTTCACCGCGATGGAGACGGCGTTGGCCAACTTGCAGGCCCAGAGCTCACAGTTAGCCCAGATGCTGGGTTCGTCGAGTTAGGGTCAGACCCGGGCGAGGACTTGTTCCCGCTGGAACAGGCGGACGCTGAGGGCGATCGCCAGCGCGGCGAGGACGCCGCTCGTCAAGACCGCCGTCCCGACGATCGCCCAGTCGACGTTGCCGGCCAGGCCGCCCTTGAGGGCGATGGCGTTGTTCAGCACCGGGGTCCAGCGCACCCACGCCGCCTTGTCCATCCCCGCGATCCCGACCACCTGGCTGAGGACGGCGGGCGCGATGACGGCGAGGTTCATCAGGCCGAGAAGCGTCCCCGCCTCGCGCATTGTCTTGGCGTGGGTGCTGACGGCCAGCATCAGGCCGGCGAACATGGCCGCCAACGGCACAATGACCGCGACGAGGACGAAGACGGCGACGGGCGAGAGGGACACGCCGGTCGGAAAGATGGCCTTTGTCGCGGGCAGGCCCAGCGCCCCGACGGCGACGACGGCGACAAGGGCGACGACAGACCCGGCCAAGCAGGTCAGGAAGAGGGCGAGGAACTTGCCCGCCGCCACCTGGTTACGGTCTACGGGGCTGACGAGGAGGGTTTCCAACGTGCCGCGCTCCTTTTCGCCGGCGACCATGTCGGCGGCACCGGCCATCCCGCTGGTGAAGCAGAAGAGGACGACCAGGTAGGGGAGCAAGCTGGCCAAGGGAGAGGCCCCAAGACCCGTCTGGGGGTTCGCGTCGATGCTCTCGATGTTCACCGGCTTGGCCAGCGACTTGTCTTTGCCGGAGGCGACGACCAGCGACTCGACGAGGTGGGCGTTTTCATTTTCGGCCGCCCGGGTCAGGAGGCCGAAGGCGATGTTGCCAAGGGGGGCGTTCTTGTCATAGTGGGCTTTGAGAAGACCCTTGCCGACCGCGACCCTCTGGGCGTAGTCCGCCGGTACCTCGACCACCATGCGGACGTCACCCTTCTTGATCTTCTCAATGGACGCCTCGAGGTCGGTAGAAGCGACGACCTTCGCCTTCTTTTCGCCCTCCATCATGCGCTTGACCACCGGGTTGGCCATGTCGCCCACGACGTGGACGGTGAGGTCCGGCTCCTTGCCCAGCTTCTCTTCGAGGGTGCCGAAGAGGTAACCGAACATCAGCATCATGAAGACGGGGAGGACGAAGACGTTCATGATGACGCGGCGGTCGCGCCGGAGTTCGATCCACTCCTTGTTGAGAACCTGTAGAGCCTGACGCATGACGCTTCTGTCCGCCGTGACTACGGGACCGGAAGCCGTGAAGTTACCCGGCGGGGGATACTTTGGGCCGCATGTTCAAGCGGCTGATGGAGCGGGTCGACCGGCTGATGGGCCGGGGTGTCATTGACGACGACCTCTACGAGGAGCTTGAAGAAGCGCTTCTCCAGGCGGACACGAGCGTCACGACGACCACCGAGATCCTCGACGAGCTCCGCCGGGCCGTCCGCGAGGAAAAGATCACCGAGCCGGAGGCGATGAAGGCCAGGCTCCAAGCGGCGATCGCCAGTCGGTTCAGCCAGCCCGGGGAGACGATGCTCTTCCGCAATTTTCCTCCGACGGTCTACCTGTTTGTCGGCGTGAACGGGGTGGGCAAGACGACGACCATCGGCAAACTCGCCACCCGGCTCGTGGGGCAAGGCCGCAAGGTCCTTCTCGCCGCGGGCGACACGTTCCGCGCCGCGGCGGTCGAACAGCTGGAACTTTGGGCCAAGCGGTCGGGGGCCGACTTCGTCGGTGCCCAGCAAGGGTCTGACCCGGCGTCGGTCGTCTTTGACGCGGTCACCGCAGCCAAGTCGCGGGGCATGGACTATGTCTTGGCCGACACGGCGGGACGCCAGCACACCAAAGCGAGCCTGATGGCGGAGTTAAGCAAGATCGCGCGGTCCGTGGAGAAGGCGGTCGGCCGCCCTGCCGATGAGACCTTGTTGGTCCTCGACGCGAACACGGGTCAGAACGCCTTGCGCCAGGCGGAGGAGTTCACCGCGGCAGCCAAGCTGACCGGCCTCGTCCTGACCAAACTCGACGGCACCGCCCGGGGAGGCGCCTTGCTGGGCATCTACGACCGGTTCAAGGTGCCGATCAAGCTGGTCGGCCTGGGCGAGAAGCCAGAGGACCTCGTCGACTTCGACCCTCGGTCGTTCGCGGCGCAAATGTTCGACTGAATCGGTGTCGTTGACCCTGACAAGCCAGGCCTGGTTCGGATAATCTGGAGGCCGTGGATCGGATCGCAATATTTTGGCCCGGAGACTATCGCCCCCTCGCCAACGAACTCGCCCTTGAGAACGTGGAGCAGGCGACGCGACAGATGGAGCTCGCCCTCAAGGCCCTCGGCAAAGAGACTTACCGTATCGAGGGCTTTCTGACCAAGCCGATCGAGAGCATCCGTAAGCTGGGCCCCGTCCGCGACCCGATGGTCGGCATCTTTGCCCACTGGGTGTACGGCCAACACACGTCCGCCGGCGCGATCGTGAACGACAACCCCCTCTTGCTCGCGAGCAACTTCAGCGGCCGCTGGCCCGGCCTCGTCGGCCTTCTCAACACGGCGGGATGCCTTGAGTCCCACGGACGGCACGCTTCACGCCTTTGGACCGAGGCGGAGGATTGGACGAAGGACGAGCACTTCATGGAGGGCCTGGAGGGTTGGTGTCGCGACGGTTTTGTCTCGTACTCGACCGAACACATCCACGTCCCTGAGCAGACCCTCAGCATCGCCGCGAACAACGTCTACTCGGAGATGAAGGCGAGCCGACCACTGGCCGTCATGCTGGGCGACACCTCGATGGGCATGATCAACGGTTACTTCGGTCCTCAGCGGGTCGCCCGGGTCGGCATGACGGAACAGAAGGTCGACCAGGCTTGGATCGTCGACTACGGCAAGAACATCGACGACAAGCGTATCGACGACGCGGTCAAGTTTGTGAACGACAAGGGCGTGACGTTCCACTATCACGGTGACTTTGGCCCCGAGGCCACCCGCGAGCAGTTGCGGGACTACTTCGCGGTGAAGGACATCTGCGAAGAGTTCGGCGCGTCGTGCGTGGGTTGGCAGTACCAACTGGGCATGTTCCGCCAGCGCCCGCCGTCAGACTTTGCCGAAGGCCTCTTTAACTCGAAGTGCCGGCCCGAGAGCGACGGCTCGACCTTTGTGTGCTCGACCGAGGCCGACCAGGGGAACCTCCTCCCGATGGAGATGATGAAGCGTCTTCTGAAGGCCAAGGGGCTCCACGAGGCGGTCATGTTCCACGACGTCCGCTGGGCGGGGACTTACGAGGGCCGGACGTTCTGGGTCCTCCTCAACTCTGGGTCGTGCGGGGCCTACGCTTTCAACCACGACCCGGACACCCTGCAGGGAGTCCACTCCTACCGGCAGCCGGTCCAGTACTTCCCGATTCCCGGCGGCAGCTTCAGCGGCGAGAGCCTCCCCGGCCAGATCACATGGGCCCGGGCGTGGATGAGCCAGGACGAGCTGTGTATGGACGTCGGCCGGGGCGAGTCGCTCAAACTGCCCACGGCCTTGCGCGACGAGATGTGGAACGGCACAACGCGGGAGTGGCCGTTCATGGCCGCCGACCTGGGCATCAGCAAGCAGTCGCTGATGATGACCTACATGAGCAACCACGTCGCGGTGGCATACGGCGACATCTTCGAGGAGATGGTCTCGCTCAGCCAGTCGCTCGGGTACCGCGTCCGGGTCTTGGCCGACAAACCGGCCAGCATCTGACTCTAAGCGGTGGTGACGGGCTCGTTGTAGCCGACGAGGCGGAGGAACGCCTTTTCGAGGCTCGGCGAGCCCGTCGTCGCGACGATCTCGGCCGGCGTGCCCGCGCCCTTCAGGGTGCCTTCGTGGATGACGGAGACGTCGTCGGCGAGCCTCTCGACCTCGCTCATGATGTGGGTGCTGAAGACCACGGTCTTGCCTTGGTCGCGGCACCCCTCGATGAACTGGAGGACGGTCTGCGCGGTGAGGACGTCGAGGCCCGCCGTCGGCTCGTCGAAAAAGACGACCGGGGGGTCGTGGAGGATGGCCCGCGCGATGCTCACCCGTTGCTTTTGGCCGGTCGACAACTGGTCGCACAAGCGGTCGGCAAACGGCATGATGTCGAGCCGCTCGGCAATGTCATGGGTGCGGCGCTTGATCGTCGCGTCGTCTAGCCCATAGAGCGTCCCGAAGTAGGCGAGCATTTCCAGAGGCTTCAACCGGCCGTACACCGCGGTCGAGGTGGAGAGGAAGCCGATGGACTGTCGGACCTTTTCGGGGTCCTTGACCACGTCGAACCCGTTCACGGTGGCGCTGCCCGACGTGGGCTTGAGGACGGTGCTGAGCATCCGCAAGACGGTCGTCTTGCCCGCCCCGTTGACGCCGAGCAGGGCATGGACCTTGCCGGGGACGGCGGTGAAGTCGAACGCGTCCACCGCCCGCACCGGCTTGCCCTTGGGGTTAGGGAAGACCTTGGTCAGTTTGTCGGTCTGGATCATGGGATCACGACTCTCGTTGGGCTTGCTCGATGTCTTCGGCCGGGAATGGGTCGTGCAGCCGGGTCGGGTTCGTCTTCTTCCGGACCCGGATGTTGACGATCTCGACGCCGACGGCGAACGCCATCGCGAAGTAGGTGTAGCCCTTGTCAAAGTGCTTACCGAAGCCGTCCGCGACAAGATTCACCCCGACAAGGAGAAGGAACGAAAGGGCCAGGATCTTGATCGTGGGGTGCTTTTCCACAAAGTCGCTGATCTTTCCGGCGGCGACGAGCATGACACCCACCGCGGCGACCACCGCCGCGACCATGACGGGGATCTGGTTGGACATGCCGACGGCGGTGATGACCGAGTCAAGCGAGAACACGATGTCGATCGCGATGATCTGGGCGATGGTCGCGGTGAACCCCCTCGCCTTAACGTCCTTGGGCTGCTCCTCGGCGCCTTCGAGCTTCTCATGGATCTCCATGACCGCCTTCCAGATCAGGAAGAGGCCGCCGAGGATCAGCACGATGTCCTTGCCGGTGAAGTCGTGGTCCATCGCATGGAACAGCGGCTTCGTCAGCTTCATCAGCCAACTGATGGACAGGAGGAGGAGGATACGGGTGATGAGCGCGAGGCTCAGGCCGATGGTGCGGGCCCGCGGGCGGTCGGCCTCGGGCAACTTGCCCGTGAGGATCGCGATGAAAATGATGTTGTCAATGCCGAGGACGATCTCAAGCACCGACAACGTCAGGAAACTGATGTACGTCTGTGGGTCGGACAGGAGGTTCATAAGGGCTGGGGCAAGCCGGCTCAGGCTACCGCATGGAGGCTCTGGTCGAGGATGTCCACCAACAGATCGATGTCTTCGACGGTGACGTCGAGGTTCGGCCGCAACCGCACCGCGTCGGTGCCCGCCCCGAGGAGGAGCGTGCCGTGCTCGGCCCGGGCGTGGCTGAGCAGCGCGGCCTTTCGCTGGGCCGAGTCCAGGGAAAACCCTTGGTACAGGCCGAGGCCGCGGACGTTGAGCATGACGCCGTAATGGCGCTTTTGCAGGTCGCGGAGCGCACTGTGCAGATACTCGCCCTTGCGGGCGGCCTCGGCGACAAGGCCGTCGCGCCGCACGATCTCCAATTCGCGGACGACGCGGACCATGTCGGCCAGCGTCCCTCCCCATGTCGAGTCGAGGACACCGACTTCGTCCAGCGGCTCGTGCATGTAGACCAGGCCCACCCCAAACTTCTTGCCCGTCGCCACCGCCAAGGGGGCGTAGGGAAGGTCAAAGTGGTCGATCGCGAACATCTCACCGGTGCAACCGAGCCCGGTCTGGACCTCGTCGAAGGCGAGGGCGACCCCGTGCTTGTGGCAGATCTCGCTAAGGCCACGGAAGAACGAGGGCAGGGCCACCCGCTGGCCCCCCGCACCCTGGATCGGCTCGACGATTAGCCCGACCAACTCGTCGGCCATCTGGCCGAGGACGACGTCGGCCATCTCCAGCACGTTCTGGGCCGTCTTGAGGTTCTCCGCCTCGGTGCGGTCGCTGTCGTACTCCGGGAACGGCAGCTTGATGTTCCCGCCCGAGGTCAGCCCGTGGAAGTCCTTGGTCGCGACGGGGTCGACGGTCTGGGTGACTCCGAGGGCGTAGACCGTCCGGCCATGGAACGCCCGGTCGAAATAGACGAACCGACGGTTGGTGGGCGACTTGCCCTCCGACATCTTACGGCTGTTGAAGCGGCTGACGAGGTACTTCATCATGTTCTCGACCGCTTCGGCCCCGCTGTTCACCGCGTAGACCTCAAGGTTGGGGTTGCGCATCGCCCGGGGGGCCAGTTCGTGGACGGCCCGGTAGAAGGCGAGACACTCGGGGGTGAGAAAGTCCGGGTTGGCGACTTTGTTGTTGGCGGCGCGCACGAGCCGCTCGACGTACTCAGGCTCGTAGAGTCCGGGATGGTTATGACCGAGCAGTTTGCTGCCGTAGTAGCCCATCCAGTCGAACAGGCGGTCGCCGTCGACGGTGGCCAGCCACATGCCTTGGCTCCTTTGAAGGTCGACCACGAAGGGCTGCGGCTCGCAGACGACGTAGCGGCCGAGCTCGTCCAGCATCGCCTGAGAGACGGGGCCGGTCTGGAACTTCTGCGTCGCGTGTTGCGCGGTCATCCTCCGAGTGTGAGGGACGCCAGCCCGGTACCGCAGGGTAGCGGGGGCACATCGGCCCAACCGCGCCGTAGGACCACCGTCGGGCCGACCGGGCCGCCTCGCCCGAGTAGACTCGCTGGCACATGGCGGATTACGTTCTCAGCGTCGGCATGGAGGTGCACGCCGAGTTGCGGACAGCGAGCAAGATGTTCTGCCGCTGTCCGGTTGCCTTTGGCGGGATGCCGAACACCAGGGTGTGCCCGGTGTGCCTGGGCTTGCCCGGCACGCTGCCCGTCCCTAACCGGAGCGCCATCCGGATGGTCCTGCGCACGGCCCTCGCCCTGAACTGCCAGGTGCCCGCCCACAGCGTCTTCCACCGCAAGAACTACTTCTATCCCGACCTGCCCAAGGGGTACCAGGTCAGCCAGTACGGCGAGACCAACCCGATCGGCTACTACGGCTGGCTGGAGATTCCCAAGGCTGACGGCACGACCAAGCAGATCAAGGTCCAGCGCGTCCACCTTGAAGAGGACACCGGGAAACTGATGCACCTCCCGACCGGGGGCAGCGGCGTCGACTATAACCGGGCCGGAGTGCCGTTGATGGAGATCGTCACCGCGTTCCCGCCCGACATCGAAGACCCCGACGAAGCGCGGGAATACCTCGTCCAACTCCGCCAGGTCTTGCTGTACCTGGGCGTGTGCGACGGCAAGATGGAGGAAGGTTCGCTCCGCTGCGAGCCCAACATCAGTGTCCGACCCGCAGGGCAAGAGAAGTTCGGCACGAAGACAGAGCTGAAGAACCTCAACAGCTTCCGATCGGTGCAACTGGGCACCCTGTTCGAGCGCAAGCGCCAGATCGACGTTCTGGAAGGCGGTGGGCAGGTCGTCCAAGAGACGCGAGGATGGAACGAGCAGACCGAATCCAGCTTCGTGATGCGCAAGAAGGAGTCGGAGCAAGACTACCGCTACTTCCCGGACCCCGATTTGGTCCCGTTGGAGTTCAGCGAAGACGAGATCGAGGCCGAGCGTGCCGCCCTGCCCGAGCTGCCCTTGGCCAAGGCCCGGCGGTACCAAGACTCCCTTGGGCTCAGTGCCTATGACGCGGGCGTCCTGACCGCCGACCGGACATGGGCGGAGTTCTTTGAGGCCGCCGTCGCCCAAGGGGGCGACGCCAAGCAGGTGTGCAACTGGATGAACGGCGACTTTGCCAAGCTCCTGAACGAAGCGGGACAGACCGCGGTGTCGGTCGGTGAGGCGGCGGAAGGACAGACGAGCAAAGTGCGCCCCGGGCACATCGTCGAACTGACCAAGATGATCGACGCCGGGACGATCAGCGGGAAAATCGCCAAAGATGTCTTTAGTGACATGTTCAAGACCGGTGAGGCCCCGTCGGAACTGGTGAAGGCCAAGGGCTTGACCCAAATCAGTGACCCGGCGGAGCTTTCCGCCGTCTGTGAAGAAGTAGTGCGCGAGAACGCGGCCCAGGCCGACCAGTACCGCGCCGGGAAGGAGAGCTTGCTCGGCTTCTTTGTCGGACAGGTCATGAAGAAGACCCAGGGCCGGGCGAACCCGGCCATGGTCCAGGACGCCTTGATCAAAGCACTCGGACAACCATGAAACCGCTCGCCTTCGCATTCGCCCTGCTTCTGTCGGCCTTGGCCTTCTCCCAGGCGAGCGAGGCAGCGTCCGACATTGACGAGGCGTTTGGCGACCGCATGACCCAGCAGAGCGACAAGTGGTTTGAGGACGGCGAGTTTCCCGTCATCATCCAGATGTTGAAGGTCAAGCAAGAGCTTCAACCGCTCGACGAGGAGACCGCCACCGACCTCGGTTGGATGTACAAGAACATCGAGCGTCCCGATCTGGAGCTTTTGACGTACATCCAGTACGCCAAGCGCAACCCTTCTGACCGCGACCACCTGTATCCCGTCGCCAACTTTTACTACCTGGCCAAGAGCTATGTGAGCGTCGTCGAAGTGCTGAAAGGCATCGACAAGCAAGTACCCCCGCCTCACCCTAACGCGTTCAGGATCTTGGCCCACGCCTATACGAGACTGGGACTCTACACCGACGCCTTACGCATTTGGGACGCCTACATCAAGTTGGCTCCTGAGGACCCGCAGGCCAAGAACAACCGCCAAAAAGTGGCCGACATCATGGCTGGCAAGGTGAAGTCGGGCAAGGCAGATCCCCCGGGCCAGGAAGCCGCAGGGGGGCCTCCCGCGCGCCGACGGACTGAAACCGGTGGCGGAGCGACCTGAAAACGGGGCCACGACGACCCGAGAATCCCACTAAGTCAGGAGGTGCTGTTGACGCCACCGTGCGCTGAGCTGAGGGTCCGTGTGACGACCCGGGCCTCGCGAGAACGGGTGGAGCCAGACGGGGCAGGGGGTTGCTTGGTCTGGGTCAGCGCACCGCCCGCCGACGGGGAAGCGAACAAGGCAGTGGTCGAACTGGTGGCAAAGTCGATTGGGGTGGCGAAGACCAGCGTCACGGTCAGGCAGGGGGCTAAGTCGAGGTCCAAGGTCCTCGCCCTAGCCACCATGACTCCAGACGACGTCGACCAGTGGCTGGCCCGACTGCCGGGAGGGAAGGGATGACGCCGATCTCCGACGACTTCCAGGCCATGGTCGCCGACTGGCCTCGTCCCGTCGCCCTCTTTGACCGCGACGGCCGCGTGCAGATGACGAACCGGTCGTTCACCAACCTCTTCGAGACCTCGGCAGACGCCGTCCGCGACCAGTTGGTGTGGGACGTCGTCGGGCTGAGCGGCGACCTCACCCTCGTGAAGCGGGCTTGGTCGGACATGGAGCACGGCGTGCCGTGCCCGCAGTTGGACTGGGTGACCGCGACCCCCAGCGGCCGAGAGTTGCGCCTGAGCGCACAGATTTCTGCGTTTGCCCATTCGGGTTGGGCCGCTCTGGCTCTCGACGACCAGACGAACGAACACGCCCTCCGCGAAGAACTCCACGAGCACCTGGCCGCCGACGAGGCCCTCCTCGCTTCATTACCGGTCACCATGCTCCGGGTCGACTACCAAGGGTCGCTTGTCCGGCTGTGCGACAACGCGGGTCTGGTCGCGCCCGACGCCCTCGTCGAAGGCTTCCTGTGGACGGTCGCCCTGCCGACCGGGCTTGGCGAGATGGTCTGCGAAGCGATGCGCACGGCGACCTTTGACCAGCGGGCGGCCCGGTTCCGTCACGGTGCCTCGGGCCGCTACTTCGACGTCGTCGTTTCTCCGTGCGGCATGTCCGACAGCCTCGTCGTGGTCCACGACGTCACCGACAGTGTGCTGCTCGACCTTGCCCGCCGCGAGTCCATCGACCGTATGCAACTTCTGGTCGAAGGTTCGGACAACGTCCTGCTCTTGCTGGACGAGACGGCCACCGTCACCTATGCCAGCCCGGGCTTGGCGGTGTCCACGGGACGCGAGCCGACCGACGTGCAGGGACACCCCCTGGAGGAGTTCGCCGCGTGCCCAGACGCCCTGAAGTCGGCCCTGGCTGCCGCGATGGCCCAGGAGAACGGCCGGGTGCGGGGGATGTATGAGTTTGTGACCCCGGACGGGCTGAGGCGCATTCTGCAACTAGACATCTCGAACCACCTGACGACGCCGCTCATCAACGCTGTGGTCGTGAACGGCCACGATGTCACCCAGCTTGTGGACTTACAGAAGCAGCTCAAACTGCGCATGGAACAGGTCGAGGAAATGAACCAAGCCCTGAGCCAGCAGGCGACGACCGACGCCATGACGGGCCTGCACAACCACATGTCGTTCCAGCAGCACTTTCTGCATGCCGTGGAGCTCGCCGTCCGCAACCGGGCGCCGTTGTCGGTGCTTATGCTCGACATCGACTTCTTCAAGTCGGTCAACGACCAGTACGGCCACTTGGTCGGCGACAAGGTCCTGAGCGCGGTCGCCGAGCGGTTGAAGGCCACTTGCCGCAAGTCCGACGTGGTCGCCCGCTATGGCGGTGAGGAGTTCGCCGTCCTGTTACCCGACACCGACGAGGAGGGCGCGGCCCACACCGCCGAGTCGTTGCGCCAGGCGGTCGCGCGGGAACCGTTCGACGGACTGCACCTCACCGTCAGCGTCGGCTGCGCCACGGCGGAGGCGGGTCACCACGACCCGCGGGACATCTTGAGGCAGGCCGACATGGCCCTGTATGAGAGCAAGCATTCCGGACGCGACCGGGTGTCGGTGTACAGCGACCAGTCCGACGCCGCCTGAGTCCGTTCGCACTCGCCGGGTAACGTGGCGTCCATAAAGTTGACATGGTCGTCCAGCGCTTCTACAACGATCGTTTGGCTCACGCGAGCTACTTGGTGGGATGCCCCGGTGACGGTTCTGCCGTCGTGATCGACCCAAACCGCGACTTTGGCCAGTACATCGAGGCTGCCGCCAAGGGCAAGATGAAGATCACGGCGGTCACCGAGACCCACATCCACGCCGATTTCTTGTCGGGAGCCAAGGAACTGGCTGAAGCGACGGGGGCGACGCTCTTCCTGAGCGCCGAAGGTCCGGCTGACTGGCAGTACGGGTTTGGCGACCGGGCCGCCCTTGTCCGCACCGGTGACAAGATCACGGCGGGAAGCGTCGAGCTGACCGTCCGACACACCCCGGGTCACACGCCGGAGCACATCTCGTTTGTCCTGCGCGACCTGGGCCGGTCTGAGAAGCCCGTGGCCGTTTTCACCGGCGACTTTGTCTTTGTCGGCGACGTCGGACGGCCGGACCTCTTGGAGCAGGCCGCCGGGGTCAAGGGCACCCAGGAGCCCGGGGCGAGGTCGCTGTTCCAGTCCCTGCAATGGATCAAGTCGTTGCCCGATCACGTATTGGTCTGGCCCGCCCACGGTGCGGGGTCGCCGTGTGGACGTGCCCTCGGCGCTGTGCCGGTCTCGACGGTCGGATACGAGAAGTCGGCGAACTGGGCCTTGCTGATGGAGGACGAGTCCGCGTTTGTCGCCGAGGTCTTGCGCGGTCAGCCGGAACCACCGGCCTATTACGCCGAAATGAAGGCGCGCAACAAGCGGGGCCCCGCCCGGACCGCCGACCGCCCGGCCATGGTGCGGTCCGGCGACGCCGCCCGGTATGCGTCGGCGGACACGCTGGTCGTGGACGTTCGCCCGAGCCCCGAATACTTGGAGTCGCACATCTACCGCTCCGTCCACGCCCCCCTGGACAAGCTCTTCACCATCAACTGCGGGTGGTTCGTGCCTTACGACACCGACATCCACCTGGTGGCGTCCGACGAAGGGTCGGCCCGACTGGCCGCGCAGGAGATGGCTTTGGTCGGGCTAGACCGCGTCGTGGCGTGGGCCGGGCCGGAGATCGTCGGGGCGGTCAGGGCCGCGGGTGGCGAAGTCCGCACGATTCCCAGCATGGCGGCCGCCGACTTACCCGAGGGTCTGGTCGCCCTCGACGTCCGCGGGGCGAGCGAGCATGAGAGCGACCCGTCGACCAGCCCTCACACCATCCCCTATGGCTTTCTCCCGCGCCGGATCGCCGACCTTGACCCGAGAGTCGCGTACGCCGTGCATTGCCAAGGCGGCTCGCGTTCGCCCGTGGCGGTGAGCGTCTTGGAGCGTCTTGGCGTCGAACGGCTCGTGGAGGTCAAGGACGGCTGGGCGGGCATGAAGGCCCTGCGCGGCTAAGGGGCAGAAAGAGAAAACTCCCGTCGGCGTGGCCGACGGGAGTTTCGTGTCCGTGGAACTGAGGATGGTCAGGCTTCGACGGCTTCGGCCTCGGCCTCGACTGCCGGTTCCGCCTCGGCGGTCTGGGGAGTGGTGGCGGCAAGCTGGGCGGCGGCCGACTCAGGGTGCTCTTGGTCAAAGACGTTGACCTTGATGTGGATGACGACCTGGCGGTGGATGTCGAGTTCGACATCGTGGACACCCAGGCGCTTGATCGGCTGGATGAGGAGGACGCCCTTCTTGTCGACCTCGACCTTCAACTGCTCCTTGACCGCGTCGGCCACGTCTTGCGAGGTCACCGCGCCGAACAGGCGGACACCGTCCCGGCCCACCTTCTGGCCGACATTGACGACGGCCCCGTCGATCTTTTCCTTGGTGGCCTCGGCCGCCGCCTTGGTGTCGGCGAGGCCTTGGGCGACCTTGGCGTTGCGACGAGCCAAGACTTCCATCTGGGACTTGTCGGCGAGGATGGCCATGCCGTGGGGGAACAGGAAGTTACGGGCGTAACCGTCCTTCACATTGACGACCTGGCCCTCTTTCCCCAGCTTCGGGACAGCCTGCTTCAGGATGACTTTCATCGCAAACCTTCTTACTTCTTGATGCCGATCCCTATAGTCGGGGCGTTGCGCTCGAAAATTCGGTCGACGCCGATCCAACCTAGGATTCCGCTGCCAAAACCGTACTTGAGCCTGAGGTCGAACTGGGTGTCGTTGAGCCCGAAGACATCCGACTGCAACCAAGCGTTCGGCGCGAAGGCGTAATCTACCCCAATCCCCGGCTTGCTGGCGTGGACCCCATACCGAAGGCCCAGACGAGGGTTGAAGGTCTTCTGGTATTGCAGGTTCACCTTGTTCGACTCAAAGGCGTCGTAGAGTCCCAAATGGAGGTAGTCCTTGCCGATCGGCACGATGGCGGTGATGTCCGTCCGGTTGCGGTTGGGGTCGGTCTCGCGGGTGACGCCTGCTTCCAGTCCGATCTTGGGGAGCCCCTCGCCCAAGCCTGGGATCTTGACCTTGTCCACCGTCTCTTTGAACTTCTGGACGAGGCCGTCGATGTCGGTCGCAAGTTTGTTGGCCTTGTCGAGGAGCGCGCTGGCCTTTTCACCGATTTCGACGCCGCTGCCGCTGACCTTGGCCCCGTTCTTGGCCATGATCTCGGCGTCCGCGGCGATCCGTGTGCCGCTCTCGCTCATCTGCTTGAAGTTCGCCATCGTGGCCTTGAGGTTCTCCTTGATTTCCGGGTCGCTGGTGTAGGACTGCAGGTCGGCGACCATCTTCTTGCCGCTCACGGCCGCCTCGTTAAGTGAAGCAAGGAGGTCGTTCATCTTGCCTTCCAGGGCGCCGTCGGTGGCGATCTGCTTGATCTTCACGCTGACAGCCTGGAGGTTTTCCATGCTCGCGGTCATCGAACCGAGCATCTTGCCGATGCTGCCCTGGTTCTGGGCGACCAGCCCGTCGATACGGCTGGCGAGGGCCCCGAACTTCGCGGCGGTCTCCTTGCTCTGGTCCATCAGCCCGGTCAGGCTGCCTTTGAGCTTCTGGTCGTTCAGGAGGTTTTGGAAGGCGACCAGGGTCTTGTTCAGTTCGGCGACCGTCTCCTTGCTGTCGGGGACGACACCTTCAAGGGGGCCGAGCAACTTGCCCGGGATCGGGTCGCCCTCGTTGCCCGGCGCGTAGAAGCCCTCGGTGGGGAGCTCGCGCTTCAGCAAGACCTGCTTGTCGCCGATCGAGACAAACGAGGTCGGCAGCGTGGCGACGATGGACTTCGGGATCGCCTGCCCGCGGCGCACGGCCAGACGGACCACCGCCGCGTTGTCGATGTCCAGCTTCACGCTCTCGACTTTGCCGATCTGGACTCCGGAGAGCAGGACGGGGGCGCCGCTGGCGAGTCCGCCCGCGTCGGCGAACTTTGCGTAGTAGGTGTCGGTCTTTTCGGCCAAGAACCCCTTCTGGAGGACGGCCAAGCCACCGACCACCAGCGCGACAAAGACAACGACGAAGAGCCCGACCTGCCAAGCCGACCGCATGCCCGCATTATAGCGGGCTCGGTTCCGAATCACCTTCAAGACACCTAGGCCAGCCTGGGACACCGACCGACAATCATGCCTGGACGGGGGCCCAACGTCACGTGCACGGCACAAGGGTTGGCCCCCGGCCGTCTATCTGTAGTGAAGGCGTGAAGGACCAGCAGGAAATTCCGCCAGGAGACAAAATCAGAGTATGTGGCAACGGTTCACTGAGCGGGCGAGAAAAGTCGTTTTCTATGCCCAAGAAGAAGCCCAAAAGTTTGGAGAGGGTTACGTCTCGACGGAACACCTCCTGCTGGGCTTGGTCCGGGAAACGGACAGCGTGGCGGCTCGAGTCCTCGAGCGCCTCGGGGTGAGTCTCAGCCGCATCCGGTCGGAGGTTGAGAAACAGCTGCCCCGTGGCGAGGCCCGGCAAAGCCAAGACATGACCCTGACGCCCCGCGCCAAGCGGGTGATCGACCTGGCTTACGACGAAGCCCGGAACCTCAACAACAACTACATTGGAACGGAGCACCTGTTGCTCGGCCTGATCCGCGAAGGTGACGGGCTGGCCGGCCGGGTGCTGGCCAAGCTAGGCGTCGAGCTCGAGCGAGCCCGACGCGAAGTCATGGCCCTGCAGGACAACGACACCCAGACGCGCAGCAGCGGGGGGTCGACGAAGTCCAGCAGCTCCGGTCAGTCGGCGGGCGGCTCCGCCAAGACGCAGACCCTCGACGAGTTCGGCCGCGACCTCACCGAGTTGGCCCGAGACGGGAAACTCGACCCGGTCGTCGGTCGGCAGCAAGAAATCGAGCGGGTCATGCAGATCCTCACCCGGCGCACGAAAAACAACCCGTGCCTGATCGGTGAGCCTGGCGTCGGCAAGACCGCCATCGCCGAGGGCCTCGCCCTCCGCATCGTGAGCGGCGACATCCCCGATTTGCTGAAGGACAAGCGCCTCGTCGCCCTGGACCTCGCCGGCCTCGTCGCCGGGACGAAGTACCGCGGCGAGTTTGAGGAGCGCATGAAGAAAGTCATGGAAGAGGTGCGTCGGGCCGAGGGCCAGGTCATCCTCTTTGTCGACGAGCTGCACACGCTGGTGGGCGCGGGCGCCGCAGAAGGCGCCATCGACGCCAGCAACATCATGAAGCCCGCCTTGGCGCGTGGCGAACTGCAGTGCATCGGCGCGACCACGCAAGACGAGTTCCGTAAGTACATCGAAAAGGACGCCGCCCTTGAGCGCCGGTTCCAGGCCGTCAAGGTCCGCGAACCGAACGAGGAAGAGGCCGTGGACATCTTGAAAGGGCTGCGAGAGCGGTACGAGGCGCACCACAACGTCGAGATCACCGACGACGCCATCACGGCCGCCGTCCAGCTCTCGCTGCGCTACATCACCGACCGCACCCTGCCCGACAAGGCGATCGACTTGGTCGACGAGGCCGCCAGCCGCGTCCGGCTCCAGGAGAGCCTGCCGCCGAGCGAGGTGCGACAGGACAAAGTCCGGCTGAACAAGTTGCGCGCCGAGATCGACCACCTCCGCCGCCACCCCGAGGGTGACCGGCTCGACCAAGCCGAGAAGGAATTCGAAGACCTGGAGCAGAGCATCATCGAGCGCGAGGACACGTGGAACGACCGCGAGAAGGCCGTCCCCGTCGTCGGCGAGCACGAGATCGCCTCCATCGTCCAGAGCTGGACGGGTATCCCGGTCACGCGCCTGGTCGAGGGCGAGCAGCAGAAGCTCCTGCGGATGGAGGAAGACCTTCACCGCCGCATCATCGGGCAAAAGGACGCCGTCAGCGCCGTGGCCCGTGCCATCCGCCGCGCCCGGAGCGGCCTCAAGGACCCGAAGCGGCCGATCGCCAGCTTTGTCTTCCTCGGCCCCACCGGTGTCGGTAAGACCGAGCTCGCCAAGGCACTCGCCGAGTACCTCTACGAGAAGGAGTCGAACATGGTGCGGATCGACATGTCCGAGTACATGGAGCGGTTCAGTGTCAGCCGCTTGGTCGGGGCCCCTCCCGGCTATGTCGGCTACGACGAGGGTGGCCAGCTCACCGAACAGGTGCGCCGCAACCCGTACTGCGTCGTCCTGCTCGACGAGATCGAGAAGGCGAACCCCGAGGTCTTCAACCTGCTCTTGCAGGTCATGGAGGACGGGCAGCTGACCGACAGCCAGGGCAGGACCGTCGACTTCCGCAACACCCTCATCATCATGACCTCGAACGTCGGTGTCCGACCGATCGAACTCGACAAGGGCTTGGGTTTCCGCGACGTCGTCCAAGACATCAACGACCCCAAGACCTACGAGAACATGAAGACGAAGATGTTGGACGAGATGAAGAAGCTCTTCCGGCCCGAGTTCATCAACCGGGTCGACGAGACCATCGTCTTCGAGCACCTGAAGCGCGAAGAGATCCTGACCATCGCCGACCTCTACATGAAGCGTGTGAACGAGCA
Organism: Fimbriimonadaceae bacterium; assembly: GCA_019638795.1. Classification (NCBI taxonomy): domain Bacteria; kingdom Bacillati; phylum Armatimonadota; class Fimbriimonadia; order Fimbriimonadales; family Fimbriimonadaceae; species Fimbriimonadaceae bacterium. The sequence continues at coordinate 105,723 of JAHBTB010000001.1, read as the reverse complement.
GGCCGCCAACATCGGTCTGACCATCGAGCTCAGCGAAGGGGTCAAGGACTTGCTCGTGGACAAGGGTTATGACCCGAACCTCGGTGCCCGGCCGCTCCGCCGTGCGGTGCAAAGGTACATCGAGGACCCGCTCAGCGAGGCCCTGCTGATGAACACCTTCGCGGCCGGCGACACCGTCGTGGCGGAAGTCGACGGCGAGGGCGGCGTGAGGTTCACGAAGAAGACAGGCGGTAGAGGTAAGGAAAAGCCTGAGCTGGTGAAGAACTAGCTGCGAAAGAGTGAGCAACATGGGGTGCCCGCCAATTGATTGGTGGGCACATCTGTTTACGACTTATAGGGATTTGTCTCGGCGATATGTTAAGCCGCCTTTAACGCGTGTTAACGCCAGGTTATGGCGGTGACCGGCGGCCCACACTCCCGGCGTAGCTCGTTCTTGTCGAACGCCAAGCCCGGGCTGGGACTAGCCATGAAGAAGGCCTTCACCCTGATTGAACTCCTCGTCGTCATCGCGATCATCGCGATCCTTGCCGCGATCCTTTTCCCGGTCTTCGCCCAAGCGAAGACGGCGGCCAAGAAGACCCAAGACCTCTCGAACATGAAGCAGATCGGCACCGCGACGGCGATCTACCTCGGTGACAACGACGACACGTATCCGTCAGCCTACTACTACAATAACGACACCAACTCGTCCGGCGGGTACACCCATTGGACCGGGGTCGTCATGCCCTACGTGAAGAACTTTGAGATCTTCCGCAGCCCGGTCGACCCAAGCGGTGGCCTAGCCCCGACGAACTTCGTCGGCGACAACGGCGGGTGGGGTGCTCCGGGCGGCCAGGTGTCCCAGAACCCAGTCCAGGACATCCAGGCCCCTCGACTGAGCTACGTGGCCAACGCCCAGATCTTCCCGCGTAAGCGTCGGGCGATCGACCCCATGAAAGTGGTGAGCACGACTGTCATCGAGAACGTGGCCGGAGTGATCGCCCTCGCCCCCATGACCCACACGCCCAGTTGCATCAACGACGGCTCCGCGGCCTCGGGCGTGGCGTTCAAGTCGCACCGGCCGACCAACGCCCTGACCCTTCAGGACGGGACGACGAAGTTCCAGGGTGAAGCGGCCGGCGAAGTCGGGCTCCCATGGTACGCGGTGGTCAGCCCGGAGATCGCCAAGGCCGACTTTGCCGACTGCAAGGCCGGCCTGGTCTCCACCGCATACAACCACATCGTCTACACCCAGCCCGACCGCTTCGGCAACAACGCGAACTACAGCTTTGCGGACACCCACGCCAAGAGCGTGCCGGCCTCGGGCCTGTTGGACGAGAACCACTGGAAGTGGGGGTCACGCCACTACACCGCCGGTGGCGGCGAGATCCGTCGGCGCGACCTGGTCACGCCGGTCGGCGAGTAGTCGCGAGAGGTACCCGGCCCCTGGTCGCGACTGCGTCCGGGGGCCGGAAGTTTCACGGGGCCGTCAAGTCGAAGAGGCGCTTGAGGACAGTCCGTCCGGTGTCGTCCAAACCCAGTGCCGGACCCCGGGGTGCGCCGACCTCCAGGGACAAGGCTTCGGCGGCGGCCTTGCCGAGTCGCACGGGGCCGGCCAGCCGCCACAGGCCCTGGGCCACGGGCGCCGCGGTGTGCCAGGAACGGAAGACCGTCTCGGCCTTGCTGGCGCCCAACACCGCCATCGGCGTGCAGAAGCCGTCCGCACAGACGAACTCGATGGTGGACGGCGACTTGGCCACCTGGAGACCGCCGAGGTCGTGGCTTGCCAGGGGCCGGGCGCCTTGGTTGGCCAGGCCCAACTCCTCGGCGACCTCCTCGAGCCGCTCGGGCGCGTCGAGCAAACTGACCGGCAGCTGCCCGTGCCGCCGCACCACGTTCATCATGTTCTTGATCTCATGAGGTGAAAGGTGCGCGCCGGGGGGCAGGGACAAGACGGCCGCACGGGCCCCGTGCCGGGCCCCGTGCTGGCAAAGGTCGATCATCATCGAGGTCGTGAAGGCGGTGATCGCGACGTAGACCGGGAGGCCTTGGCTCTCCCGCATCACCCACTCGATCGCCTCCTTGCGTTCGCTGAGGGCTAAGGCGGGCCATTCCGCCATGTCCGTGCCCACGACAAAGCCGGCGGCACCGAGGTCTCGGTACGCCCGGACGAGCTTGGCGGTACGCACCTCGCTCACGGCGGTGGTGTCGTCGGTGAAGGCGCTGACAAGGGGGACGAGGAATCGGTCCGTGGGGGTCATGGCTTTGTCGCCGCGAAAGAGATTTCCAACAAGTCGAACCAGAGCCGCCCGTCCACCATGCGGGGGGCCAGGTAGTCCCGGAAACCGTCGGTGGCTTTTTCGGCCATCGTGCGCAACCGGGCGGTGTCGGCCGCGGAGACGCGCATGCGCTCGGTCCAGTCGTCGAAGTCGAGCGACTTGCGCCGGACGTCGTGCCAGAGCGGCTCCAGGCCGTTGGCCCGGGCCTTGTCCGTCCACTCCGAGGGCTTGAGGTTCCAGACGTGGGAGGGGTCGCGGAGGCGTTCGAAGGCGTCGACTTGGCGGGCGACCTCGTCATCTTCGGGGGACATCGTGTCGATCACGAGGAAGAGACCGCCGTGCTCCAGTGACCGGGACGCGTCGGCGACGAACGAGTCGACATCGAGAAAGTGGTGGGCGGCCAGCCGCGTCGCCACGAGCGAAACGGACTCGTCGACGAGACCCATGTCTTCGGCGGGGGCGAGGCGGGTGGTGACGTTGCTCAGGCCACGTTCGGCCGCCTGGGCGGCGACGACCTCCAGCATCTGCGGCGTGATGTCGACGGCAAGGACCTGGTCCATGCGCTCGGCCAAAGCGTAGGCCAGGTGTCCGGCGCCGGTGCCGACGTCCACGGCGGTGCCCTCCACCAAGGCCAGCCGGTCGAGGACCTTGTTGATCTCGTCGGGCTGGGCGTGGGCGCGGCTTGTCAGGTACCGCTGGGCGACCGGTCCGAACTGCTCGCGGGCGTCAGCGCTCATTTGATGTGGACGTAGGCGGTCTTTGTGATCGTCCGGTCGCCGATGTGGGCGACAAAGGTGATCGGAAACGTCCCTTTTGTGCCCTTGGGGACGATGTACTCGAGGCCGATCCGTTGCTGGCCGCGGGTGTGATAGATGAGAAGGTTGGCTTGGGCGCCCCGGCTGACCGTCCAGCCGGCGGGGACCGTCATCGTGTGGGTGCCGGTGATGCGGCCCTGGGCCTGCGACTTGTAGGTGACCCCACCCCGGATGATCTGGGCGTCGTCGCTCACCTTGAGTTCGAGCGGGACGTTGACGTCGATGTCCACGAGGTCGGCGATGCGGACGCTGGAGCGGAGGACGGCTTCCCGACCGTCGGCGGTCACCAGAGTCCCCCTGACGATCCGGTACCCCGGAGTCGCGCCCGGAGCGACTTTCGTGACGTAGTCCACCCGCGCCCGCCCGCCCCGGTCGACGATGGGGAAGGGGTTGCGGATCTTGGTCAAGACGCCGGAGGCACGCCCTTGCCCCTCGACCTCAAAGGTCTTGAGGCTCGGCCCGTCCGGGTCGACATGGAACTCGTACCGGATCTTGAACTCGTCTTCCAGGGCAAAGCTCCGGTTCGTGATGACGGGTCGCCACGACACACCCGAAAAGAGGCCGGTGCTGTTGTCCAGTTGCAGGCGGACAAACGCCATCGTGCGGGGAAGGTAAGGCTTGTCGGTGTCCGTGCTGCTGGGCAAGGTGTCCATGCGGACTCCCAGGCGCTTGCCGTCCTTGACCGGCTCTCCCTTCTCGTCGGCGTCCACCTTGGCTTCCATGCTCCAACTGTCGCCGTTGACCTTGGCGGCGAACTTGAGTGCTTCAGAGACGAGGGCGGCTTCGACCCACTTCGGACCGTTGGGATTGGTCGCGTCGAGGCGTCGGAGGGTCACCTTCAGGCGGTTGTCCTCCAGGTGGCACCGGAGTTCCAGGTTGTCGTCGCCCACCAACCATCCGTCGCCGGCGTAGTCGATGCTGATGATGACGTCCTCGCCGAGCTTGGCGGTGGCGGCGAAATAGAGCGTGTCGGGCTCCCACTGGAATGCGGTCGGCCCGGCCAACGTCTCCCATTCGCCCGGCTGGACGTCGCCGTCGATCGTCGGGGTCAGGGCCAGGCGGTTGGTCTCTTCGACCGCCATCGGGGGCAACATGGGCACCTGCTGCGCCGCCGGGGCGACAGGCATAAGCATCGGGACGAGAGCGAGGAAGGGTGACACCTCATTGTCCGGACGGGCCTGACGCACGGGGCGATTCGCCAGGTTATCCACCGTCTGGCGGTCAGAGGCTGATACCGAGCACGTCCAGGATACGCTGGAGGTCGTCGTCGGAGTAGAAATCGACGCTGAGTTTGCCGCCGACTTCTGACCTGGTGATGCGGACGGGAGACCCAAAGTACTCACTGAGGCCGCGTTCCAGGGCGGCGTACTCAGGGTCGGCCGGGGCCGGCTTCTTGGTGGTGGGGGACTTTTCCGCGCCGGGCGTCCGCGGTTCCTGCCGGGCCAGTCGCTCTGCCTCGCGTACGCTGAGCCCTTCGTCGATGACCCGGTCGAAGACGAGACGCTGCCGGGCCGGGCCGTCCGCCATGAGGACGGCCCGGGCATGTCCCTCGGTCATCATGTCCTCGGCGAGGGCGTCCAGCATGTCTTCCGGCAACTTCAAGAGCCTCATCGTGTTCGCCACCGAGGCGCGAGACTTGCCGACGCGGGCGGCGATTTGTTCTTGGCCCATGCCGAATTCGTCGGCCAACTTCTTGTAGGCGATGGCGCAGTCGACCGGCGAGATGTCGGCGCGCTGGACGTTTTCGACCAAGGCGATCTCAAGGGACGCCTGGGCGCTGGCCGAGCGGACGATGACCGGCACCTCCTTGAGCCCGGCGGCCTTGGACGCGCGCAGCCGCCGCTCGCCGGCGATCAGCTCGTAGCTGCCGTCGCCTCGGGGGCGGACGATCAACGGTTGAAGCACGCCGAACTCGCGGACGGAAGTGGTGAGTTCGGCGAGGGCCTCGTCGTCAAAGCGGCCGCGCGGTTGCCGAGGGTTGGGGACGATCTTCCCGACGGGCAGTTGCGTCGGAGCCTCGTCACGGACCTCCGGCTGTGCCTCGGCGAGCATCTGCGCCAACCCTTTCCCCAACGCCCTTCTCATCGCCTGATGATTATGCCTGGTCAGCCCTTGAGCACGGCGTTCCAACCGTCCAGGCACTGCTTGACCGACTCCAGCGGGGTCACCCCCTCGTAGGTCTCGTGTTCGATGACGACCCACTCGGTCCCCGCGACGGGCAAGGCGGCGACGATGGCCTTCCAGTCGATCTCGTCCTTCCCGATGATTTTGCCGAACGGGTGGCCCTTCAGGTGGACGCTCCGTCCCCGGCCGGGATGGTCGAGCAAGGGCTGGGCAGGGTCGGCGCCCCCATGCCGTCCGTTGCCGGTGTCGTACTGCATCAGGAAGTCGTCGGGAGTGCCGCGGCCCAGGATGTCCCACGCCGACCGGCCGTCATCGAGGGGGCGCATGTCGGCGTCGTGGGCGTGAAAGCCGGTGTAAAGTCCCGCGGCCCGCACCTTGGCGCTGACCTCGGTCAAGAGCCGGGCGGTCTCCTCTGTCTTGCCGCTTGTCTCGCGCAGCTCATGGGGAAGCCAAGGGATGATCGCGAAGGGGGCCCCGATCTCCCGATGGAAGTCGATCGTGGCGGCGAGGTTCTCGTCCTTAAAGGCGTCAAGGCCGGTGTGGGTACCGGCGGCGACGAGCCCGGTCTTGTCCAGTACGGCACGGACAGCCGAGGCGCTGTGGCCGAAGAACCCGGCAAACTCGACGCCCTCGTAGCCCAGTTCCGCCACCTTTTCGATGGTCCCGAGAAGGTCGACGGCGCAGTCGTCGCGCAGGCTGTAGAGTTGCAGGGCGGTCTTGATGGCCATGGCGTCACCATTTTGATAGGGATTCGGCAGACAAGTCTTGACCTTGTGATAGAATAGAGGCAAGTCCCTATCGGGGGTGTTCGATGGCAAAAGCTTCAGTGTTCTTCGGCGCGTGACCAGATCACCGGCCTGCTCTCTATGGAGGGCCGGTCGACGCGCCAAGTGTCTTGCCATATTCTCACGCGACAACGGCCTAGGCCGTCGTGCGTCCAGACCCTTTGTACGAACACCCAGACACTTGAAGAACCACCATGACAACGGCGACGGCTTTGACGCCCGCGCCGACCGCATACGCAAGAAGGCGCGCCGACGCGCCGTCCAAGAACGACGCCGTCAGGCCGCTGCGACAGGGCGGCCCTTGCCACTCCAAGACTGTTTGAACCGGGTCGGTGACGACCCGCACGGACGGGGAGGGTTTGACTGCCAAAACTGCGGCACTTTCGTGAGCTTCGGTGGGGCAGGCAGCGCCCACCGCAACCATTGTCCAGACTGCCTCCACTCCAAGCACGTGGACGACTCGCCGGGCGACCGGGCGGCGGACTGCGGCGGGACGATGGAGCCCATCGCGGTGTGGGCGCGGACAAACGGGGAATGGGCGCTCGTCCACCGGTGCCGTGAGTGCGGGGCCCTGTCGAGCAACCGGGTGCTGGCCGACGATTCGGCCCTGGTGCTCGTCGCCTTGGCCGTGCGTCCCCTCGCCTCACCGCCGTTCCCCTTGGCGGGGTTGGTGCGGTGAGGCCTGCGGACTAGCCGCCGCGAAGGAGTTGGAGGACCGATTGCGGCGACTGGTTGGCCTGGGCGAGGACGGCCATGCCGCTCTGCTTGAGGATGTTCAGCTTGGTCATCTGCGTCATCTCGTAGGCGACGTCGGCGTCTCGGATCGCGCTTTCGCTGGCGGTCAGGTTTTCCTTGGCGATGCCAAGAGACCGGATGTTGGACTCGATGAAGTCCTTCTGGAAACTACCCAACTGGCCTCGGAAGGTGGCGATTTGCTGGATCGCCTCGTCGGCGATCTTCATCGCGTTGTTCGCGCCGGTTTGGGTAGTGACGTCCATCGACGCCAGGCTCGATCCGGGGACGGCGGTGGTGCCCAGGTTTGATGACGCCATGTTCGGGATCGAGAACGTCGCGGTCTGGTCCGCGCTGGCGCCGATCTGGAACTGGAGTGAGCCGACGTTGAGGGCGCCGACGAGGGTGCTGGCACCGGTGGCGTTTCCGGCCGGGCTCAGTGTCATGCGGTTGCCGCTCGCTGACGTCAGGGTGAGGCCGTCGACCCCCGGGCCCTGCCCGCCGACGAACGTTTCCGTCTGCGTGCCGGACGTGGTGGTCGGGGCGGTGACAGTGAAGACCGCGTTGAGGCCGACCGCCGGGCTGGCGACCGCGCCGCCGTTGAGAATCGTGCTTGTCTCGGTGTAGCGGATCGGGAAGTTCGACCCGTACTTGGTCGAGGTCAGAGTGACGCCCGCGCCGGCCGTCCAGCTGGCGATGACACCGGTCTGGTCGGACGCCTGGTTGATCTTAGCCACGACCGCAGACACCGACTCTCCGGGACCGACCACAAAGGTCTGCCCGTTGATCGCGAAGGTGCCTTGGTTCACCGCCGTCGCGGCGGTGGCGAAGGTGGTCGCCATGGCGCCGGTGGTGGTCTGGGTCGCCGCACTCGACCTTTGGATCGTCAGGTTGCCGGTCTTGACCGTCTCACCGTTGAAGGTGCTGCCGATGTACATGCTGCTGACGAGGTCGGTGCGCGTCACGTTGCTGACCGCGCCGGAGGCCCCGTTGAGCAGACGCTTGTTGCCCCAACTGGTCTGGGCGGCGATGCGGTCGATCGAGGCAAGGATCGATTTGATTGTGGTTTGGTTGGCTTGAAGCTGGTTGGCATCGACGACCGCGGTGTTGGCCGACTGCACCGCGATCGCGCGGATGTCGAGCAACAGACGCGAGACCTCGCCGAGGGCCGCCTCGGCGGTCTTGGACATGTTCGCGGCGTCCTGGCTGTTTTGCACAGCGGCGTCGATGCCGTTAATGTAGCTGCGCAAGCCCTCGCTGTTGATCAGTCCCGCCGGGTCGTCGGCCGCGGTGTTGATCCGCAGGCCCGTGGAGAGCCGCGTCACGACTCCTCCAAACATGTCGTCCGTTTGCCCTAAGTACCGCAAGGCGGTCATCGCCGGGACATTGGTGTTGATCCGGATGCTCATGTCTCTCGGTTCCCATCACTTGGCCGGCCGACCCTGATCACATTTTTCGTAGGTCGGCGGCTTTTCTGTGGTTGATCTTCGGCGAAATGTGGAACAAGCTTTAGCCCCGCCGATTTTCGCCTGCTCTTGGCCTGCCGATAACCCAGTATTTCCATGGAGGTCTCGGGGCTCCGCCACGCCGATGATTCCAGGGAGTCAAGGTCATGCTCACGGGCGAAGTATTCGTACAGGAGGGCTTGGTCTCACCCGCGCAGCTGCAGCTGGCGGTGAGCAAGCAGGTTGAACTCGGCGGCCACGACCCCATCGCCCGGGTCATGGTCGACATGGGCCTCATCACCGAGAAGGACCGTGTCCGGTGCATGGGGAAGGTGTGGGAGATCCCGTTCATCGAGATCGACGAGGTCGTCCCGCGTGAAGACGCCCTCGACATGCTTTCGCCTCAACTGGCCAAGCGGTTCAAGGCCCTGCCGTTGGGACGGGACGAGTTCCGACTCGCCGTCGCGATGGCCAACCCGCTCGACGTCTTCGTCATCGACGAGCTCCGCATGACCACCGGGCTGGAAATCCAGCCCCTGATCGCCGTCGAGGAAGACCTTCTCCGCGCGATCAACCTCCACTACAAGACCGACGTCGGCCAGATGGAGATGATCGCCGGCGTCGTCAAGGAGTTCGATGACTTTGGCATCGACCTGACCGCCACCCCCGACGACGACGAGCGGGGCAACGACAAGGAAGCCGACGACGCGCCGATCATCCGGCTGGCCAACATGATCATCAACCAGGCCGTCCAGGACAAAGCGAGCGACATCCACATGGAGCCGCGCAAGGAGGCCCTGATCGTCCGGTTCCGCATCGACGGCATCATGGTCGACGCGATGACATTGCCCAAGAAGGTCATCGCCCCGTTGACCAGCCGGTTCAAGATCGTCGCCAACATGGACATCGCCGAGAAGCGGGTGCCCCAGGACAACCGCATCAGCGCGGTGATCGGGGGCAAGCCCTACGACTTCCGTGTCTCGACCTTGCCGGTCGTCTACGGCGAGAAGATCGTCATGCGCGTCCTCGACAAGGGCGGCATCAACGTCGGCCTGACCAAATTGGGCTTTCTGCCGCATAACCTCAAGACCTTGGAGGACATGGCGGGCCGGAGCTACGGCATCATGCTGGTCACCGGGCCGACCGGCTCGGGAAAGTCCACGACGCTCTATTCCTTGATCAACCAGAGCAACGACGGACTCAAGAACATCATCACGATCGAGGACCCGGTCGAATACGAACTGGACAATATCAACCAGTGCAGCGTCAACGTCCGCGCGGGCATGACCTTTGCCGCGGGGCTACGCGCCATGCTCCGCCAAGACCCGGACGTGATCATGGTCGGTGAGATGCGCGACACCGAGACCGCGACCATCGCCATGGAGGCCGCCTTGACCGGCCACCTGGTGTTCAGCACCTTGCACACCAACGACGCGGCGTCGGCGCCGAGCCGCCTCATGGACATGGAGGTCGAGCCGTTCCTGATCAGCTCGGCCATCAACGCCGTCCTTGCCCAGCGGCTGGTCCGCAAGATCTGCGACCACTGCAAGGAGCAATACACCGTCACGCGGGAAAGCCTCCTCCGCTATGGGTTCCCCATCCCGGACGACCTGGGCCAAGAGACGAACGGCGAGATCACCTTGTTCCGGGGCCGCGGCTGCGAAATCTGCAAGCAGACCGGCCACAAAGGGCGCACCGGAATCCATGAGGTCATGGTGCTCACCGAGGAGATCCGCGACCAGATCTTGAAACGTGGCTCGACCCACGTGATCCACAAGATGGCCCAGGAAGCGGGCATGAAGACCATGCAGATGGACGCGGTCAGCAAGATCTTGACCGGCGTCACCTCTGTCGACGAAGTCATTAGGGTCATTTACGCTTGAGAAACCACACCGAACAATCCGACATATATAGGAAAGCCCCCAGAGGGAACAAGATCTGATGTCTGCAGCGCCGATCCCAACCCAAGCGTCCGCCGCCGCGGTCGAGCGCATCATGTCGCGCTCCAAGGACGTGTCGGTGTTGCCTCACGTCGTCTTCCAGATCATGGAGATGACCGCGTCGGAGGAGTCGTCCGCTGGCACGCTGGAACGGTCCGTGGTGGTCGACCCCGGCTTCTCCGCCAAGCTCTTGACCCAGGCCAACTCAGCCGCCCTTGGGTTGCCGAAGAAAGTCTCCTCGATCCGCGAGGCGATCATGTTCCTGGGATTCAAGCAAGTCCGCTGTCTGGCCATGACCGTCGGCGTCTTCGACATGTTCGTCGGCAAGACGGACAAGGAGTCGCTACGGCGGCGCAAGTGGTGGCGTCACTCCTTGGACACGGCGGTCGGGGCGCGGCTCATCGCGACCAAGACGAAGAAGTGCGACCCGGAGACCGCTTACACCTGCGGCCTGCTCCACTACCTGGGCAAGACGATCTTGTGCCGCTACAACAGCACGGAATACGAGCGGGTGGAGATCGCCGAGCAAAAGGTCGACTCCCGCAAGGCGGAGGTCATGGTCTTTGGCTGCGACCATGTCGACATCCTCTTGGCCGCGGCAAAGGCATGGGGTTTCCCCGAGTCCCTGTCACAGGGCCTCAACTACGCTGACCAGCCCGAAGACGACGACCCGGGCAAAGGCCTGCGGACAGTCGTCGGCTTGGCGGACTGGCTGGCCGAGAAGGTCCTGGAAGGTGACCTTTCCGCCCTGACTGCCGACGGGCATTGGGCCGTCGCGGCCCTGGGGCTGGACGAGACGCAATTGGCCGAACTGGCCCGCGAAGTGCAGACCGCGTTGTCTGACGCGGCGCGACATGGAATGTAAAAGGGAGAACGAGACAATGCCACAAGAGTTTGACTGGGAAAAGTTCCTCGGGCCGAAGAAGGAGAACGACGATCCGCTCGCTCCGCCAGAGGCGGAGGAGCCTGCCGCGGTACCGGAGGCGGTGGCTGAACCGGAACCAGAGCCAGAACCAGAACATGAGCCGGTGGCGGAGTCAGAGCCTGAGCCTGAACCGGAGCCCGACCACGGGTCCGGTGAGGAACTCGTCGCCGAGGCCCACGAGGAGCAGCACGACGAACCCGTCGAGTCGCCCGAGTCGCCGGAAGAGGAGCACGATGCCGTCGCCTGCGCCGAGCCACCGATGCCCCCGACGGAGGTGAGCGCGCCGCCGATGCCGACCGTGGCCACCGAACCGCCCCTGACTCTGGTCGAGAACACCGCACCACCCAAGGACAACCTAGACATGGACCTCCCCGCGAACCGTTTTGAGGACGACGAAGACGGAAACCCTTACATGCCGGCCCCGGTGCCGTTGCACGTCTTGGAGCCCGAGAAGGGGCAAGGGAAGTACTTCGTCGGTGATATTCAGCCGGATGAGTTCACGAGGATCACCGAACAAGCCTTGCCGGTGGACCAAGTCCACATCGACGAGATCCTACGGATGGCCGTCGAGCGCAAGGCGAGTGACGTCCACCTGACCGCCGGCCTCCCTCCCATGATCCGTATGGACGGCGAAATCTGCGCGCTGCCTTACGAAGTCCTCGACCCGAACCAGACCCAGCGGCTCTGCTACGAGGTCTTGACCGACGAACATCTGCAGAAGTTTGAGCAGACCCACGAGCTCGACATCGGATACACCGTCAAAGACCTCGCCCGGTTCCGTATGAACATCTATATGCAGCGGATGGCGGTCGGCGCGGCCCTGCGTATGATCCCGAACCGGATCCCGTCGTTCGAGGAACTCAGCCTGCCGCCGATCATCCGGGAGATCGCCAAGCGGTCGTCGGGGCTGGTCTTAGTCACGGGGCCGACCGGTTCCGGTAAGTCGACGACCATCGCGTCGATGATCGACGACATCAACGCGACCCGGACGTCCCACATCATGACCATCGAGGACCCGATCGAGTACCTCCACAAGCACAAGAAGTGCATGGTCAACCAGCGCGAACTGCACAGCGACACCTACTCGTTGCACAACGCCCTGCGCGCGGTGCTTCGCGAAGACCCGGACATCATTCTCGTCGGTGAGCTCCGCGACTTGGAGACGATCGAGGCCGCGCTGACCTTGGCCGAGACGGGCCACTTGGTCTTCGGCACGTTGCACACCCGCAACGCCCCGGCCACCATCGACCGTGTCGTCGACGTCTTCCCGAGCGACCAGCAAGACCAGATCCGCGTGTTGCTGGCCAATACGATCGAGGGCGTCATCTCCCAGCAACTCATGCCCCGGCTCGGTGGCGGACGCCGCGCCGCCTTGGAGATCATGATCGGCGTCCCCGCCATCAAGAACCTTATCCGCGAGGGCAAGACGCACCAGATGTACTCGGTCATCGAGACGAGCCAGAACGTCGGCATGCAGACGATGGACCGCTCGTTGAGCGACCTCTACCGCCAGGGACAGGTCAGCTTTGAGGAGTGCTTGATGCGCGCCGTGGACAAGGACTCGTTCTCACGATTGGCCAAGAGCGCCTGAACGACCCGTTTGACGCCGTGCGCCCCGGCCCGCACCGCGGGCCGGGGCGGTGTGTTTGTCTCAGCGGCGCGCACGACGGCGGAGAGCCATCGGGACGAGGGCGAGCAGGGAGAGCGTCGCGGGTTCGGGCACGGGCTGGCCGGTGACGACGACGTTGTCCAAGCCGGTGTAGACGTCTCCGCCGAAGTAGTGGCCGATTTCCAGGGTCGTCACAGACGAGACGGCGGTGAAAGTCCAGGTCCGGTTCGCCCAGAGTTGGCCGTTGTCACTGGTCAGGGTGAAATCTTCGCTGTCTCCCGCGGCAAGGACCCGGATGGTCGACTGGCCGTACGCCGGGTTGGCCCCCTGGTCGAACGTGACGGTGTATTCCGCGCCGACGACCGTGCCGAAGGATTGGGAGACGCCGCCGGGGCCTTCGCTGTAACCGGTCAGGTCAAGGCTCCTGACCCCGTCGCTCGCGGCGACACCATTGAACGGGTTGGGGTCGGCGATCCAGGCGACCGAGGAATTCTGGACGACCCACCCGGTGATGTCTGTCGAGCCGGGGTTAAGCGCCATGGTGTTGTCGCCGTTTGGGACAAGGACGCCTTCCTCGAAGCTGCCGTTGGTGATGAGGTTCGCATGGGCGGCCCCGGCGAGTAGGGCCCCTATGGTCAGGGTTGAAATGGTGCGTTTCATGGATGCCTCCGTGATTGACAACTCATGGTAATCACACTTCAGGCTAGTGAGAGTTAAAGAAGTGTTTCCCTGGCAGAAATATGTGTTACTAGTAACGCTTCTCACCGACGGAGGGCCAGTTCAAGGACCTTGGACGCGTCCTTGACGAAATGGACCTTGAGTTTTCGACGGACGTCGTCGGCGACGTCCTCGGCATAGTCTTTACGGTTGTCATCGGGAAGCAAAAGAGTCGTGACGCCCGCCCGAAAGGCGGCGAGCACCTTCTCCTTGACCCCGCCTATGGGGAGGACCTGTCCGGTCAGGGTGACCTCGCCGGTCATCGCCAACCGTTGCTTGACCCGGCGTCCCGTGAAGAGGGAAGCGAGGGCGGTGAGCATCGTGATGCCGGCACTGGGGCCGTCCTTGGGGGTCGCGCCGGCCGGGACATGGATGTGGACGTCCCATTTGTCGAAGTCTTCCTCGGTCAGAGAGTATTCGGCGGCGTGGGCTTTCAGGTAAGTCATGGCGGCTGAGACCGACTCCTTCATCACGTCACCAAGCTGGCCGGTGACGGTCATGTGTCCCTTGCCCGGAGTGCGGACCGACTCAATGAACAGCACGTCGCCGCCGACCGGCGTCCAGGCCAGGCCGACCGCCACGCCGGGCACCAGATCCCGCTCCGCGACTTCGTCGTGGGTGAACCGCGGGGCACCCAGGGCGGCGTGGACGAACGCCTTGTCAACGGTCAACGCCGACTTGCGTCCCTCGGCAAACTTCAGGGTCGCGTGGCGGACGACGCCGGCGACCTCGCGGTCGAGGTTGCGGACGCCCGCCTCCCGGGTGTACCCCCTGATCACCTCACTCAAGGCGTCGTCTTCGAACCTGACTTTGGCCCTGCGTCGCTTGCCGACGGCAAGCCCGTGCTCCTCGACCTGGCGGGGGACCAGGTGCCTCTTGGCGATCTCCAGCTTCTCCTCTTCGGTGTATCCGCCTAGTTCGATGATCTCCATGCGGTCGCGCAGGGCATGGGGGATCGTGTCCAGCCGGTTGGCGGTGGTGAGAAAGAGCACGTTGGAGAGGTCGAGGGGCACGTCCAGATAGTGGTCGCGAAACTCGCTGTTTTGGTGCGGGTCGAGCACTTCGAGCAGGGCGGACGAGGGGTCTCCCCGGAAGTCGTTGCCCAGCTTGTCGATCTCGTCGAGGAGGAAGACCGGGTTGTTCGTGCCCACCCTCCGGAGCCCCTGGACGATCTGCCCGGGCATGGCGCCGATGTAGGTGCGGCGGTGGCCGCGGACCTCCGCCTCGTCACGGACGCCGCCGAGGCTCATGCGGTAGAACTCGCGTCCCAACGCCCGGGCGATGGACCGGCCGAGGGAAGTCTTGCCGACCCCGGGCGGGCCGTAGAAGCACAGGATCGGCTGGCGGACCGCGCCGCCCTCCTTCACCTTCCGTACCGCGAGGAACTCGATGATGCGGCGCTTGATCTTTTCCAGGCCGAAGTGGTCGGCGTCAAGGACGGCGCGGGCATGCTTCAGGTCCAGGTTGTCGGTGGTCGAGGTCTGCCACGGGACGGCGAGCATCGTCTCCAGGTAGGTGCGGGCGACGGTGTACTCGGGTGACCCGGGGTTGATCCGGCGCAACCGGTCGAGTTCGCGGTTGGCGGAGGCCATCGCTTCCTCGGGCATGCCCGACTCTTCGACTTGGATCGCGAGATCGTCGACCTCGGCCCCCGGGCCGTCGGACTCGCCAAGCTCACGCTGGATCGCCTTCAACTGCTCGCGCAGGTAGTAGTCCCGCTGGGTCTTGCTCAGCTCGGCGCTGACCTCGTGCTGGACTTTGCTCGTCAGTTCGAGGATCCGCACCTCGCGCGAGAGCATGTGGAGCAGCTTGTGCATCCGCTCCTTCAGGTCGACGGACTCCAAGACGTTTTGCTTGTCGACGACGCTGAACGGGAGGTGCGCGGCGACAAGGTCGGCCATGACGTTGGCCTCGTGGACGTTCTCGGTGAGTTGCCGGAGCTCGTCGGGGATGGCGGGCGACAGGCGCACAGCGTGCTCGAAGAGGGCGGCAACAGTCCGGCGGAGGGCCTCGACCTCCTCGGCTTCCTCCTCAGGGACGGTGGGCTCGGAGACCGGCTCGATGCGGGCCTTCAGGTACGGCGTCGTCTGGACGACCTCGACGATGCGGAATCGCGACGTGCCCTGGACGATCAGGCGGGTCGCGTCGGACGATTTCATGAGGGTCCGGACGATGACCGCGCAGCCCACTCCGTAAATGTCGTCAAAGCCGGGCTCGTCGGTGTCGGGGTTTCGTTGGGCCACCACGCCGATCACCCGGTCGCTGCTGACGACGGAGTCGTCGATCAACTGGACGCTGGCGGGCCGTGAGACCGAGAGGGGCGCGATGAGCATGGGGAAGACCACCGACTCGCGCAAGGGAAGCACGTTGAGGACTTCCGGAAGGCTCGGTTTCGCCTCCTCGGCACTGTCGGCCGTGGTGTCGTCCGGTGACTCGTCAATGGCCACGACGACCGGCTCGTCGTCCGGTGTTCGGGTTTCGGTGTCGCTCATTTCAGGCGTTGGATCGTGATGTGCCTGACCTCGACCTCGTCAAGGTAGGTCTCCTTTGGTACGACGACCTGCAACAGGCCGTTGGTCCATGAGGCCTGGGCATTCCGCACGTCGACAAGGACGTGGGGGAGGGGGACCTCCCGGGTGAACGCTCCAGTCTCGATCTCCAATTGCAGGGGGTTGTAGCGCTCTTTGCGACCGCACAGGCCGTCAGCGCGCTCACCCTTGACCACAAGGGTATGCCGCTTTGGGTCGAACTGGATCGTCACCTGCCCAGGGTCGACGCCGGCGAGTTCGACACGGAGGATGAAGTGGGTCTCCGCTTCGAGCAAGTCCACCCGCGGCGCCCATTCCCGTTGTTGGGTGAAGCCGCCGCGCAGGTTCCTCGTGGATCCGGTGTGGCGTTGGAAGTCGGCGGCCACCTGGAGCATCCACTCGTCCAACTCGCGTCGAGGCATGGGTCGAAGTGTACTACCCGCCGTCGGCACCCCGAGGGCCGCGTCGACCGGGGAAGTGGCCAGTCCCTTGACCGGTAAGTCTCTTTTCTTCTCTTGCGTGGGCAAGTATCTCCGGCTTCATAATCCCTTACCTATGAGGAGAGTGTTTATTTGGGCCGGTGGGGCCGCCCTCGCCGGTTTGATGGCGGGTTGCGGCGGAAGCAAGGCTCTCGGTATTGACTCGGACGTCGTGGTGCGACTTCTGCGGACAGACGGTACGCAAGACATGCGCAACTACGAGGTGTACATCACGAAGAACGGAGCGACGACGTTCAGCACCGGCAACCATGAAAGCTTCGCCTCGACCAGCAACCGCCCAACGTGGTGTGACGGTTGGTCGGCTAACGCGACAAACACCGAACTGACGCTCAATTTCCGGACGCGAAGTACCCAGACTCCGTACTACGTATGGGTGAAGGTCCCGAACACGGCTTCGCGGTTTGAAACATTGGAACTCCGGATTAACGTGGACCGGACGAACGGCCCGAGCCGTCGGTATGACCTGAACATCAACCAGACCACGCGCCTGCCAAGCGTGCGGATTGAAAGAAACTCGGCGTCGTATTGACCGGCAGTCCCCCTCCTGCCCTGCCGTCAGCAGGGCGGGTGGGGGGCGGATGCTATCCTCTCAGGCATGTTCGCCGCCATCGTCGCCCTCGCCGCCGTCTCCCCGTGCCACCTGACGTTTGTCCGTCACGGCGAGACCGAGGCGAACGCGACGGGCAAGTACAACTCGAAGACGATCAACGTCTTCAGTGAGAAGGGGACAAAGCAGGTCGATGCCTTGACCGTCCTGCTCCGGAAGGAACCGAAGTACGACCTCATCCTGGTCTCGCCGTCACCGCGGGCCCTCAAGACGATCGCCCCGTACCTCCGGGCGACGGGACAGCGGGCGACGGTTTGGCCCTTGCTGTACGAGTGCTGCACGATGAAGAGCACGGGCAAGCCGGCCACCCAGTTCGCCTGGGGCAGCAAAATCACCTTGCCCAAGGACCTTGAGGGGCTATTCAAACTGATGCCCGACATGGACCGCTATCCCTCGTCTCCGACATGGGAGTCGGGTCTCGCCCAAGTCCAAGCGTCAGTGAAGCAGTTCAGGACTCTCTATGCCAGGGGCCGGGTGTTGCTCGTCGGGCACAGCGGCCACGGCGGCCAGTTCCTCTATGGTCTGGACGGCAAACGCAGGCGGTTGGAAAACGCCAAGCCGGTCGAGATCGACGTCCCGTCCGTCGTCAAATCCTAGCCAGGTCCCGGTGCCTTGGGCCTCACGAGGTCGAACACCTGTCCGCCCACCAAGTCGATGTAGCTCGGCCCGCCCAAGCGGGCGATCGGCTGGAGCGCCTGGACCGTCCCGTCGTTCCAGACTGACTCATGGACATGGGCCAAGACCACTTCGCCGACCACGTAGGTCGCCGAGGTGTCGCCGGTTCCGTGGTCAAGGGTCCGGAACAACTTCATTTCAAACGAAACGGGGCTTGCCGCCACGCGGGCGGGGGCGACTTTGACGCTCGGGGCAGAGAGGAACCCGCTGTGCTCCCATTCGCTGGCCTCGGGCGGGAGCTTGGCGCTCGTGGCGTTCATCGCCTCGGCCATCGCGCGGTCGACGAGGTTGATGACGTACTCGCCGGTCGCCTCAATGTTGGCCAAAGTGTCCTTTTTGCGCCCTCCGACGGCCCGGACCGGGCAAAACACGAGGCTGGCCGGGTTCGCCCCGCCGGCCATAAAGAAGCTAAAGGGGGCGAGGTTGGGGGTCCCGTCGTCGGCCAGGGTGCTGACCAAGGCGATCGGCCGGGGAACGACCACACGGCTGAGGAAGTCGTAGGTCGCCGCCACAGTCAGGTCGGCGGGGTCGATCGCGACGGTGGTCGACATGGCCATCCCTTATCTTGACGTCTGCCGCGGCACATACTTGACCACAGGACGATGTTGGCCGCCGTTTTGCTCAGCGCCCTGCCGGCAGTGACGGTCTTTACGGTCACGGTCGACCCTGAGGACACTCGGCCGGTCTCGCCCTATATCTATGGGGCGAACCAGCCTGACTGGGACGCCGCCAAGACCGCTTACCCCTTCGTCCGGCAGGGTGGCAACCGGATGACCGCCTACAACTGGGAGACCAACGCCAGCAACGCGGGAGCGGACTGGCACATGCAGAACGACGGCTACTTGGGCGAGACCGATGAGCCCGGGTGGACACTGCGCAACTTCTTCGAGCCCGCCCAGAGGCACGGGGCCGCCGTGCTCCTCACCGTGCCGTGCGCGGGGTACGTCAGTGCGGACAAGCGCGGTGACGGAGACGTCAAGAAGACGACCGACTACATCCATAAGCGGTTCTTGCCGAGTAAACCGGTCAAACCCGGCCCGTTTGCGGCCACCCCCGACACCAAAGACGGCGTGGTCTATCAGGACGAGATGGTCGCTTGGGTGGAGGCGCACCGCACAAAGGCCACGCCGGTCTGGTACTCACTCGACAACGAACCCGACTTGTGGCACAGCACCCATGCCCGGCTGCGGCCGCTCCCTGTCCAATACGACGACGTCCTCAAGTCCGGGGTCGCGTTCGCGACCGGGATCAAGCGCGTCGCGCCGGACACCTTGGTGTTCGGGCCGGCCAGCTACGGGTGGCAGGGGTACCGTCGGCTCCAGGACGCCCCGGACGCCGACGGTCGTGACTTCCTTGACTTCTATCTGGCCGGGATGCGGGCGGCGGGACACAAGGCGGGCCGTCGGCTGCTGGACGTCTTGGACGTCCATTGGTATCCCGAGGCCCAGGGCGGCGGCAAACGGGTCACGACCGACAGTCCGGGAGGGTCAGCCCTCGCCGAGGCACGGATGCAGGCTCCCCGGTCGCTGTGGGACCCCACCTATGTCGAGACCAGCTGGATCGCCGACAGCCTGGGCAAGAAGCCGATCATGCTCCTTGACTATCTCAAGACGAGGATCGACCGTTCGTACCCGGGCACCAAACTTGCGGTGACGGAATACAACTACGGCGGCGGCCGTGAGCCGAGCGGCCTGGTCGCCCAGGCCGACGTCCTCGGTCTCTTCGGCCGATATGGCGTGTTCGCCGCCGCCAACTGGGGGGTGGACGTCAAGTCGCCCGCGCAGTTGGCCGGGTTCGCCGCGTACCTGAGCTTCGACGGCAAGGGGTCTCGGTTCGGAGACGTCTCGGTGGCCTCGACGTTCACGGAGGCCGGACGACCGGGCGACCCCGCCCTTGCGTCCGTGCACGCCTCTCGTGACAGCGCCGACCCGAAGCGCTGGGTGTTTGTCTTCATCAACCGTTCGGGCCGGGAGGCCGCGTTCAGCCTGCCGTTTGCGGGCCAGGTGCGCGCCTTTGCCGCCGACCCCGCCCGCCCCCACGACCCTCGCCCCCTTCACGTGACCAGGGCGGACGGACACGACCAGGTGAGGGTCTCGTCGGGGTCGGTGGTCACGGTCGAAGTCCGCCGGACTTGAGGGCCCCAGGAAACTCGCTTGCCGCCGTAGTGGGTATTACAGGGGTTATGAAGCCGTACTTCGCCGCTGGCTTGCTGGCCCTCGCCACGCTTTCCGGCGCCCAAGAAGTCCCCGCATCCGTCAAGGCGGCCGTCGCCAAGGCGGACGCAGCCGTCGCCGCCATCGTGAACATCCCCAAAGACCGGCGCACGTTTGAGAACACCATCGGCGCTTTCGACCGCCTGACCGACGACCTCGACCGTTCGACCAGCCTGACCGTGTTCCTTCGCAATGTCAGCACCGACGCCAAAGTCCGGGCCGACGCCGGCGCCGCCGAAGAGTTCCTCGGCGACTACTACGTCGAATTGGGCAAGCGAGAAGACCTCTACAAGGCGGTCAAGGAGTACGCGGACACCAAACCCGACCTCCAGGGCGAGCAGAAGCGGCTGCTTGAGTTCACCCTCCGCGACTACCGCCGGGCGGGCATGGACTTGCCCAAGGACAAGCGTGACCAGGCCGCCGCGTTGGAGAAAGACCTCAACAAGATCGGGTTGGAGTTCGACGAGAACATCGCCGTCGACACCCTGCAACTCCCGTTGACGGAGCAGGAACTGGCCGGCGTGCCCGAAGACGCCCGCAGCGGATGGGTGAAGCTGGCCGGAAGCTACCTGGTGCCGATGACCGGGCCGAACTATTCCGTCATCGTCGACTTTGCCTCGAACCCGGCGACACGCCAGAAGGCGCGGTGGATCTGGTTGCGTCGCGGCGGAGAGAAGAACGTCGAGCTGCTGGCCCAACTCCTCGTCAAGCGCGACCAACTCGCCCACCTGCTGGGCTACAAGAACACCGTCGACTATGAGATCGAGACCCGCATGGCGAAGAACAGCGAGACCGTCGCCAAGTTCTATGCCGACCTGAAGCCGATCCTCGCCAAGAAGGCCGCCCTGGACAAGGCCGAGTTCACCCAAGCCAAGCGTGACGACCTCCATGACCCCAAGGCCGAACTGGACCCGTGGGATTACAGCTACTACAAGCGCGAGCTGCTGGAGAAGAAGTACGCCATTGACAGCGAGAAGATCCAGGAGTACTTCTCCGTCCCCAACGTGCTGAAAGGGTTGTTCGACGTCACCGGGACATTGTTCGGGGTGAGCTACACCGATGTCACCGACCAGGCCGCCAAGCTGGGGTTGCCGGTGTGGCACCCCGACGTCAAGCTCTTCGAGGTCAAGGACAAGGCGTCGGGCAAGCTGCTCGGCCGGTGCTACATGGACCTCTATCCGCGGCCCGGCAAGTACACCCACGCCGCTTGTTGGGGCCTCCAGGTGCACCGGATCGACGAAGACGGGACAGAGCGCCTGCCCCTCGTCGCCCTCGTCTGCAACCTGAACCAACCCCAGGGCGACAAGCCTGCCTTGCTCAGCCATGACGACGTCGAGACCCTGTTCCACGAGTTCGGCCACGGTCTGCACGGCCTCTTCAGTAAGTCACGGTACGCCCGCTTCGCCGGTACGGGCGTCGCCCGCGACTTTGTCGAGGCCCCGAGCCAGATGCTGGAGAACTGGGTGTGGGACCCGGGCGTCCTCGCCACCTTTGCCAAGCACTACAAGACCGGCGAGCCCCTGCCCGCGAACTTGTTGGAAGGGATGAAGAAGGCCCGCACCCTGGGGAGCGGGATCGAGAACCAGGGACAGGTCTATCTCGGTGAGATGGACCAACGCTACCACCTCGCCCCGGGCGGCAAGATCGACACGACCAAAGTCGCCTTCGAGGTCTATGACGAGGACACCGTCTTCAAGCAAATGCCCGGGACGTTGCCCCAGGCGGCGTTTGGGCACCTGGTGGGTTATGAAGGGGCCTACTACGGCTACCTCTGGTCACTGGTCTACGCCCAAGACATGTTCACCCGGTTCGAGGAGAAGGGCCTTCTGAACCCGGAGGCGGGCAAGTGGTACCGCGACCACATCCTTGCCAAGGGCGGGACAGAAGACGAGATGGAGATGCTGAAGGAGTACTTGGGCCGCGCCCCGAAGATGGACGCGTTCCTCAAGAGCCTTGGCTTGAGCGGCTAGGGCACCCTGACCCCAAAAAAAAGCGGCTGCCGTCCCGTGGGGCGGCAGCCGCTTTCTTGTCGAGGATCAAGTCAGGACTTGCGGCGTCGAGCCAAGAAGCCGGCCAGAGCCAACCCTCCGAGGGCCATCGTGGTCGGTTCAGGCACGGAATCCAGTTGCCAAGACATGTCCGCAGCACCGCCGCCGCCCTGAGTCAAGCTACCGTAACCGTTGAAGTTCCCGTTGTCTGAACTCTGCAATCCATTCTCAAGGTGGAAGCCGCTCGTGGAGTAGTCGTAGTCGTTCCCGCTGGTCTCGCATGCCGCGCCGATGAAGTAGGACTGACCGGCGGCGAGAGACCAGTTGACATCGGCACCAGTCAACACGTGGGCCCCGGTGGCCGAACGGAACACCGTCACCTCGTCCAAGATCGAACCGCCACTGTCAGCCAGGAAGAACTTGATGTTTTGATCGACCATGTTCTGACCCTGAAAGGCGACGTGGGACACACCGACTGCACTTCCGGTCGTATTCGTGATGTGCAGGGCGGGGTTGTTACCCTGGCTCCGGTGCGTGGTGTTCGTCCAGTTCGCGGTGTTGTCCCAGAGGGCGGCTTGGCTCAGCGCCGAAGCAGCCAAGCAAGTGATGAGCAACGTGTTTCGCATAATCAAACCTCAAACCACAATAGACCACATTTCTTACAGCGATGGTCACTAGTAGTTTTACTTGATTCCTCAAGACAACCCTCGTTCGGTCGTCAGTCCCCGTCCTGCTCGTCGGGTGCACCGGCGGCAAGGGCCGCGTCTGGGTCGATCTTGACGCTCGGCACCGCGACGTAGGGCATCGGCTTGGGCACGTACGACCCGGTAAGGGCCTTTTCGCGCAGTCGGGCGACGGTGGCCCGCTCCTCGGCCCCCGGAGTGACGGGCCACACCGTCTTGTCCGCCCAATAGGAGCGGAGGAACTCCTCCCAGACCCGCTTGTACACGTCGATCGTCTGGTCGGCGATCTTGCCCCAGTTGAAGTCGTCGTCCAGCCGCTTGCGGGCCGCCTTCTTCAGCTTCTCGGCCCGCACGGGGTCGCGCAGGACGTTGAGGACGGCCCAGGCCAGGCTCTGCGGGTCGCCGGAATAGCAGAGCGTGCCCGTTTTATCGTGGAGGACGACCTCCTTGAGCCCGCCGGCGTCGCTGCTGACCACCGCGGCCCCGGCGGCCATACCTTCGAGGGCCACGATGCCGAACGGCTCATACAGGGAAGGGAAGACGGCGACGTCGGCGCTCCGGAACAGTTGGTGGAGGGAGCGGTTGGCCATGAACCCGGTGAAGAGCACCTTGTCTTGGAGCCCGTACCAGCGCACGAACTTCTCCAGGTTCTCGCGGTTACCGCCGCCGACGATGACAAACTTAGTGTCCGGCTCCTCGCTCAGGATCACGCTCGCCGCGTTCAGGAGGACATGGATGCCCTTCTCGCGGACAAACCTGCCGACGTACATGACGATCTTTTCTTTTGGGGTCGCCAACTTGCCCCGCCATGCCGCGCGCTCCTTCTCGCTCCACTCGAACTCGAACTTGGCGGGCGAGACGCCGTTGAAGATGACGTCGATCTTGTCGTAGGGGGAGTTGAAGTAGCGGTTCACCTCGTGCCGCATGAACTCCGAGCACACGATGACCCGCCAGGCCTCGTAGGTCAGCCAGTACTCCTGCTCGTGGATGTACTTTTGCAGATCGTTGTGGATGCCGTTGTTGCGCCCGTGCTCGGTGGCGTGGACGGTGGCGACCATCGGCAGTTGGTACTCGTACTTGAGGCTCCGCGCCGAGTCGAGCGACAGCCAGTCGTGGGCGTGGAAGACGGTCGGTTGGCCGCCCGGCCGCCAGTCCTCCAGCAGGCGGCGGCACCGCAGGTCGGTGGCCTTGTTGAGCAGCTGGATCTCGTGGACGAAATTGTCCGGTTCGGCCTCCAGGTGGACGCGGTGGACGTGGACGCCGCTCGCCTCGACCTCCTCGTCGGGGGCCAAGGGGGTCGTCTTGGTGACGACGTGCACCTCGATGTCGCGCTTGACCAGTTCTTGCGACAGCTCGTAGACGTGGGGGCTGATCCCGCCGACGATCCGGGGCGGGTACTCCCAGCTGAGCATGATGACGCGGAACATGTGGGCTCATTGTGGCAGGTGCCGCCCTGACCCTGGCACCAGCAAGAAGACGGCGGCCCGAAGGGCCCCGGCTCGATCCGGCCGGGCCCGACGACGGCCCCCCCATAGGGACGAGGCCAAGTCGCGGGAGAAGCGTGCCCCCGTTGCCCAAGCGGTCATCCATCTGAACGACGGGCTCCCGTCTCCCTCCCGTCTCCCTCCCGTCTTCTCCACGAGGCGGGAGAAAGTCGGCGGACAGCGGGGGACCAGGAGGAGGCCGGGCCTATCGCCGGGGCTCCGGCATGGCGAGGGCGGGGCAGACCGGACAGGCCGGGAACGGCAAAACGTCCCAATAATTTCGATATAGATCGAAACATGCCGTATATTAAATTGCGATGACGGACGAAATGACCAAGGCGTCCCTTAAGGCGCTGGCCGACCCCACCCGACTCCATATCGTCGAGTTCCTGTCGCAGATGTGCTGCGGCCGCGCTCCGGTGCGGGAGGACGGCGGCGTGGAAGGGCCGTCGGCAGGCGAGGTGTGTTGCCACATCACGGGGGCCGACAAGATCAATTCGACGATATCGCACCACTTGCACGAACTGGAGTTGGCCGGGCTGGTGAACCTGGAGCGACGGGGAAGAGTGACCGTCTGTTCCCTTCGGCCCGAAGGTCTGCGCCACGTGGCGTCCACTCTGGCCGCTCTGGCGGACGGCGTCTCTAGCCCGTGCTGTGAAGAACCAGGAAAGACAACCATGAAACCAACCAAAGAACATGACCAAGAAGACATGACCGGCCAAGCCACGGACAGCGCGGCCTGTTGCGGTGGCGGCCCAGACCAGTCTGGCTGTTGCTGCGGCACGACCTGTACGGGTTCGTGCTGCGACTGTCCGGACTGCTAGCCGGGCGTCTCCCCCCGACCTGGGGTCGGAGACTTGGCAGCGGCCGGGCCTGGTGGTCTGGTCGCTGCCTTCGTTTATGGAGAAGTATTGACGGGGCCCGGTGCGGTCGGGCCAGTATGGTGGTAGGCGGTGAAGTCGTGTTCCGGAGGTACGCAGCGGAGTTTGTCGGGACGTTCTTCATTGTTTTCATGCCCGTCGCGGTCGGATCGACGGGCCAGTGGCCGGGGGGCGCGTCGGGCTTGGCGGCGGCAGCTTGGGTCTCTGGGCTTGTCCTGACCGCGATGGTCTCTGCCCTCGGGCCGGTTTCGGCGGCCCACTTCAACCCGGCGGTGACGGTCGGCCTCGCTTGCACGGGCCGCTTCCCCTGGTCACGGGTGCCGGGCTATGCGGTCGCGCAGTTTGCCGGTGGATTCTTGGCCGCGTCCACGGCGCGGGCGGTTCTCGGGCAGGTCGGCGGGACGCATGTGCCGGCGGTGGGGATGCTGGGGCAGAGTTTCGTGATGGAGGTGCTGATCACCGCCGCCCTGCTCGTCGTCGTGATGGCGGTGGCGACCGACCGACGGGTCGCCGCACCGACGCCGGCCCTCGCGATCGGCTTGGCCGTGGTCGTCGGCATCATGGTCGCGGGGCCGTTGTCCGGCGGGTCGATGAACCCGGCCCGGTCTTTTGGCCCTGCGGTGGTGGCCGGTGGAGCCCCTTTGGCCAACGTCTGGCTGTACCTCGTCGCGCCAGTGGTGGGGGGCGTGCTCGGCGCATGGGTCTACGAACGCCTGCGGCTTGACCCTGTTTCGGCCCAAAGCGCACCGCCCGACGCCTTCGACGCCTGACCTGGGCGACCAGGTCGAAGAAATTTCCTCCACTTTTCACCACCATCTGTCGGTGGGCGTCGGTCGAGCACCTTCAGGTTCAAATCATCCCACGACAACCCATAAGACCGCCTTGTCGCCCATCTCTTAATAGTAGACATATGCCTACTTATCAGTTAAGCGGGGCGAAACCGTGACGAGTTTCTAGCGAAAAAACACCAAAACATGCCACTAGATGGAAGAAATGTGGTGGTATAGTGGTGACCGGTGGTGAGCGATCCAAGGAATGTGGTCGCGATCTGCTCCGGGCGGGGTGTCCGGGCGAGTTAACAGAAGACCGGCCGCCAGGGACGGCAGCCGGTCTTCTCCCTTCTCAGGAATCGCTGGCTGATGGAAAGCAGAAACGGCATCGACCTGATGAAGTTGATCGGCGAAGAGGAATCGGCGGTCGACGAGAAGGGTCGTGTCGCGATCTCAAAGAAGCAGCGCGACCGGTTGGGGCCCAACTTTGTCATGACCACCAGCGAGTACGGATGCTTGGCCGCCTACCCCGAGGAATCGTGGCAGGCCAAAGTCCAAGAGCTCAGTGAGGTGCCGGTGGGCGACCCGTACCGGGTCGATTACGCCATGTTGTTCCTCGGCCCGGCCGAAGACATGATGAACTGCGACAAGCAGGGGCGGGTGGTCATCCCCAAGCATCTGCGCACGATGGCGAACATCAAGAGCCGCGTCGTGGTCATCGGTGTGGGTGACCGCTACCTGATCTGGGACAAGGAAGAGTACGAGACGTACAAGAGCGACCGGGAAGGCTACAACCGCGAGACTCGTGACCAGGTGCTCGCCTGCTACAACGCGATGCGGAGGAAGAGCTAGGCTTGGCGGCCCCGTGGCACGAGCCGGTCATGGTCGAAGAAGTTTTGCGGGTCATGGATCCCCGGCCGGGGGCCGTCGTGGTGGACGGGACACTCGGCTTGGCGGGGCATGCCCTGCGCCTGCTGGAGAGAGTCGGTAAGGACGGGATGCTGGTCGGCATGGATTGGGACCAGGAGATGCTGAAGATGGCGAAGGAACGCTTAGATGGACAAGAAGGACGGCTGAGCCTCCACCATGGAGACTATCGGACGTTGCCGCAGGTTGTCGGCGCGGCCCTGGCCGAGGCGGGCCGGCCGCGTGGCGTGGACGGCATCCTGCTTGACTTGGGCCTGAACAACGCCCAGATCGAGGACGTGTCGCGTGGCATCACGTTCAGGTCGGAGGGGCCTCTCGACATGCGCATGGACCGTGGCCGGGGTGAGCCCGCCAGCGCGGCCCTCAACCGGATGTCGCCCGCCGAGATTGAAGACGTGCTCTTCGACCTTGGTGACGAGCGATGGGCCCGCCGCATCGCCCAGGTGATCGTCGACCGCCGGAAAAAGCAGCCGCTCCGCACCACCCAGGACCTCGTCGACTGCGTGCTGGCCGCGATCCCGGCGGCCAAGCGAGACAAGCGCATCCACCCGGCCACGCGCACGTTCCAGGCCGTGAGGATTTTCGTCAACAAGGAGCTCGAGGGTCTTGAGGACGCCCTCTTCGCCGCAGGGATGGAGTTGGCCAAGCACGGCGTGATGGTCGTGCTCAGCTACCACAGCGGGGAAGACCGGGCCGCCAAGCATGCCGTCCGGCGGTTGGTCGAGACCGAAGAGTTCCAAGACCTCTACAAGAAGCCCCTGGCGCCGACCCATGAGGAAGTCGCCCGCAACCCCAAGAGCCGGTCCGCCAAGTTGAGGGCGGTCCGAAGGATCCATTAGAACATGAGCGCCGCCCCATTCATTGGTTCCCGCGACCCGCGGGACGTTTACTCTCGGCCCGGACGCCGGAGCACGGCTTCGGCCTCGGTCAGTGCGTCTGCCGTTGACGCGCCCCGCGTGGGCCGTCGGTCTACCGTCGCGCCGGTGGCGACCCCACGGCCTCGGCCACGTGCCCAGGCCACGCCGGCCACGGGCGCCTTGTCTCTGATGTTCAAGTGGTCGGTCGTCGCTTGTTTGGCTGGACTTGCCGTCTACGGGGGCTCGGCCCTCTTCGGCAAGGGCTATGGCGAGTTGGAGCGCCGGTCTTACGCGACATCGACGATTCGGGCCCGGGCCGCCCGTGCCGACGTCACCCGCCTCAAACTTGCCTATGACCGCTTGACCACGGCGGCCTCGTTCCAGTCCTGGGCGCACGAACAGGGTTACGTCCCCCGGCACCTGGGGGCGGTCACTCAGGCTGAAGAGGCGCCCGAAGACGCCGTCGCGGGAGTGCTCGATGAGGCGCGCCAAACCGACTGAGCAGGCGGCCGTCCAGGGCCCGCTGGTCCTGGTCTGCGGGGCGTTCGCTGCGGCGGCCCTCACCCAGGCCATGCCCCAGCTGTTCAACCGGGCAAGGGTCGAGGCCCTTGCCAAGGCCAACCACCGGCAGTTCGTCACCAAGGAGATTCCCGCCCGGCGGGGGAGCA
Organism: Fimbriimonadaceae bacterium; assembly: GCA_019638795.1. Taxonomy (NCBI): domain Bacteria; kingdom Bacillati; phylum Armatimonadota; class Fimbriimonadia; order Fimbriimonadales; family Fimbriimonadaceae; species Fimbriimonadaceae bacterium. The sequence goes on along the minus strand of JAHBTB010000001.1, from coordinate 77,592 downwards.
TCGCCACATCCGACGGCAAGGTGTTGGCCCAAAGCGTCGACTCGTTCGAGCTAGGGGTCTCCTTTGCCAAATCACCGCGGTCTCCCGGGTTTGCGGTGGAGATGGCGGCGGCGACCGGGCTGCCCGCCAGCGAGTTCGACGGCAAGGCCACCGGCAAGTACAAGATTTTTCAGGAGCCGTTGACCGGCGCCCAGGCGTCGGCGGTGCGCGACGTCCGCCGCCGGTGGCGGGCCGACGGGGTCTCGCTCGTCCCCGTTCTCAACCGCCAGTATCCGATGGGCGACGCGGCGAGCAACATCGTCGGCATCGTCCGTGGAACCACCGGGGTCACCGGCTTTGAGAGCTCCTTGGACAAAAAGTTGGCCGGGACGCCGGGTGAACTGGAGGGCATGGTCGACCGGACCGGCCTCTTCATGCCCAATGACAATGTCAAGGGCACGGAGGCGTCCGACGGCGCCGACGTCGTCCTGACGATCGACTCCCGGTTGCAGTCGGTGGCGGCGGCGACCTTGCGGGACGCTGTCGAGAAGCATGCCGCGACGCGGGGTAGCGCGGTGGTGGTGGACCCCCGCACCGGCGACGTCTTGGCGATGGCCAGTTGGCCGTCCTACGACCCCCAGGGCTCGATCCGACCGGGCACCGACATCGAGGCCGGGTCCATGGTCGTCCTTGAGCCCGGTTCGACGTTCAAAGTTTTGACGCTGGCCGAGGCCCTCGACACGAAGGCAGTGGCCCCCGACTGGCAGTCGGTCTGTCCGGGCCAAGTCGAGATCACCAAGGGACATTTCGTCAAGTGCGACCTACACCACGGGAACCGTGCCCACGGCCCGGTCGACTTGGACAAAGCCATCGCCAAGAGTTGCAACGTCTCCGCCGTCGCCTGGGCGCAGGCGGTGGGCCGGGAAAAGATGATCGACATGATGAAGAGGCTTGGCCTCTTCGAGCGGCCAGGGCTCGAACTGCCCGGCGAGGTGCGCGGGCGCTACAACACGAAGGACGCCGGCTACAAGATGCAACTCGCCAATTTTGGGTTTGGCCAGGCCCTGACCGCCACCCCGGCGGCCCTGGCGGGAGCCTACGCCACGTTGGCGAACCATGGCCTGCGGATGCCGTTGCGACTCGTCAAGTCGGTCGGCGGCAAGGAGGCCCCCGCCGGTCAGGGCGAGCGGGTGTTTTCCGCCGCGACCAGCGACCTTGTCCGGAGCTACATGCGGTCGGTCGTCGAGATGGGTTACGGAACAGGGTTCGGCCTGCGGGTGGACGGCTATCCCCTCGCGGGCAAGACGGGCACAGCCCAAAAGGTCGGCCCCCACGGCCCGGCCGGCCATGTCAGCAGCTTTGTCGGGTTCGTCCCCGCCGACGACACCCGGGCCGTCATCCTCGTGATGGTCGACGACCCCCAGAAGGGCGGGTACTACGGCGCCGAAGTCGCGGGGCCGGTGTTCCATGAGATCGCCAAGGCTGTCGTGAAGCGGTTTGCCCTTGCCCCGGCCCCGAGGGTGCCGGTGACCAAGGCGACGACGATCGACCCGGTGGCCGCCCCTCCGGTCTCGGCCCGGGCCGACAAACCGGCAAAGGTGGGCGCACCTCCGGCTGCGACCCGGTTGAAGAAACCGACGAAGGCGCCGACCACCGGCAAGCCGGCGAAGGCGACGAAGATCGTCAAGCCCACCAAGAAGCCGACCTCGCCTGCCGCCACCAAGTCGCCTTCCCGCCTAAGGAAGTCACCGGCCAGCGGTACGATTCGGCCGTGATTTCTGGCCAGTGGCCCGGCCTCTTGACCGCACTCGGTGTGCGCCCGGACGAATGCGCCGGCCCCGGCCCGCGCCGCCCGCTCGAACGGGTCGTGGCGGACTCGCGGCAGGTGCGGCCGGGCGACCTCTTTGTCTGTATGCCGTCGCGGAGCCGCGACACCCATGTCTTCCTCGACATGGTCGCCAAGGAAGGAGTGGAGGCGGCGGTCGTCCATTCTGCCGCCGGCCTCGTCGCCGCCTCGGACGCCGGTCTGTCGGCTCTGCTTGTCGACCCCCGCCCCCAGCGGTTCTTCACGGCCGTCGCCCGGGCGTGCCGGCACGTGGCCGGCGACTTGACCGCCGGGTTGCGGGTGGTCGGCGTGACGGGGACGAACGGAAAGACGACGACCGCGTGGATGGTGCGTCACGCCTTGTCGACGCTTGGGCGGAGGACGGCCTACCTGGGGACGCTGGGCTACGAAGACCCGGCCGGCCATGTCCCCCTGGAGAACACGACACCGTTCCCGGCCGATCTGTGGGGCCTGTATGGCTTGGCGGTCGAGAACGGTTGCGACGACCTCGTCATGGAGGCGTCGAGCCACGCCCTATTTGAGCGGCGCTTGGCGGGGACGCGCTTTGACGTCGGCGTCTTCACCAACCTGACGCAAGACCACCTCGACTTCCATGGCTCGATGGCCGCGTACGCGGACGCGAAGAAGCTCCTCTTCACCGAATACGCCGCCGCGTCAGAAAAGCCGTTCGTCGCCGCGTTGAACCTGGCCGACCCGGTCGCCGCCGCATGGGCCGGTGAGGTTCCGTGCCGGGTCTTGGGCTACGGCACAGAGGAGTCCGACCTCGTCGTCACCGCCCCCGACGTCGCGGTCGACGGGATCACCCTCAAGGCCGCCTACGAAGGGCGGTCGCACACCGCGCGCCTGCGGTTCGGCGGACTCTTCAACGTCGAGAACGCGACTTCGGCCCTTGCCGCCCTGCTGGCCCTCGGGAACCAGTTGCCCGAGTCTTTGGACGCCCTCGCCCAGGTGAGCCCCGTCCCCGGTCGGTTCGAGGCGGTCACCAACGACAAGGGTATCGGCGTCATCGTCGACTATGCACACACCCCCGACGCCTTGGAGCAGCTCCTGAAGTCGTCGCGGAAGCTGGGGCCCGCCCGGATCATCACCGTCTTCGGTTGCGGGGGCGACCGGGACCGCACCAAGCGGCCGAAGATGGCGGCGGTTGTCAGCGCGAACTCGGACGTGAGCGTCGTCACGAGCGACAACCCAAGGACCGAGGACCCCGCGGCGATCTTGGCCGAAGTCGCTTCGGGTTTGCGGCCCGGCGCGGAAAGTGTGCAGATCATCGACCGGCCCGAGGCGATCACCGCGGCGATCGCGATGGCGCGACCAGGCGACCTCGTCGTGATCGCAGGGAAGGGCCACGAGGACTACCAGATCATCGGCCGGACCAAGCACCCCATGGACGACCGGCTTCTGGCCCGTGCAGCGCTGGAGGCCCGGCCATGACGATTGGAGACCTGGCCCGTCGGCTCGGCGGGGAAGCCCACGTCGAGGAGCCTGGTCAGCTAGTCAAGGGCTTTGCCACCGACTCCCGCGAGGCCGCGCCGGGGGTCGTCTTCCTCGCGATCAAGGGTGCCAACGTGGACGGCCACGACTTTGTCTCCCGCGCCCTTATGGCGGGGGCGGTCGCCGTGGTCGTCGAGCGCCCCGTCCCCGGCCCGCATGTCTTGGTCGAGGACCTGGTCCAGGCGCTGGCCCGGTTTGGCCGCTCCTTCCGTTCCGAGTTCACCGGACCGGTGGTCGGGATCACCGGCAGCAACGGCAAGTCCACGACCAAGGAGCTCGTCGCCGCCGCGCTTGCTCCGCTTGGGCCGGTGCTGAAGAACGAAGGCAACCGCAACACGGAGTTCACCTCGCCCCTCCTCTGGGCAAACCTGACCCCCGAGACTCGCTCGGTGGTGGTCGAAATGGGCATGCGCGGCTTTGGCCAGATCGACCATTTGGCGTCGGTCGCCCAGCCGACGGTGGGTCTCGTGACCATGGTGGGCACGGCCCATGTCGAGATGGTGGGGAGCCGGGCCGGGATCGCGCGGGCCAAGGCGGAGATGCTTGGCCACCTTACCGGGATCAAAGCCAGCGTTTTGCCGATGGACGACGACTTCTTCCCCGAACTGGCGTCGCGTGCCCCAGGTCCGGTCCGGACGTTCGGCACAAGCCCGGACGCGGAGTGCCGGGTCGTGGGCTATCGTGCCGTCGGTCTCGAAGGGTGCCACGTGATGGGGCGTCTGGACGGGCAAGAGTGGCAGGTCGAACTGCCGATGGTCGGGAGGCACCAGGCCAACAACGTCGCCGCCGCCATCCTCGCCGCCCACACCTGTGGGGTCCCCGTGCAAGAGGCGGCATCTGCAGCGGCCTCTGTCGAGCCGATGCCAATGCGGATGCAGGTTGTTGAACGCGACGGGGTCAGGTTCTTGGTAGACACCTACAACGCTTCGCCTGACTCGACGGTGGCGGCGATGCGGTCTCTCGCGGACACCCCGGTCGAAGGCCGCCGCCTTGCCGTGTTGGGAGAGATGAAAGAGTTGGGCGGCCAGACCGAAACCGGCCACCGCCAGGTCGGCGCGGTGCTGGCAACGTTGCCGTTCGAGCGTGTCCTCCTCACCGGTGGCGCGACCTGCTTCATCGGAGACGAAGCGACGAAGGTCGGGTTCAGCCCCGACAAGATCGACGCCGACGAAACGCTGGACCTTGACCACGTGCGCCGCTTTCTCGCCTCGGCCCGTCCTGGAGACGTGGTCTTGTTGAAAGGCAGCCGCGCCCTCGGGCTAGAAAGGGCGCTGGAGGGGACGGCGTGATCCGACCAGCCGACCTGGTGCCGTTTTTTGTCGCTTTCGTCGTCGCGGCGGTGGCGTCTCCTTTCGTCATGAAGGCGTTGGTCGCCGCCAAGAGCCGCCAAAACGTCAGCAAGCATATTCAGGAGCACGCCCACAAGCAAGGCACCCCGACGATGGGAGGGATCATCATCTTGGTCGGTTGGGTCGCGGGGAGCGTCGCGGTGCCGACGGCCAAGCTTTGGCCCGCGCTCGCCACGATCGTCCTGTTCGCCCTGATCGGTTACATTGACGACTTCCTGGTGCCCCGCCTCAAAACCGGGTCTCGGGGCCTGAGTTGGGGGCCCAAGCTGGCGATGCAGGTGGTGGCGGCCCTTCCCGCCACGTTGACGCTAGGGTCGACGAACATCGCCCTGGTGGCGGGCATGGTGGTGTGGGTGCTCTTTTACGCCAACGCGTTCAACTTTTCCGACGGACTGGACAATCTCTCGGGCGGCATCGCGATGTGGACGGTCGTGGGGGTCCAGGCCCTGTCGGTCGGACACCTTGATCCGGTCCTCACCGCCCTTTTCGGCGCCGTGCTGCCCTTCATGGTCTGGAACGCTCCGCCGGCCAAGGTGTTCATGGGTGACGTGGGTTCATTGCCCATCGGCGCCTACTTCGGGTTGGCGACGTTTAGTTTGGCCGTCCCTGACCCCGCCACATTTGTGCCGAAGGTGGCCGTGCTCGCGGGCATGATGTTCGCGATGATCGTGCCCGTGGTCGTCCAGATCGGCGGCGTCAAGGTGTTCAAGCGTCGGTTGCTGCCCTTCAAAACGCCGGTCCACCACGGGTTCCAGGAGAAGGGCTGGGACGAGCCAAGGATCGTGCGGCTGTTCCACGTCGCCCAGATCCTGTGCTCGGCAGGCGCAGTCGCTATCGGAGGCGTGCCCAAGTGACGGGCCGCGACCGGTTTCTGGGGGCCCGGGTCGCCGTCGCGGGTATGGGAGTGAGTGGTGTCGCGGTGGCCGAAGCGTGTGGCCAACTGGGTGCCCGGGCGACCGTCTTCGAACAGCGGCCGGGCGACCTGCCGGCCCTTCTCGACGTCACCGAAAAGCTCCAGGCCCAAGAGATCGAGGTCGTCACCGGTTGGAACGGACGCCTTGACGCCGCCGACTATGACCTGCTTGTCGTCTCCCCGGGGTTCCAGCGGGAGCATCCGTGCGTGCAGGACATGGCGGGCCGAGAGGTCATCAGCGAGGTCGAGTTCGCGGGGCGCGTCGCCCGGGCTCCAATCTTGGCGGTCACCGGGACAAACGGAAAGAGCACGACGGTCGCGATGCTCTACACGATCCTCCGCGCCTCGGGGCGTGAGGCCATCTTGTGCGGCAACATCAGCGGGAGCGGGTTCCCCGAGGAGCCCCTGACCCGCGCGGCGATGCGCGCGGACGAGGACGCTTTCCTCGTCGCCGAGGTCAGCAGCTTCCAACTGGAGTTCGTCAAGACGCTCCGGCCCCGGGTCGCCGCGTGCACCAACGTCACGGCCGACCACATGGACCGGCACCCCAGCTTCGACGACTACTTTGAGACGAAGATGCGGCTGTTTGAAAACATGGGCACCGGCGACACCATCGTGGCGAACGTGGACGAGCGGTCGGTCCCGGTCAGCCGGTTACGCAAGCCCATGTCGCACGGGGCAAAGCTGGTCCTTGTCTCGCCACGCGGCCACGGTGTCGGGGAAAACGCCTCGGTCAAGCGCACGACCGATAAGCTGTGGATCAACGAAGAGTCCTTTGGGCTCGACGAGCTTCTGATTGTCGGCGAGCACAACCTGGCCAACGCGATGGTGGCCTGGGAGATGGCGCGGGCGGTCGTCAAGCCGACGCTCGCGGCGGTTTCGGGCCTGACGACTTTTCCCGGGCTCAGCAACCGCATGGAATTGGTCGGGCGACGCAACGGAGTCACCGTCATCAACAACTCGATGTGCACGAACCCGGCCGCCGTCGTCGCCAGTTGCATGGCGCTCAAAGCCCGGCAGCACGTCATCATGGGCGGCAAGACCAAGAACCTCGATTTTGCGCCGGTCGCCCGGTTCCTGGAAAACACCGACGACCAGGTGTATTTGTTCGGGCCGAGGGCCGACCACCTGAACGCGATGCTCGGGGGTGGGTGGCCCGCGTATAATAGTCTGAGAGAAGCGTTCCAGGCGGCGGTCGCCGGCGCGGCCGCGGGCGAGGTCATCGTCCTCTCGCCGGGGTGCGCGAGCGCCGAACCGTTTGCCGACTTCCGCGAGCGCGGCGAAGCGTTCAGAAAGATAGCCAAGGAGTGGCTAGGGACATGAAGAAGACTCAAGGACAGAGCGACCACGTCTTGACCATCCTCGCGTTTATGGCGACCTTGGTCGGCCTCCTTGCCGTGTGGGACTCAGGCTACGCCAGGGGTGCCGCCAACGGCCAAATTGTCCCCCGGGAGCTTCAGGGACAGATCGTCTTCGCAGCCGTGTCCGTGCTAGGGGCCGTCTTCATCAGCCGGGTGCGGCCCGGCAACCTCAAACGGTTCGCCTTCCTTGGCGTCTTGGCGGTGGTCGTGGGTATGGCGCTGGTCGACGTGCCTGGTCTCGGCAAGGAGATCAACGGGGCTCGCCGCTGGCTCGATTTCCGGGCCTTCACCGTCCAGCCCGCCGAGTTCGCCAAGCTGACTGTCGTCCTTTTCTTGGGGGCGATGCTGGCGGTGTGGAAGCCGGTGAAGGCCAAGGTGACCAAACACTGGGGGGAGACCCTCGACCGCGTGTGGGTCCCTCGGATCGTCCGGGGACTCCCCGCGCTGTTCATCGTGCTGACACTGCTGATGATCGAGCGCCAGCGCGACCTGGGCACCATGCTCGTCGTGGTCAGCGCAGGCTTCGGGGCCTTGGTCGTCGCCCAGGTGGACAAGAAGCTGCTCGCCACTCTCTTTGTCGCCATGACCATCGCGACAGGGGTGTTCGTCTTCAAGGAGTCGTACCGGGCCGACCGCTTCGCCAACCACCTGCACCGCTGGAGTAGCGAGAACGCCGACGACGCCGGCTACCAGACGACCCAGAGCGAGTCGGCCCTTGCGAGGGGCGGCCTGTTGGGCGTCGGGTTGGGGAACGGGAAGGCCAAATATGTCCTGCCTGCCCCGACGACCGATTTTGTCTTGGCGACGGTGGGCGAGGAGTTCGGGCTCGTGGGTTCGCTGGCAGTCATCGGCTTGATCGGCGCGGTGTCGTGGCGGCTCATGGTGCACGCGCTGGCGCGCGAGGACGTGTTCGGCCGGGCCGTGCTGGGCGGGGTCTCGAGTTGGATCGCGATCCAGACCATGGTCAACGTGATGATGGTGAACGGGGCCGCGCCGCCCGTCGGAGTGCCGTTGCCCTTCGTCAGTGCGGGTGGTTCGAGTCTCGTCGCCCTGTGGGTGGCGGTCGGCGTGTGCCAGTCGGTGCTCTGTGGCGATCCCGTGAGAGCGCATGCCAAGGAGGGGGCAGATGAGATTGATCGTGACGGGTGGCGGCACGGGCGGCCACGTGTTTCCCGCGCTTGAGACTGCCCTCAGCGCCCGCGACGAAGGCTGGGAAGTCCAGTTCTACGGGGCCGCCCGGGGCCACGAGGTCGGCGCTTGCGCAAAGGCGGGGATGTCGCTCCGCACGTTTGACGCCCGGCCCGTCTACAAGCCGCTGTCCCTCAAGGGGCTGCGGTCCATACTGACCTTGGTCCGGGCGACCGGCCAAGTGCTGAGGGCATTTGATGAAGACCGTCCCCAGGCCGTCTTTGCCACGGGCGGCTTTGCCGCGGCGCCGGTGATGAACGCCACCCGAAAGCGCAAGGTGCCCCTGGTCGTCCACGAGCAGAACACCGTCCCCGGACGGACCAACCTGATCCTGGGCCGCGACGCCTATGCGGTCTGCACCGCCTTCCATGGCACGGCGCGCCATTTCAAGGGAGCGAACGTGCAACGCACCGGCATGCCCGTACGGCGCGCCCTGCGGCAAAGCGCCCAAGGCCGTCTGAGTCTGGAGCACGGCCACGGCTCGGCGTCCCCGGTGGTCTTGGTCATGGGAGGGTCGCAGGGCAGTTCGGCCCTGAACGACATGGCCCTCAGCACGGCCGTGCGCATGGCCAAGAGCGAAGTGCAGTGGCTCCATGTCACGGGGACGAGCCACTTCGACGTCACCCACGACTCGCTGCAACGCATGGCGGTGCGGAGCGACTATAAGGTCCGCGCCTACCTGGACTCCGACGAGATGGCGGCGGCCCTCTTTGAGTGCTCCTTGGCGTGGTGCCGGAGCGGGGCCGGGACGATGGCCGAGCTTGCCGCCTTCCGCAAGCCGTCGTTGCTCGTGCCGTACCCGCACGCCTTCGGCGACCACCAACGCCACAACGCCCTCGAGTTCGTCGCCATGGGGGCGGCCGAGATGGTGGCGCAGGGCGACATGAACCCGGCCCAGGTCGAGGCGCGTATTCTGAGTTGGTTGATGGACACCGACCGGCGTGACGCCGCCGCGAAGGCCTTGGCCGAGTGGGACGTGCCGGACGCGGTGCCGCGCATCCTGTCCATCATCAAAGAAGCGGCTGACTGATGCGGACAAAACAAGAGATCGAGACTGAGTTTCGTGACCGGAGCGGCCTGGACTCGGCCCAGGCCTTCTTCCTCGTCGGTGTCGGCGGGGCAGGCATGAGCGGGATCGCCCGCCTGTTGCTGGACAAAGGATGCCGCGTCAAGGGGTCTGACTCGACGGCCTCACCGCTGACCGAGGAGTTGGCCTGGGCGGGCGTCGATGTCCACATCGGCCACACCGGCAAGGGACTGGATCCCGGGGACGCGTTGGTCCTCTCGGACGCCATCGACCTACACACGTCGCCCGAACTTGCGCGGGCCAAGGAGCTTGGCGTCCCGGTGTACCGACGATCCCAGGCGTTGGGTTGGTTGCTCCAGGGGCTGAAGGTCGTCGCCGTCACGGGGACCCATGGCAAGACGACGACGACCGGCATGGTCGCGGCCGGGATGAGGGCGGCAGGCATGGACCCGACGGTGGTCGTCGGTGCTGAAGTGCCGGAGTTTGGCTCGTCGGTGGTCGTCGGCAAGGACCCGTGGGCGGTCGTCGAGGCGTGCGAGGCCTACGACTCCTTCCACGACCTTGACCCTCATATCGTGGTGCTCACCAACCTGGAGCTCGACCATGTCGACTTCCACGAGAACTACCAGAACCTTCTGGCAAGCGTGGTCCGCTTTGTCAAGACGATCCCGCTGGGCGGCACCTTGGTCCATTCGGACCAGAAGGGCGCGGCGGAGGTCGGGGCGCTTCTCGGCAGGAACCAGAAGGAGTACGACGTGACGACCTTCGGCCGGATGGCCCCAGGCCTCACGTTGTCGTCTCCGGGGGTGCACAACCGGGCGAACGCGGGGGGCGCCCTCCTCGCTTGCGTGGAGGCGGGCGCAGACGTGGCGAAGGCGGCGGAGGGCATCGCCAAGTTCCATGGTGCGAAGCGGCGGCTCCAGGTTGTCGCCACGGTCAAGCTTGCTGGACAAGGGGACGAGGCCGGCGTCACTGTCGTCGACGACTACGCCCACCACCCGACCGAGATCGCGGCGAGCGTGGCCGCGCTGCGCGAGAAGTTTCCCGGGCGGCGACTGCTCGTCGTCTTCCAACCTCACCTTTACTCCCGCACCAAGGACCAATACGACGCCTTCGCCCAGGCCCTTTCGGCGGCCGACCTGGCCGTCGTCACCGACATCTACCCTGCGCGTGAAGAACCGCTGCCCGGCGTCAGCGCCTTGCGCGTCGTCGAGGCCCTGACATGCCCGTTCGCCTATGTCCCCTGCCGCCACCTGTTGCCGCGTGAGGTCAGAAAGCTCGCGTTGCCTGGAGACGTGGTCGTGGGTATGGGGGCGGGGAACATCGAAGAGTTTGTCCCCGCGTTCATCAGCGAGGCCGCCCGCGGGCCGGTGCGAAGGGTGGCAGTGGTCGCGGGTGGAGACTCACCCGAGCGTGAGGTCAGCCTGCACAGCGGGCGCGCCGTGCTTGGCGCCCTCGAGCGGCTCGGATACGACGCCTACCTTGTGGACGTGGCCGACCTTCTGCTGGGACGTGGCGACCTGAGCAAGTTGACCGGCAATGACCGCCCGGACGTCTGCTTCCTTGCTGTCCACGGTGTCCGGAGCGAGGACGGTGCGTTGCAGGGACTCCTCGAGTGCGCCCACCTGCCCTATACGGGCAGCGGTGTCCTTGCAAACGCTTTGGCCATGGACAAGGACATGACCAAGCAGGTCTTGGCCCGGGCCGGTGTCCCGGTCGCGAAAGGGATCCTGCTCCGTGCCGGTGACCCGTTGCCGGAGTGGCCCGCGCCCCTCGTCGTCAAGCCCAACGCCCAAGGATCGACGGTCGGCCTGACCTTCGTCAAGCGTGACGGCGAACTCGCCGGAGCGGTCGAGAAGGCCCTGGCCTACGGTGACGAGGTCCTCGTCGAAGAGTTCCTTGAAGGCGTGGAGATCACGGTGCCCTGTCTGGGTGGGCGTGTCTTGGCCCCGATCGAGGTCGTTCCGGGGAGTGGGGAATACGACTTTGCCACCAAGTACACCCCCGGCGAGGCGACGAAACACTGTCCCGCCCGCATCAGTGAGGCTGACACCAAGTCGGCCCAGGATTACGCTGTCCGGGCGGTGAAGGCCCTGGGATGCCGGGGCGTCACTCGGACGGACATGATCGTGACGGCGCGTGGGCCGGTCGCCCTGGAAGTCAACACCTTGCCGGGCATGACCAGCACCAGTCTGGTGGCGATTTCCGCCCAGAACGCCGGCATGACCTTCGACGACCTTGTGGAATGGATGGTCTGCGATGCGGCGCGCCAAGAAGTCTAGAAGGCCGTTGAACTGGGCCGTGCCGCTGTGGGCCGCCTTTGCGGCGTCGGTGGCGGCGGGGATGTGGTTCAGTCCCTTGACCGCCCCGCGAAAAGTCCGCGTCGTCGGCGCGCGCCCCGACGACCACGTGGCTGTGACCCAGGCCGTGCAGAGCCTGACCGGCACGCCCTGGGCCAGGGTCAACCGCCATGACTTGGAGGAGCTTGTCCGTCGTGTCCCGGACATCGCCGCGGCCCGGTACGAGGGCAACGTCTTCGGCCGTGGGGTGCTTCGGATCACGTACCGGAACCCGGCCGCCGTCGTCGACGGGGCCCGTCCCGCCTTGTTGAGCGACCAAGGGGACGTCTACGCGGGCCGGCACCGACCATCCGGACTGGTCCATGTCGCGCTGCCGCCGGACGGCGAGGGGCCATGGAGTCTCCTGACCAACCCGCTGCCCGCCCGTGATATCGCCTGGTTGGCCCTCCAACTAAGATCACGGTTTCCTGACACGTTGTGGACTATCAACATCGACGCCAGGTCAGTCATAATTCTTAGTCCAAGTAAAGGCCCCCGTGTGGTGCTCGGGACGTCGGAGAGGCTGCAAGAAAAGGTCGACGGGCTGGCAAAGATCCTGTCCACCCAACCTGACATCGTGCGTTCGGCCTCGGTGATCAACCTGACCGCGCCAGACCAACCGGTGTACAAGCCTTGAACTTGGCCGTCCGGCGATGTTGAACCCGTTCCATATCCGCAAGCCACCGAACAACTGGGTCGTCCCGGTCAGCGTCCTCATGCTGGTCGTGGGATTCTTGTTTTCGACGGCTTGGTCGGTGACGGACCGAAGCGCCCGCATCCAAGAGCAGTTGGGGCGCCTTTTCGCTCCCGGTGAGCTCCCTGCCGTGGTCACCGACCAAGAGCTTGGGCGCAAGCTAGCGGAGCAGAAGAGCGAGATCACCAAGTTGCGGGGCGACCTCTCGGCCCTCCAGAGCAAACTTGCCGAAGGCAGCTCCGCGAGCAAAGAGATCAACAAGACTCTCAAGGAGACCAGCCTGTTCGCCGGCCTGACCGAGGTCGAGGGCCCGGGGATCACGATCACGTTGACGGACTCGAAGAAGCAGGACCAACTACCAAGCAGCGAGGCGGGCACGATCCATGACAACGACATCATCAAGGTCGTCAACGAGCTTTATGCCGCCGGCGCCGAGGCCGTCGCCGTCGACAACCGACGCCTAGCAGCGACCAGCAGTGTCCGGTGCGTCGGGCCGACCGTCCTCGTCGACGGCGAGCGGATCGCCAGCCCGATCACGATCAAGGCGATCGGCAACCCCAAGGACCTCTACGGCGGGGTGAACATCCCACGGGGGGTCTTGGACGAGATCCGACTGGTCGACCCCAACATGGTCAAGGTCGACATTGTCGAGAAGCAACATTTGCCCGCGTGGTCGGGGGCGACGACGCGCAAGTACGCCAAGGAGCCGCCGCCGAAGACATGATCCTCGTCCCGATCGTCGCGCTGGTCATCGGCATCGTCCTGGGGTTTGTCATCAACACCCCGGTCAAGGGCGACGTCGCCCTTTACTTGGGCGTGGCGGTTTTGGCGGGGCTTGACTCGGTGTGCGGAGGAAGCCGTAGCGGCCTGGAAGGGAAGTTCCACACCGACGTCTTCATCACCGGCTTCATTTTTAACATCCTCATCGCCGTCTTCCTGGTCTGGCTAGGGACGCGGATCAACGTCAACCTGTACCTGGTCGCCGCCCTCGTGTTCGGCACCCGGATCTTCAACAACCTCAGCCTCCTGAGGCGCATGGCCCTGACCAAGTGGCAAGACGGCCGTCAGCGCAAGCAGATTGAGGCCGAGGTCGCCGCCCAACAGGCGCAGCAGGCGCCTCAAACACCGCTATGAACAACCCGCGCGTCTTCGCCGTCGATCTCGGCACGACAAAGGTCGCCGCCTTGTCTGCGACCCTGAACGACCAGGGCCACGTCAAGGTCGAGGCGGTCGCCTCGGTCCCCTGCAAAGGCGTGGTCAAGGGGCTGGTGAAGGACAAAGAGGCCGTCGCCTTGGCCATCGACCGGGCGGTGGGCCGGGTCGAGAGCGAGGTGCGCAGCCGGGCCGAAAACGTCTTTGTGACCATTGGCGGGGTGCACGTGACCAGCCAATTGACCCGGGCCTACGTGCCGATCGTGCCGACCGGCCGCGTCGTCCGCCGCCAAGACGTCCACCAAGTCATCGGCAACAGCCGTCAGGTCATGGTGGCCGAAGGGCGTGAGGTCCTGATGTCCACCCCCGCCGAGTTCCTCGTCGACGGGCACCGCGTCCCGGGCCAACCCGTCGGCCACAATGCCGCCCGGTTGGAGGTCGCCACCCACCTGGTGACGGTGGACCGCACCGAGGCCTTGGCGGTCAAGGAAGTCGTCGCCGCCGGTGGCCGCCACGTCGAAGAGATCGTCCCCGAGTCCCTTGCGGCCGGTTTAGGCGTGGTCAGCCAGGACGCCTGCGAGGCCGGGGTCGTCGTCGTCGACATCGGCGGGTCGGTGACGAACATCGCCGTGTTTGACAACGGGGCATGTGTCCATCTGGCCACGATCCCCGTCGGGTCCTGGCACGTCAGCAACGACATCGCCGCCTTGCTCCGCGTCTCGTTCGACGAGGCCGAGCGGATCAAACTCGCCCATGGCAGTGCGATCGGCGACCATGTCGCCCCCGACGACGTCGTTCAGGTCGTCCAGGAAGACGGCAGCTCTCGACCGATGCAGCGGCACGTGTTGGCCGAGATTGTCGAGAGCCGCATGAAGGAGACCGTCCAATTGGCGTTGGCGACCGTGGGTGACGCGGGAATGACCACGTTCCCCCGCGCCGGGGTCGTCTTGTGCGGCGGCGGCAGCCTTCTGCCGGGTACCGAGGTCCTGTTCACCAGGGCCTTGGACGGCAAAAAGGTGCGGACGAGCCATCCGCGCGTGGCGGGCGGCCACACGCGGGACGTCGGGGTGCCGCAAATGTCCACCGTGGTCGGGGTCGCCAAGCACGCCTTGGCCGGGCACGACGACGAGTTTGTCCCCGTTTCCGCCCAGTCCGGGTGGCAGGAGACCGTCCGTAGTCTAAAATCACTCTTCGGGGCGCGTTAGCTCCCCGCCAGTCCGCTTCGTTGAGTTGGTAACCAGAGGGTCAAAGTGAGCAGTAGCAGCGCAATCATCAAAGTCGTCGGAGTCGGGGGAGGCGGATGCAACGCCGTCAACCGCATGGTCGAGTCGAACATCCAGGGAGTCGAGTTCATCGCGATGAACACCGACGTCCAGGTGTTGGACCGCTCGTTGGCGGGCAAGAAGATCCAACTGGGCACCACCCTGGCCCGCGGCCTTGGCGCCGGTGGCAACCCCGAGGTCGGCAAGGCGGCGGCCGAGGAAAGTAAGAACGAGGTGCGCAAGGTGCTTGAGGGGGCCGACATGGTCTTCATCACCGCCGGTATGGGCGGGGGGACGGGCACGGGCGCCGCTCCCGTCGTCGCCGACCTGGCCCGCGAGATCGGCGCGCTGACGGTCGCCATCGTCACCAAGCCGTTTGGCTTTGAGGGCCCGCGCCGCGGTCGCCTGGCCGAGAACGGGGTGACCTCCCTAGTCGGCCGCGTCGACACGATGATCACGATCCCGAACGACCGATTGTTGGACGTGGTGGAGCGCAAAACGACGTTCCTTGACGCCTTTGGTGTCGCCGACGACGTGCTCCGTCAGGGCGTCCAAGGCATCAGCGACATCATCACCGTCCCTGGCCAGATCAACGTCGACTTCGCCGACGTGAAGGCGGTCATGACCGACGCCGGCCCGGCCCTGATGGGGATCGGCTACGGCATCGGCGACCAGCGCGCCCTCCAGGCCGCCCAGCAGGCGACGAGCAGCCCGCTGCTCGAGCAGTCCATCCATGGGGCCCGGGGCCTCCTCGTCAACATCACGAGCAGCGAAGACCTCACTCTCAGCGAGGTGAGCGAGGCAATGGCCTACATCCACTCGCTGTGCGACTCCGAGGACGCCAACATCTTCTTCGGCACCGTGGTCGACCCGAGCCTGAGCAACGAAGTCCGCTTCACCGTCTTGGCGACCGGGTTCACGAGCCCGGCCTATTCGGCCACTCCCGCGGCCCGGCACTCCATCAGTGCGACGCCGACCGCGGTGGTCGGCGAGCCGCCGGCGCCCAGCCTGCAAGACGTGCAACCGTTCACCCCGAACGCGGGCCAGACCGAGGCGCGCCTAGGGGCCAGCCGCACGACGATCAAGGACATTTGGGACAAGGCCAGCACCGCCCAGCGCGAGGCCAGCCAGCCCGATGAGATCTTCGACGAGTCGGAGATCGACATCCCCGCCTTCTTGCGCGAGCACCGCAAGAAGAAGGACTGACCCTGCCCGCCCCTGGCCCTGAGGCCAGGGGCGTTTTTGTGTCTCATGGCCGCCACCCGTCCCCTCACCATCGCCAGCCTGGCTCTTTTCGGCATGAGGCCCGACCGGGACACGGGCACCTACTACCGCCTCCTCCTGAACCAGTTGCGCGGCCAGACCGACCTGCCGATGGTCGTCTACACCAACGAACCGTGGGGCTTTGTCGACGGAATTGAGTTGGTCACCGTCGCCGACCATGTGGAGATGGCCCGCAAGTACTGGGCGGCGGAAGATTGGCAGGAACAATACGCGGTCCGTCTGAGGTGGCATCCCAAGAACGAGGGGCTTTCCCAATTCTCGATGCCTCACCTTCCGATGGTGTATTTGGCCAAGTGCGCGGCGATGACCGGTGCGGCAAAGGCCTATGGGGACGTGCTCTGGTTGGACGCGGGCCTGCTCTTCAGCGTCGTCTACGACCATCGGGTGCCCGAAGATTGGCAGGGCTACGACCGTGACAAGCTGGACAAGGAGCTTCTGGCGTGGCTGCGCGTCCGCCAGGAGGAAAGGAAGCCGGTGTTTGCCACGGTCCCGCGGAAGTGGCGCCCGAACAAGAACCACCGCCCCACGTTTCACGGCCTCAGCTTCAATGACATGTCCCGGCTGGCCCAGGCCACCGGGGCACGGGCCGACTCGGCGTACGTCGTGGCCGGGGCGGCCCTGATGTTGCCCGAGACCGCGGCGACGATCGACGCGGAGTTCCCCGCGGTATGGCAGTCGATGCTGGCGCAGGGCCGCGCAGGGACGGAAGAGACCGTATTGTCGGTCCTCCGGTGGCGACATGGCTGGCTGGGCGTCTCCGTCGAAGAGTGGGTCCGCCGGATGGTCCCCGACCCCTAGGCGGCCAGCTCACGCCGCCGCAAAAGGACGAAGAGGGACGCCAAGTCGGGGTCGAACTGGGTGCCCGCGTTCATGGCGATCTCGTCGAGGGCGGCCTCGACCGGCATCCCCCGCCGGTAGGGACGGTCGCTTGTCATGGCGTCGTAGGTGTCGGCCACGGCCAAGATCCGGGCGATCAGAGGCACATCTTCTCCCGCCAGGCCGTCGGGGTAGCCCTTGCCGTCGTACCGTTCGTGATGGTGCCGGATGCCGGGAAGCGTCTCATGGAGGGTCGCGATCTGGGAGACGATCTTCTCACCCAGTTCGGGATGCATCTTGACGAGGTCGAACTCTTCGTCGGTCAGGCGCCCTTCCTTGTGAAGGACATGGTCGGGGACGCCGATTTTGCCCACGTCATGTAGCGTCCCGGTGGTGAAGACGAGCTCGACGAACCCGTCGTCGTACCCGGCGGCACGGGCGAGGTCACGGGCATACTCGGCGACTCGTTGGCTGTGTCCCCGGGTGTATTGGTCCTTGGCGTCGACCGCTTCGGCGAGGGCCCGCACGGCGGCGTAGCTGCCTCCCTGGAGGAAGCTCTTGAGGTCGTCGGGCGAAGCGGAGGTCACGTCACCGGCATAGACGCGGCATCGGTTCTTGCCCGCGAGCTTGGCCTGTTGCACGGCCAGGTTCGCCGCCAAGACCAGGAGATCGGGACGCGCGGTCGAGGACGTGTGGGGGGCGACACCGGCGCTGGCCGTCACCCCGGTGCGGACAAAGATCTCCTCCAGTACCTGGGAGACCCGCTCGAGGGTCTCGTCTGCGGTGACGTCGGGGCACAGGACGGCGAACTCGTTGCCGCCGAAGCGTGCCGCGCACCCGGTCGCGCCGGCCCACTGGCGGAGGATGTCGGCGACGGTCACCAAAGCGACGTCGCCCTCCTCGCGACCACGGTCCACGTTGAACTCCTCGAAGTTGTCGAGGTCGATCAGGACAAGGCTCATCTGTCTGCCGGCGGCCTGGGCGGCGAAGACTTCGCTGGCGAGGCGGTCGCGGAACGTGTTGTGGTTGAGCAGTCTGGTCAACGGGTCGACCTGCATCATCTGCAGGAGGGACTCTTGGCTGTCCCGTAGCGACACGACCGTCTCGTCGAACACAGTTTGGAGGAGGCCGATCTCGTCGCGTCGCTTAGTCGGAGTGGGGTCGGGCCATCGCCCGGCTTGGAGTTCCCTGGCCGAGGCGACGAGGTCCTCAAGCGGTCTGGTCAGTCGGTCGGCCAAGGTGTAGCCCATCAACAAAGCGGCCATGACCGAACCGCCAAAGACGAGGGCCAGGACACGCTGGATCGCGTGGAACGCCCCGTCGACCTTGGACGTGTCGTAGAGGCTGATGAAGGAAAGAGGCACACCACCCCATTCGTCGGGGAGGACGCGGGCAGAGACCGCGTAGGTCTGACCGTCCACATTGACTTCGGGACGCTGGGCATCGAAGGGGCCCGCGAGGTCCATGGGGACCGACGAACCCAGCACCCGGCCCTTGGTCACGAAGGCGATGTCGGTGCGGGCGGAGTCGGCGATCTCCTTGGCGAAGCCGTCGTCAACGGGGGTGGCGATGGTCAATGCCCCCACATTGGACCCGTCCAGGGCCACCGGGACAGTCGAGGCCATCGCCAGACGGCCGTCAATGGCCAGGTTGCCCTGAAGCGGTCTTCCCGTCCGGGCGGCGAGGGCCGACTGGTCGGGCGACCAATGGCCGACGTCCCTCCCTTCCGGGCCCATGCCCCCAAGGTAGTTCCCGTCGCTGTCGGTGAGGACAAGCCAACCTGACCCGACCATGTAACGGTAGCGTTTGGTCACCTCTTCGACCGAGGCGACGTCCTTGGTCAAGACGGCGGCGGAGAGGACTGGTAGGCCAGCAAGCATCCGGGCGTCGGCCAGGTGCTTCTCCTGCCGGTGCTTGACCAGAGAGGCCAGGGCCGCGTTGGCCCGTTCTGAACTGGCCGCCGTGGAGCGGCCGACCTCCTGGCGCGCGATCGCACCGACCGAAGCCAGCAGGACACCTGACATGACGGTCACCGCGACGGTCGCGGCAAACATCAACTTGGTCCTCAGCGAAGACCGGTTGCGAGAATTGGTCCGTCCGCTATGCCAAGCCCACGCTGGTTGAGTACTACCCACGGTCCCTCCCTCATGTCTTTATCGGTCAATTTGCCGACCGTCCTTCTCCATGGGAGGTGACATTCAGGGGGTGGTCAGTCTCGACCGGGGCCCTGGTAGACGCTGAAGGGTTCCTTGAACGTGATCTTCACCACCGTGACCTCGGGATCGAGCCCGCGTTCTGGCAGTGCGACCTCATAGGCTCCCGGGACGGGGTTCCAGTCGCTGTGGCCGAATCTTTTCCAAGTCAAGGGCGTCCCGTCAAGCAAGGTCGCCGACACGATGTCGCCCTTGACGCCCCGCAGACCGACGTGGCCCTTGGGGTCGCCGATGACGAAGAGGTACAGGGTTTTCCCGTCTTGGCTCCTCGTCGACGGGCCGTAGAAGCAGTTGGTGGGGACGCCAGCACGGGTGCCATAGACCGCCTCGGCATGCCGGCCCACCCAGTCGCCCACAAAGAGGAGCGCGGCGCGCGACTCGGGCGGGACGGTGCCGTCCTCGCGGGGCCCGATGTCGAAGAGGAGGTTGCCTCCCATACCGATGGTCTCAAGGAGCATCCGCAAGACGTATTGCGGCGACTTCCAGTTCTTGTCACTGAATCTCCACCCCCAATTGTCGTTGTGGGTCACGCAGAACTCCCACGGGCCGTCGGGAGGAACGAGGGGCATTCCTTGTTCGGGGGTGGCGTAGTCGCCGTGTCCTTGCATGCGGGAGTTGATGACGGCCGTCGGTTGCCAGGCGTGAAGTTGGTCGCGCAGCTCGGCCATCCGCCAGGTCTCGGCGTCCCTCTCCCAGTCGCCGTCGAACCACAGAAGGTCGACCGGCCCGAACTGGGTGCAAAGTTCGCGGAGTTGGGCGCGGTGGAAGGTCAAGAACCGCTCCCATCCGGCCTCGTCCGTCGGGCCCTGGCGGAAGGCAAAGCGGTTGGCGGCCGGGTCGTCGGTGCCGATGGAAGCATAGTCGGGATGCGACCAGTCGAGGTGGCTGAAATAGAACCCGACCCGCAGTCCGTGGCGTCGCAGCGCGTCGGCATAGGGCCCGACCAAGTCGCGACCGGCGGTGGTGCTCTTGACGACGCTGAGGTCGCCGGCCTTGGTGTCCCAGAGGGCCACGCCGTCGTGGTGCTTGGTCGTCAGGACGGCGTATCGGGCCCCCGACTCCTTGAACAGGGCGGCCCAGTCTTCCGGGTCGTACTTCGACGCGGTGAAACCGGATGCCTGAGTGAAGTACTCCTCGTAGGTGCTGTGCCCATTGAAGAACTCCCAGCTTTCCAGCGTGCCGTTGACGGCGTAGACGCCCCAATGGATGAAGATCCCAAACTTGGCTTCGGGAAACCAGGACTGCATCACGCGGGGGCTGCCTCCTCGTCCCACATCTTGACGTCGCGTCTCTCCTTGATGAAGACACTGCCGACCACGAACGTGACGGCGGCGATGACGACGGGGTAGGCGAACCCGATGAACGGGTCCTTGGTGGTGTCTTGGATCAGGGTGATCGTGAACGGCACCATGCCGCCGAAGACGCCGTTGCCGATGTGGTAGGGCAACGACATGGACGTGTAGCGGATCCTCGTCGGGAAGAGTTCCACGAGGAACGCCGCGATCGGTCCGTACACCATGGTGACGAGGGTGACAAGCCCGACGACGATCCAAAAGATGAGCGCCAGGTCGGGGTTCTGGGCGGCGGCCTTGGGGGTCGCGGGGTTGTAGTTCGCCGCTGCAGCGATAGCGTGGAACGCGGGGAAGTAGGCAAGGGCGCCGAGGGCGCAACCCGCCATGATGATGGGCTTACGCCCGATGCGGTCGCTCAGCCAGCCAAAGAACACGAAGAGCGGTGTCGCCACCATCAGGGCGGTCGCCACAAGCCAGTTGGCCATCTGCCCGTCGATGTGGACCACGCTCTTGAGGAAGTAGAGGGTCTGGAACTGACTGGTGTACCAGACGACCCCTTGCCCCATCGTCGCGCCAAAGAGGGCGATCAGCACGAGCCGCCGGTTTTCGGGGTTCATAAAGCTGTCTCGCAGCGGGTTGGCGCTCGTCTTGCCCTTGTTCTTGGCATGGGCGAAGAGGGGCGACTCGGCCATCCGCACGCGGATGGCGAGCGAGAAGGCGACGAGGACGCTGCTGAGCCAGAAGGGGACACGCCACGCCCAGTCTTCGAAGGCCGCCTTCCCGTAGTAGTTTTGGCAGGCCATGATGAGGACGAGGGAGACGAACAGACCCAGGGTCGCCGTGGTCTGGATGAAGCTGGTGTAGAAGCCGCGTTTGCCGTCGGGGCAGTGTTCGGCGACATAGGTCGCGGCCCCGCCGTATTCGCCACCCAGGGCAAGGCCCTGGGCCAGGCGAAGGACGATGACGGCCACCGGGGTGATCCAACCCGCCACGGCGAAACTCGGCAGGAACCCGATCAGTACGGTCGACCCCCCCATGACCAGGAGGGTGACAAGGAACGTGTACTTGCGGCCGACGATGTCGCCGATCCTGCCGAAGAACAACGCGCCGAACGGGCGGACGACAAAGCCGATCGCGAAGGTCGCGAGGAGGCTGAGGAGTTGGCCGGCCTCGTTGCCCGAAGGGAAGAACTGCTTGGACAAGATCGAGGCCAGGGCCCCGAAGATGTAGAAGTCGTACCACTCGATCAGGGTGCCGACGGAACTGGCCAGGATGACCGGCCATATGCGCCGCTCGGCGCGGCCTTCCGCCGAGGCCACATCGTTGTCCATGGTCGGGCATTCTACACACTTGGGGGCGGATTGTCACCCGAAATGTGCAGTTACCCGACCCTTCTCCGTCACCACTTGTTCTTCTGGGTCACTCGCCCCCACGAGTCGCTCCGGAAGGGCGACGCGGGCAGGCCGGTGGAGTTGAAGAGGGTCGGCCTGGGAACGTCGCTCCAGCCATAACGGACGGCCACAGGAGCGGGGACGCCAGCGGCGGTGACGACGACCTTGTCCCCCACGACGGACGCCTGGGCCGGGTGCCACTTCTGGTCCGCCCCGGCCAGTTCAAACCCGTCCAGGGTGCCGTGCATGCCCTTGTTCCAAGCGAAGCTGACGGTCGCCTTACCGCCGCCAAATGTGACGGACTTGTAGAGGGGGCCGCTCGGCACGACGAACGTCTTGTGGAAGATTTCCCGCAACGCGAGGTCGGCCAGCCGTTGCCCCACCTCCTTCTTGCGGGGAGGGTGGATGTTGTCGACGTCGGGAGTCAGGTCGGTGGTCACGACCATCCCCGTGGACTTGAGCCTGCCCAAGGTCAAGAACTGGGCTTCGCGTAGGTCGGGCGACGCACCGCCGTAGCCGCTGAACGGGGCGATCTGGACGAAATAGAACGGGAACGCCCCGGACTCGAACCGCGCACGCCAGTCTTCGATCATGGCGGGGAACAGGGTCCGGTATTGGTATCCGCGACCGACGTTGGATTCTCCCTGGTACCAGACCGCACCTCTGATCGTGTAGGGGAGCAGTGGGGCGACCATCCCGTTGTAGAGTTGGCTGTAGCCTCCCGGAGCGCCCGGCAACGGGGTCAGGTCGGACTGCTTGGTGCTCACCTTGCGCTTCCACCCGCTGAACGAGCCCTGCCAACCCTCACCCTTCAGGGCGATGTCGCCCGGGCTGGTGAACCCGCCTTCGCCGCCGGTGTCGTGGGTGCGGACGGCGAGCACGTTTTCACCAGCCTTCAGAAGGCCCGCCGGGACGGCGTATTGGCGCGGCTGGTTGTAGGCGTGGGTCGTGCCGACTTGGCGACCGTTGAGAAAGGTCACGTCGGCGTCGTCGATGGGGCCGAGGGTGAGCGTCGCCGTCTTGCCGGCGGCCGACTCCGGAACAGTCACCACCGCCCGGTACCAGACCAGCCCGTCGAACTGGGCGAGACCGGTGGTCGAAAACATCGTCGGTGATGTCGCCTCCCAATCCGAGTCGTCGAGGCCGGGCTCCTGCCACTTGGTCCAGCCGGGGTCCTTCTGGAGGTTGGATTCGTTGACCTCCTTGACCCGGGCGGCGTACTCCTGCTGGGTCTTGGCGCGTCCGGCCAGCGAAGCGGCGAACTCCGGAAGTTGGCGGAGCTTGTCTGTGCTGGTCCACAGTTCGGCCTCGGTGCCGCCGACGCAGGTCATGATGAGCCCGACGGGAACCTTGAGGGCGCCCTGCAGCTCGCGGCCAAAGAAGTAGCCCGTCGCAGAGAAGTTGGTGACCGTCGTCGGGGTGCAGGCGTCCCAATGCGCGTCGACCTCGGTCTGGGGAGTCGCCGAGTAGCGGTTGGGGACGTGGAAAAGGCGCAGGTCAGGATGGTTCGCGGCATCGACCTCTTTGCGGGCGTCGTCGATCGGAGGCTGCCACCCAAAGGAGCCCACCGGCATCTCCATGTTGGACTGGCCCGAGCAGACCCACACCTCGCCGAGCATGACGTCGCCGTAGACCTTGGATTCTTGGGCGCGGAGAGTGAGCAGATAGGGCCCGCCCGCCTTGCCGGTCTTCAGCTTGACCTTGAACCGGCCCTGGCTGTCGGCGGTCGTCGACGCTGCGGCGCCCCACGAGCCGAAGACGCTGACCTGTCGCCCCGGCGTCGCGCCGGAACCCCAGACGGAGACCTGGGTCTCGCGTTGGAGCACCATGTGGTCGCCAAAGACGCTGGCCAGATGGACGTCGGCCCATGCCGGCGTGGAGGCAAGGGCCAAGCTGGCGGCGACGAGAGAGATTCGCCCGGTTCCGTTCACGTCCCAATTATGCTCGGGCGAGCGTGAGGTCGGTGTGTGGACAACTTGCCAGCACAGAGCAGGCGCGATTTCCTACAATGAAGCTTGGACGCCTCGGTGTCCTGGAGAAAAAGACGATGTCAGAAAACATGGAAGCCCACCGGAGCCTAGACGGTAGCGTAAGCACGGTCGAGACGCCCTATATCAAGATCGTCTTCCAACACGGGCCCTACAACGAGGTCGGCGAGAACGGTTGCCGCATCGAGGACGTCATCGAGTTGCTCCAGCAACGGCTGCTCGACCATCAGGGACGCGGCCTGGCCTGCGAAGAGAACGCGACGGCCCTCTTCCACTTGCAGGAGGCCCACGACGCCCTGCTGATCCGGCGACGACGGCGGGAGCGGCAAGGGGTGATCAACACCAACAAGGCCCACGAGTCGGCCGACACGCTCGTCCCGGGCAAGACTTCATGACGTGAGGGTCCACCGCAGCCCCGTCATCGAGCGGGTCGTCAGGCCGTTCCAGGCCTTTGCCGAGCAACAGGCCGCTGGCGGCGTGGTGCTGGTGGTGGCGACCCTTGTGGCCATGCTCCTGGCCAATTCGGCCTGGGCGGGGCCCTACTTCGACCTGCTCCAAAGCCGTTTCGGCCTCCAGTGGGCTGGGTACACCGAGGGGTACCCAGTCATCACCTGGGTCAACGACGGGCTTATGGCGGTCTTCTTCCTCGCCGTGGGGCTGGAGATCAAGCGTGAGATGGTCGCCGGCGAATTGTCGTCGGTGGGGCGGGCCATGGTCCCCATGGCCGCGGCCCTCGGGGGCATGGCCGTTCCTGCCTTGGTCTACTCTGTGGTCTGCCTGGGCACACCGGAGACCAAGGGATGGGGGGTGCCGATGGCGACCGACATCGCCTTCGCGTTGGGCGTCCTCGCCCTGCTCGGCGACCGGGTGCCGACTGGACTCAAGGTGTTCTTGGCCGCCCTCGCCATCGTCGACGACATTGGGGCGGTCGTGGTCATCGCGCTCTTCTATGCGGGCTCGGTCAAGGCCGCCTACCTCTTTGCGGGTTTGGCGGTCTGGGTGGTCATGGTCGTCGGTGGCCGGCTGGGCGTCCGGTGGCTGGGCTTTTACGGAGTCTTGGGCTTGGTCCTTTGGTGGTTGACCCACCACTCGGGCGTCCATGCGACGGTCGCGGGGGTCCTGACCGCGTTTGCCGTGCCGGCCCGGGCGAGGATCGACGTGCCGGAGTTCTTGGCCAACGCGAGGCAAAGGATCGAAGAGATCAGCGGTTGTCAGTCAGACCTGCTGGACGAGAGCCAAGAGTCCAGCCTCCAAATGCTCGAACGGTCGGCCGAGCGGGTGACGACACCCCTCAACCGCTGGCTCCACCTCGTCCACCCTTGGGTGGTCTTCTTGATCGTCCCCTTGTTCGCCTTGGCCAACGCCGGTCTGCCCGTGGACGCGGCGAGGCTGTCGACGGCACTCGGCCATCACGTCTTTTTGGGGGTCTTTCTGGGGCTCCTCTTGGGCAAGCCGCTCGGGATCTTCGTCGCCACGTGGGTCGCGGTCAAGGCCTTCCGGCTGCCTTTGCCCGGTGGGGTCACCTTCCGCCACGTTTTTGGCGCGTCGCTGCTCGGCGGCATCGGGTTCACGATGTCGTTCTTTGTCGCGGGCCTGGCGTTCCCCGGCACCGAGGCGCTGACCGTGGCGAAACTCTCCGTCCTCGTCACCTCGGTCGTGGCCGGTTTGGCCGGCGCGGGATTCCTCGCCATGGCCGGACGTCGGACGGGGCCGGCCCGGGCCTAGATCGGCCGGCCCGACCAACCTGGTCCAGGCTCAAAGAACTCCACCTCCACCGGCAGCGCGGCCCCAAGCAACTCCGCCATGCGGGCCATGCCGGGGTTTTCTGTCGCGTAGTGCCCGCTGGCGAGGACGGTCATGCCTGCCTCGGACGCCTCGACGGCGGCGTGCTGGGGGACCTCGCCGGTGACAAAGGCGTCGCAACCGGCCTGGACCGCGTCGCGCCAGCAGTCCGCCGCCGCACCGCCGACGACGAGGACCTTGGCAATGGGCCGGTCGTGCCCCTGCCAGAGGTGTGTCCGGGTGCCCAAGCATTGGTCGACATGAGCGGCGAACTGGGCGGCCGACAGGGGGGAGGGAAGGAACCCGACCCTTCCCGCCGGTTGCCCGGGGACGTCGGCGAGAGGCACGAGGTCGTAGGCGGGCTCTTCGTAGGGGTGGGCCGACCGCAATGCGGAGACCACGGCCGCGACCCGTGCCGTCGGGGCCGCCATCTCGACCCGCGATTCGCCCACTGATTCCCGCTCGCCGGGCCTGCCGAGGTAGGGGTCGGCGGCCTCGTCCGGTTCAAAGGTGCCTGTCCCAAGGGTGCTGAAGGCGCAACGCCGGTACAGGCCGATCTGGCCTGCACCGGCGCCGGACATGGCGTCGATGACCGCCCGTTCATGCTCGGGGGGGACAAACGTGACGACTTTTGTCGTGCGCCTTGGCTCGGCGGTCCCGAAGGCGGTGACATCGAGGAGGCCGACCCTTTCGGCCAGCACGTCGTTGATCCCGCCAGGAGCACAGTCCCAGTTGGTGTGGGCGCCGATGAAGGCGATGTCGTGCCTCATGAGGAGTCTCACCGCCTGGGCGACCCGACCCTCACCGGCGAGGTCTCGCAAGGGTTCCCAGATCAGGGGGTGGTGGCAGACGAGCGCCTGGGCCCTGACGTCGACGGCGTGCCGGACCGCCGCCAACGACGAGTCGAGGGAGACGACGACCCTACCCACGCTTGCGGACGGCACCCCGACCTGGAGCCCGGTCCTGTCGAACCCAAATGCAAACTCAGGCGGGGCCAGCCTCTCGACCGCGGCGACGACAGCGGAAACGGGGACCATGCGTGCAGGTTACCGGGCCTCCAAAAACGGTTGAGGCAGGCTTTTCAGCCTGCCTCGCAGAACTCACGGTCCGTATCTCGATGATTGCTCGGTTTTCTTGTATGGACTTTGCAGTGTTCGGCCAGCTTCCTGACCGCTCTTTCCCCGACGGAGTCTAGGGCGATGCCGCTGGTCATGGCCAGGGTCAACAGCGCGAAGGCCTCGTCTTCGGTGAGTTCCAACCGATCCTGTCGGATCTCCATGGTTGTGACTCCTTATTGTTTATGAATGAGCAAGCTGGGCAACATCGCCCGACTCGTCCAATAATATTGACAGATATCGGCAGTCCTGTGTTCCCCTGTAGGGGTCAGGTTTTTTGCCAGATCATCTAGAAGTGGCGGCGGTAGACTCAAAACAGATGTCCCAGGGCGAGTACTTGCAGTTCGGCGGCATGGCCGTCGTCGAAGGGGTCATGATGCGCTCGCCTCACTATTGGTCGGTGGCGTGCCGGGCGCCCAGCGGACAAATCGTCGTCAAGACCGAGCCCCTGACCCAAACCTGGATCGGCCGGCAAAAGTGGCTCAAGAAGCCGTTCTTGCGAGGGTCGCTCGCCATGCTCGACACCATGGCGTTGGGGTCGCGAGCGATGAACTTCGCCTCGAACGTCCAACTGGAGGCCGAGTCCAAGGGGCAAGCCAAGACCAAGACCCTGGACAATGTGACCCTCGCCCTGACCCTGCTCGCCTCGCTCGGGTTCGGGTTTCTCGTTTTCAAGCTCGGGCCGGAGGCGATCGCCCAGTGGTTGCGGCCGGGTGCCAAAGACCAGCAGGGCACCGGGACCAACTATCTGGCCGAGCTGATCAAGATTGTCTTCTTCATCGGTTACCTGATGCTGATCCGCCGACTGCCCGCGATCCTTGAGGTCTTTAAGTACCACGGCGCCGAGCATAAGGCGATCAACGTGGTCGAGGCGAAGGAAGACCTGACGGTCGCGGCGGCCAAGCTCCAGACGCGGCTCCATCCGCGCTGCGGAACGAATTTCGCCATCATCGTCCTGCTTGTCGGACTCCTCCTGTTCCCCCTCATCCCGCGGTTCGGCCAGGCAGACGCGCCGATGGCGCTGGTCGTGCTCATCCGGCTGGGCATCGAGTTGTGTGTCCTGCCCGTCATCGCCGGCATCAGCTACGAGATCATCCGTGCCGCCGGCAAGGCCAAGGACCAGCGTTGGGTGAACGTGCTCCTCAAGCCGGGCTTGATGACCCAGTACATCACCACCGAGGAGCCGGAGGAAAAGCACCTTGAGGTCGCGGTGGCTTCGCTGAAGGCTGTCCTCTTGGCCGAGGAAACCGGCGAGTTGACCAACGTTGCGCTGGACCCCACCTTCGGGGAGTCGGGCGACGCGGCGGCAGCGACCGCGTAGCCTCCTAGAGCCTCGGGATCAAGCAGCCATAGCCGGTGGTCTCGGCGACTTTCGGAGGCCGTCCGGCAATGACGGCGCGGAGGGCGTCGGCAAGGTCGTGGTGCTTTGGCGCGGCCGTCTGGTTGCCGAGCCCGGCATACCGGTCGTCGATGCGGCCCCGGTACGCGAGTTTTCCCCGGGAGTCCAGGACGAACGCTTCCGGCGTGATTTTGGCCCCGAAGGCTTTCGCCAAGGTGTGGCCACGGTCAATCACGAGGCGCGCACCGGCGCCGTATTCCCGGGCGTGCTCCTTGGCCTTGGTTTCAGTCACGTCGGGGTCGACATGGACAAGGAAGAACCCGGTCCCTTGGGGCTCGTACTTCTTTCTGAGCCGCTCGATCTCAGGCTGGTACTGGTTGGCGATGGGGCAATCGACGGTGACGAAGACCACGACCGTCGCGGGCCGTCCCGACAGCCGGTAACTGTGGCCGTTCACGTCGGTGACGTCAGGGTAGGCGGCCAGGCACAGCGCGGCGACGAGGACGTTGACCATCAGTAGGTTCTGACGCGCCGGGGGAGTCTAGGGCCGGGACCCTGGACCGGTCGACCGGCTCACTTGCCCCAGACGAAGTACAGGCCGACGAGGATGACGAAGGTGCCGAACACCCTCTTGACGGTGAGAGGGTCGAGATCCAGCACAAACTTGGCGCCGATCATCGGTCCGAGGACAAGGCCAAGGGCCACGCAGGCCGCGACCGGCCAATCGACCTTCGACTGCTTGGCGTATGCGATGACCCCCAGAATGCCGACCGGGGCGAGGAGGGCGGCCAACGAGGTCCCTTGGGCGGTCTTCTGGTCCAGCTTGTTCATCAGGACGAGGGCGGGGACCACGAGGATCCCCCCACCGATGCCGAACATGCCGCTGAGGATGCCGGCGAGGAAGCCGATGAGGAGGGCGATGACCAGAGAAGCCATGGGTTGATCCTACCGGACCAGCTAAGATAGCCCCTGACGTGGCAAGGCTTGAGGCTCGAGAAGTTTCGAAAAGCTACCCGGGGGTGCTGGCGCTTGACCGGGTGAGCTTGGCCTTTGAGCCGGGCGAGATCCACGGGGTCATCGGGGAAAACGGGGCAGGGAAGAGCACCCTGATGAAGCTCCTTTCGGGGGTGGAACGCCCCACGTCGGGCGAAGTGCTGGTCGAAGGGCGGCCCGTCCAGTGGAACGGCGTCCGAGACTCGTTGGCCAACGGGGTCGCGATGATCCACCAGGAGTTGAACCTGGTCGGCACCCTGACCGTCGCCGAGAACATCGCCCTCGGCCGAGAGCCGGGCTCCTTCGGCGTGATCGACCGACGGCGTGCCCGCGAGACCGCCACACGGTGGTTGGCCGAAGTCCGGGCGGAGATCCAGCCCGACGCCATGGTCGAAGACCTGAGTATCGCGGGCCAGCAACTTGTCGAGATCGCCAAGGCCTTGAGCTACGAGGCAAAGGTGCTGATCATGGACGAGCCGACCGCCGTCCTCAGCGAGCGCGAGACGACCGCCCTGCTGGAACTCATGCGCCGGTTGCGCGACCAGGGCACCACGGTCGTCTTCATCTCCCATATCCTGGAGCAACTGATCGAGGTCTGCGACCGGATCAGCGTGCTCCGCGACGGCCAGTTCGTCGCGACCTCGCCACGAGGCGGGTGTGACGAGGCAAGCCTGGCCAAGATGATGGTGGGCCGCGAGCTGGCCGACTACTATCCGGACAAGAAGCCCCGTTGGACGGACGAGGTGATGCTGGAAGTGCAGGGCCTGCAGGTACCCCACCACGCCACGGACGTCAGCTTTCGGGTCCGGCGAGGCGAGATCGTCGGCTTGGCCGGGCTCGTCGGGGCCGGTCGTACCGAAACGGCCGAGGCGACCGTCGGCCTCCGCAAGGGCACGGGCCGTGTCACCTTTGCGGGCCAGCAAGTCCAATTCAAGAACCCGCGCCAGTCCCTGGCCGCTGGCCTCGCCTATGTGAGCGAGGACCGCAAGGGACTGGGCCTCCACCTCAGCCGGTCGGTCGGAGAAAACGTGACCTTGGCCAACCTGCGGGCGTACGGCAAACTCGTCCTCGACCGGAAGAAAGAAGAGGCCAGTGTCCGGGACTGGATCAAGGACCTGCAGATCAAGGTCGCCGGGCCAGACGTGGAGGTCAGGACCCTTAGCGGGGGCAACCAACAAAAGGTGAGTCTGGCCAAGTGGTTGGACACCAAGCCCCGCCTGCTGGTCCTCGACGAACCGACCCGCGGCGTCGACGTGGGGACGAAGAGCGAGATTTACCACCTGGTGCGACGCTTGGCGGCGGAAGGAATGACGTTTCTGGTCATCAGCAGTGAAATGCCCGAGTTGATCGGCCTGTGTGACCGCGCGGTGGTGATCAGGGACGGTAGGACGGTGGGCGAGCTCACCGGAGCAGACATGACGGAAGAGAAGATGATGATGTTGGTTGCGGGAGTCGAGGCTTGAAGTTCGGCGAGTTCATGCAGAAGTGGGGCGTCTTGATCGCCTTCTTTGCCTTGTTGGGGTTCAACATGGTCACCCAACAGAAGGTCTTTCTCAACCCAGACAACCTGCGCAACCTCTTTTCCCAGAACTGCGAGGTCGGCTTCATATCGATCGGGATGACCTTGCTGATCGTCAGTGGCGGCATCGACCTGAGCGTGGGGAGCCTCATGGCCCTGGCCGGGGGCGTGGGGATCTTGGCCATGAACAAGGTCATCGAGGGGAAAGGGGCCGAAGGGGCTGCCGTCATGGCCGGGGTCCTGGCATCGGTCGCGGTCGGGACGGTGGGAGGGTTGGTCAACGGGCTCCTCGTCACCGTCGGGCGGATCGCGCCTTTTGTCGCGACCTTGGGTGGACTGCTGGCGTTCCGGTCGTTGACCCAAGCCTTATCGGACGGGGGGACGATCAACTCGCTCAGCACCGGCGCGTTTGAGAACATCGCCTCCGCCGGTGTCCCGGTGCCGTTTATCATGGGCACGAACGGCAAGCCGTTGACGGTCCAGTTCATCGTCATCGCTTTTGTCCTTGCCGTGGTGGCGGCGACGTTCCTCCTGGAGCGCACGCCGTACGGGCGACGGGTCGTGGCTGTCGGCGCCAACGAAAAGGCCGCGCTCTATGCCGCCGTCCCGGTCAACCAGGTCAAGATCGTCACCTACTGTCTGGTCGGCCTGTGCGTCGGGCTTGCCGCCGTCATCGGGGCGTCCAAGCTCAACTCCGTCTCTAGTTCATCGTCAGGTTCGTTCTACGAACTCGACGCGATCGCCGCGGTCGTGATCGGCGGCACGAGCCTGGTAGGCGGGCGGGGCCGGGTCTGGGGCACCTTGGTGGGGGTGTTGTTGCTGGGCATGATCACCACGATGCTGGTCGCGTCGGGGGTCAGCATCTATTGGCAAGGCGTCGTCAAAGGGACGATCATCCTGCTCGCCGTGCTCATCCAGCGCGGTCAGAAGAGCGGGTAGGGCGACAATCGTCGGGCCGTTCCGGCTAGAATGGCGTCACCATGAAGGTGAACTTCGCTTGGTTTGCGGCCGCGTCTCTGGCGGTCGCCCTGGCCGGGTGCAACGCGCCCGAAGCCCCGAAGACGGAACCTGGGGCCAAGGCGCCCGACGCCACGGCATCGACAGGGAAGAAGTACAAGATCGGCGTCAGCATCCCCGCGGCCGACCACGGCTGGACCTCCGGCGTCGTTTACTGGGCGAACCAGGCCAAGAAGGACTTGGCCGCCGACGCGGACGTGACGGTCGTGACCGCGAAGGGGCCCGAAGAGCAGGTCAAGCAGTTGGAGACGCTGGCCACACAGGGGATGGACGCCATCGTCTTCCTGGCGACCGAGACCGACCCGGTCACACCGGCGGTGAAGAAGCTGAAGGACCAAGGCATCTTTCTGGTCTCGGTCGACCGCGGCGTCAAGACGCCGGTCGACATCTTCTTGCAGGGAGACAACAAGGAGTTCGGCAAAATCTCCGCCGAGTACATCGTGAAGAAGCTGGGCGGCAAGGGCAAGATCCTGGTGTACCGGGGAATCCCGAGCACGGTCGACACCGACCGGGTCGATGCGGCGAACGCGGTCTTTAAGGCCAACCCCGGCATCGAAGTCCTCGCCGAACTTCCGGGCAAGTGGGACAGGCAGGAAGCTTACAAGGTCACCCAGACCGCCCTCCTCAAGTTCCCGCAGATCGACGCGATCTGGGCGAGTGACGACGACATGGCCCTGGGTATCGAGAAAGCCCTGAAGGAAGCCAACCGCGCGAACATTTGGATGCTCGGTGGGGCCGGAATGAAGGACGTCGTCAAGCGGATCATGGACAAGGACCCTGCGATCCCCGCTGACACCACGTACCCGCCCAAGATGATCTACCAAGGCGTCGATGAGTGCGTCAAGGCCCTCAAAGCCGGCACCAAGCCGGGTGGAGCGGAGCAGAAGGTCACGATCAAGTGCGAGCTCATCACGCCCGAGAACGCTGACCAGTTCTACTATCCCGACTCCCCGTTCTGATCCGACCCGGATCCGTCTGGCCGGCCCGCCGCGAATGCGGCGGGCCGGCTCTGCCTTGGCCTGCTACAATTGGTCTCGGTCGCCCATGCCCCGTCGCCGCGCGTTCACCCTGGTCGAGCTCCTTGTCGTCATCGCCATCGTCGCGGTCCTCGCCGCGATCCTCTTTCCCGTCTTCGCCCAGGCCAAGGCCAGTGCCTTGGCCGTCCAGTGCATGTCCAACGAGCGCAACCTTGGCACCGCGTCCCAGCTCTACCTCTCGGACTACGACGACCACTTTGTCCCGGCGGCGTACGGGAACGAGACGGGGTTCTTCATCTGGCATGACCTGCTCGACCCGTACGTCAAGGACAAACAGGTGTGGGTGTGCCCTGGATCGAGCGTGAAGAAGACGGACACGAACGGGGTCCTGACCACCCACTTCGGCTACAACGCCCACTACACGACTGATATGGCGGTCGACTTCAGTAACGTGAACGACCAGCACACCTTTGCCGCCAGTTCGTTCTTGGAGCCGGCCGACTCGGTGCTGTTCAGCACCTCCAAGTCCAGCGTCGAAGGGAGTTGGTGCGGGGACGACGGCAAGTACGTCCTGCCCCCGTCGATGGACGCCGCCGACTGCTGGGGAAGGCCCGAACCGACCTACGCCGAAGGGGCCACGGTCTATTGGGTGGACGGCCATTCCAAACGTGTCAAACTCGGTCAGTTCTATCTGGGTCAAGACCCGGTCGACCGGTTCTTTGATCGCGACTGACCACGGGCGGCCCAGGTGGAGACTGGCTTCACGGCGAGCACATGCAAGGCGAAGGGTTGAACCTGACGGGGGTGATTGAACCTGGTGCGGTCACGGTTCCTCCCGACCGGCACCACTACCCTCTGTTCAATTACATCCGTCTCTTCCTTGCCTTGGAGGTAGTTTGGTTGCACATTCCGGTCGCCCACCGGGGAAACCAGCTCTTGGTGCTGCCGATCGACCCGGTGCCCGCGTTCATCGCGATCTCGGGGTTCTTGGTCTTCCAATCGCTCCAAAGGACGCGGAAGATCGGCACATTCTGGCGGAACCGCGCCCTGCGCGTGCTCCCCGCGTTCTTTCTCGCGTTGCTGGTGACCGTGGCGCTCCACGGCGTCCCCGCCCTTCGGGACAGCCTCCTGAGCTACGCCTTGATGCACCCGATCATCACGCCGGGGGTCGTCGGTTCGAACTTCGCGATGTGGAGCCTCTCGGTCGAGGAGTGCCTCTACGGCCTGATGGTGCTCCTGAGTGCGGTGGGGGCTTACGGGGTCCGCCACTTCCACCGGGGGTTCTTCTGGGTCGCCTTCTGCGTCATGGCGGTCTATTCGGTGTTGCGTATCCGGCATGCGATGGACGGCGACGCGACCGGATTCGCGGTGGCGTTCAGCTTTGTCGCGGGCACGTTCATGGCCGACAGCCCGTACCTGCCGGTGGTGCGCCGCTACTGGTGGGCGTTCATCGCCACCTCGGTGGGGATCGCCGCCGTCTACGTGAACTTTGCCGAGGTGCAGGTGCGCGGGGCGTTGTTCTCGCTCATGGTCGTCGGCGGGGCCTTCGGGGTGCTGGGGCTCGGCACCCTCGAAGTCAAAATCCCCCGCCTCAGGGACGACCTCTCGTACGGTCTTTATGTCCTCCATCTCCCCATGTTGGCCCTGTGCGACAAGATGGGCCTTCGGGGCTGGAACTACATTGTCGTCGGATTTGCCCTGAGCCTGGGGGCGGCGGCCCTCAGCTGGTTCCTGCTTGAAAAGCCGATGCTCGCCCTGAAGGCCCGGCCCGCCCCTCCGGTGCCAGTCCAGGCATAATCAGACCTTGGAACATGCGGACCATCCTTGTCATCGGCAGCGGTCCGATCATCATCGGCCAAGCCGCCGAATTTGACTACGCGGGCACCCAGGCCTGCAAGAGCCTGCGAGAAGAAGGGTATCGCGTGGTGCTGGTCAACAGCAACCCGGCCACGATCATGACCGACGAGGAGACGGCCGACGCGGTCTACATCGAGCCGCTCACCGTCGAGTTTCTGGAACGGGTCATCGCCAGGGAGAAGCCCTACGGCCTCTTGCCGACTTTGGGCGGGCAGACGGGTCTGAACCTGGCCTCCCAACTTGACGCGGCCGGCATCATCGAGAAGTACGGGGTCAAGCTCCTTGGCACCCAGCTGGAGGCGATCCGGAAGGCCGAGGACAGGGAACTCTTTCGGGCCTTGATGCGCGAGATCCGCGAGCCGGTGCCCGAGAGTTGGATCGTCGAGAGTGAAGCCGACCTCGAAGCGATCCTCGACGTCGTCCCCTACCCCTGCATCATCCGACCTGCCTACACGCTGGGGGGGACGGGCGGCGGGATCGCCAACAACCGCGACGAACTGTGGGAGACCGGGCGCAAGGGCCTCAAACTGTCCATGCGCTCCCAACTTATGGTGGAGCGCAGTCTGCTCGGCTGGAAGGAGGTCGAGTACGAGGTGATGCGCGACGGCAAAGGCAACTGCATCACGGTCTGCAACATGGAGAACCTCGACCCGATGGGGGTCCACACAGGTGACTCCATCGTCGTGGCCCCGTCCCAGACCCTCAGCGACATCGAGTACCACATGCTCCGGACGGCGTCGCTGAAGATCATCAGCGCCCTCAAGATCGAAGGCGGGTGCAACGTGCAGTTGGCGGTGAACCCGGACAGCTTCGACTATTACGTCATCGAGGTCAACCCCCGTGTCTCGCGCTCTTCGGCGCTGGCGTCGAAGGCCACCGGCTATCCCATCGCCCGGGTCGCCGCCAAGATCGCGACGGGCAAGACGCTTGACGAGATCGACAACGCGGTCACCAAGACGACGAAGGCGTGCTTTGAGCCGGCCTTGGACTACTGTGTCGTGAAGGTGCCGCGCTGGCCCTTCGACAAGTTCGGCGGAGGCGACCGGCGGCTCTCGACGCAGATGAAGGCCACCGGCGAGGTCATGGCGATCGACCGCACCTTTGAGGCGGCCTTGCTCAAGGCGGTGCGGGGGCTCGAAGTGAAGGCTAAGGACTTGCGTCACGCGAACTTCGCGCCCGAGGTCTGCGACGACGCTGCGCTACGCCACGCCCTGTCCCACCCGACTGACGAGCGGCTCTGGGCTTTGGCCGAGGCTTTGCGCCGGGGGTGGAGCCTCGACGAGGTTTACGCCCACAGCCGCGTCGACCGTTGGTTCTTGCGCAAGATCCTCGGCGTCGTCGTGGTCACCGAGAGTCTCCGCTTGGCCGCCAACGGCCGGAAGCGGAAGGACGAGACGGCCGCCGACGTCGTCCGCGCGGTCGCCTTGGGCGTCCCTGCGGCCACGGTCCGCGAGTTGTTGGGGCCCCTGGCCGTCGAACATGAGCAGACCATCGCCGAAGCTTCCGGCGGAAGTGTCTACAAGATGGTCGACACCTGCGCCGGCGAGTTCGAGTCGGCGACACCGTACTACTACAGTGCGATGGAGTCCGAAGACGACCAAGTCTTGATGCTTGAGAACGCTTAAGTCACAAAGCAATCGCCGCCCCGACTTCTCGGGGTGGCGACTCGTTCGGCGGCGTGGCCTTGACTACTCTTTGCCGATCTTGGCGGCGTACTCCTGCCGCAACCTCTCGCTCTTGGCCTTGGCCTTGGCCTTGCGCCGGCGGATTCCCCAGGGGAGCTTGGTGTGGTCGGTGGTGTAGTGACCGATCATGAGGTCGTAGACCGGGAGGACGACGTTGAAGTTCAAGTCGTCGATCATGTGGTGGGCGTAGTGCCGCTTGTCAAACCAGTCAAAAAGGTTCTTGGTGGGTGGATACCGGTGATACCAGCGCGGCGTGCCGTCCGACTTCGGGAAGTGCATATGCCAGTGCAGGAACTCGTACATCACGTAGTACGCGGTGAGGGTGATGGGGAAGGTGAGGGCCACGGGGCCGAGCCACAGCCAAAGGGCGATGGTCACCGGTGACGTGAAGAGCATCGTCGCGGGCCACATGAGGGGGCCCAGGCTGATGGGGTTCTCGTGGTGGTCGGGGACTTTGTGGTAGTCGTCTTCCCGGTACTCAGGATGGTGCTGCAGGGCGTGCTTGTCAAACGCCTCGTACAGCCGCCCTCCCATCAACTTCCGCTGCGGAGTGTGAAGGATGAACTGGTGGAACAGGCCCTCGATCAGACTTCCAAAAACGACGCCGAAAAGGGCGATGGCCAGTACGGTTATCCAAAACACTCTGTTGGTTCCTTCCTTGGGGGTTGATCCTACCTGTGCGGTAGACGCCCCCAATGACAAGACTAGGTACGCCGGCGAGGGCGGTTTCGCCTCAAACGAGGGTCAAATGCCTTTTTCATGCACAAAATTCGTTAGATTGAAAAAGGCAAGCCCCCTTGGCCGGGGCCAAGGGGGCGGCAGGGTCAGTCCTTCTGGACTTGATTGAACTCCAACTCGACAGGCGTGTCGCGGCCGAAGATAGAGATCATCGCCTTGAGCTTTTCCTTTTCGGAATTGACTTCTTCCACGCGGCCCGTGTAGTCGAGGAACGGGCCGTCGATGACACGGATGATGTCGCCCTTGTCGAAGGCCACCTTGGGGACTTCCTTTGACCTTTCCAGGTTGTGGAGGATACGGCTGACCTCATAGTCCTCCATCGGCACCGGCTTGTTGCCGCTGCTGACAAACCCGGTCACCCCGGACGTGCCCTTGACGAGTTTGAACGTCTCGTCGTTCAAATTCATCTGGACGAGGATGTAGCCGGGGAAGACCTTGCGCTCGCGGGTCACGCGCTTGCCGGCGCGGTTGGCGGCCTCCTGTTCGGTCGGGATCAAGATGTCAAAGAGGTCGAAGTTCCAAAAGCCTTCGACCTGGGCCCGACGGGTCAGCAAATCGCGGACTTTGTTTTCGTGCCCAGAAATGGTGTGGACGGCGTACCAGGATCGTGCCATGGCGTCAGCTTCACTTGCCCCCGGTGATCAGCAACTTGATCAGGATCTCGATGGCGTACGAGAAGACGGTGAGCATGATCGTGACGAGGGCGCAGACGCCCAGCACGATCCAGGTCAACCGGCCGCCTTCCTTGGGAGTCGGCCAAGTGACATGCTTCATCTCCAGCTTGACGTCCCGGAAGAACCCGCGGAGACCCTTCTTTGATGACGGCAACGGCAGGCTGCCTACTTTTTTGCTTTCGTCCATGGTTAGTTCACGGAAGATCGTCCCAAGGGGACAAACACTTTTTTCCGCTCCGTGCCTTTGGGGGGATGTCCGAGGATACCACCGGACGACAAGAAATCAAGTGCCCTTGTGGGCCCTGACGGTCACTTCTTGATGGCGTCGATCTTGTATTTGATCAGGCCTGCCGGCGCTTCGAAGGAAACCGTTTCGCCGGGCTTGGCGCCGGTAAGGGCCTGGCCCATCGGCGACTCTTCGGAGATCAGGTCGAGGTCGGCGTTCGCCTCGACGCTGGCGACGATGCGGACGTCGAAGCTAAAGCCGCGCTCGTCGTCGGTCACGGTGACAAGTGACCCCAACCCGACCTGGTCGGTGGAGATGTCGTCGTCGCTGAGCACGGCGGCACCAGAAAGGATCGTCTTCAGCTCGGAGATCCGCGACTC
Organism: Fimbriimonadaceae bacterium; assembly: GCA_019638795.1. Taxonomy (NCBI): domain Bacteria; kingdom Bacillati; phylum Armatimonadota; class Fimbriimonadia; order Fimbriimonadales; family Fimbriimonadaceae; species Fimbriimonadaceae bacterium. The sequence continues at coordinate 39,705 of JAHBTB010000001.1, read as the reverse complement.
GACGATCGCCTGTTCGACCTTGACCTCGTCCAGCTCGTTGTTGTCTTCGCTGAACTCGCCGTGGTCTTTGCTCTCGCGGATGCGCTCGGCGATCTCGGCGCGTTTGACGATGGTCAGGCGTTGAAGCTCGGCCTTCAGCCTGTCCATGCCTTCCTGCGTCAGCAGGACTGGTTCTGACTGTTCAATTTCGAGCTCGTCCATGTCACTTTGCCTTGGTCGGCAGACCATGCCCTCACGCGAGGGATTGGGCATTATAACTCCGGGTCTAGCGGAACCCAGGACTCTTCCGGGGAGAGACGCCACTTCTGGACAGAAAGTTTCGGGTTGCTTGGTGGATATCCCCAGGGTCGTCCGTCCGGTCTACTGGTATCTTGAGGCACCTATGCGTCGGCGTTTCGCGGCTGTCGCCAGCCTTCTGTGCGCCATAACGTTTGCCCAGTCGGGCGAGACGGTCGACCCGCGCACGGTGGCCCCCGACGTCTTTATCACCGTCCACAAGCATTCCAGCGGGGCGGACATCGTCGAGGTGCGGATGATGAAGAAGGGCTATCCGCTCGACGTCCTGCAAAAGCAGTGCGAGGCGGTCGGCAAGGAGACGGGGAGCGACGTCCGTGGGCTGTACGTATACGCCTCCTGGCTCGGCGGCCCGGCCGACAACACGGCCAGTTCGGCCCAGTTCGGTTGCAACCACCTGATTGAAAGGGAAGAAGGCGAACTCAACATCGAGGCGCTGGTCAAGTCCTTCATTGGTGGGCCTGCGGAGTACGCGGTGAAGTCCTTCCTGATCGTCTTTGACGGGGAGAAGCCGACGAACCGGACGGTCCGGTCGGTGCGCAAGGGAACGGTAAGGGTCGAGGCTGCCGAGATGGGCGGTGAACCGGGCATCGAGTACCGCGTTGTCTCGCTGACCCAAGACCCGGCCCAAGTGAGCGTCCCCCGCAACGTGCCGCACAAGGAACCGTTCGCCTCGGCCACGCCACCACCTTCGAAAGGGCTGCACCCGGCGGTCGTGCCTCTGCTGGGGATCGGTGTCGCCGGAGCCGGGGTGTTGGTGTATCTGGGGCTGAGGAAAGACAAGTCTCCAGGGAGTCGCTGAAGCAGGCCGTGGAGACCAGGGGCGTTGGTATACTCGCGACGCTCCCCGGGCGACGCGGAGCCGCGCTAGAGCGCGACAAGGCCGCACCATGCAAGACGCTTCCTCGATCGACATCCGAGACCTGATCACTGTGGGCTATGAAAACACGGCCTCCGACGTGATGATCAAGGCGCACAACAAGCCCAAGATGAAGCAACACAGCTTCGTCCGGGACTTGCCCGGCGACTGGCCGGTCCTTGAACCCGAGGACGTGAAGAGACTCCTTTATTCGGTCATGACCGACAGGCAGCGCCGTCACTTTGAGGACCATAACGAGATGGACTTGGCCTTCGTTCTGGAAGGCAAATGCCGTATTCGTACGAACGTGTACAGCCAACGGGGCTCGATGGCCGCGGTCATGCGGATCGTGCCGACGAAGATCAAGAACTTGGAGGAGCTGGGCCTCCCGCCGAGCCTTGCCGAAATCACCAAGAACCGGCAGGGACTCGCCTTGGTGACTGGTCCGACCGGATCGGGCAAGACGACCACGCTCAGCGCCCTGATCGACATCATCAACGAGGAGCGCCGGTGCCACATCGTCACCATCGAAGACCCCCTCGAGGTCGAGCACCAGGACAAGAACAGCTACGTCAGCCAGCGCGAAGTCGGCATCGACACGACGGACTTCTATCCGGCGATGCGCGCCGTCGTCCGCGAAGCTCCCGACGTCATCCTCATCGGTGAGATGCGCGACACGACGACCATGAACGTCGCCCTGCAGGCCGGTGAGACGGGGCACCTCGTTTTCTCCACCGTCCACACGTCCAGCGCTTACGAGACCTTGGACCGCGTCGTCAACATGTTCCCGCCCCACGAAAAGGTCCACCTGTGCCAGCGCCTGGCCAACTCGTTGCGGGCGATCGTCGCCCAAAAGCTGGTCCCGCGGGCCGACGGCCAGGGCCGCGTCGTCGTCGCCGAGATCCTCATCTGCACCCCGACGGTGAGCAAGGCGATTGAAGACGGCCACTTCGGCGACCTCTACCACCTGATGAACGAAGGTGGATTCTGGGGCATGCAGACGATGAACCAGGGATTGGCCCGCTATGTGAAGGCGGGGATCATCAGCGAGGAGACCGCCCTGAACTACGCGGGCATCGTCTCGGAGTTGAAGCAGATGCTTCGCAGATAGGGTGACCACGACATGGCCTACTTACTCGACGAACTGCTGAAGGAGGTCGTCCGGCTCGACGCCAGCGACCTGCACATCAAGGCAGGCAACGCGCCGATGATGCGTGTCCGGGGAGACCTGAAACGCATCGACGGACCACCGATGAGCGAGGAGGAAAGCCAGGCGATGCTCCTCGCCGTCCTCAACGAGGAACGGCGGGAAAGGCTCTATTCGTTCAAGGAAGTCGACCTGTCGCACGCGGTGCCGGGCTTGGCCCGGTTCCGCGTGAACATGTACTGGCAACGGGGCAAGATCGGCGCGGTCTTCCGCTTGATCCCGTACCGCATCCGTACCGTCGACGAACTGGGCTTGCCCGAAGTCACCAAGTCCATCGCGATGGCGCCCCGTGGCCTTGTCCTCGTCACCGGCCCGACCGGTTCTGGCAAGTCGACGTCGCTTGCGGCGATGATCAACCACATCAACGAGAACAGCCGCAAGCACATCATCACGATCGAAGACCCCATCGAGTACGTCCACCAGGACAAGCAGAGCATCATCAACCAACGGGAGTTGGGCACCGACACCCACACCTTCACCGACGCCCTGCGCCACGTCATGCGGCAGAACCCCGACGTGATCTTGGTGGGTGAGATGCGCGACCTGGAGACGATCCAACTCGCGATCACCGCCGCGGAGACGGGGCACTTGGTCTTCTCGACCCTGCACACCGTCGACGCGGCGCAGACCATCGACCGCATCGTCGACGTCTTCGACCCCGACCAGCAGGCGCAGATCCGCACCCAGCTTGGCGTGACCTTGCTCGCCATCGTGAGCCAGACCTTGCTCCCGACCCGGGAAGGCGACGGCCGGGTGGCGGCCTTCGAGGTGATGGTGGCCACGCCGTCGATCCGCACACTGCTCCGCGAGGGCAAGACCCACCAGATGTACATGGACATCCAGACCGGCCACGAGCACGGGATGCAGACCTTGGACGGTTGCTTGCTCCAACTCCTGCGCGACAAGGTCATCGACTACGAGCACGCCCTGTCCAAGAGCTCCAACACGAGCGAGTTCCACCGCCGCGCCCTGAAGGACGGCCTCATCGAGGAGACGACCCTTGCACATTGAAGACCTCTTGCGTCGGTGCGTCCAGATGGACGGGTCCGACCTCCACATCAAGACCGACACCGGCAAGGTTTATGTCCGTGTCTATGGCGACCTGGTCCTGTTGGAGGACGTCCCTGCGTTCACCGACGCCGAGTTCCGCACGGCGATCAAGGGCCTGCTTCGCCCCGACCAGGTCGCCAAGTTCGACCGCGACATGGAGCTGGACTTCGCCCACGAGATCGTCGGCGTGTCGCGGTTCCGCGGGAACCTCTTCCAGCAGCGCAACCATGCCCAGGCCGTCTTCCGCGTGATCCCCTACGAGATCCGCAATATGGAGGAGCTTCACCTGCCCGAGGCGTGCTACGACTTCATTGAGCGGCCTCGCGGCCTGGTCCTGGTGACCGGCCCGGCCGGGTCGGGCAAATCGACGACCTTGGCCGCGATGATCGACCGGATCAACCGCAAGCAGCACTGTCACATCGTCACGGTCGAGGACCCGGTCGAGTTTGTCCACGACGACCACGTCGCCCTGATCAACCAGCGCGAACTGGACTTCGACACCCTGAGCTTCGCCAACGCCCTCAAGTACGTGCTCCGCCAGGACCCCGACGTCATCTTGGTGGGTGAGATGCGTGACCTGGAGACGATCCACTTGGCCATCACCGCGGCGGAGACCGGGCACCTGGTTTTTGCGACCTTGCACACCGTCGACGCCCTCCAGACCGTCGACCGCATCGTCGACGTCTTCCCCCAACACCAACAGCAGCAGATCCGCATGCAGCTTTCGGTCAACTTGCTGGGCGTCATCAGCCAGACCTTGCTCAAGCGGAAAGACGGCCGCGGCCGCATCGCCACCTTTGAGGTGCTCTATGCCACCCACGCCGTCCGCAACCTGATCCGGGAGAACAAGACCTATCAGATCGGCTCGATCATCCAAACGGGATCGAAGCAAAAGATGCACACGTTGGACCAGTACATGGCCAAATTGGTCGAGGGCGGGCTTGTCGATGTCGAGGAAGCCAAACGGAAAGCCAAGGACCCCGGAGAGTTCATGCGCATCCTCGACACTGGTGCCAAGGCGCCTGCGACCGGCAACCCGCCGGCCGGCCCTGACGGCAACCCTCCTCCTCCGTCAGCCGGGGTGAAGGGCCAGCCGTGGCGTCAGCAGATCAAGCGTGAGTAGCGGATTGCACGAGGTCGACCACGCCCTCTTTCAGGACAACGACCGCCAGGCGCCGGTGGAGTCCGGACGCCAAACGGTGGACGTCGGGTCCCTGACCTGCGCAAGCGGCGCGGTGGTTCCCGCGGTGACCGTCGCCTACGAGACCTGGGGCACTTTGAACGCCGCCCAGGACAACGCGGTGCTGGTCTGTCACGCCTTGACCGGGGACAGCCACGTCGTGGGGTGGTGGGACCGCATCGTCGGCCCCGGGAAGGCGGTCGACACCGACAAGTACTTCGTCATCGGCACCAACGTGCTCGGCGGTTGCCAGGGCACGACGGGGCCGGCGTCCGAGCTTGACGGCCGGCCCTATGGCTCCCGGTTTCCCTTTGTCACCGTCGGCGACATGGTGGAGGTCCAGCGGCGTCTGCTCGACCGGCTGGGTGTCCCGGGCCTTGCGCTGGCGTGCGGAGGCAGCATGGGCGGCATGCAGGCCTTGGAATGGAGCATAAGGTTTCCCGGTTTTGTCCGAAAGGTCTGGGGGACGGGCACATGCCGGGCCCATAACGCCATGCAAATCGGCTTTAACGAGACGGGCCGCCAGGCGATCATGCGCGACCCCAAGTGGCGGGACGGCGACTACCCGGCCGACGACCCGCCGACCCAGGGCCTCGCCGTGGCCCGCATGGTGGGGCACCTCAGTTACCTGAGTGAAGCGGCGTTCGAGAAGAAGTTTGGGAGGAACCTCCAAGACAAGGAGGCATACGACTTTTCCTACAGCCCAGAGTTTGCCGTGGAGAGCTACCTGAGTTACCAGGGGGACAAGTTCACCCGACGGTTTGACGCCAACAGCTACTTGGTCGTGACGCGGGCGATCGACTACTTCGACCTCAAGACCTTGGCGGGTTCGACCACGGAATACCTGTTCACCAGCTTCACGAGCGACTGGATTTATCCCACGCACCAGAGCGCCGAACTCCATGCCATGGCCCAGGCGGCGGGGTGCCGGTCCCGGCACGTCGAGATCGACGCGCCCATGGGACATGACGCCTTTTTGCTGGACGATGTTGGTCAGACCGAGGCGGTCCGAGCTTTTCTCGCCGAATGACGGGGTCGCGGGGGCCCAGTCCTCACGTTTTTTTGGGGCGATCCATGGAATAATCTGCCTCTGCAACGCGGGGGTGTAGCTCAGTGGTTAGAGCGCCGGCCTGTCACGCCGGAGGTCGCGGGTTCAAGTCCCGTCATCCTCGCCATAGTGCCGCGGTAGCTCAGTTGGTAGAGCAAAGCACTGAAAATGCTTGGGTCGCCGGTTCGAGTCCGGCCTGCGGCACCACCCTCTTCTCCTTTGGACAGGGGCGGGACGCCACAAGGCCCGGTCTGTTGAACTGAGCGGGGTGTGCCGAGTACCATGTCAGACCGCCTGGAAGCAGGCGTTGACCAGTTAGGAGAAGTCGATGGCCAGGGTTTGTCAAGTCAGCGGTAAGAAAGCCAATCACGCGAAGCATGTTCGCCACCGGCACTCGGCATGGAAGTTCCGTGCCCCGCACAAGAACCGCGTGCAGGACGCCAACCTGCAAAAGGTGACCATCACCACGCCGACGGGCAAGGTCCGCCTGACGGTCGCCACGTCGGTCATGAAGAGCGAGATGTTCGCCCAGGTGCTCTGTGGCCTCAAGCCGGTTCCCAAGGAATGGCTCAAGAAAACCGGCTACGGTGTCTGAAACCGACCACTTTCATGTAAAGAGAGCCCGGTCCTCGACGAGGACCGGGCTCTCTTTTTGTCCGGGTTTGGCGGTTCAGACACCCGCCAGTGACTTGCGGCCGGGGTAGGCGGCCAAGCCTGCTTCGAGGCAGTCCATCGCCTCTTCCATCGCGTCAGTGTTGAGGACATAGGCGATGCGCACCTCGTCCTTTCCGAGGCCCGGCGTGGCATAGAAGCCGGTGGCGGGGGCGAACATGACCGTCTTGCCGTTGTGGTCGAAGGACTCGAGCAGCCACTGGCAGAACTTGTCGCAGTCGTCGATCGGCAGCCGGACCGTCGCATAGAACGCGCCGTCGATCCTCGGGCACAGGGCGCCCGGGATCGCGTTGATCCGCCGGACCACGACGTCACGCCGCTTCTGGTACTCGGTCCGGACCTCTTCGAGGTAGCTGGCCGGGGTGCGGAGTGCGCCGATCACGCCGAGGCACTCCAAGGTCGGCGGGGAGAGCCGGGCCTGGGCGAAGCGCAGGGCGGCGGACATGAGGTCTTTGTTCCGCGAGACGATGAAGCCGACCCGGGCCCCACAGAGTGAATAGCGCTTGCTGACCGAATCGACCATGACGGCGTGCTGCTCGAGCCCTTCGAGTTCCAAGACCGACTTGGGGCGCCCGCCCAGGTAGTTGAACTCCCGGTACACCTCGTCGGCGATGATGAAGATGTCGTGGGCGAGGGCGAGTTTTCTAAGACCCTCCAGTTGGTCGTCCGAGTAAACCGTCCCCGTCGGGTTGTTGGGGTTGCACACGACGACCGCCTTGGTGCGCGGCGTGATCCGCTTGGCGAACTCGTCGACGGAAGGAAGGGCGAACCCGTCCTCGATCCGGGTCGTGATGGGCACGACCTTGACGCCCATCCCCGCGGCGAAGCCGATATAGTTGGCGTACATGGGTTCGGGGACGATGACCTCGCCGCCCGCGTCGCACACGCTGCCGATGGCGAACGACAGAGCCTCGGAGCCGGCGGTGGTGACGATCACCTCGTCGTCTTTGACGTCCAGGCCCATGTCCCGGTAGGCCGCGGCGATTCCTTCGCGCAGGGCGACAGGGCCGGCTGAATGGCTGTACTCCAGCACGGTCAAGTCGGGGCGGCGCACCGCCTCCCAAAACTCGTCCGGGGTGCGGACGTCAGGTTGGCCGATGTTGAGGTGGAATATCTTGACGCCGCGCTTGGCCGCCGCCTCGGCGAACGGAGCCAGCTTGCGGATCGGCGAGGCAGGCATTGCGGCGGCACGTTGCGAGAGACCCGGCATGGTGCCCCTGAGCATACAACATGACGGCGTCGGTGCCCCGACCTGTCTCCGGCATGCCTAGTGGCCCTTGTCCTGCATATACAGGTAGAGGATGCCGCCGAGCACGAGCAGACCGAGGATCACGGCGATGGCGACCTTCCAGGGGCTGACCGGGGCCTCGCCCTGGATTTCGCCCGTTTGGCCGTTGACCAGGTAGTTCCAGGTCTTGCCCCGGTACCGGTATGCACCGCTCCATATGGGAAGCAGAACGTGCTTGAACGTCGTGTCCAGGTAGTCGGTGTCCTTGCTGTTGATTTGCTGGCGGTCGCCCCCGATGTCAGACCGGATGGCTTGGTCGATCCCCGGTTGCATCATTTCGCAGGCGGTTGTGAAGCCGTCCTGGAGCCCCTTGTCGTAGCGCACCGCCTGAAAGCCGGAGAGGTACTCGTTCGCATAGGTGATGAGCCCGCCGAGCTGCCAGGTGTGCATGGCCTGGGCGTACCGGGGCGGGAGACGCCCGCTGGCAAGGACGAGGACGTCGTCGAACGGTACTTCGACGGTGCCTGCCGCCGGCCACCAGTCGGTCTCGACGCGCGTCCGCGTCTGGGTCTCACCATCGGAGTCGGTGTAGGTCTCGGTCACGTAGCGGTCGATCCCGCGCATGCCGGTGTACGCCGTGACGGTATGGCTGTCGAAGGTCCAGAACGGGACGTAGACGCCGGTCAAGCCACCTTCGACCATGGCGAGCTTCTTGAGGTCGTTAGGAGCCCAAAACCGGCTCCCGATCCATTGGCGGTACTTGTCGCGGGCGAGCTTTTTATCGACCGCGAACGGAAGCAGGGCGCGGGGCTGGATCTGTCCCGACTGGTGGGGCGGCAAAACGATGTTGCCGCTACAGAAGGGACAGGCCCCGGCGGCTTGGTTGGGCGGTAGGCTGAAGGTCGCCGCGCAAGATTGGCAGACGACTTCTTGGAGATTGGGGTTGGGGGCGATGTCCGCGTGGACCCATTGCTCGTAGGGAAGCTCGACGACGCCTGAAGTCGAAACGACCAGTGCTTGGACGAAGCCGCAATAGGGGCACTTGAGCGAGGTCGTGCCGGGCGCGAATTCCAGTTGGGCGCCGCATTGGGCGCAAGGGAACCGCTCAGCCATCTCTCTCCCTTCTTACCCGCTCGGGGACCGGCTGGTTACGGTAGACCCGCCTTCCCCGACAAATCTACGGGTTTTTAGGCACCCCATGGTTACACGGGGAGAGCGGATGGGTCATGCTTAGGGTGTCGCAGAATCTGTTGATTTTGCTGGAGTGATCCTTATGTTGAAGAGAACATTGTCCCTCGTAGTGCTTGCCGCCGTCGCATCGGCCAGCTTCGCTGGTGTCAACCTGATCGAGAACGGCACGCTGGACGCAAACTCCCCCCACTGGAACCGGCCCTTCGCTGATGGGAGCGGGTTGAGCAGCGTCGGTGTCGACAACCTTTACGCTACCCACGCGTTTCACGTCACCGCGACCGGTACCTACACGGCCGAAATGGGCAACCCCAACACGTCGTCGAACACGATCGACACGTTTATGTTCATCTATGAGGCCCCGTTTGACGCGAACGACGCGTTGACAAACTACGTGGCGGGTAACGACGACAACTCGGCGGCGTTCGTCGTCCTGCCGGACGCTGATTATCAGACCGGTGGACTGCTGCGGTCCTCGCTCAGCACGACCCTCACCGCCGGTGTCAACTACGTCCTCGTCGCGACGACGTTTGACGTGTACGACGCTGCCGACGTGAGGACCTGGGGTGACTATTCGATCGGCGTCGGCGGTGGCCCGGGCGACGTCATTTCCGACAGCGCGGTGCCGGAGCCGGCCACGATGGCCGTCCTAGGCCTTGGCGCGTTGGCCCTCAAGCGCCGCCGCAAAGCCTGAGTCCGTTTGAGGACAAGGAAGCCCCGCCACTCCAGTGGCGGGGCTTCTTCGTTTGTCCCGGGAGTCCCTTTAGGACGAAGGAGGCATCGGCGGCGGTACCGCCGCGAAGAGGGCTTGCAACTCCCCGACCGTCTCGGCCGCCTGCCACTGGGCCATGCCTTGGCTCCATACGAGCGAGGAGGGCGTCAGCTGTCCCGACGCGACCATGCCGCGCAAGGCGTCAATGCCGAACGGGCCCTGCTGGGCACCGTTGACGGCCACGTGGAACTGCTTCTGGGCAGGTACCGGCGGTGGGGCCGACTGGGCGTTTTGAATGACTTGGCCGGCGATCTGGCCAGCGGCCAGTTGGGCGCCCAGACCGCCCATCCCGCCCGGGTTCTCCGCACCCTTCACCATGGCTTCGGCGGCCTGGAACTGCATGAACTTGTTCATGTCGCCGACCGCGCCCATCTTGCTGCGGGTGTCGATGGCCTGCTCGACCTCGGGTGGCACGGAGACGTTCTCGACAAGGAGGTTCAGCAGTTCGATACCCATCTCGGCCATCGTCGGCTGGACCTTGGTGAGCAGGCTCGACCCGATTTCTTCGTACCTGGAGTACAGGTCGAGGACCGGCAGGTTGGCGTCAGCGATGGCTTTGGCAAAGGCGCTCACGACGTTGTTGCGGCATTGCTCGCTGATCTGGTCGGTGGTGAACTCCCAGTTTGTGCCGACCACCTCGCTCAGGAACTTCTTGGCGTCCACAATGCGCATCGCGTAAGTTCCGAAGGCGCGGACGCGCACCATACCAAAGTCGGCGTCGCGCATCATGATCGGGTTCATCGTCCCCCATTTGAGGTCGTTGAACCGCTTGGTGTTGATGAAGTAGACCTCAGCTTTGAACGGGCTGTTGAACCCGTACTTCCAGCCCTTCAGCGTGCTGAGGAGGGGCATGTTCTGCGTTTCCAACGTGTACATGCCGGGCGTGAAGACGTCGGCGTACTTGCCTTCGTCGACAAAGACGGCCACCTGAGACTCACGCACGGTGAGTTGGGCGCCGTACTTGATCTCGTTGTTATGCCGCTCGAAGCGGTAGACCATCGTGTCGGTGGAGTCGTCAGTCCACTCGATGATGTCGACAAACTCGCCTTTGATCTTGTCCCACAGACTCATTACTTCAGTCGTCTCCTGACACTGCAGTATACGAGGTGGGGCGACGGCGGGTTTTGCGGGCCTAACCGATGTGATGGAGGCCGACGGTGGCGATCCCGGCGAGCACGGCGACGACGACGGCGAGGTGGTCCCAAATCATCTTGCCCATTGTCTTGATGTCGGCATACTGAGAACCCATGGTCAGTCTTGCCGACGTCGAAGCGGCGCGAGGGCGGCTCCGTGGCGTCGCCCACGTGACGCCTGTCGTCACCTCCCGCACTCTGGACGCACGGGCGGGGGCTTCGGTCTTTTGCAAGATGGAATGCTTCCAGCGTGGAGGATCATTTAAGTTCCGTGGGGCCTACAACGCCCTGTCGCAACTGGGCGAGGAGCAACGGCGGAAGGGTGTCCTGACCTACAGCAGTGGGAACCATGCCGCGGCGCTGGCGCTGGCCGGCTCGCTCCTGGGTTGTCCGGTGACGGTGGTCATGCCCCATGACGCCCCGGCGGTGAAGAAGTCGGCTACCGAAGGTTACGGAGGCGAAGTCGTGCTCTACGACCGGGCCGAGCAGTCCCGCGAAGAGTTGGGCAGGCGGCTTTCCGAGGAACGCGGGTTGACGCTGATACCACCCTACGACCATCCGCACATCGTCGCGGGCGCGGGCACGACCGCACTGGAACTCCTCGAGTCCTGTCCCGACCTAGACTTGGTCGTCGTCCCGTGCGGAGGCGGCGGGCTTATGGGCGGATGCTCGCTGACAGCCAAGGCCTTGCGGCCCGGAACCCAAGTCTTTGGAGTCGAACCCGAAAATGGAGACGACGCGGCGCGGTCGCTGGCGGCGGGATCGATCCAGAGGGTCGACAACCCACAGACGATCGCCGACGGCGCACGCACACCGAGCCTCAGCGAACTGACTTTTGGTCTGGCGAGGCGTCACGTGGACGGCATTGTCACGGTCTCGGACGAGGAACTCGTCCAGGCGACCAAGTTCGCGTGGGAGCGGCTGAAGTGCGTCGTGGAGCCGACGGGGGCGCTGGGACTGGCCGCGGTGATGTTCGGCAAGGTTCCGGCGGCCGGTAAGCGGACCGGGGTCGTGGTCAGCGGCGGCAACGCCGACGTCGTCGCATTGGCGCGGCTGTTCTGAGACCGACGGTTCAGCTAAAGGAAAAGCAGCCTTCGCAGACGTCTCCCGGGTTGTCGTCGGCCAGCTCGGCGGCCTCGATCCGGACCCCGCCGTTGCGCAGATAGAAGCCGGCGACCGGGTTGTCGGGGTGGAAGTAACAAAAGAACGGGGTCAAGCCCCCCTCGGTGAGGTGTCGCCGGGCCGCTTCAAACATGGCCTGGCCGATCCCGAGGCCCTGGACTTCCTTGAGCAGATAGATGGAGTGGAGTTGGCCCGGATGCCCGGGTTGGTTCTTTCGGGCCGGGCCGGCGTGGACAAAGCCGACGACCCGCCCGTCCCGTTCGGCGACAAGGACCCAGTCACCCGCGCCGACGGCCCGGGCCCATGCCCCGGAACGGGACTCCGCGGTGTGCCGGTCGATCTCCTCGTCGGGGACCCAGCCGCGGTAGGTCTCGTCCCAGCATTGGATATGGATACGGCCCAACTCGGGGACGTCGGTCAGCTTCGCGGGTCGCAGAGCCCAGGGCATGCGGTAAGGATAGCCGACGTCTTTGGCGGGGGCGCTCCGGGCTCGGGGGCCGCGCTTGGCCCTTTCTCATACTGGAGCGTTACATGTAACGCCAACCTAATCCTTTCTTGCCAGAGTTTGTACCAGGTTGGCAAATCAAGTGCGGTCAAAGGGAAATTTGCGAGTATGTTATGGTGAACCAGAAATCTGGCTTTGCGGAGAGGACATGAACCGATTGACTTTACTGGCGGCCCTGGTCGCCCTTGCATGCGCGTCCCAAGCGACAATTTTGACGTTTGGTGACCTGACGGACACTGCCGGCGCCCCCCTGGGCAACTACGGCCCGATCGACACCGCCTACGGCGACAATGTGACAGCGACGTCCGACGCGGTCGGGTCGTATGGCATGGGCACCGGCTGGACGCCCAACGTCACCACATCGTATGAGACCTTGGACGGGGCACTCCTCCACTATTCCGACCAACTCCTGCACTGGGATCTTAACTACGGGGACCTGGAGCACATTGCGTTCGCCGAGGTCGGCAATGGTACCGCCCGCGTCATCTTGACGGCAGATGCCGGCTGGAGTGTGCGGTTGGAGAGCTTCGACCTCGCCGGCTGGCCCAACGCAGACCATGCCTTGTCATTTCTTCGGGTCCTAGACGGGAGCTACAACACGGTTTGGGATTCCGGTGCCACGGTCGCCCATGGGGCAGGGCCGACGCACGACCACTACGCCCCCGACATCGTCGGCCAGACTCTCATCATCGAGTGGGGTCAGAACTGGAACATTGGGATCGACAACATCAGCTTCTCCCAGACTGACGCGGTACCGGAGCCGGCGACGATGGCCGTGCTCGGCCTCGGGGCCTTGGCCCTCAAGCGCCGCCGCCGCTGACTTTGGAAGACCATACCCCGCGGCCCGTCCGACGACAATGTCGGTCGGGCCGTTTTCAATTGAGGGGGGTGAGCCAAGTTTGGACGTCGAAGACGTTGCCCGAAAAAGTGCAGTGTCAACTGCATTCCTTACATCATCCCCCGCAAAAGATCGAGTATCGTTTGGCAGAGCCGCCTCTGTGGCCTTGAGGAGAGGACATGAATCGATTACCTCTGTTGGCGTTTTTGGCCGCACTTGCTTGCACATCCCAAGCGACCATCTTGACATTCAGTGATTTGACTGACGGTGCAGGGTCACCCCTTGGTGATGCCGCCGCGATCGACACGGCCTACGGTGACAACGTGACGGCGACGTCCGACGCAGTCGGCTCGTACGGTATGGGTAGCGGCTGGACGCCAAACGTCGTCACGTCGTACGCCAGTCTGGACTCGGGCCTCGGCCAAGTCTCCGACCAATTGGTCCACTGGGGTGCGGACTACGGCGACCTGAACCACGTGGCGTACGGTTCGGCCGGGATCGGGCGTGTCATCCTGACCGCAGACGCCGGGTGGGCGGTCCGGCTGGAGAGCTTCGACATGGCTGGCTGGCCCGTTGCCGACCAACCCTTGACGTTCCTGCGTGTACGCGACGGGGGCGACAACATCGTGTGGGATTCTGGTGCCACCGTCGCCCACGGGGCTGGCCCCACCCACGACCATTACAGCCCTGATCTGGTAGGGCAGACCCTGAAGATCGAGTGGGGGACCAACGTCAACGCGGGGATCGACAACATCAGCTTCTCCCAGACTGACGCGGTACCGGAGCCGGCGACGATGGCCGTCCTCGGCCTCGGGGTGCTCGCGCTCAAGCGCCGTCGCCGCTGAACAGGAAAGTCGTCAGACCGGTAGAACCCAGCAAGCGTGAAGGCCCCGCCGACGTAGTCGGCGGGGCCGGGTTCATGGGGACTAAGGGTTTGCCTTAGGCCTTCTTGTTGCGGCGGCGGAGCAGGCCGGCGGCACCCAGGGCGAGGACGGACATGCTGGCCGGCTCGGGCACAGGGCCGATCATGCTCTGGTTCTTGTCTTGGATGTGGACGGCGTCCAGAAAGTAGGCCGCGTCGTTGCTGCCGATGTTGGCCAGGTAGAAGTTGGCCTTGGTCATGATGCCGGCCGCGGTCCCGTTGTCCTTGAAGTTGCCGCTCGAGAAATCGACGGCCCCATTGTCGACGACGGCTTCCCAGATCGCCATCTGCAGGCCGGCGCCCTCGTCAGCGGTCGTGACGCCACCGGCGAAGCTGTTGTACAGCTTGGCGGCGAGGGTCATGCCGGCGTTGCCCATGGTGGGGATCAACGTCGGGTTGACTTGGTAGTCGCTCCCCGGGGAGACGGTGTGGTCGAGGTCCACGCAGAACATCCGGAAGTCCGGGCCGGCGCCGAGATGGCCGGTCTGCGGGCCAGCGCTGAAGTCCTTGTTGTTGCCGTTGTAGTTGACGTGGACGGTGGAGTGGAGACCGCCTTCCAGGCCGTTGACGTGGAGGTTGATCGAGGCGAAGCTCAGAGAAGAGCAAGCGGCGAGAGTGGCGAGGGTAGTGATCCTATTCATGGCACTATGCCCGTTGGAAGAGCAATTGTGGTGCCGCGTTGACCGCTCAAGGGCAATACTGGTAAGGTTAGCGAACGGTCAGGCCCACAAACTAGAAAGGTCCCCGGGTGACCCCGGGGACCTTCGGTGCAAGGCTCAGGCTTTCTTGTTGCGGCGGCGGAGCAGGCCGGCGGCACCCAGGGCGAGGACGGACATGCTCGCCGGCTCGGGCACGGGGCCGATCATGTCCTGGTTCTGGCCGTCCCGGTGGTTGACCGACTTCAGCCAGTAGCCTTCGTCGCTGACGCCGGTCATGTCGGTGGCAAGGAACGTGTCGGCGAGGTTGCGGATCGCGGCGGTCGTGCCGTTGTCCTTGAAGTTGCCGTGGGCGAGGTCGCCATTACCGTCGACCATGACTTCCCAGATCGCCATCTGGAGCGCGGCGCCCTTGGTGGCGTTGTCGACAGTGCTGTCGAACTTGTTATAGAGTTGCATCGCCCAGTGATGGCGGTCGGACAGCGAAAGACCCGGAATGAACTGAGGGTCGACTTCGTAGTTGTCCGGCGGCGACACGGTGTGGTCCAGGTCGACGCAGTACATGCGGAAGGTCGCTCCGCCGTCCAGGTTTCCGGAGAACGGTCCGGCACCCCAAGACTTGGAGTTGCCAAAGTATTTGACGTCGATGCCGGCGTGCTGACCGCTGATCTGACCGTCGACATGCAGAGTCAACGAGGCGAAGCTCAGGGCCGAGGCGAACGAAAGAGTGACAAGGGAAAGGGCTTTTTTCATGGGCTCTCGGACGTCAAGAAACGGCAAAGGCCATGCCAGGTGGAAAGGCCGCGTCTTGAACCGGGAAGCTGGCTAGCTGGAAGTATTTCGAGGGGCACCTAGGATTGAGTTAGAATCCGCGTATGTTCACCTGGATAGCGACTCTCGCCTTGCTGGGACCGTCGGTCCCCACGGCCCAAGGCGCACCCGTCGAGCTCTTCAATGGGAAGGACCTCACAGGCTGGACGATGGACGTCCCAGCCTTGGACAACGACCCCAACGGCAAGGTGCCCTTTATCGTGCGCGACGGCAAACTGGTCAGCCTTGGCACACCGGGCGGCCATCTCTTGACGACCAAGGAGTACCGCGACTACAAACTGACGGTGGTGTATCGCTTCACCGGCAGGCCGGGGAACTGCGGGGTCCTCGTCCACGCGTCGAAGCTCCGGAGGCTCAGCGGCATGTTCCCCCAGTCGATGGAGTGCCAGATGCAGAGTGGCGACGCCGGTGACTTTTGGTGCATCGGCGAGGACATTGTCGTGCCGAACATGGAGATACGCCGTGGCCCCAGAGAAAAATGGGGGGTAGACGGCGACAAGAACCGCCGTATCGTGAATCTGACGGACAACAGCGAGAAACCGCTCGGCGAGTGGAACACGATGGTGATCAGGTGTAAGGGAAGGGACATCACCATCTGGGTCAACGGTGACCTGGTGAACGACGGCCATGATTGCACCGCCGACCACGGCAAAATCGCGCTCCAGGCGGAGGGCACCGAGGTCGAGTTCAAGTCCGTGACACTGGAGAACCTCTGAACATGTTGCGGGGAAAGCACGTCAACCTGCGGACGGTCCGCCGCGCAGACCTGCCAAAGCTTGTGGAGCTTCGGTCCGAGGTTCGGTCGCGGGGCCAGTACTTTCCCCTCGACCTCCACAGTGAGGTCGCCATTCAAAAGAGCTTTGACGACGACGGGATGTGGGGCAAGGAGGACGGCACGATGCTGATCGTCGACCCGGTCACCGACCGCATCATCGGGTCGGTCTCCTATTTCAACGCCCAGCACTACTATGATGCGACGAAGGAGATCGGCTACATCCTCTATGACCTGGCCGACCGAGGCAAGGGATACGGCACCGAGGCGGTCAGCCTGTTTGTCGACTATCTGTTTGATTGGCTCCCCCTCGCCCGCATCCAGATCCAGGCCGAAGAAGGGAACACCGCCAGCCGTCGGCTGGCGGAGAAGTGCGGGTTCGTTCAGGAGGGTGTCCTCCGCCACGTCTTCTGGGTGGGCGGCGCGCCCCAGGACATCGTGATGTACGCCAAGCTCCGCGGAGAGCCCGGCCTGCGCGGGTTCTGAGCCAAACGGAAGGACTTTTCAACAATTGCCCTTGCTTTTCTGGATGTGGGCTGATATATTACCAAGTGGTAATAAAACCACACGGTAACTAATGGCGTCCGACCACCTCAGTCTCGTTTTTTCTGCCCTCGCCGACCCGACGCGGCGGGCCATCTTGGCCCAGCTCGCCGAAGGGCCGAAGGCGATGGGCGAGGTGGCGGGCACCTTTGACATGACCGGCCCGGCGGTCACCAAGCACCTTAAGGTGCTGGAGAAGGCGGGGCTGGTGAAGGTCGATAAGCGGGCGCAACAGCGCGTGCGCTTGCTTGTCGCCGATCCGCTCAAAGAGGCGCAAGACTGGATCGAACCGTACCGGCGGTACTGGGACGAGAGCTTCGAGCGCCTGGACGCCTACCTCCGTGACCTTCAGTCCAATAAGGATCCGAACCATGAAGCAAAGCCTTGACATCCTGATGCCGTCAGACCTGGAACTCCAGTTCTCGCGGTTCTTCGCCGCTCCCGTCGACCTGGTGTGGGACGTCCACACGAAGGGCGAACACCTTGCCCGCTGGCAAGGCCCGCACTCCATCAAGTACACCAAGTACGAAATGGACTGCCGGCCTGGCGGCATCTGGGACTCGGTCTGCGCGGACTCCAACGGCGCGGAACAACGGTTCTACGGCGAAGTGCGCGAGGTCGTGGTGAAGTCGCGGCTCGTCACGACCTTCCTGTGGGACGGCGCGCCCGGGCACACCCTGGTCAACACCGTCACCTTCGACGCGGAAGGGGACGGCACGAGAGTGACCTACCATTCGCTATTTCCTGACAAGGCCTCACGCGACGGTATGGTCGCCTTCGGCATGGAGCGCGGTGTCCGGGAAGGGTTCGAGAAGCTCGACACCCTTCTGGGCTCGTTGGAGGTGGTCCGGTGACGGTCCTGCATCCCGAGCGGACCCTGACCCTGAGCAGGGTGTACCGGGCGACGCCAGAGAAGCTCCTCTCGATGTGGTCGGACCCCGTCCACCTCAGCAACTGGTGGGGGCCGGTCGGCTTCACCACGACGACCCACGAACTGGCGTTCGAGCCCGGCGGCTGGTGGGTCTTGACCATGCACGGGCCCGACGGGCGCGACTACCCCAACCGCCTCAAGTACCACCAAACTGGACCGGACAGGATCACCTACACGCACTATGGTGACGGAGGTGCCGTGCACTTTGAAGCCACCGTGGACATCGAGGCCCTCAACAGTGAGGAGACGCGGATGACGTTCAGCATGGAGTTCCCGACTCTGGAGGAGAAGGTGCTCTGTGTCGACACGTATGGTGCGGACAAGGGGTTGGCCGACACCATGGCCCGCTTGGCCGGACTGGTCGAGGGCTAGTCCTTCTCCGCTTGTCCCAAGGGGAACAGCCGGTTGGGCCGGTGCTCCTTGGCCATGAGGTCAAGGCCCTCGCGTACCAGCTCAGGGTGCGCGAGGGCCATATCTTTGGTTTCCGAAGGGTCAGCGACAATGTCGTAGAGCTCGGCCTTCTCGGGGTGCTTGTTCAGGTCAGGCCTGACGACCTTCCACCGCTCGCGCAGGAAGACGGCCTGCTGGGCCGACGCCTCGGGATACTCGAAGTACATCCAGGGGCGCACGGGCTGGAACTTGCCGGTGAGCGTGGCCAGAAAACTGCGCCCGTCGGTCCGTGGCGCCTTCAGCCCGGCCGCTTCGCAACACATGGCGAAAGCGTCGTATCCGACGGCGAAGCGCGGTGTCGTCGTGCCAGGAGTGATCCTGCCGGGCCACCGGGCGATGAACGGCTCGCGGACGCCACCGTCGTAAAGGCTCATTTTGCCTTCGCGGAGGGCTCCGTTCGACTTGAAGAACGCGCGGTCCATCCCTCCGGTGAAGGTGGCCCCGTTGTCACTGGTGAACACCACCAAGGTGTCCTTGCTGAGCCCCAACCGGTCAAGCTCGGCCATGATCTGGCCGACCGAGTCGTCCAGATAGGCGATCATCGCCGCGTAGGTCGCCCGTGGGCGGGCCGTCGGGAGGTAGCCCTTCTCGCCGAGGTAAGGCTTTGCGTCCCAGTCCCTCGGAAACTTGTCGACCCACTCCTTCGGTGCCTGCAGAGAGACGTGGGGAAGGGTCGGCGCGTAGTACAAGAAGAACGGTTGTTTCTTTGATGACCGAATGAAGTCGAGGCAGTTTTCGGTGATCTTGGCCGGTGCATAAGTTTGGCCACCGAACCGGGTGTAGTAGTCGTCCTCGGACGCCAAGGGCTCCTTGATCCGCTGGTGGGCGCTCATCAGTTTGTTGCCCGGCAGGATGTCGGGTTGGTAGCCGTTCCAGAGGTAGACGGGGTAGTAGTTGTGGGCCCGCCTTTGGCAGATATAGCCGTAAAAGAAGTCAAAGCCATGGTTGAGCGGGTGTCCGTCCGGCCCGGGGCCGCCGAGGCCCCATTTGCCGACGACACCGGTCCGATAGCCGCCCCGGTGCAGCACGTCCGCGAGGGTCGTCTCGCCGTCAGGTAAAGGGGTCTGTCCTTCGGGGTCGTTCGGTCCGGCGCCGCCTCGCTCGGTGTTGCCACGGATAGCGGCATGGCCCTGGTGCTTGCCGGTCATCAGGGAGTAACGGGCGGGCGCGCAAACGGGACTGGCGGAGTAATACCGCGTCATCTTGACCCCTTCGGCTGCCAAACGGTCGATGTGGGGGGTCGGGATCTTCTCTTGGCCGTAGCAACCCAACTCGCCATAGCCCAAGTCGTCGGCCATGATGAAGACGATGTTGGGCCGGCCCGGTTGCAGGAGGGCTGCGGCGACGAGGGCGGTCATGACCCTAGTCTAGCCAGGCGGGAGGAAGAAGTGCGGTCCCCCCGGATTTCCGGCGTTTCCAGGGCCGGGGGCGACGGCATTGGCGATCAGGAGTGAGCGATTCTTGCGGCCACCGCGGGTCTTACGACAGCCTTTGCACCCACTACCCGCCGTCGTGCGCGGCGAGTTCCCCGAACGTCAATTTGGGCAAAAAATCTTCTCAGCGTCCTGAGGCGACTGCCAAATACAACTGACGGACCGCGCCCAGGTGGTACGCCACGTGACCTAAATTGGCGAGCATCCCCAGCAGGTCGCCTTCGTCCGGAGTGGCTGAAGCCACGTGGCTGACGAAGGCCGCCACCTTGCGGCGGAACTCTTCCTTGACACCGGCCCACTCCTCGTCGGTGACTTCCTGCTTGGCCCAACTGCCCGGCCAATCCCCTTCCGGACGCTCGCCGGCGATCCATCGTAGCGTCAAGTCCAGGTAGTAGCTGGTGTGGATGGTGTGGGCCGCCACCGTGCTCGCCCCGGGGAAGACGCGGGTCGACGCCTCGGCGGCGGTCAGGTCGTCGAGAGTCGCCCACATTGCCTCGCCGCCCTGGACAAAATACGTCCCTTCGGCACCGGGCGGGGTGCCCTCAAAGACTTCGGTGAACAGGGTGCAGACCGCCTGGTTGAGTGCGTCCATGGGGTCATTCTATCTGTCCCCCGGGGGACCCCAGTATAAGTGCCGTGTGATATTGTTAAGGCTGTGGCGATGCACGCCTTTGAGGTCCTTGGCGAGCCGGTCCGGCGGCGGATTTTGGAGCGTCTGGGTAAGGGAGAAGCGACGTCGGGCGAGATGGTCGACGTGGTGCAGGCCGAGTTCCCGATCTCGCAGGCCGCGGTGTCCCAACACTTGAAAGTCCTGCGTGACGCCGGCTTCGCCTCTGTCCGACCCGCGGGGACGCGTCGGATCTACACGTTTGAGCCTGCCGCCATGGCAGAGGTCGACGCCTGGCTAGACCAATTCCGACCGGGGAACGAACATAGGTCGAGAGATCCGGAGTCGGCCCGCGCACCGCTGGCCACGCTAGGTCACTCTGATTTGCTGGATGCACTGGCCAACGGCACGACTCGCGAACAGGCCACCGCCATCGCCGCCATCACCGAGCAGGCTTCCGGCCCGGTCGCATGGGCCGACGCCGCATGGGACCTCGTCCTCGCCATCGCCTGTCGCCCGGCCAATGATAACTGTGCCGCGGCCGGCCGACTCTTGTGTCTCCTTGCGAAGGACGGCCAGGAAGCCCGCATGTCCCGAGACTTCGACCGGGTGTTCGCGCTGGTGAAGGACGACCGCCTGGCGGTCGCGCGGACGGTCCTTCGCGAGATCTGGCGGGTCGGTTTGGTGTCAGAGGGCCTGCGACGGACGGTCGTCGACGGGCTACAAGACTGGTTCCACAACTGCACGTCGGGCAAGAACAGCATCCAGATAAGGTTTGACATCATCGACGGGCTTGCCAAGCTCCACCGTGCCACCGGCGACCCTTATGTCTCGCAAGTGACATCGACCATCGTTTCGTCGGGAGCTTCGGCGAGGAAGGTGGTGGAAGGTCCCGCGCGGAGCGACTGAGGGCCCAAGAGGCCCGGGCATATCGCCCCGTTCTGGCGCTGGTTGCAACGTCGGACTCCTCCCCGCCCCGTAAGTTTGTCAATCCAACCGGCGTGGCCCAAGCTGGCCGGTTGCGACCCCAAGCAATCGCGGAGTGGTAGATTATGCCGCATAGGGGTTGTGGGGGGATGTGGGCATGAAAAAGTTGTCAAATATGAACGTTTCGCGAATCAATAGCGCTGCCTTGTGCTTGTCGGTCGGTGCGGTCGTCGCTGCTGCTGTCGCCCCCGGGCTCGGCCCGGTGCAGCAGGGACAACAACACCGACGGAGCACAGACCCGCCGACGATGAGCCGTGGGAACCTCGGCCCCGAGCTCTTCATGGCGGTCGGTCGTCGCGACGACAAGGGCGTCGACGACTTGATCGGCCGGGGAGCCGACGTCAATGCCCGGAACGGACTAGAGTTCACGCCGCTCTACCTGGCCTCGGCCACGTTCCAGATGGGCGTGATGGGCAAACTGATCAAGGCCGGGGCCGACGTCAACGCGGACAGCCCGTATGGCACCGCGCTGCTCTTTGCGGGATTGAGCGGGAACGCCCCCGGGGCGCAGATACTGCTGGCCAACGGTGCCGACGTGAACGCCAGCCGCGCCGACGGCAAGACGGCCTTAATGAACGGGGCCAACGCCGGCTCGGTGCCGTTTGTCCAAGAAATGATCGCTCATAAGGCGGCGGTCGACACGACCGACACGAGCGGCGCGACGGCCTTGACCTACGCCGCCCGAGGCGGCCATGTGCAAGTCGGCCAGATTCTGATCGAACACGGTGCCGACGTGGACCACGCCGACGAGGAGGGCTTGACCCCCCTGCTTATGGCGGCCATGAACGGCCACGCCGACTTTGTCAAGATGCTCCTGAACCGAGGCGCAAAGGTGGACGCCAAGGACAAGAGCGGGCGCGACGCCTTGGTCCTGGCCGCGACGTACGGGGACTATCCCGGCGTCGTCGAAAACCTCCGGTCGAGGTCGGGTAGTGTGGCCGCCGCCGGTGCCGTCGCAGCGCGACGGGGCCACACGGCGACGGCCAAATTGCTCGGGGCCAAGGCCCCCGCGTCCGCGGTCCCGACCGCCCGACGGGCGGTGGCGGCCAGCGTCAAGGCCATCGAGAAGTCGATGAAGACCTTCGCTGACAACGCGGCCTGCGTGTCGTGCCATCACGAGGGGTTGGGGCGCATGGCGACGGCGGTGGCCAAGGCGAACGGATTTGCCACCAGCGCAGAATTGGACAAGGTCCAGGCCCAACGGGTCGGCATGACCGTCACCGCCCTGAAGCCCCTCAACGAAGACGGGGCCGCTGACCCACGGAAGCTGATCAACATCCCGCTGGCCGAGGTCAACGAAGTCACCCCCGGATACACCTGGATGCTCGTCGGCATGGTGGCCAAAGGCGAGAAGGCCGACGCCGGGCGCGTGGCGATGACCAAAGCGCTGGGCGCCTTCCAGGCCCCCGACGGAAGTTGGTCGTTCGGCCTGCCCCGGGCGCCGATGCAGTCCAGCCTGTTCACCTACACGGCGCTCTCCGTCCGCGCCTTGACCGCATACGCCCCCGACAAAGGGAAGGTCGCTTTGGCGGCCAAGTGGCTCGCCGCGACACCGGCAAAGACCCTTGACGACAAGGCGTTCAAGGTGCTCGGCCTGAAGTGGGCCGGTGCACCGGCCAAGGACGTGAGGGCCGCCGCCGCCGACCTGGCCACCGACCAGCACGCCGACGGAGGTTGGGCCTCCGCGTCTGGGGTCCCGAGCGACGCCTACGGCACCTCGTTGGCCCTTTACGCCTTGGGCAAGGCGGGGACTCCAGTGACTTCGCCGGCCTATGCGAAGGGCGCGAAGTTCTTGCTCCGGAACCAAGACCCCGACGGGACGTGGTACGTGGTGAAGAGGGCGATCCCGGCGAACAACTACATGGAAGCCGGTTTCCCCCACGGGGAATCGCAATACTCGTCGTTTATCGCGACCTGCTACGCCACAATGGCGCTGGCGCCGATGGTCAAGCGGTGACTCCGACTAGGGCGGCGGCGTGCCGGGACAAGGACACCAAGATGGATGTGACACTGCAAAGTGATTTTCCGGTTACCGACGCCGCCGCCCAGGCGGCTACCGGCAAGACGTTGACTGAATGGTTCGCGACGCTGGACGACCGGGGAACGTCCGACGGCAGGCGCGAGGTCATCCAGTGGCTCTATGACCAGACCGGGCGGGGCAAAGACGTGTGGTGGCCGACGACGGTCTGGGTCGAGTACGAGCGCGCCAAAGGCGTCGTCAACAAAAAGGACTGCTTGGGCGAGGGTTACAACATCTGCGTCACCAAGACGGTCGTCGCCACCCCCGACGCGGTCTACCAGGCCTTCACCGACGCCCCTCTCTGTGGCTGGCTGGGTTGCGACGGCGCGACAGAAGGCGGGGCGTACCGTGATTCAGGTGGGAACACCGGGACATGGCTCCGCCTGCGGCCCGGCAAGGACGTGAGGATCGCATGGCGCACCAAGGGCGTCGAACACGGCACCCAGGTCGACGCCGCCTTTGCCGACAAAGGCGGAGGCAAGACTGGGATCACCTTGACCCATGCGCGGATCCAGAGCAGGGAAGAGGCCGACGGCCTGCGGGCGGCATGGGGCGCGGCGTTCGACAGGCTGAAAGCGCAGCTCGAAGCCAGGTAAACCTGGGGAGATGGCCGCGTCGGAGCGGAACCGTGCCTTGGTCTTGAGGCACGGCTGGAACAGCACCTGCTACCAGCTACTCAATGACGGCATTGAGCACTGGTGGTCGGCCGACGGGCAGAGCATGGTCGGATTCGTCCGGTCGGGGGGCATGGCGATCGTCGCGGGCGCCCCCGTTTGCGCCGCCTATCGGCTGGACGCGACCCTGGAGGAGTGGGACGGGTACTTACGTGGCCAAGGGTTGCAGGCCTGTTACTTCGGGGCCGAGTCTCGCCTCCAGGATTGTTTGGACACCCGGACTGGCTACGTCAACGTCGTCCTGGGGTCTCAGCCCGAGTGGGACCCCGCCGAGTTTGTCGCATTGGTGGAGGGTGACGCCTCGCTCCGCGCCCAGTTGAACCGTGCCCGTAACAAGCATGTCCAGGTGTCGGAATGGTCTCGCGAGAGGGCTGAGCACGAGCCAGCCCTGAAGGCGGTGCTCCAAGCGTGGCTCGCCACCCGCGGCCTGCCGACGCTCCACTTCTTGGTCGAACCGGAGACTCTCGGCGACCTGCGCGACCGGCGCATCTTCGTCGCCGAACGGCATGGTCGGCCGATCGGTTTCGTGACCTTGTGCCCGGTGCCGGCGCGCCGGGGCTGGCTGACCGAGCAGTTTGTCCGCGGGCCCGAGGCGCCGAACGGCACGGTCGAGTTGTTGCTCTACCACTCGGCCAAGGCGGTTGCCGAAGCGGGGGCGCTGTACTTCACCATGGGGATCGTCCCCCTGGTCGCGAACGGGGCCGAACTGGACACCGACCCGACGTGGTTACGGCTTGTCCGGGGCTGGGCCAGGGCACACTACACGCGGTTCTACAACTTCCGGGGACTGGCCGAGTTCAAGGGAAAGTTCCACCCGCCCCACTGGCAACCGGTCGTGGTCGTCATCCAGGGCGACCGGTTCCGCCTGAAGCACCTTCGGGCGATCGGCCGGGCGTTCACGGTGGGGCCGCCGGAATTGGCGGTGGCCAAAGGTTGTGCCAAGGCCCTGCGGGAAGAACTCCGGCGCTTCGCCGCGTGGCTGTCCCACCGATGAACCGGCCCTAGACTCCGGGGCCCTTCAATAGGATGAGTTCGCCCCGTCGCTTGATGATGTTTTTGTAGTCCCACTGGATGTCCCGCGCCTTGGCAAGCCAGGCGCGCAGGACGACGGTGTCGATGTCGTCCAAAGACTTGTACATCGCTTCGGCAGCCTTGAACGAGCCCTCGGGCTTGAGTCCGGGCTCGTCGAACGACCTCCCGCTCCAGAAGAGCAAACGGACCCCCGCCTTCAACTTGTGGTAGCCGACCACGGGGTTTCCGTCGAGGAACCAGACGGGGCTGCCATGCCAGACCTTGCTTTCGGCCTCGGGGAGGGCGGCGACGATCTCGCCATAGAGCTTTTCGCAAACCGCCCGGACGTCGTCGTCTTGCTTGTCGTGATAGTCGCGGATGCCCTGGTCCATCGTGGGCGTGTCTTACCCTCGCGGCGGTGCCGGTGGCAACTGGGCTCTACCTACGGGATGCGCCAGGCCGACTCTTGAGGACTTGGGGATGGATGGTACTCCGAAGTGTACACGCTTCGAACCGCCTTGCAGATATGAATCGCCCCAGCTCAGTCCGCCACCGCGACAGCATTTAATAGAGAATCGCTAATCTTTGCCGCGAGGTCACCTGTAGTGCACTCTACGTAGGTCGAACTGCCTACGTAGACAGTCCAGGCATCCCCGTTTCCGCTTCTCGACGTAATCTCGTGACCAAAAAGGGAGTGTTCGTAATCTTGAACCCATCGAGGAAAGCCGTCAGGGTTCAAAACGGACCAGAAAACAGATGGTCCGCCCTGGTGCCCCATTTTGTGGAACATAGGTGGCGTGCGCGGCCCAACCCAGGCCAAGGCCTCAAACGGCCTAAGACCTGGAATCGTCAGGCGAACCTGAAATGCCCATGATCTTGGAACTGGCCGTTTTTGACACAGTTCAAGGTAGTCCTCGAGGGAGAAGTTGCTTTCAAATAGGCGGACACTAGAAGAACCACCGACCTGTTCCATCGCTCGAGAGACCTCCAAGTCGACCATTTGGCCGAGAAGATGGACCGCTGTGTTCCAAATCTCAAGTTGTTTGAATTGACGTTCGCGAATTGTCAGCACAGGTCCTGTGGCCACGGCCTTCGTCGCTTGCTCAATCCCGATCAAGGAAGATTCGCATCGATCAAAGATCAGCTCCAAGAACGGACCTAGATTGCCTTCATCTGATTCGCTCAGGCAATCGTAATAGCGCTCCCTCTCGACCTTCTTGATAATGATTGGGGGATATCCTGCTTGAATAAGCTGCAGGTTGCCCACGGCTCGCGCGGTCCTGCCATTGCCGTCCGTATACGGGTGAATGTGTGTGAGCCAAGCATGCAGGATTGCCGAGCGAATCGGAGCCGAAGTATCCTGATGCTGTCGTGACCATTCTTGCCATGAAGCCATCTGACTCGTGACCTGTTCCCGAGTCTTTGGTGGAGTGTGTTTGGCTCCAGTGATGCGAACACTCGATGACCTGAACATCCCGGAGCCTCCATGACCTGCGAGAAGAAGGCTGTGTAACTCGTTAACTACCGAATTATCAATGATCCTGTCCGCCGAGGCTAACTCGACTAGTCTTTCGTGCGCCTTATCCAGGGCTCGAGCATCTGCTATATACTTAGGGCTGTGCTCGTCTATAGTTATCCCTTTCGTAATGGCGAGTTCGGTCTCACGAACTGTAAGGGTACTGCCTTCAATAGCATTTGATTCGGCGACCTGCTCAAAACGCTTTTGACCGTAGTACCGCTGTAAAGCGCTCGAGCTCAGAACCCCATCTCCACGCAAACGATCGACTCGCTTTTGTAGTTCAGAGAGTCTTGACTCGATCGCATGCTCGACTTCCCGGGTCGCTAAATACGGTGTTCCTTCCAGTGGTAGAGACATTTACGACGCAGTCTACCGAGTTGCGCGAGTTGTGGCGCTCTTCGGAGGCTAGGTACGCGATCCAAACCAGGTACTCGGACAAACCTCAAGATGGTTCGAATCTCATCCGTTCAAATAGGTTCAAAAAGAGGTGGTACTCCCGACGGGATTCGAACCCGCGATCTTCGCCGTGAGAGGGCGATGTCCTGAACCGCTAGACGACGGGAGCACGCTGGCCCCAGGAAGATACCCCGGCCAAGGGCCTCGGGGCGCACCGGTCCCGAGGGCCGTCCTCAGCCCTGGCGAAGGCCCATGGCGGGGAGTCTCCCGCCCCGTCACGCAGGGGCGCGGGCCTGTAGCAGGCGAAAGACGGTGGGTGGCCGGCGGACGACCATCAACTACCCCAGTGTCGGGGGAAAAACGGCACCACCTTGCAGGGCCGGTCTCACCATCGCCACATCGGCTTGAAAGTCCACGCCCGCGCGAGCGGAACTTGGTCGAAGGCGTGGGGGCCGGACTCACTGACCCCCGGCGAGGCGACGCTCCGCGCCATGGGGCCGTCGGGGAAGAACTCGGTCACCTGGATGTAAGTCCCTCGGTTGATGTAAGGGACAGGTGTTTCGCCGGGGACGGTGATGGACCCGGCACCGTACTGCCAGTTCCGGATGTCGGAGCCATGCTTCATGGCCAGCTCGGCCAGGGCCGCCTTGAACGACGCGACGAGCACGGCGTCCCTGGTCGTCCCTGCCAAGTAGTCGTACTTCGTCTTGCCGTCCAGGGCTTCCGCGATCACGGAGGGCTGGACGGCTTGGACGAAGAGCCCCTCGCCGGTCAGGTTGCCGATCGATTTCAGGAAGAGAGCCATGCGGAGCTGCCGGACGCACTCGCGGTAGACCTCGGCCCCCACCGACCCCTGGACTGACCAACCGTCCCACCCCGCCAGTTGCTTCTCGGCCTCGGTGGCTGGCGAACGTCCCCGGTCTTTGGCGACGGCGCGGACGATCTCGGCGCGGAAGAAGCCGTTCGTGTCGTCCCGGCGGGCGATGTCCCAGGCCGCCTTCTCCAAGTCGAAGGCCGTCAGCTTGGCCTTGCCGAGGCTTGCGCGCAGGGTGTCGACCCGAAAGATCCGCCCCCAGACCGGGGTGTCGCCGTTGGGCCACCACGCGACCGACTTGTTGTTCCAGTTCGAGATGAGGCCCTGGGGGCTGTCGTCGAGGCGGGGCATCGCCGGGCGGGGCACCGCGGGACGCCACTGGTTGGCCGGGGTGTCTTCGCTCGGGAGGCGCGGGTCCAGGGCCGGGTTACGGGTCGGCACATGGCCGACATAGCGGTATCCCGAGTGGCCGTCACGGGTGACATAGAACAGGTTGAAGGTGGTGGGCACGGAGTCGACCGCTTTGTCCACGTCGGCGGCGGTCTTGGCGGTGGCAAGGCCCGACAAGGCGTGGGTCATCGCCAGCTCCTTCTTCCAGAGCCCCGACTTCAGACTGAAGACCACCTTGGCGCCGCTACTCAGGAGCAACACCGGCCCGTGATGGGTGCGGAGTTGGGTGAAGGTCGAGTCGGGCCGGCCCTTGACCTTGACGTTGAAGACGACCTTTTCAATCGGCAGCGTCTTGCCGTCGTAGGTGTAGCCGTCCCTGCCGACCATGGGGGCCCAAAACACGTCTTCGATGTCGGCCACGCCACTGGTCAGGCCCCAGGCCATCTGCGGGCTTGTGCCGATGGCGACCCCGGGGATACCGGGCACTTCCATGCCGGCGACCTGGAGCCCAGGGGCGTCGATGGCGACCTCGTGGATGATGCTCGGAGTCGCGTGACCCATTTGCGGCGCGGTAAGCAGGAGCGGGTTGCCGGTGGCGCTCTTCGAGCGGGGCACCAAGACGGCGTAGCTGCCGGTCTTGTACGGCGCACCGACATGGCTGGCCAGCAACTTGCTGTCGGTCTGGTCGGCCATAGCGATGGCCCCGGCAAGTTCCAGGAGGTTTGGCCGAGGTATGGCGGCGAACTGGGCGGCCGTCGCGGCTCTGGTGGGGGTGCCAAAGATGGTTTGGGCAGGGCCGCCGTCGCCGGCCACCGTCGTCGGGCTCCGACGGTCGTTGGGCCACGCCAGGTCGTCGAGCACGTCGAGTTCGTGCCCCTTCACCTTCTGGGTCGTGAGGTAGGAGAGGAGGGCCAAGTTCCGGAGCTCACCCGCGCCGCCGGTGCCAAAGAGCCGCGCCAAACGGACGACGATGGCGCAAGAGTCCAGAACGGTCCATGGCTCCGGAGTGAAGCCGTATTCCTTGTAGCCGGCGGGGAGGTTGCCCGCCTTCGTCCGGTCCGCAATGTCCTGGTTCACGCCGTCGGAATAGGCGGCGAACGCCGCCCGGACGTCGGCGGGCAGGGCATCGAACTGGGCCTGGAGCTCGGTGTCGGTGTAGGCTCGGGCGAGAACCTGGCGGTCGCTCCTTTCGGCGGCCGGGCCGAGCACCTCGGCCAGTTTGCCCCGGCACTGCCGCCGGCTCATTTCCATCTGCCACAGGCGGTCCTGGCTGCAGGCCAAGCCGTCAAGCCTGTACGCCTCGACGACGTTTTCAGCGTGGACCTTCGGCACGCCAAAGGGGTCACGTTCGATGTTCGGCTGGTTGGGAAGGAGAAGGGAGGCCAGGATCAGCGTCGTCACGTCGCCAGTCTAGCCAGTCCGGAGGTCGGCCGTCACCGGCGGGGCAGGCGGGGATGCCCCGGGTCGCTCAGAGAGCGTTCACCGAAGAGCTTCTTGTACACCCAGAAGCTGACTCCAGCCACCACCAAGACGGGCAGGACCACCTTGAACGCGGCGCCGAGCAATCCGAACGCGATACCGATGACGGCCTTCCAGGCAAGCCATGCCGCGAAGACCAGCACAAGGACGACCAGAATGTTGCGGACGGTACGGCGTTCCATAGTCTCAGCTTGTAACAAAAGGGACGGGACTCGGCGCGACGGGGTTGGGGGAGTGGGTGTAAAGCCCCCGTGCTAGAGCGTCTTGGTCACCTTCGAGAGGTTTTGCGCCCGGTCGGGGTCGAAGCCCCTGGCCCGGGCCACCTTCAGGGCGACCCATTGGCCGAAGACGACATGCCAGAGCGGGTCGTAGACGCCTTGTCCCGCTTGCGGGGCGGGCACGACGGCCGTGCCCGTTCCGGAAAGTCCGTCGGGCACCTCACCATAGACGAGGGCCACGGTCCCATGCTCGGCGAGGGCTTGGGGCCCGTGGGCGAAGTCGGCGGTCGAAAAGCTCTTCGCAGGGACGATGGCGCACTCCATCATCTTCAGGGCCGTCTCCTGGGCGGTGGCAAAGTCGTACCCCCGGGCAAGGCAAAAGACCAAGGACGACCGGACGAAGAGTCCCGACACTTGCTCCGCCGCCGCCTCGCAGGCGTCGACCCAGGCTTCGTCGGGGACCGTCGGTGCGGGCAGGTCCGCGCCCAAGGCCCTCACGACCTGGGCCATGGCGAGAAGCGACGAACTGTACGTCTTGGTCGCCGCGATGCTTCCCTCGACCCCGACCCCCAGTTCGAGGGCGAACTCGGCTTCCCCGGCGAGCCTGGAACCGGCAGTGTTGGTCACGGCCAGGGTCGTGTGGCCCTGGCGGCGCATGTAGGCGAGGACCTCGCTGACGTCGGGGGCGGCGCCGCTTTGGCTGATGCCGATCGCCAGCGTCCGGCCCGGGAACCGAAGTTCCGACTGGTGGCGCGTGATGACGGATGGCGCCGCCAAGGTGACCGGGACGCCCAGGTGGATCTCGATCAGGTACCGGGCGTAAAGGGCGGCGTTGTCGCTGCTGCCGCGGGCGGCGAGGAGGACAAGGTCGAACGACCGCCCGCGGAGGGCCGCGGACAACTCGGCCAAGTACCGGTCGCGGTTCGCCGCCAAGACTGTCGGTTGCTCGCGGATCTCCCGCTCCATCTGCACGCCCAAGGCCACGCCCCGAGGGTACCAGCATGGGGTAACTTGACCTTCCGACCCGCCCTGCGATCCTGCCGGGGCCCGTCGGCCGTCTGAAGAGCTGACCTATGCCGGTAGCGACCTGTGCCCTCGCGATGTTGGCGATCGTGCAAGCCAAAGACATGCGGACATACCGCGACGAGAGCCTTGGGTTGGAGTTCCAGCACCCCAAGGCGTGGGCCGTCCGCAAAGAACGCCTTTTCTCGGTGATTGAGTTCAAGACCAAGTCCGGCCAGCCTGTCAAGGTCCAGATCATCGACACCGCCTACCGGAGCGACGCGGAGAAGTGGCAAAGCCTGCAGCGGGACATCAGCGAGACCAGCAAGCGCCAGGTCCTCAAGCAATGGACCGAGGAGTTGCTCGGTGTCCCCTTGCTGTTGACCCGCACCTCCGAGGTGGTGGGCGCGGAGACCCGCGTCACCCTCATCGGACTCCTCTATTCACGGACGGCGGAGAAGCTGAACTTCCGGGTCAGTTCCTCGGCCGCGGCGTCGGACGAAGCCGAGGCCGAATGGCGCTCCGCCCTGCTCACCATCAGGACGGTCTCGGGTGTGGTGCCCAAGGCGGAGGCCCCGGGGACGAAGGTCGAGACACCGGTCAAGCCGACCAAACCCAAGTCTGAGACAGTCTGGAACCCCAAGCTGCAGGCCCCGCCGAAGACCGGGAAAGCGACCAACCGCCAACGCGTCGAGAAGTGGGACTACTACATGCCCGAGGGCTGGACGGTCACCGGCGAGGTCGCCAAACACGCGGGCCTGAAGGGCACCGTCACCCTGCGGGCGGCCACCGGCAATGCCGTCCAGGCCCGCAACAGCTGGCTCCGGATCGGCGGTGTCTCCCTTGCCGAGTTCACCAAGGTCGACCACCGGGAGGAGACCGCCCCTTACCCGAACCGGGCCGGGGTCGGCGTCCTCGTCGGTCGCCGGTGGGGACAGGGCACCGCCGGGCCCTTGTACGCCGTCTACGCCCTCGGCTGGTCGGACGACAAGTTCTGGTTGCTCGACTACCGGGCCGTCAGCAAGGCCGACTATGAGGCGGACAAAGACCTGGTCCAAGACCTGATCGACCGCATGTCCGTCGAAACGGTGCTATGACGCTGGCCCTCAGCACGTCGTCGCCCTTGGTGAGCGTCGCCGTGTTCGACGAGGACGGGCGCCTCTCCGGCGCCGCCGAGGCGACTGCCCCACGGGCGGCGAGCGGCACCGTCATCCAACTGGCCCTGACCCTGCTCGGTGACCGCGGGCTCGCCTCCGTCAGCCGGATCGTCGTCGACGCGGGGCCCGGCAGCTTCACCGGGGTCAAGGTGGGCCTGGCCGTCGCCAAGACTTGGGCCTACGCGCTGGCGGTGCCTGTCGCCGCCACCACCTCCTTCGACCTGACCGGCGCGCCCGCCGCCGTGGCCCTGCCGTCCCGCAAGGGCGAATACTTCTACCGCTCCGCCGACGGGGTGGCTTCGGTCGTCTCCGGGCTCCCCGCCGACGCCGCCAGCGGGGAAGACGTCGTCCCGCGGGCGCAGAACGCCGGCCCGCTCCTCGCCGGGCTCCAGTTCGGCGACGCCTTCGCCCTCGCCGCCCACTACGTCGCCGGACCCAGCATCAGCCAGGCCAAGCGCGCCCACATCATGGGAGAGACCTTTGGCGTTTGACCCCGGCCAGATCGTCCGGAACAAGCCCCTCGCCCCCTACACCACCCTGCAGGCGGGCGGGCCCGCCGAGTCGTTCGCCGTGGCGCGGTGCGCCGACGACCTCGCCGAAGCCGCCCTCTACACCCAGCGGGAGGGCGTCGCCGCCACCTACCTCGGCGGGGGCAGCAACGTCCTGCCCAGCGACGCCGGGGTCCCCGGCCTCACCGTCCTCAACCTCACCCGCCAGATCGAGGTCGGTGCCGACGGCACCGTCACCGCCGACTGCGGCGCACCGCTGCAAGACCTCTTCCTCAAAACCGCCCAAGCCGGCCTCGCCGGGCTCAGCTTCGCCGTCGGCATCCCCGGCAGCGTCGGCGGCGCCCTGGTCAGCAACGCCGGGGCCTACCGCGCCAACATCAGCGACCACCTCGTCGCCGTCGAAGTCGTCCACGAGGGCCGCCGCCGGTGGGAAGACCCCGCCTTCATGGCGTTCTCCTACCGCGACTCCCGCCTCCGCCAGCCCGGCGCCGAGCCCGTCTGCTTGGTCCGCGCCAGGTTCGTGCTCCCCCGCGGCGACGCCCATGAGGTCTACGCCCTGGCCCGCGACTACCAGCGCCAGCGCATCGGCAAGCAACCCCCCCCGGCCAGCGCCGGCAGCTTCTTCAAGAACGTCGTCGACGCCGCCTTCGCCCGGTCGCTCCCCGACCTCCCCGACCCCCTCAAGGCCGCCGGGGTCGTCCCCGCCGGTCACCTGGTCGAACGGTGCGGGTTGAAGGGAAGGCGGCTCGGTGGGGCCGCCGTGGGCCGCCGACACGCCAATTTCATCCTCAACGTCGCCGGGGCCACCGCCGCCGACATCCGCCGCCTCGCCGAAGACGTCGCCGCCTGTGTCGCCCAGAAATTCGGGGTCCGTCTGGAGGAAGAAGTCCTCTATCTCGGCGACTGGTCGGGCTGGCGCCGGGCCTAGTCCGACGACCGTCCGGACCGGGCTTTCGGGGCCCTTTCCGCGACTGGTGCTACCCTTTCGCTTACCTTTCGCTCACCTTTCGCTCACTTTTTCGTCCGAGCCCCCGTCCACGCCCCCCGCCGGACCCCAAATAGGCCCTGTCATCGGGCGCCCGCGACCCCCCGCTTCGGGCCCTCCCCCTCCGGCAAAAATCCCCTCAGCAGCGCCTCCAATTCGTGGGGCTTGCCGCACACCGCAAAGGCCCACCGGCCGAGCTGCCCCCAGTTGTTCACCGCCGACACCCACCGCCGCGCGCCCTGGTGCTTCTGGTTGGTCTCGTCGTCGGCCAGGCCCTTCACCTCCAGAAGCAGCACAGCACCATCGGCCAGCCGGACGAGGTAGTCCGGGCTGTAGGTGTGCTGCACTCCTTCGAACTCGTAGGGGATGGTCAGGAATCCTCGGTCGTTCCGGGCATAGCACCTGACGAGAGACGTGAGTCGCTCCAGATGGAACGAAACGGTCTGCTCCCATGTGCTGTCCAGCACCACCGAGTTGATGTGGGAGCGGACGGTGGCGTGCACGGGGCGCTTAGTCGTGTATTCGACGTCCGACGTGCTGCTCACCGGATTGAACCGGTTCAGGACCGGAAGCAACGGCACCTCCCCTTGGTCGTCGTCCGGCTCGATAGCGTCGCGCAACCGCTCGACGATACGGCGCACATACTTGTCGAGGCCGAGTTCGCAAGGATCGGCGCCTTTGAAGTCAACCTTGGTGGAGACGTACTTCCGCACCAGGCGGGCGACCTGCGGGAAAAGTTCATGGCGGGCGTAGCCTCGGGTCCGGGCGTTCCCTCCGACCGGCGCGAACTCACCTTCGCCCACAAGGGCAGACACGACCTGCCGCGCCACCTCGAACTCGATTTGCTGAGGGTGATGCATCGCGTAGTAGTCGTCGCGGTTGTGCACGACAAATGCGCCGAGCCCCTTGCCAGAAGCCGCACCCTCCGAATACCCCGCCTGAATGCGGAGGAATGTCGCGGTCGGTGTCAGCTCCGGTTCGAGGACCATGCGCTCCATCTGGTCGATGTCAGCCCGGATGAGGTTGCGTTTTAGGGCGAAGACGAATCCCTCGACATTGGGGAAGCGGATCTCAAAGTGACTTCTCTCGGGAACGGCCCGGATGAAGTTGACTGGCTTGTCCGGCGGCGCGGAACTCGGCTTGCCCTTGTAGGGAATGACCGAGAACGGGATGCCGTACACGTCCACATACTCTTCGGGCAACAGCCCGGTCTCCGGGTCCGGGTCATAGTTCATCCGGCGCAGGCCGCGACCGACGACTTGCTCGCAAAGCAACTGGGAGCCGAAGGCCCGCAGCCCCAGGATGTGGGTGACGTTGTTCGCGTCCCAGCCTTCCGTCAGCATGGCGACCGAGACGACGCACCGGACGTCTTGCCCCGGTTTCCCGATCCGTCCGACGGTGTTGACGATCTCCCTCAGCTCCCGGGCGGCTTTGTCCTTCGTCGCCGTCGGGTCCTCGCTCTCCACCTTCGCCAAGCGGTTACTGTCGATGCTGATCGTGTGCCTGGACTTCGGGCCGTTCTCGAACAAGGAGGCCCAGTCTGGCGAGCCACGGTACACGACCTTCTTCTTCGCCTTCTTGCCCTTCCTCTTGGGTCCGTCCTCCTCGACTTCTGGCTCGTCCGAGTCGTCATCGGACTCGGCGGCGTAGAGCGCCTCGACCTCGTCCTCACCGCTGATGCTGCGGAAGAAGAGCTCGGCGATCTGCGTGTTGTCGCAGACGAGGATCATGACCGGCGGAGCCTTCAGTTGGAGGTCGCTGGCCCCCTGGATCTCGTCGAATGCCTTCCTATATTCGCCGGCCAACTGGACCAGGGCGTCCTGGGCCCGCTCCCAGACGACCTCCGGCTTCGGCTTTCGACCCGCGACCCGCTGAGAGGCAGCCAAATCGCGCGTGATGTTCTTCCACAGCCTGAAGTACTTCGCGTCGGGTCGGCCGGTCGTGTCGCTGACGGGGAGTCGAGGAATCTTGGTGATCCCGCTCTCGATCCCGTCGACCAGGCCAAAGTCGCTGACGATCCACGGGAACGGCTCCCCCTCGGGAAAGCCCGACCCTTTGATATAGAACGGCGTCGCCGAGAGGTCGACGCAGACCTGGATGCCGCAGGACTTGTTGATGCGGTCGAGACCCTGGACCCAAACGGTCGCCTCGTCGTTGTCGTCGCTCCCCTCGACGAAGAGCTTGCCGTCCGCGGGCTTGGGGCGGTAGGCGTGGTGCCCCTCGTCGTTCATCACGAGCAGGGGGCCCATGTCGTACAGCGTGCCGAGCCGGTTGCGGGCGAACGACTCGTCGTCCTCCGCACCCTTCTGGACGACCGCGTACGACTTGCCGCCCTCGCTGTGCTCGCTCGTCGGGTTGAAGGCGTGCCAGTTGACAATCTCGACTTTGCCCGTCTGCAGCAAGGGCCGGTAGAGCGTCGGGACTAGGTCGAACTGGGTGTAGATGTCCTGACCCTTGGCGTCGGGGCGGAGGACCTGGAGCCGCTCCTTGATGGTCAGGTTGGGGCAGCAGACGAGGGCCGCTTTCGGAAACCTTTCGTCGCTCGGGACACGGGCCCGGTTGCAGAAGGCCCAGGCGATCAGCATGGCCATCACCGTGGTTTTTCCTGCGCCGGTGCAGACCTTGGCGCCCATGCGGGTCAGCGGCGCGTAGCCGGGGTCGGCCGGTCGGTCGGTGAGGGCCTGGAAGTCCGTGTCCGAGAACTCCGGCGACCAGACCGGTCGGCGGCGAGACCCGTCCCGTTTGAGGCCGCGGATCTCGTTCAGAAAGATGATGGTCTCGGCCGCTTCCAGTTGACAGAAGAACAGTCGGCGGGTACGGTCGGCCCGCCACCAGTGACGCAGCAACTCCTTGGTGACGTTCTCCGCCCCCGGGTAGCCGGACTCCCTCCACCGCTTCACGTCCTGGCGCAGCTTGTTGACCAAGTCGAGTTCGCGCCGCTCTTCCTCCGTCTCGAACAGTTGGCCCTGGCCCCGCACCCGCTCCTCTGACTTGAACCAGTAGTAGGCCGGGCGTCGTCCAGGCTTCTTGGTCGCTTCGCCCGTCTTGCGGTCGTAATCGTAATGCCAGTCCGGCTCCCGGTAGGGGCTGCAGATGACCGGCGACTCGACGGGCTGGATCGGCTGTGGCTCTTGCCTCAATCTCGGGCTCCCAGCCAGTCCACGACCCGGCGATGCTCCGCGATGAATTGGGCCGGTTCGGCTTCGGTAGGCTCGTCCCAGTCGGGGTAACGCGTCATCCAGGCAAGTGTCGAGAGTGACCTCAAGGCTTCCATGACTTCGTCAGTGACCGGGCGTTCCAGGGCCACGGCGATTTCCTCCAGGTCGTGAGTCTTCCGTGGCCGCAAGCCCATCGCCGCCATTTCCGCCTTCATCCGCTTTTCTGCCGCCTGTTGGAGGTGGTAGGCGACAAGGCTTCGCGCACCTCCCGCGCCGTGCAAGATCTCCGCCGCCCGTTCGTCCTGTCGGGCCTTGGTGAGCCACTTCTCCGGTTCACCGGGCATAGATCGTCACCCCCTCCTCAAGGGCCCAGTCCACTGCCGATCCGCGAAAGCTGGCCTGCCGGGCGACTTCCTCGGGGGTGAGGACCAGCAGGTCGATCGAGAACCGGCGCTTACTCAACGCGGCTTGGCCGGCCAGGAGCCTTGCTCGCAAGGGCAAGTCGCTCTCCACTTCCACGAGGACGTCAAAGTCGCTCTCCGGGTCTGCGTCGCCCCGCGCTTGGGAACCGAACAAGATGATGCGGCGCACCTCGAACGTTTCGCGCATGCGCTTGACGATCAAGCTGAGGACCTCCTCTTTTCTCACGACCCGAATCCCTCCAGTCGGTGCACCTTCATGACCTCGTTGCCACGCGGGTCGATGACCTTCACTGCGACCCGCTTGTGCTTGCCCGGTGGGAAGGGGAGCGACGTGGTCCCGCTGAACGCCTCGAACCGCTCCATGTCGACCGCGCCGCTCTTGTCCAGGTGCTTGGCAATCTTTTCCCATGCCGACTTGTCCGGGAAGAACGCCTGGGTCACGCAGAACGTGCGGCCGTCGTAGTCGCCGTCGACAAACCAGGCCGCCACCTTGTCCGCTCCGCTCGACCGCACCACGTTCTCAATCGGGTCGTAGATGTCGACGCCTTCCATCAAGACTTGGAGCTCGCCAGTCGGCGACTTGCCCAGTCGGGTCCGCGGAGTGCCGCTCACCGTGAAGAGTTGCTGGTGCACGGTGGTCTTGAGCAGGTCGCCCATCGCCGGGTTGGCGTCGGGGCGAATCTGCACCATTTCAACCTGTTGCACATTGGTCGAGCCGGGATCGCGTTTCTGCTCGGCCTCGAACAACTCCTTGCGGTAGCCAAGCTCGCCGCTTGCTTCCGCGTCGAAGGAGAACCCGACGAACAGCACGACGTCCGCCTTCCGCGACCGGGCCAGAACATCGTCCACCACGCCGCGCGTCAGCGCGCCGTATTGCGGGCCGAACACGACGTACACGGACTTTGCCGCGTTGCCGTCGGGCCCGTTTTCCCACTCGCCCTCCGCGTGGTGGGTGGCCCCCATGACCCGGTCGAGTCGGGCGAACTCCTGCACCTTGTTGTTGAGGAACCGGACGCCGTCTTTCCGCAAGAGCCCGGTCATTTGGTCGAGGTAGCTGTCCGCGTTCGAGACGTCGGCCACGTCGATGCTTGTGGATCCGTTTGCACCAGGCTCGAACGTGTCGAGTTCCTCGTCGTAGGGCTCGATGGGGGACTCCTCGTCCACGTCGATGTTCTCCTCGACCGGGATCACCCCCTCGACCGTGAAGGGGCCGCTCACCCGGAGCACGCCGGGGACCTTGATGGGTTGGTCGACCAACTCCTCCTGCTCCGCGCGGGCGGCGATGGTGTCGTTGACCTCCTTCATCTTCGCCTTCCAAAGCTCGCGGTAGCGCCGCACCGCGTCCTGGAGCGGCTGCGGCCAGTCGGGGTCCGCGTCGAACGGCATCTCCCACTCGTACCAGCCGTCGAAGTCGTTCGCCACGGTCGTGTAGTTGCGCGTGGGCTTGAGGTCGGGCGGGAGCACCCATCGACGCCAGTCGGCGTCGGAGAGCGCCTTCTTCAACTTGGCGAGGTCGTTGCCCACCGAATTGGCCTTCTTCTCGCCGAGGGAGTCCTTCGCCTTGGTGAGCAACTTGACCCGCAGGTCAGCCGGACACGCTCGGAGCGCATCGTTCGCTCGTTCGCAGGCTTCCCTGAGTTGTGGGTCCCACCGGTCGAAGACGGGGTCGAGGGCTTGGTTCTGAGCGATGGATTTGAGGGTGATGTGGGGGACCGTCTTGCAGTCGAACGTCACCGGTCCGGAGAGTTCGCCGCTCGGGTCGGTCAGCCACGTGCCGCTTGGGTTCTGCCCAACATCTTTGCCGTCAAGGGCACGCATCTTGTAGGAGTCGAACCGAGCCGTCATCAGCCGTTGCCGCGCAATGCTGAGGGCGACCCGGCTGGTGTCCGCTGTAATCCATCGTCGCCCGAGGTCCTCAGCCTCCAAAGCAGTTGTTCCTCCTCCACAAGTAGGGTCGAGCACCAGGTCCCCGGGCGAAGTCGTCATGAGGATGCACCGTTCGATTACCTTTGGGTTGGTTGACACGATGTAAGCCTTGCCAGCGGCCGTTCCAGCAATGGAGGTATCGCCCCACAGGCTTGTCTGTTCGAAGGCAGGATAGTCGGAAACAAACCGCTTGTATGCCAAGCTGTCGCTCCTAGCGAATAATCGACCCGCCTGCGTCAGCCGTGTCATTCCGGTGGGATACTGCGCCTTCCAATGAGTGCGCTCGTTGGGTGAGTAGATGCGGCCACTAATTTCTATGGGCTGTGGCCCCGAAGCAGCTCCTTGGCTGACGGTGTTGTCAAGCCTCATTAGGTCAACGACGGCATGCTCTTCCTCGGTGGCCGTCTTAAGTTCGCCCTCCGGTGTTTGGTGGTAGCGGTAGTCGTCACCTTGCAGGCCGCCATCAGCCTTGAGGCGGTAAAGCTGATAGTAGCGAGCTTTCTCCTTGTCCTTGGCATACCAGAGCAGGTAGTCGCCAGCCCGACTAAGGAACTTCGTTGCAAACCCACCAGTTGTCGTGAACGAAATTACGCTAATCGTATTTTCAGCCCCGAATACTTCATCTAAAAGAGAGCGTACGCGGTGTAGATTCTCATCACTGATTTGAACAAAGATGCTGCCCGAGTCCGCTAGCAACTCCTTGCAGAGCAGTAGCCGGTCCCGCAAGTAAGACAGGTAGGAGTGAACTCCCAGCGTCCAGGTGTCGCGATAGGCCTTCACCATCTCCGGCTCGCGGG